>NZ_DAIRUZ010000013.1:0-14148 GCF_036803085.1 Phnomibacter sp. | reverse complement strand
TAACGAACAGGGCTTTGTGCAGGTTGGGAATTAGCATTCCGTCTGCCCATAACCGCTGCTGATTAAAAATTTAATGTTGAAGTTAAGTACAAAAGTTCAGCAATGAACGTCACGCCCGAACAAAAGCCAAATAGAATTACAAATGCTCATTTTTATTCCGTCAGCCCAACTTGCACAAAACCCCTTGTTGTGTGCCGTACGTCTTCGCTTCAGGAATCGGTTGTTCAAATTTTAAAAGAACTTTTTATTCTAAAAACTGTCGTTGCTCAATGCCGCAAAGTTTCTTTGAGTAGTCATTCGCTTATGTGTCCACCGAAAACTGCAACGAAAAATAAAAACTACTCAAATTATTTTTCCAAATTAAATACTGCTGTCAATTTCAACGTCTTTGTGTCGCCCAAATGCTGCAACAAAAATTGAATACAGTTTAGATTTTTTTCATCTGCGTTTAGAAACTGTGTCAATAAAAAATAATTTGTGTCCACCCAAAAACTACTACTGAAAAAAGCAAAAATTTCTTGTCGTTATGTGTCGTGCTGCTCAAAAGTCTTGGTCAAGGTTGCAGTGATTGTCAAACTGCGTACTGTGTCCACTTGCCTATGACTTGAGCAAAAGTCCAGCCGTTACAAATGCCAAATTGAAAAACTAAAGAACAAATTATGTACAAAAGTTGAACAATGAAGGTCAAGCCGATGTGGGCTTTAGGTCAAGTCAAATCTAAATGATAAAGAACATTTTTACTGTCGCCCCCAACGCTGGCAAAACTGTTTGGCAGTATGGCACACAACACGTAAATATATGATACTGTTTTCAAAAACACCTAATGAAACATTATTGATGGTCAATGTTATAGCGTTATACATTTAGTATTGTTATTAGTACAATACACCCGGTTATACATGTTGTATTGTTGGCCATAGGTGCAATTTTCTAACCGTTTATAGTTGCTAATCAACATGAGCATCTCTCACTTCCTCCTCACCGTTATAATATCCACTTGCGGGGTGAAGTATTGGTTTTCTTCGGGGCGGCGGTAAATTTTTTGTACCACCTCCATGCCTTTGGTTACCTGTCCAAATACGGCATAGCCCTGGCCATCGCCGTTGTTGTCGCCACCAAAGTCGAAGCCCGGTTGGTTGCCGATGCAAATAAAGAATTCGGTGTTGGCGGTGCCGGTATCTTGCCGGGCCAGGGATAGGGCCCCGTTGATATGCCTCAGCCCTGTTTGCTGTGTGTTTTCATGCGGTATGCCTTTCAGGTATTCCCGTTTGTTGCCCGTGCCCCACAGGCCGCCCTGAATTAGTTCGGCGGGGGCGCTGCCCATGGGTTGGTTGTCTTGGCTGAGTATGCGGTAAAAACTGCTGCGTTGGTAAAACCCGGAATCGACAAACCGTAGAAATGCCGCTACGCTTTGCGGCGCTTTGTCGGGGTACAGTTCGGCTTCAATATCGCCGTATTGTGTTTCAATCACAATGCGGGGATGGCCGTCTTTTTCATCTCCGGCGGAGGGGCCGCATTGGGCCCACAGCACACTCATACAAACCAAAACAATCCATTGTTTCATACCCGCAATGTACAGCAGGATGTATTCCATTAAAAGAGGGTTAATGGAGGGAATTTTATTCAATAACCCGTATTGCTTCTGTTAACGCCAAGAACAGCTGTTTTTTTGAATGCTTCACTACACTAAGCGGTTCTGTTAGCGGCATGTCACTTTCTTTCTCTTGGAAAAAAGAAAGGCAAGCGTAATGGGAGGTTGCGAACAAAGCCCTCGCCACTGCAGTTCAAGATTGTTGCAGTCTTCTAAACCGTTCAAACGGTTTTGTGTATTGCTCATATGCTATAGCCCACGGTTAAAACCGTGGGCTATAGATGGCATGTTAGGCTTACAAATGGATTCATCCATTTTCCTTCATTGCATACACTAAAAAGTGTTGGGGCCGGAAGTAATGTTGATTCACTTGATAAGGGATGGGGAAAAGTTGGGATGTTCCTTGCCTTTTCATGGAAATTGCGACCTAAATGCGTATGCCCATTGATTGTTTAGTAGTATGGCGCATGTGTTAATAAAAAACATTATCAATAGCTCCGGCATTGGCTGCAAAAGCCAATCAACTATCTTGCCCCTTCCCGAATTTAAAATTGCCCATACATGAAAAAACTGATGATGTTGCTGGCACTGGCAACAGGCATAGGACAAACCATCGCCCAGCAAAGCAGGGTGGCCATTATTCCGCAACCGGTTTCGGTAAAAGAAAATCCCGGTAGCTACCTGTTGCCCAAGCAAATTGTGGTAGATGCACCCAACATGGCGTCGCTGCAATACACCCAAAAATGGCTGCAGCACAAACTCACTACCGCTACGGGTTATACCATGCTGTTTACACAGGGGAAACCTGCTACCGCCAGCATTGTGCTGCAGCAGTTGCAACCGGCCAATGCAACGTTGGGCAAAGAAGGCTATGAGCTGGAAGTGAACCAGAAACAAATCATCATCAAAGCCAATGAGGCCGCCGGTTTTTACTACGGCGTACAAAGTTTGGTGCAGTTGTTTCCCAAAGAAATAGAAGCGAAGCAAGTGCAGAAAAATGTACAGTGGACAGCTCCCTGCGCCAACATTACAGACTATCCCCGCTTTGCGTGGCGTGGACTCATGTTTGATGTTTCCCGTCACTTTTTTACCAAGCAGGAAGTGAAAGATTACATCGATCAGATGGCCCGGTATAAGTTCAATGTGTTTCACTGGCACCTCACCGACGACGAAGGCTGGCGCCTCGAAATCAAAGGCCTGCCCAAGCTCACATCAGTAGGAGCGTGGCGGGTGCCCAAAGAGGGTTACTTCGGTGATATGAGCAAGCCCGAACCTAACGAGCCCAAAACCTATGGCGGCTTTTATACGCAGGAAGATGTGAAGGAAATTATTGCCTATGCCAAAGAACGTTTTGTGAATATTTTACCCGAAATAGATGTGCCCGGCCATAGCCTGGCGGCCATTGCTTCGTACCCCGAACTGAGCTGCACACCCGGTGCCGAAAACTATGTGGTACGCAGCGGCGAAAAAATCATGAACTGGTTGGGCGACGGTAAGTTTACCGCCATTGTAGACAACGCACTGTGTCCTGCCAACGAAAAAGTGTACACATTTTTAGATCAGGTGTTTGGCGAAGTAGCGGCCCTGTTTCCTTTCGACTACATCCACATTGGTGGCGATGAATGTGCCCATAATTTTTGGGAGAAAAACGAGCAGATTCTGGCCCTCATGAAAAAGGAAAACCTGAAAGACATGCACGAACTGCAAAGTTATTTTACCAAGCGGGTTACTGGCATTATCACGGCCAAAGGCAAAAAAGTAATTGGTTGGGATGAAATACTCGAAGGCGGTCTGGTAGATGGTGCTGCCGTAATGAGCTGGCGTGGCGAAAAAGGCGGCATTGAAGCAGCCAAACTGAAGCACGAAGTGGTAATGAGCCCCACTACCTACAGCTATATCGATTACATGCAGGGCGATGTGGCCATTGAGCCACGGGTGTATGCTACGCTGCGGTTGAACAAAGCGTATCAGTTCAACCCCGTACCTGCCGGAGTGGATGCCCAATACATCAAGGGCGGACAGGCCAACCTGTGGACAGAGCAGGTGTACAACATGCGTCATGCGCAATACATGACCTGGCCCCGGGCTTTTGCCACCATCGAAAGTGTGTGGACGCCTGTGGAGCAAAAGAACTGGACGAACTTTGCCAACCGGGTAGAGAAACATTTCGAACGCCTGGATGTGCGTCAGATTAAATACGCCCCCAGTGTGTACGAGCCCAGCTTTACTGCCCGCCTCGATGCCGACGGACAGTTGTGGGTAGAAATGCAAACGGAAATCGACAACATCAAAGTGCATTACACCTTCGACAACTCCTTCCCCGATCAGTTTTATCCTGCCTATACCACGGCGGTAAAAGTGCCGAAAGATGCGGTGCAACTGAAGGTGATGAGCTATCGCGGCGATACACCGAAGGGAAGATTGATGACCATTTCGGTAGAAGAACTGAAGAAAAGAGCGGGTAAAAAATAAACCCGCAGCCATACAAAAAATCCTGCTGAATTCGGCAGGATTTTTTTGTGCCACTCACCCTATGTTTGCGCCCCTTTTTGTGTACACACATGGCCAGTCAACCTCAAACTGTTTCTGTAAAAACCGTGCTACTGCTACAGCCCATGCGGCTATTGCACCGGCATCCGGTATTGCAATTGCTGCAGGTGAGCAAGAAAGACAATGGCATGGTAGAAATGGAAGAGCTGCCCGTGATGCAGGCCATTGTGGCGCAGCACCTCAAAGGGCTGGATGCAGAAGCCCGCAAGGCGCTGATGATGGTGAGTGAATCGGCCTTGCAAAAAGAGAAACTGCTGATTGAAAAGCGGTTTGAATTGCAACGCACTGCTACCGGCTGGCCGGCTTTTTACGACAAAGCCATGGCCCGTTATTTTTTGCAGGTGCTGGGTCAGTTGAAGCAATACGGCCAACAGCTATCGTGGTACCACCGGCTGCCGCATGGTGCTACCAATAAAATTGTAACGGCACCTTGTGTGTACCATCCCTTTGCCGTGATGTTATCGTTTTGCATAATTGTAAAAAACGATATACCGCAAATAGATGTTTGGGTAGAGAAGGGAAAGGAAAAAACATTGCTGGCAGAATACCGACGGTTTTATTTTTTACTGGAAAAAAATCACCAGTATTTGCACCTGCCGCTGCGTTGCTACGAATTGTTGGAATGGCTGGATGAACATACATGGGATGAACAAACCATGCCGGCCATTGACTATGCAAGGAGCGTGGCCAACCACATTCGTCAGCAGGGTTTTGAGGTGCAGGCCGATGCATTGGAAGAGGCCGTCGCCATTACCACAGCGCCTGCCCGCCGTGTGTTGCTCAGCGAACTCAACAATGCTTTTTTGATGCTTACGCCACAGTTTGTATATGAAGACTGTGTGATAGAAGGGGCGTACGAACCCATTACCAAGTACAAACAAGATGAGGTAACGCTGCACATTCACCGGGATGAAACAGCAGAGCAATCGTTGGTGCAATTTTTACAAGGCTTGCATCCCAACTTCAGCCGCCAATACAACGGGTACTACTACCTCAGCTTTGCCGATGCGCAAAAGAAAGGCTGGTTTCTGAAAGTCTATCATCAGTTGCTGGATGCGGATATTGAATTGCGGGGCATGGATTTGCTCAGGCATTTTAAATATGCGCCCTACAAACCCGAAACAAAACTGCAGATACTGCAAGAGCTGGTAGATGTGTTGCAGGTGAGCATTCAGGTGAGTTTTGGAAAAGAAAAAATTCCATTGTCCGATTTGCAAAAAATGTTGCTCAACGGGCAAAAAGCCGTGATGCTGAAAGATGGTAGCCTTGGTGTGTTGGGCGAAGAATGGTTGCGCCAATACGCAGGCATGGTAAAGCATAGCCGGGTGCAGGGCGATCAGCTGCAAGTGCCCCGATGGTTGGCCATGAGCCTGGATGCCACCGATGATAACGCACTCCAATTGACGCAAGTATTGCCAGAGCAGTGGTGGCAACAATGGACGCAGTGGCATCAGCAGGAAGATGCGTTGTATGCATTGCCGCAAACCCTGCAGGTACAAGCATTGCGACCGTATCAGCAGAAAGGATATGAATGGTTGCGGCTGCTGGCCGAAGCAGGTGGCAGCGGCTGCCTGGCCGATGATATGGGCTTAGGTAAAACCTTGCAGACCATTGCATTTTTAGCGCATCGGTTTGAGCAAGACAGCACCGCCCGTTTTTTGGTAGTGTGCCCCGCCTCGCTGATGTACAACTGGCAGCAGGAGTTGGAAAAATTTGCGCCGGTGTTGCGCAGCATCGCTTATCACGGAGCACAACGCAAAGCTGACTGGATAACAGACGAGCAGTATCAGGTACTTATTACCAGCTATGGTACGTTGCGGCAGGATATAGAACAGTTTGCTGCCGTTACGTTTAATACAGTGGTGATAGATGAAAGTCATTACATCAAAAATCCGGTGGCACAAATTACCCGTGCCATTACACAACTGCAGGCACCGTTTCGCATTGCGCTGAGCGGTACACCGGTGATGAATGGAACAGTTGATTTATATGCACAGCTCAACTTTTTGTTGCCGGGCATGTTGGGCAGCAAGGAATTTTTCCGAAGAGAATATGCGTACCCTATAGAGCAACAAAAGGATGAAGAGAAAGCGGTTGCATTGCAAAAAATGATTGCGCCATTTATTCTGCGTCGAACCAAAGAACAAGTGGCGGCTGATTTGCCGGAGAAAACCGAATCGATATTGTGGTGCCACATGGGGCATGATCAGCGCATGGCTTACGAATCGTTGAAAGAGGAAATACGCGGCAGTGTATTGTTGGAAATTGAACAAAAAGGATTGCAGGCTGGCAAGCTATCGGTGTTGGCAGGCTTAACCAAATTGCGCCAGTTATGCAATAGTCCGGCACTGGTGAAAGATGCCGATCTGTTTTGTGAAGACAGCATAAAGACCGATGTGTTGATGGAAGAGCTGAAACAAATTATTCCGCAGCACAAGGTGCTGGTGTTTTCACAATTCACTGGCATGCTCGATGTATTGGAGCAAGCGTTGATGCAGCATCGCATTGTTTTCAGCAGGATAGATGGCAGTACACCTGCACACAAACGGCAGGAGTTAGTGAATGCATTTCAATCAACGGATACCGATGCTTCGGTGATGTTGATTAGTTTGAAAGCAGGCAATGCCGGATTGAATTTAACCGCAGCAGATTATGTATTTCTTGTAGATCCGTGGTGGAATGCAGCGGTAGAAAATCAGGCGATTGACAGAACGCACCGCATTGGACAAACGCAGCCCGTATTTGCGTACCGTATGATTTGCAAGCATACAGTAGAAGAAAAGATATTGCAATTGAAAGACCGGAAAAAGAAATTAGCCGAGTCATTAATTACTACAGAAGATGGCCTGATGCAAGAATTAAGCATTGAAGATGTGGCCTTTTTGTTTCAGTAAACTGTCATGTAATTGTCCGGATGATGCCCTTTTTCACTGTAAAAAGGGCATTAACATTTTCGTAATTTACCGTTGGGCATGATGGAGATGTGTAGCTAAAACTCAATGCTGGCAAGGGTTTTAGGGTTTGGTTGGCTGTTTAGGTATCATGCCGAAAAGCCAAATCGGGTTGTGCTTCGCTAAAAATGAGTTCTATGTTTGCACTATCAATTGATACACACACCAACACAACCCTATGCATGGAACACCGTATATGAAAACACACATGCACGTTTTTATTTACGGTTTCAACTCTTCGATTGTTAGCCGAATGAAATGAAGAAGTGAATAGATCGAAACGGATTTATTAAACCATTAAAAATCGCAAGAGTTATGAAAAAGTACACGTTTATTATTGCAATCGCAGCCATGGTAATGGCTATGCTTCCTGCCGGCGAAACATTTGCCCGCAAATCAAACACCCGCAAAACTGAAAACCAGAACGCTGGAAATATCGTTGTTCGTCACTACGGTTCAGACGACCGCTTCATTTACCTGCAGGTTCAACTGCAGCAAAACAATGACAAGCCCGCTGTATTCCGCATTGCCGACGAAATGGGAGAGTTGTTGTTCGTTGATCGTATCAACGTAAAGAATCACACTGTTACCGTGAAGTTTCGCCCCGAAGAACTGGAGCGTATCGAACTGGAACTGACAACCGCTGAAGGTGTGTTCCGTAAGAAACTCGCTGTTCAGGTAAAAACTTTTTCTTCAACAGTAATTGAAGAAGTAAGTAAGTAATTTATTTATTAAACAAGCAATCACTCAATCGGTGCCTGTATTATACAGGTGCCGATTGTTGTTTTATCATTTTGCCAATGCATCGAATACAGCATTGATGTATTGGCTTACTTCTGTTGCCCGGTTCCAGATCATAAAATGACCTGCATCACTGAGCCAATAGTTAGCGCTTACTTTTTTGGGCAATAACAATTTGTCGGCCCTGCCATGAATGTGTATGATATTCTGTGTAGGCGTTTGACCCTGCCAGGTAAGAATCATGTTTACAGCCCTTTTCACAAATAGATGGTGCGTGTCTTTCAGCATCATTTGTTTGATGTACAAATCTTCGGTCTTGCTTTGTGTATCAAAAATATACTTGTTGAGGCTGCTGAATTGCGTCACCATCCAATAAGGCACCATTTTGTGTAGCTGCAATTTGCCGGCTGTACGCATCCATATTGGTAGCTCTTGTCTGCATTTGCAACTACTGATAATGATGGTTTGCTGCACCGGCACGATGCGGCTGATTTCTGTAGCCAGCATACCTCCAAATGAAACGCCCAATAAAATGGGTTGTGCATGTTTGATTTGTGCCGCCAGTCGTGCTGCATATTGTGGCAGTGTTTCACCTGCATCCGGCATCGTCCATTCTATAGGATGCAATGTTGCATTGTGCAATTGCAACTGTTTAAAAATGCGAAAGTCGGCACCCAAACCACTGATACAATACACATGATGCATACCTGATATTCTGTTGCTGATAGCATAAAGGTAAATCAAGTATGCATCGGAAAATGTTGTCGGTTATTTCGAAGATGTTGATGTGGAATCTACACCTAGAGTGTTGCCATTATTTGCTTTTCCCGGAAACAGGCCACCGCAATTCCAGGCCATTCCATCCATGGCTTGCCAGTAGCCGAGCCAGTAATCTTGTACATCAACTGTCATTAAATATCCTTCGGTTCTGTTGTACACTGTTTTTACACCCCAGCTGCTAAAATTGCCGTACAAAGTAGTGCCCATAAATGGCGCCGAGCCGCCCCACATACGTAGCAACGCATAGCCACGACTGGTTTCAATTACAAAGCTGGTACAGCCAAAATTGCTGGCTACCACTATGCCTCTTTCTTTGCGCAACCATTCACTTTCATCTACAGGCGGACGAATAATAGCTTGTTTGCTGCAAGCAGTTAATAACAGTAGCAAGGGAATGGCAATGAGTAGTAGTCGTTTCATAACGATTGCTTTAGTATGCCTGTATGACGGACTACTACAACAATGATGATACAAAAGCAGGTTAAAGATTTCTGAGTATTCTGTTAATGAAATACTTGACTGATAAACTACACGGTGGGCAAATGCTAAAAGCATCAGCAAAGTTGCAAATGCACATAGATTGTTTGTCCAACGGACACAGCATGTTGCATGCTGCGGCAAAACAACAGTTGCCCTTGCACACGAATGCCGAGCAAAACAGTAGGACCCTCAAATGATATAGTTTCAATCTGTGCTTCCAGAAAATGCGGCACAGGCACAAGGCTTATCTGCCATTGTTCTGGCCTGCTGATGTGAATGGTTTGCGCTGTACCGTTTGAAAAATGCGGAAACCATGTTTGTATTTGTGCAGTTGGTAATGCGTTGTACACGCCAAACAAACCAGCCACGTAATCAGATACGGGATGATAATAAATCTCCCTTGCTGAACCTTGTTGAACCAGCTTACCATGCTGCATAATCCAAATTTCTTCTGCCCAGCTCAGCATGTCGGTAGTATCATGCGAAATCATGATGATGCCAATGTTCAAGGTAGCGTGTAAGTTGGCTATTATTCGTCGCATTGATTGCTTGTGTAGTGTGTCCAAATTTGAAAACGGTTCATCGAGCAATAGTAGCCCAGGCTGTGTGGTTAAAATTTTGGCCAGTGCTATTCTTTGTCTTTCCCCGCCCGATAAGCCGCTGTTGGTTTTGCGTTGTAACAGGTGGTCTATTTCACAAAGCCGGTAGAGTTGCAGTTGTTCTTCCGCATTGAGCTCACTTCCATAATCCAATAAATCGGCTACGATGTAATTATTGCGCAATTCAAAATGCTGGCTCAGACAAGCAATGCCTTTGTGACCTGGCAGCAGTTGCTCGTTCGGCCCTAAAATGCGTTCGCCGTTGAAGAAGATCTCTCCGCCGTCGGGTTGCACATGGCCGGCTATCATTTTGAGCAAAGTGCTTTTACCGGAGCCTGTTTCGCCGGCAATGGCCAGCCTGCAACCACCGTGCAGGTTGAAGCTGATAGGTGCCACAACGGCTACATTGTTGTAAGCCTTGTGCAATGCCCTGGCCGATAAAAAAGATACTGTGCTCATGTGTTATAGCTGCGCAAAGTAATGGGCAAATACCTTGTTGTAGTTGCGTATTCGGCAAACATCTGTACACAAAAAAAGCCTTTTCGTGAATTCTGCTGAGGATTTGGCAAAACAATATTCAGCAGTATTTAGCAGCAGCGTATTATTGACATTCAAAAGACTGCCTTTTACATAGCTGAAGTGGATGTTGGTGAAAGGCAGTTTACTTTTGCCATGATGCGGGTAATACTCTTTTTAATGATACTGATATGCTGGCTTTCCGGAAACGGGCAAGACCCTGTGTACCGTATGCTTACTAATCAAAACGGATTGCCCAGCAACACAGTGTATTCTGTAATGCAAGATCAGAAGGGGTACTTATGGTTGGGCCATGATCGTGGATTAAGCCGCTACGATGGTGTAAAGTTTTTGCAGTACAAATCCAGCATGTTGCAAGGGTATAGCTTGAGTAATCTGATGGAAAATTCTGAGGGCGTAATTTGGGTGCAGGATTTTGCCGGCAATTTTTATTGTACCAATAACGATTCTATTGTACGGCAACAAAATTTCAACAGCCCTGGTACTTATTCAACGGCAGGTATTATACAAGGCAATTTGTTGGTATCGGTGAAGTATGACAGTATCAGGGTGCTGAATACAATTACAAAGCAGCGCAGCAGTTTGTCCTATCCTGGTACTTTTTATTCGGCAGCTTGTTTTGATGATAATACATTGTTTTTTATAAGCGGAAATTTCATTTACCGCTTTGATGGAAAACGTTTAGAAAAGCATTTGGAATTGGGGCATTCGTTGGACGGTGTTTTTTTTCTGCGGAAAACGTCTTTTGGCTTTGTGGCTTTTGCAAAAACCGGATCTCCTAATGTATACGTCATCGGTAAGAATGGAGTACAAGCTTTGTCTATTCTTAAGCCAAATACTTTTATCCAGGAAGTAAACAGTTTGGGTGCTCAGTTTTGGATAAGTACTACTGCCGGGGCCTATTGTTTTTCGGAAGATTTGAAGCCAATGTATGATGGCCATTGTTTTTTTGAAAACAGTAGCATTAGCCGTATTGCAAAAGATAGGGAAGGAAGTTATTGGTTTGCAACTTTGGATAAAGGATTGATTATGGTGCCGAATATGGCAACCAGATTGTACGGCTACAATAATGAGTCTATAACTGCACTTGCTGAAAAAAATGAACAAATATTATTGGCAGGAACAAGTGTGCACAGGCTGCTTGCTTTCGATACGAAAACGCATTTATATCAAACGTTGTATAAGGCACCCACTAACCATGAGGTGTTGCACATATTGCATGACGATTTGAATAGCAGAACTTTTTTATGCTCTGATCGAATTACTTATTTGAAAAACTTTTCGTTGCAACAGCAATACATGTTTGCGGGTAAAAATGTTGTACCGATGGGAGATAACTGGTATTCATTTACCCATGCCAGTGGTATTGGTTTTTTCAATAGTCAATTTCCGGCAGACACGGTATTGCCAGCAAAAATTGCATTTTCCGGAAAGGCAAAAGTGCCTCGAAACAGAGGCCGTTGGGTGTTGTATAATGCAGCTACGGCAACACTTCTTGCAGCTACCAGTGGTGGTCTGTTTTATTATACGCCTACTGCTTCTGGCAGTTTAATGTATAAAGGTTTGCCAGTTTATGCATCCAGCCTGTTGCAAGCCAATGATGAAGTGTTTATTACCACTTACAGTCAGGGTGTGCTGCTATTGAACAGCAACATGCAGATAAGTCCGCTTACGGACAAGCCAATTGCTAACAGCATTTACAAACTGCAGGTGCATGGTGATGATGTTTGGATGCTTTCGGATGAAGCAGTGCTGAAATATAACAGGAAGGAAAAAACAATGCAAGTGTATTCCGTAGCCGATGGATTGCCGAAGGCTGAATACAAAGACATGCGTTGGTTAAACGGTGAACTGTATGTGGCTACCACGCAAGGCTTGGTACAGTTTGATGCAACTATGGGTGCTGCAAATACTGTAGCTCCGATTATGGATATTCATCAGGTGTTGGTAAATGGCAATTCAGTATTATGGCAAGATGGTATGCAACTGGCGAGTAATCAAAATAATCTTTCCATTGGTTTTGCTGTTTTATCGTATAAAAATATCAATGAGCAAAAGGTAGAATATCGCATCAATGATCAACCGTGGCAACAGTTGGAAACGGGTGTACGGTCATTGAATCTGTCTGCATTGGCACCGGGTAAATACACCTTGCAAATACAAGCTGCCAACGAAGATGGATTGCCTGCTGCACAACCATTAACATTGAACTTTTTAATTCAAGCACCATTGTACCGGCAATGGTGGTTTTTGTTGGTAATAAGTATTATATCAATCGCTGGAGTGTATGTGTATTTCAAAATAAAGCTGCGTAGAGAGCAAAGGGAAAATGCCCTTAAAACGCAGCAAATGCAACTGGAGCAAGAGTTACAACGCAGCAAGTTGGTAAGTATTAAAAGCCAAATGAATCCGCATTTCTTTTTTAATGCACTCAATACAATTCAGTCTTACATATACACCAACGATAAATTACAAGCCGCCAATTACCTCAATCAATTTTCGGAGCTTACCCGCATGGTGTTGGATATGAGCAATAGGGATTTGATTACATTAAGTGAAGAGTTAAGAGCTTTGCAGTTGTATCTTGATTTGGAAGCACTTCGGTTTGAAGATAAGTTGCATTACAAGCTTGAGGTAGAACCCAATTTACAAACGGATGTTCATTGGTTGCCGCCCATGTTGATACAGCCTTATGTTGAAAATGCTATTAAGCATGGATTGCTGCACAGCAAAAACAGATGGGAGTTATTGGTGAAGTTTAGCCTTGGTGCTGAAGGATTAATAATAGTAATAGATGACAATGGTGTTGGGCGCAAGAAAAGCGAACAGTTGAATGCGCATCGCTACAGGCAGCATGAATCGTTTGCCATGTCGGCAAATGCAAAGCGGTTAGAGATTTTGAATAAAGGATTGACAAACGTCATCAGCATACAAATAATTGATAAGTACGATGCGCTGGGTATGGCTGCAGGTACAACAGTAGAACTGCATGTGCCTTCGCCACAGCGGCAAAATAAAAATATATAGAGAGATGCATACATGTATAATTATAGATGATGAGCCAAGAGCAAGAGCCTTATTGCAGGCCATGATTGAGCAGTATTGTCCGCAATTGCAAGTGTTGGCGCTTTGCGAAGATTTGCCTTCGGGGGTAAAAGCCATTCACAAGCACAAACCATCGTTGGTTTTTCTCGACATAGAAATGCCGGGACATTCCGGGTTAGAAATTCTTGATTTTTTCAATCCCGAAGAGGTTGACTATCGCATCATCTTTACCACTGCATACAGCGAGTATGCTTTGCAGGCATTTCGCTTTTCTGCCATCGACTATTTGCTGAAGCCCATCAAGCACTCTCAACTTATAGAAGCAGTTGAACGTTTTGTACAAACAGATAAGCAAAGTCAGGTGCAACAGTTGAAAGCGCTACAGCAAAACCTGGAAGCCCGCACCAATTGGGAGGAGAAACGCATTGCGTTGCCAACAGGGCATAGTTTGCATTTTTTGAAACCCAACGAAATTGTACTCATAAAAGGGGAGGCTGCATACAGCGATTTTCATTTAAGCAACGGCACTAAGGTGCTCGTAAGTAAAAATCTGAAACACTTTGAAGAGCAGTTGGCTCCGTTGCCCATGTTTTACAGGTGTCATAAATCCTATATCGTTAATTTACATCACGTGGTGCGTTATGTAAAAGCAGATGGAGGCCATTTATTGTTGACGGGAAATCTTCGTGCGATGGTATCCATCGAAAAAGTAAACGAAACAATGGAGTTAATGAATAGGCTAGGAGAGTAGCTGGTTGAAGTTTTCCAACTTTTGGTGAGTGTATTTACGCAGTTGCTCAATCCGCTGTTTACATTTTTGTGGTAGTATAAAACACTTTGTGTAAATGTATTCTATAGCTGTGTTCAGAGGTAA
>NZ_DAIRUZ010000012.1:0-22048 GCF_036803085.1 Phnomibacter sp. | reverse complement strand
GCAAAGCTTAACTTTTGTACATCTAATCCCGCCCTTCATAAATACCAGAACCGTTGGGCGTCATTTTAAAGCGACAGTCCGTTAATTAAAGAGCATCCAAAAGACAAATTATTCGTATTTTTGAGGTATGACAAAAAAGCCACTTTATACTATCGGACACGGCAATAGAAAGTCAGAGGACTTTCTTGCTTTGCTGAAGGAATTTGGCATTGAATACCTTATTGATGTTCGTTCACAACCATATTCGAAATTCAACCCACAGTACAATCAGAATGACCTTAAATTTCTTTTGGAGCGTAATGGAATAAAGTATGTTTTTATGGGCGACAATATTGGTGGCAGACCCAAAGACACATCTTGTTACGACAGTGAAGGAAAAGTTGATTACGAAGTAGTAAAAACAAAGGAATTTTTCATTAGCGGAATTGAAAGATTAAAAACAGCTTACAATAAAGATATCAATGTTGTTATTATGTGTAGCGAAAGTAAGCCTTGTGAATGCCACAGAAGTAAATTAATTGGCAAGGTTTTAAACACAGACAATATTATTTTAAAACACATTGACGAAAACGGAAAAGTTAAAGACCAAGCAACTGTAATAAATGAACTTAATAAAGGGCTTTCTGCAATTGATTTGTTCGGTAACCCAATAAACGTTACATCAAGAAAAGCCTATCTATAAATATGGAGTTCTTCACAATTGGAGTTTACAACTCAACAGAAAACGAATTCTTCGATAAACTCACCCAAAATAATATTGATACATTTTGCGACATAAGGCAGCGTAGAGGTGTTAGAGGAGCAAAATACTCTTTTGTAAACAGCAATCGACTTCAAGAGAAATTAAATGACTTAGGCATTAAGTATGGTTATATTCAAGATTTAGCACCAACAACAGAAATTCGAGAATTACAAAAAGAAATAGACGCTGAAAGAGGCGAATTGAAAAGTGAAAGGCAAGAATTGGGGAAGGTTTTTGTAATTGAATATAAAAATAAAATATTGGGCAACTTTAACTTTGAAAAATTCTTTGAGAACCTTGATAATATTGGAGCAAACAAAATTGCACTCTTTTGTGTCGAAGAACATCCAGAGGCTTGTCATAGGTCAATTGTTGCTAATAAATTAGCAGATAATTTCAATTACAAAATAACCCATTTGTAAAATGGAGGTTTTAATAGTTTCTAAAACTCATATGTCACATAATGCTTGCGTTGGAGGACTTGTTCTTTCAAACAATCGCTATGTAAGGCTATTGAATAACGGAAACTATAATCAGCCAACAGACACGGATTTTGAAGTTGGTGATATTTGGGATTTAACCTTTACAAATAGAGCAATACTTCAACCACCACACATTGAAGATGTAATCATTTCTGCAAAATCATTTTTAAGAAGGGTTGACAATATGCCAAACTTCATTCGACAAAGGAATATCATTGATTGGAACGGGCATATCAACAATTTGTTTGGCAGACTTCTTCAATGGACAAATAGTGGGTCAGGCTATATTCCTTACGGTGGACAAATGCCAAACAAAAGTGTTGGTTTTTGGACTGCCGACCACGACCTTATACGAGTAACCTTTGACAGCAAAACACGTTTCAGGTATCCTAATGGAAATAATTATCGTAACATAAGTTATGTTGGTTATCAAGATACAATCGCAACAATTCCAGCAGGCACAATTTTAAGAGTTTCACTTTCAAGAATATTCCCACCTGAAAATTCAGAAATCACAGCACCAAGAGGTTATTATTTGCAACTGTCTGGCTGGTACATTAACGGGCAACAAAACAATCGACCAGTACCACCAATTGCTGACGATTTACCATTCTGACAAAAAACGAACGCCCAACAAAAGTATTTGCAAAAGCAGGGCTGGACATTGTACCATCAACTATGTGCAAGTATCAGCAGCGGTTCGGGCTCGACGTTCAATGTTCAGCTTTAGTTCATAACTTCAACAACATATTTTCAACTGGGCATTTGTTCCGGGCTGGACGTTCAATGAATTCCCTGCCTTCGCAAATACTCGAACGTTACCGGCAAGCATAAACAACGTCACAGCATACATTAAACAAACAAAAATATTTTTGGACAGATGACAGTAAAACCCAAAATCACAGAACTACTCAAACGACTAAATGACGGAGTGATTGAAAAGGAAGAAGTAATCGCTTTATCACTCCTATCTTCGGTTGCAGGAGAAAGTATTTTTCTTTTAGGTGCACCAGGAGTAGCAAAATCCTTAGTTGCAAGACGACTTAAATTCGCATACAAAGACGGCAGTTCATTTGAATATCTTATGAACCGTTTCAGCACGCCAGACGAAATATTTGGACCCGTTTCTATTTCTCAACTTAAAGACCACGACAAATACGAGAGAATTGTAAAAAATTACTTACCGACAGCAACGGTTGTTTTCCTTGACGAAATTTGGAAGGCAGGACCTTCAATACAAAACGCTTTATTGACTGTTCTTAACGAAAAGATTTACCGTAACGGAGAGCAAGAAATTCAAGTGCCAATGAAAGCACTTATTTCAGCTTCAAACGAATTGCCAAGCAAAGGCGAAGGACTTGAAGCCCTTTGGGACAGATTTCTTGTTCGCTTAATTGTTGATGGAATAAAGGACAAGCAGAGTTTCAATGACATGATTTCAAAGACATTGAACTCATACAGAGACACCGTTGGTGAAGCATTGAAAATCTCTGATGACGAATACAAAAAGTGGAACAAACAAATTGACGAAATAGAAATTCCTGAAAATGTGTTCAATGTAATTCACGTTATCAGGAGTTTTATAGACCAAAACAATCAGCGAGAAGAAAACAAACAAAATCCGATTTACATTTCAGACCGTAGGTGGAGAAAAATTGTTAGACTTCTTCGGACTTCTGCATTTCTCAATGACAGGAAAACAGTTGATTTAATGGATTGCTTTTTAATTAAAGATTGTCTTTGGAATGAGACAGAACAAATTCAAGCTGTTTCTCAGTTTGTTAGAGACGCTATCCAAAAACACGGATATAATCTTTCATTAAATATAAGTTCAATTTCAGACGAGTTGAAAGACTTTTGGAAAGAAGTGCTTGAAGAAACAAGTCACATGAAAAAGGTTCAAATACCCAAAATTTATTATCAGCATTTCTATTTCATTGAAGGCTTTAACCGACCTCTTATAAAAATTTCAGACTATAATCAATTAGGTGACGACTACACTAATGTAACATTCTATCAAAATTCAAGTGATGATTGGCAAAGAAGAAATTACCCGCAAAATTTCAGGATTAAATTAAGCAACAAGCCCAACAACATTGTTCATGATGGTCAACTACGAAAAATTGAAACAACAGACAGTGAAAAACCTGCAACTAAAAGACCACACCCTGCGGTTAAAAAAGATTGGGATAAACGAGTAAAAGTAGTTCTCACAACAGCAAGTAACCTCAAATCAAGAATAGATAGTTTTAAAAGTAATGACTTAAAGCATATTAGAACAAATCTGTTTGTAAATGAATCCTATGCAGAAATTGTCGAAGACAACTTAAGACAACTTCAAAATGAAATTGAAAAATTGGAAGTTGAAGTGAGTAGAATTCAGCATTTTTACGAAAATGTCGAACATGATGTTTTCATTGATTCTGCATTACTTAGTTTGTCAAATGGGAAAAGCGATTTTGCCCTTTCAGAGTTGACAGACGAATTTGAAGAATGGATTTTCGAACAATTGGAAAATCACGAGATTACAAACTCTCATGAATTTCTAAGTAACGACATGGATTACTACTTAAACAATACTGACATAGATGAAGACCTATATAATGAACTTAAAGAAGCTATCGAAAACCGCTTAGATAATGGACAATAAATTCGATAGGTTTGAAACATTCGGTTCAATTGCAGATGAAGTAACTAGAAGAAAGTTAGCTCAAAGCGTTTATTTTCAGTTGCAAAAGAAATCAGAAATCGGCATTGGCTTCGCCAATGCTGATACTGATAATTTTGCTACTGCTATTAATGAAATTCTCTCTAATCCCACAATGAAAGAATTGTGTTCAAAAGACCCTGAACTTGCTGAAAAGATAACACAGGATATTCTTGACTTCGTAAATAAGACCAAGAAACAATTAAATAAAACTGAGAATCCTTTTGAAAATGAAATAGAGCTAAAGCAAGAATTTGAACATAGCAAAAGGTCTGAATTCAAAAATAAATGGGAGAAAGTAAATCCAACGATTAAGAACAACTATGACAAAAAGGAGCTTGATGTTACTTTTTATGAAAAGGAGTTTGCCAAAAGTTTGGATGAAAAAAATAAAAACGATAAAGACAAGCCAAGTTTTGAAAGTGTAAAAGAACACTTCAATGAAAAGTGGGACGAATTACTTTACAAGAAACAAACAAAATGGGAACTTGACCAAATAGAAGAACAAAGGCAAAAATTCTGTGAAGAATTATACAAGCGTATTGAAGAACTGAAAAAATTGCAAGAAGCACTTGAGCCATTTACTAAAGAATTAGGACGGCTTTGGGATATGAGCAAAGGAAATTGGCAACGAGTAAATCTTGATATTTTAAAACGGTATGCTGAACTTTTGCAGAGAGACAAATCATTAAAAGAACTTGCCGAAATGCTTGGCAAAATGCGACAAGCTGAAAAAGAGTTTGAAGAAGAGCTTTTTGCAAACATTCAATTAAAACCAGAATGGAAAGTTGAACACGCAAGCAAAGCGGACTTAATCGGCATTCACGAAAGCGATGATTTAAGCAGTTTGCTACCGTCTGAAACAGCATTACTTGCTGACGAAACTATGCAATCTGTTTTCTTCAAAAAGTTTGCAGAAAAGAAACTGCAAACATTCGAGTATCAAGCAAAAATGCTCTCATACCGTGAAGAAGAATTTCAGGACAAACGACAAAAGGGAAAAGAAGAAGCTAAAGGGCCTTTTATCATTTGTGTTGATACGAGCGGTTCAATGCACGGAACACCTGAAACAGTTGCCAAGACACTTTGTTTCGCCATTTTGAAAATCGCCATTCGTGATAACCGAAAGTGTTATCTCATTTCGTTTTCGACAGGTATTGAAACGCTTAACCTGACAGATTTAAAAAACTCTTTGGATAAAATAATTTCTTTTCTTTCAATGAGTTTTCACGGTGGAACAGACGCAACTCCTGCTATGAGAGAAGCACTTAGAATGTTAACAACTCAGGACTTTAAAAAGGCAGACGTGATAATGGTTTCCGACTTTGTGATGTCTGCATTTGACAAAACAACACAAGACCAAGTAAAATCAGCGAAAGACAACAAAACAAAATTTCATAGTTTGGTAATTGGTAACAGCCAAAATCCAGCGACAATTAAGGACTTTGACAGTAATTGGTTTTACGACTTAAACAATCCAAACAGCGTATTGACACTCATTAAAAACATTAACGAACTATGACGACAGACAGAATGCCAGCCGGTAACAGCCGTTTGCCGCAATGGGGGCTGACGTGGTTAATTGAAGTGCAGTGCTTCTATCAAACTTTGTGCTTGGTTGATAGTGAAGTGCTCCGAAATCCCCCACTGCGCCAAGCGCCAAAACGTTATCGGCAATGGCAGGACAGAACGTGCTGAACAAACTGCAACATATCCCACCAATCAATTTCACACTTATCGTCATCATTCGTCAAGTCCATTAAAGGATATTTGACTTCAAAATATTGTCTTGCGACTTCTTCGATTTGCTCGATAGAAGCCACAGCCGATAACAAGTGTTTTGCGTCAGGCGGGGCGACTTGCCCTGCATCAGCATTTGTGGTTAATTCATCTTTCATACTTCTATTTTACTTTAGTGGTTAAAATCCCGCCCGAACGCCAAGCACCTTAACGTTAGCCTCTTCTCCAATACAAAGTTGGTAGCCACATTGCCGGCCCCATGGCCGGGTTGGGAGCCGTCGGCTTTTTTTTCTGCCCTGCACTTACATGAAGCCTCCCTTAAAAAATTAGTATCAAACAGCATGCCGCCCCCTCCTTTCCCAAATTTCCTTTCTTCCGAATGCCCAATTCCCTAATTTAGCCCTCCGGTCGCCTGCTGTTCTTGTTGCCCTGTTCTCCTCCTTTCGGGCAGCACCCACTGAATAGCCTTTTTTCAAAGACCGGATACGGAAAGGTGGATATTGTTTCACGAAATCCATTGTATGGCTAAAAAAGCTACAACACCACAATTGATGGTGACCTCAGAAATTGGCACATTGCGCCGTTTGCTGGTCCACAGTCCCGATAGCGGACTGGGCAAAGTTGTTCCGTCCAAAGCACAAGACTGGCTATTTGAAGACATTGTTCACCTCGACACCATTCGCAGAAAAGAGTACGACTACTACACCAAAGTGCTGCTCTATTTTCTCGACCCCGAAAAAGTAAAAGGCAAGCTCAGCGCCATTGATGCCCCACAGCGCAAACGCAACTTTTACAAACCCGGGCACAAAGATTTTTTCAAAAGTGACAAGGTGATTGAGCTGCAATGGCTGCTGGCCGACATCTTGAACAATCAGAAAACAAAACTAAAACTCGTGGCCTCTGTGTGTGCATTGGAAGGCGTGGCCTACGCTACGCAAATGCACATGATGGAACTCGATGCCGATGCGTTAGCTAAGCTCTTCATCAGCGGCACCAGCGACGACAATGAAATGCTCTTCGCTCCCATTCCCAATTTCATTTTCACCAGAGATATTGGCATCGTTATTAGCGACCATGTATTGCTGAATAAACCTGCCCGACAAGCCCGCACCCGTGAAGCATTGCTGGCCAAATACATTTTCTTCAACCATCCGTTGTTTGCCGCTTTTCAAAGCAAGATTTTAGAGATACCAGAAAAGCATCATCATTTTCTGAACCCCAAAGAAGGTGGCGAAAAAAAGGTAACGCTGGAAGGTGGCGATGTAATGGTGGTGAGCAAAGACCACCTGCTGATTGGAGTAAGTGAACGCACCAGTTGGGAAGCAGCACACCAGGCCATCAACCTGCTGTTTGAAGAAAAAGTAGTGAAGAAAGTAACCGTGGTACGCATTCCTAAAAAGCGGGACTACATGCACATCGACACGGTATTTACACAGGTAAAAAGAAACGTGTGGGTGATGCTCGGCAACTTCTCCAAAAAAGCAGTGAAGCGTTTGGACGAAGACCCCGTAGAACGCATATTGGAAAATGCCCCCAAGAAAGATGAAAAGATTTCGCTGATACAATTTCACCACAAGCAGCTGGACAAACCCGTGTATTTCGATAACCTCGAAGCCTTGCTGGAAGACATCAGCAAAAACGATTTGGGCTGCAAGGAAAAAGTAAAATTCATCTACAGCGGCAACAATGAATTTCCGTACGATGCCCGTGAGCAATGGACGGATAGCTGCAACCTGCTGGCCATAAAAGAAGGTGTGGTGCTGGGCTACGACCGCAACGACAAAACCGTGGATGCCTTTAAGCATGCGGGTTTCAATGTGGTGCATGTGGCCGATTTGCTGCAAGATTTTGAAGCCGGCAAAACCAGCCCCGAACAACTGAAAGACACATTCATCTTAATGCCTTCGGCAGAACTGAGCCGTGCTCGTGGAGGTTTCCATTGCATGAGCATGCCGTTGTTGCGGGATGAGATTGATTAACATTGTTTGTTGTTTTTAGTTTTTGGTTTGTGAATTGGGGTTTGTTGTTTGTGGTTCGCATTTTCAATCAGCTCCATTTTCAGTAGCTGATTTTTTATGCAAGCATTGTATACTACATGAACATCCTACATGTTAAATCAGCAAGCATCACTTACTGAACCAAAAACGAATAACCCCAAACCAAAAATTGTATTTGATGCAAACAACCAATCACTTACTCATGATACGCCCGGTTCGTTTTGGTTATAATGCTGAAACGGCCGTCAACAATGCTTTTCAGGTGGCGGATGCAGACCAGCAACGGGTACAACAGCAAGCCATTGCAGAGTTTGATGCTTTTGTAGATAAACTGCGTAATGCTGGTGTAGATGTAACGGTTATACAAGACACTGAAAGACCTCATACACCCGATTCTGTTTTTCCTAACAACTGGGTGTCTTTTCATGATGATGGCACTGTAGTGCTCTACCCTATGTTTGCAGAAAACAGAAGGCAAGAAAGAAAGCCCCATGTACTGGAAACTGTTGCAACTAAATTCAAAGTTGTGCAGCAAATAGACCTCACGGCTTACGAAGCGCAGCAACTGTTTTTAGAAGGTACAGGCAGCATGGTACTCGACAGAGAAAACCGTATTGCGTATGCCTGCCTCGCCCCCCGCACCGACCGTAGCGTGTTGCAAGATTTTTGCGACCGGCTGCAATACAAGCCCGTTGTATTTACTGCCGTCGATCAACATCATCAACCCATTTACCACACCAATGTGATGATGTGTGTGGCCGACAAATATGTAGTCATTTGCCTTGATAGCATTACCAACCACATCGAACAAAACGAAGTGGTGAAAACCATTGAAGCATCTGGCAAACAAGTCATCCCTATCACTTGGGAACAAATGAATCATTTTGCCGGCAACATGTTGCAGGTGCACAATGCAGCGGGTGAGAAAATACTGGTGATGTCGTCACAAGCATACGAAGCACTGACAGATGCGCAACGCCAACAACTGGAAGGCTACAACCGCATATTGCATTCTTCTTTACAAACCATTGAAACCAACGGTGGCGGTAGTGCCCGCTGCATGATAGCAGAAGTACATTTGCCGCTGCAATAATTTTTAAAACAGTAATGGTAAAACCTGCGAAAGCGAACGGGGTGCATAACCCAGCTCGCTTTTTGCTTTTGCTATGTGCAAGGTACTGCGAATGGGTCTTTTGGCAGGCTCCGCAAATTCCGCTCTGGTAACGGGTTGCACCAGTTGCGCATCAAAGCTGCCATGTGCTGCTACCAGCTGTGCAATGTCAAATGGTGTAAAGGTTTCTTCGCCACACAAGTGAAACACACCGGTGGCTTTTTGTACAACTATGCTGGTTATTCCTTCCGTCAAATCAGCTACATAAGTTGCTGTGCGATATTGATCGGTAAACACCCGAATGGTTTTGCCTTCTTTTAAATTGCCCCACACCCACAGCGGAAAAGTCGGGTTCAAACCGGGCAAATGCGGACCATACACCAGCACCGTTCTTACAATGCTCCATGGCAAGCCGGAGTTTTTTACCAACCCTTCTGCCAGCACTTTTGATTGGCCATAATAGTTGACAGCATTGTATGCATCGTCTTCAGCAAATGGGCCATCATCGCCAAACACAAAGTCGGTGCTCATAAAAAGCAGTCTACAGTTGCATACTTTACAGGCATCTACCACATGCTGCGTAGCCTGTACATTTACCGCATAGCAAAGTGCTTGTTGCTCTTCGCAATCGTTGGGCTTGCTCATGGCTGCACTATGGATGACGATGTCTGGTTGAAAAGCAGCAACCACATCGAGCACAGCTACGGGATGGAGCAAATCTAGCGGCAGGTATTGCACTTGCGCTGGCAAATGTTCGGGGCGTTTAGTTGCACGACCTGTACCGGCAACAACGGCATCATTTTGCTGCAACAACCGACTGACCAAATGTCGGCCTACAAAACCTGAAACGCCTGTAATGAGAATACGCATGCCCAACTTTTACTTTGTTTTTTCTTCAGTTATTTCTACCGTGTGAATGTCTTTGATTTTGTGCAGCACTGCGTCCAACCGGTTGAGCGGAATGCCTGCATGCACATCGCAAAACAAGGATTGCTCTACGTTATGAATAGTGCAACCTACTTGCTTTAAAATTGTCATTACATCGTTCAGCAAATCGTAGGTGCAATGAATGCGGTAGTTTTTTTCAACGGCTTTTTCTACTTCGGGTGTTACCTGCAACGCCAGTGATGCTGCGGTTTTATACGCATTAATAAGACCGGGAACACCAAGCAATGTGCCGCCAAAATACCGAACCACTACAATCATCACATTGGTCAGTCCTTTGCTGTCTATCTGCCCGAGTATGGGGCGGCCTGCAGAGCCGGATGGCTCACCATCGTCACTTACCCGAAACAGCAAATTGTCTAACCCAATGCGGTACGCAAAGCAATGATGCACTGCTTTGGGATGTCCTTTTTTGAGAGCTGCCAGGTTCTTTTTGAAATCGTCTGCCGTTTCAATGGGATAGGCATAAGCCAGAAAACGGCTACCCCTGTCTTTGAATTCTGCGAAGCCTTCTTTGGCAATGGTTTTGTAGTAAAAATTCATGCTCGTTTGCTGTTCCTGTTTTTGCGTATCTCCAATAAAAGCTATGCTGTTGTGTGCCGGTAAAATACCAGAATGCTATCCTGCTGAAGTTGAAGGGGTGATTCGCTGTGTGTTGCATTTTTCAGTGTTGGTGCCGCCACTCCGCTGCCCAGCAGCAATGCAGTGTTCGTGATGATGCGGGCTTCATCCCACAATTGTGCATCTATCAATGATTGCAACAATTGCCGGCCACCTTCTACCAATACACTTTGTATGCCGCGGCTATGCAATGCCTGCAGTAGCTGTGGCAAAAAATGAACATCATCTTTCAACTGAATCCATTCTTTGTTGCCGTGTATTTTTTGCAACAGACAATTGAACAGCAACGTGGGCTGCTCATCTTTCAGTAAATGATGCGTTGCAGGAATGCGCAGTTGTTTATCTATTACTACCCGCAGCGGAGAAAGCCCGGGCCAGTAGCGGTTATTGAGTTTTGGATTGTCGGTGATGGCCGTGTTGGTGCCCACCATAATAGCTGCTTCTTCGCTACGCCAGCGATGCACCATGCGGTTGCTGATGGCATTGGAAATAGCAATGTTTTTTTCTGTTTCACCAATGTATCCGTCGGCAGATTGAGCCCATTTCAACATGATGTATGGCCGCTGTTGCTGGTGATACGTGAAGAAACGCCGATTGAGTTGTAACGCTTCTTTTTCCAACACACCCCATGTAACATCAATGCCTGCTGCTTGCAGTTTCGCCATGCCCTTGCCATCCACTTCTGCATAGCTATCGCGGCAGGCTATCACTACGCGTTTTACTTTTTCAGTAATGAGCCGATCAGTGCAGGGTGGTGTTTTACCAAAATGAGCACAGGGCTCCAGGCTTACGTACATGGTGCTTTCTGCTATCAAATGCTGGTCATTCGGCTGCACCGATGCCAGGCAATTCACTTCGGCATGTGCCTGCCCGTATTGCTGATGGTAACCTTCACCAATAATGCGGCCATCATGCACCAGCACTGCGCCAACCATCGGATTGGGTGCTACATGGCCCGCTCCTACTACGGCCAGTTGCAAACAGCGATGCATGAATTGTTCGTCGATGGTCATTGCTGCAAATGTAGTCCTTCAAAGGGTTGCTCATCAGAAAGACAGGCAGGCAATTGGCCAACCTACACAGCAGCAGTGTGCAATGCCGCTTTTACAGCCGGCATAATTTCTGTGCCGAAAATTTCGATGGATTGCATCAATGCAAGATGCGATGGCCCGCCCACATCCATGTGTGCCGAAAAACGGGTAAGGCCAAACAGTTCCTGCATTTGTAAAATTTTATCAATGGCTTCTTGTGCATCACTAATAAGCAAATGCCCGTTGCTGCTGCGGCCTGCTTCAAACTGATTGCGCTGATAAGGCGCCCAACCACGATCGGCACCTACCCTGTTCATTTGCGCCGCATAATGCGGGTAATAGGCATCAGCAACCTGCTGACTATTTTTGCCAAAAAATGCATGCATGTGTACGCCTACCTGCAACTTGGCAGGGTCGTGACCAAAGTGCTGCCACGCCTCCCGATAGTATTGAAACAGCGGTTGAAAATGTTTCGGATTGCCACCAATAATGGCGAAGATGACTGGCAGTCCCAAACGGGCTGCACGTACCACCGATTCTGGCGTACCGCCCACTGCTACCCATATGGGCAAATGATTGTTGGTAGCCCTTGGTAAAATGAGTTGATTGTTCAAGGCCGGCCGCAATTTTCCTTTCCAGGTAATGCGTTCCTGCTGATTGATTTTTACCAGCAAATCCAGCTTTTCTTCAAACAAGGTTTCGTAATCTTTCAAATCATATCCATACACCGGAAAAGATTCGATGAAACTACCCCTGCCTGCACAAATCTCTGCTCGTCCGCCGGAGAGTAAATCAATGGTAGCAAACTGCTGATACACCCGCACCGGATCGGCAGAGCTGAGCACGGTAACGCCACTACCGAGCTTGATGCGTTTGGTAACACTGGCGGCGGCAGCTAAAATAATTTCAGGAACAGATACCGCATAGTCGGGCCGGTGATGCTCGCCAATACCGAAAAAGTCAACGCCTATTTCATCCATCAGCTTTACTTCTTCCAACAGCTCTTGCAACCGCTGACCAGTAGGCAATGCCTTGCCATCGGGAGTAAAATGATTGTCGCCAAACATGCCGATTCCGAGTTCCATCTGTACTTCAATTTGCTGCAAACATAGTTCAGCAATTGCGCTGCTCACAAAGCTTTGCATTCCTTTTCACAAAAAAGAAACCCCTTCTTGCGAAGGGGCTCTCCTTAACTAACAACCAACTGCGACCTCGGGTACCGGTAAGACTACCAGCCACCGCCGAGTGCTTTATACAAATTCACTGATGTTTGCCATTGTTGTTTTTTTGCAGCTATCACTTCCAGCCTTGCCTGTAACGCATTTTGCTGGTTGATGAGCAACTCCAGATATGTGGCTCTGCCGGAACGGAACAATGCAGAAGCTGTTTCAATAGAAGTCGTCAACACTTTGGCCTGTTCATTGCGCTGCTGATACAATTGCTCCAGGTTTTGCAAACGCTTCATTTCGTTGAACACTTCTGCCACACCTGTCAGTACCGTTTGCTGGTACTGATACAAGGCTTCAATCTGTCGGGCATTGGCCGAAGCAAATTCTGCTTTCAAGGCACCACGGTTGAGGATAGGCGCTACAATACTACCGGCTAAAGCATACGCCATAGACTCGGGTGTGCGAAACAATAAATTGGGTTGAAAGGCCTGATAACCGAAGGCAGCTGTGATGTTGAAGCCGGGCAAAAACGCAGCTCTGGCGGCTTGCACATCCATCTTTGTTGCTTCCAGCAAATACGTGGCCTGCCTGATATCGGGGCGCTGACGCAACAACATAGCAGGCACACCGGTTTGCATAGCAGGAATTGCAGAAGCCAAATAATTCGCAGTATCACGTACTACGGTACCGGGAAACTTACCTAAAAGCAACTGCATTGCCGTTTCATGATCTACCACCTGCTGCTGCAATTGGGTTTTCATGGCTCTTGTGTTAAGCAACTGCGCAGCAAACTGCTCAACCGCCAACTGATTGGCTGCAGCAGCTTCTTTTTGTACTTGCACAATATTCAACGCATTTTCCTGCAGCAAAATGGTTTCATCAACTATGCGCAGCATATTGTCCAAGGCTTGCAGCTCATAGTAGTGCAGCGCAATGTTGGATACCACTTGCGTGGTCATCCAGTTGCGGCCTTCATTGCTGGCCAGCCAGCGGGCTGTAGCTGCTTGTTTGCGGCTGCGCAGTTTGCCCCACACATCGGCCTCCCAAGATGATTGCAGGCCTACATAAATATCAGGCAGGTTAATCGGTACTATTTTACCCGGTTGAATAAACGTGCTGATGTTGCCCGCTCCATCCATCGTATACAAACCATAGCGGCGAATGGCCGGCGACAGGTTGGCATTGAGTGTCGGTATCATGGCCGCTTTGCTGCGCAATAAATCTGCATTGGCCATCAGCACACGTTGATTGGCTATTTGCAAATCGGGGTTGTACAGCATGGCGGTATCAATCAACGCATGCAAATGTTTATCGGTAAAAAAATTGCGCCAGCTGAGTATCCCACTATTGCTGGTGTCTGCATCTGTCCATTCACCGTAGGTTGTTGGCGCCTGTTCTACCTCAGGCATTTTAGGTAAAACCGGTGCACAAGCCCACAGAAAGAGTAGGCCCACTATCACCCATTGTGTATTGCTGTTTTTCAATTGCATGATGTTATATTTCTTCGGTAAATGGTTTTTCTTCCTTGCGTCCTGTTTTGGCAAACCGCTCGGCCAGCGTAGCGAAAATCACATACAGACCGGGGATAACGATGACACCAAACACAGTACCAAACAGCATACCGCCTGCAGCGGCAGTACCGATGGTTTTGTTGCCGATGGCGCCTGCACCCGATGCCAGCATGAGCGGAATAAGACCGGCAATGAATGCGAAAGAAGTCATGAGGATGGGGCGCAAACGAGCCGATGCACCTTCGATGGCTGCCTGCAAGGGCCGCAGTCCTTCACGGTGGCGCAGTGAAGCAAACTCTACAATGAGGATAGCGTTTTTACCCAGCAACCCAATCAACATGATCATAGCTACCTGTGCGTAAATGTTGTTTTCCAAACCGAGTGCCCACAGCAAAAGGAAGGCACCGAAAATGCCAGTAGGCAGTGAAAGAATAACCGGCATCGGCAGCAGGAAACTTTCGTATTGCGCTGCCAGCAGCAGGTACACAAACACCAAACAAATCAGGAAGATGATCACGGCTTCGTTGCCCGAGTTGGCCTGATCACGGCTGGAGCCAGCCCAGTCGTAAGAGAAGCCCTTCGGTAGTTTTTCGGCCGCTGCTTTTTTAATCGCATCCAATGCCTGACCACTACTGTAACCCGGCGCCGGTTCACCGTTAACCATTGCCGAAGGATACATGTTGTAGCGGGTTACCTGCTCAGGACCGTACACTTTGTTGATTTGCAGGAATGCTGATACTGGCACCATTTCTCCGTCCTTGTTTTTCACATACAACTTCATGATGTCCTCGGGCTTGGCACGGTATTCCGGCGAAGCCTGCACCATCACTTTATACATTTGTCCGAAGCGGATGAAGTTGGTGGCGTATTCACTACCCAAAAACACTTGCAGCGTACTGAGTACATCAGCGAGTATCACACCTTTCTGTGCCGCCTTCACATTGTCTACACTCACCATGTATTGCGGAAAGCTGGCATCAAACGTGGTAAAGGCGTTGGCTACTTCGGGCAGTTCGTTGAGCACTTTCACAAATTCAGCTGCCGTTTTTTCTAGGTACTTCAAATCGCCGAAACCGGTTTTATCCAACAGGCGCATTTCAAAACCACTCGAGTTGCCATAGCCCGGCACCGGTGGTGGCGAGAAGAATTCAATGCGGGCATCTTTGATGTGTTTGGTTCTTTCCCGCAGGGTATCCATCAGTTGTTTGTCGGTGAGTTTTCTTTCGTGCCATTTTTTCAAGCCAATCAGGTTCATACCATAGGTTGCACCCGTACCTTCTGAGAGCACACTGTAACCCGCCAGCGTACTCACGGCATCCACACCGTCTATCTGCTGTGCTGTTTGCTGAATGGCATCTACCACCTGCTCGGTACGCTCCAGGGTAGCACCGGCAGGCGTGGTTACGTTAGCATAAATCGTCGCCTGGTCTTCGTTGGGAATAAAACCTGTAGGCAATATCGAACCAAACAAGCCGGTGCCCATCGTAAATCCGATAATCGTTACCCAAGTAATTACCCTCCTGTTGGCAATGATTTCGATGAGGCGTTTGTATTTGCCCGACAATCCTTCATACCAGGTATTGAAGCCGCCGAAGAAACGCTGCAACCAATTACGCTTAGCTTTTGGATTGTGATGATGCCGCTTGAGCATGGTGGCACAGAGTGCCGGTGTCAACGTTAAGGCAACCACACCGGAGAGTACAATGGAGATAGCCATCGTCAATGAAAACTGGCGGTAGAACACACCCGTTGGTCCCGACATAAACGATACCGGAATGAACACCGCTGCCATTACCAACGTGATGGCAATGATGGCGCCGGTAATTTCCCGCATGGCTTTTTCGGTGGCTTTGCGGGGCCCGATTTTGGAATGTTCCATGTGGGCATGCACAGCTTCAATTACCACAATGGCATTGTCTACCACAATACCAATGGCCAGCACCAATGCAAACAACGTGATGAGGTTGATGGAGAAGCCCAGCAACTGCATGAAGAAGAATGTACCCACCAAGGAAACCGGTACCGCAATGGCCGGAATGATGGTAGAACGGAAATCTTGCAGGAAGATGAACACCACCAAGGCTACGAGTAAGAAGGCTTCCACCAACGTTTTGATTACTTCATCAATAGAGGCATCGAGAAAGGAAGACACGTCGTAGCTGATGGTGTATTCCATCCCCGCAGGGAAAGATGTTTTCAACTCGGCCATGCGGCTCTTGATGTTGGCAATCACCTCACTGGCATTACTACCAGGACGCTGCTTCAACATGATGGCTGCTGATGGCTTACCGTTTTCTTTGGAGATAACGTCGTATTCCAAAGAACCAAATTCTACATCGGCTACATCTTTCAGTTTTACTACTTCCCCGGTTACATTGCTTTTCAGCACTACATTTTCGTACTGCTCTTCGGTGTTGTACTTACCGGTATACTTCAGTACATACTGCAGTGCCTGTGGCGATCTGCCGGAAGCTTCACCAATTTTACCCGGTGCTGCTTCTACGTTTTGGCCTTTCAGGCTTTGTACAATGTCTTCGGTAGAAATATCGTAGGCTGTCATCTGGTCGGGCTTTAGCCACACCCGCATGGCGTATTCCCGCATGCCCATGATGTCGGCAAAACCCACACCATCAATCCGCTTCAGTTCGGGCAGCAGGTTGATATCGGTATAGTTGTACAAAAACTTTTCATCCATGGCCGAATCGGTGGAGAGTATGTTGAGGTACATCAACATACTGTTCTGCACTTTTTCTACCAGTACGCCGGCTTTAATTACTTCTTCGGGCAATTCATCCAGCGTAGATGACACACGGTTTTGCACGTTTACCGCTGCTACTTCGGGGTCGGTACCGGCTTTAAAAATGATTTGAATCACACTGGTACCATCGTTGCCAGACACCGATGACATGTACGCCATACCGGGCACACCGTTGATGGCTCTTTCGAGAGGTGTAACTACAGCCTTTACACAGGCTTCGGCGTTGGCACCGGTGTACTTGGTGGTTACGTTTACTTCGGGTGGTGCAATATCAGGAAACTGCGTAACCGGTAGTTGCGTCATGGCCAGCACACCCAACAACGTAATGATGAGGGATATGACAATAGACAACACCGGCCGGTGTATAAATTTTTCAGTCATGCCTTATGTAAGTTGAAATGTGTACTGCTTAGCGACGGGCCATGGCAGAAAATGATGTTTGCTGAGGTACAATTTTGTCACCTTCTTTTACCTGCTGAATGCCTTCGTAAATAATGCGGTCTTTTACTGAAAGACCACCACTGATGACATACATGTGCGGAAAGCGATGGCTCACTTCTACATTGCGCATCCGCACTGTGTTGTTGGCATCCACTACATACACAAATGTTTTTTCCTGAATTTCGAAACTCGATTTTTGCGGAATCACCAACGCATCGTTCAGCTCACTGTTGATGAGCACTTTGCCGGTAGAACCGTGGCGCAGCAAATGTTGTGGATTGGCAAACCGTGCACGAAAGGCAATATTGCCCGTGCTGATATCAATTTCGTTTTCGTTGGTTTCTATTTTACCCATGTGCGGAAAACGCTGCTGATCGGCCAGCACTAATCCCACCTCGTTGTGATGGGCATCGTCTTTCTTTTTTTGAAACTGCAGGTAGTCTTGCTCCGACATATTGAAGTAAGCAAACACTTCATCGTTGTTGGAAATAGTGGTGAGCAAATCACCTTCCTGCACCACACTACCCCGCTTGTTGGGAATGCGGTTGATAACGCCATTGAATGGTGCCCGTACCTCAGAAAATGAGAGGTACACACGGGCTATGGAGATGGAAGATTTCACTTCTTCAATCTTCGCTTCGATGGCTTCTACTTTGGCTTGTGCCATTTCCAGTTCGGAGTTGGACACAATGTTTTTGGCCACCAGCATTTTGGTGTTTTTCAATTCTACTTCTGCCACTTTCAGTTCGGCCTGCACACTCTTGAGTTGAGCATTGGCCTTCAATAATTCTTCGCGGTAGCGGCGGCTGGTAAGGGTAAATAAGAGTTGGCCTGCCTGCACAGGCTTGCCTTCATCTACATGAATTTTTTCAATGAATGCCGCATCCATCCGGGAGCGGATTTCTACGTTTTGTACCGATTGAATTTCGGCAATGTATTCACGGGCATACACCGTGTCGAGCAATTCGGGAGTAACTACTGTAAATTTTTGCGGAGCGGCAGTATCCTGTTCTTGCTTGGGCGAACAAGCGTTCAGCAATAACACGATAGCCATAGCCGGAAACCAGCTATTGCGCTGTATAAAATGCATGGTTGATTAGTTGTAAGTATCTGATGAAAAGGAATGCTGTAAAACATAAATACAGCACCGGAGTCACAACACTTGGCTGTGCATCCTTTAATAAAATCGAGGATAAATACAACTAAGCTTCCGGAGGAGGCGTATTGAGTTCGTAACTCATTTCTAATGCTCCAGCCGCATTGGCTTTGGCATTATGATTGCTGGTAAAAACCGATGGAGAATCGAGTTGCGCAATATAAAATAGGCTGCTGCAAAAGTCATCAGCAATGGCTGTTTCTATTTGCAAACCATCATCGACATCGTGATGATCTTGTGTAGATGAATCGTGATGATCGAGCAGTGTTTCATCTACCCATTCGTATACACTGTTCACCACATCGCAGGTACTACCTATGGTACCTGCCATGCCTTGGTCTTCTACCTGTGGCAGCAGCATGGCACTATTTACATGCACCAATAGTAAAAAGATGGTCAACAGTTGTTTCATAAAAAAGTGCGGCGAAGATAGCCAGAATTGATACTGTCGGTTTTGGACAGCCAACCATAAAGAAATTCTTAACATCTTTTGTCCGCCCTTGTTTGACGACAAATAAAAAAAGCCCTGCGGATGCAAGGCTATTTAAGGATGTATTAGCGTCTTATAACTTTTCGGGATGTTCGTTCCGAAACACCACCACACCATCAAACACATCTACTAATACCGGTTTTGTTTTATCAATATCACCGGCCAAAATGCGTTTGCTCAGCTGGTTGATGATTTCTTTTTGAATCAACCGTTTGAGTGGCCGTGCACCAAATTGTACATCGTAGCCATTCTCTGCCAGATAGTCGATAGCATACTCGCTGAAGTGCAATTCAATGCCGCTGTCGGCAATGAGTTGTTGCAGGTTTTTCAACTGTATGCGAATGATGCCACGGATTTCTTTACGCATCAGCGGCTGGAACATAATGATGTCATCTACCCGGTTTAAAAACTCGGGGCGAATGGTTTGCTTCAGCAGCTGCATTACTTCCAGCTTGGCTTTTTCGTTGGCCTCTTCCAAATGGTTTTCATCCACGCCATCAAAAGCATCTTGTATGAGGTGGCTGCCAATATTGCTGGTCATAATGATGATGGTGTTTTTAAAATTCACCATGCGGCCTTTGTTGTCGGTGAGGCGGCCATCATCCAGCACTTGCAGCAGCACGTTCCATACATCGGGGTGAGCTTTTTCTATTTCATCGAGCAGCACCACACTGTAAGGTTTGCGGCGCACCGCTTCGGTGAGCTGTCCACCTTCATCATACCCTACATAGCCCGGAGGCGCACCTACCAACCGGCTCACCGTGTGCTTCTCCTGGTACTCACTCATGTCGATGCGGGTCATCATGCTTTCGTCATCAAACAGGTATTCGGCCAGCGCTTTGGCCAGCTCTGTTTTACCCACACCCGTGGTACCCAAAAAGATAAATGAACCAATGGGCTTGCGTGGATCGCTGAGGCCTGCCCGGCTCCGGCGGATGGCATCGGCCACGGCCGTAATGGCTTCCTCCTGCCCCACTACTCTGTGGTGCAGTTCTGTTTCCAGATGCAGCAGTTTTTCCCTTTCGCTTTGCATCATTTTGCTCACGGGTATACCGGTGGCTTTTGCAATGTTTTCGGCAATGTCTTCGGCATCTACTTCTTCTTTCAGCAATCGCTTTTCGCTGATGGCATCCAGCTGTGCAGACAGTTGCACAATCAATTCTTCCTGCTCTTTTACCTTGCCGTAGCGTATTTCTGCCACACGGCCATAGTCGCCGTTGCGTTCGGCCTGCTCGGCTTCCTGCTTCAGTTGTTCAATAGCCGCTTTGGCGTTTTGTACTTTTTCTACAATTTCTTTTTCCTGCTGCCACTTGGCTTTAAACGTATCCCGCTCTACCGCCAGGTTGGCTATTTCGGTATTCAGTTCTTTCAGCTTGGCTTCATCATTTTCCCGCTTGATGGCTTCCCGCTCAATTTCCAGCTGGCGTATCTGCCGTTCGAGCTTGTCGAGCTCTTCGGGCATGCTGTTCATTTCGAGGCGCAGCTTGGCCGCACTTTCATCAATGAGGTCGATGGCTTTATCGGGTAAAAAACGATCGGTGATGTAGCGCTGCGACAGCTCCACTGCCGCAATAATGGCTTCGTCTTTGATGCGTACATGGTGGTGCGTTTCGTAGCGGTCTTTCAAACCCCGCAAAATAGAAATGGCATCTTCCACACTGGGCTCTTCAATCATTACTTTTTGAAAACGCCTTTCGAGTGCCTTGTCTTTTTCAAAAAACTTCTGGTACTCGTTGAGCGTGGTAGCTCCAATGGCACGGAGTTCGCCACGGGCCAGTGCGGGTTTTAAAATGTTGGCAGCATCCATGGCACCTTCACCACCGCCAGCCCCAACCAACGTATGTATTTCATCAATAAACAAAATGATTTCACCATCGCTGCTGGCTACTTCTTTCACCACCCCTTTCAGGCGTTCTTCAAATTCGCCTTTGTATTTGGCACCGGCTATCAGCTGGCCCATATCGAGGGCATATATGATTTTGCTCTTCAGGTTTTCGGGCACATCGCCATTTACAATGCGCATGGCCAGGCCTTCGGCAATGGCGGTTTTACCCACGCCGGGTTCGCCCACCAGTATGGGGTTGTTTTTGCTGCGCCGGCTGAGGATGTGCAGCGTTCTGCGAATTTCTTCATCGCGGCCAATCACCGGATCGAGCTTGCCCTGACGGGCCATTTCGTTGAGGTTTTTGGCATACTTGTTCAGCGCATTAAACTGTGTTTCCTGTGTTTGCGATTGAATGGTATCACCCTTGCGCAATTCTTTCACCGCTGCTACAAAACCCTTTTCGGTAAGGCCGGCTTCTTTCAGCATTTTGGCGGTGCTGTCGCTGCCTTGCAGCAGGGCCAGCAGCAGGTGTTCGGGTGCCACAAATTCATCGCCAAAAGTTTTGAGCACGGTGCCTGCCCGCAGTACTGCGGTGTTGGCATCGCGGCCAATGGATTGTGCCGGCGTAGCACCTGCCCCCGCTTTGGGCAATTTTTGGATGGCTTCGTCGAGCTTGCTTTGCAGCACGTTCACCGATACGTTGTTCTTTTTCAATAAGAACTCCACCGGCGATTCTTCCTGATCGAGCAGGGCTTTGAGGATATGTTCGGTTTCGATGTTGACGCTGCTGTGGTTGAAGGCCAACTGCTGACTGGCAGCCACCACTTCCTGCGCTTTAATCGTGAAATTGTTGAGGTTCATATGTAATATTTTGTATTGATACGGATGGACAAACCAAATGCATCAAACCTCAAACCAGCCTCTGTTTTGCTGCAATACTGGCAGCAGTAGTACACAAAAGCAGCCTGAACGGCAGAAGCAAATATGACGACCTGAAAAAAAGGCGGGAATGGTGGGTGGCGGGTAGTTGATGGTTAGTAGTTGGTGGTTGATGGGAGCAGCAGCCGGTTGCTGTTGGTTTGGCGGTTTAGGGATGGTAGCTGGGCGATGAAAAAGAGGGCTTTAAAAAGGTTGCAGTACTGCAACAATACAAAAGGTATAACCGGGTAGATTGTACTAATAACAATACAAAATGTATAACGCTATAACATTGAAAATCAATAATGTTTCATTAGGCGTTTTTTGAAATAGTATCATATATTTACGTGTTGTGCGTCATATTATGAAGAGTCTCATACTCCTAGCATTCTTTTTTTTAAGTA
>NZ_DAIRUZ010000011.1:33560-45463 GCF_036803085.1 Phnomibacter sp. | reverse complement strand
TACTTAAAAAAAAGAATGCTAGGAGTATGAGACTCTTCATAATATGACGCACAACGGCCAGGGCTTGCTGCTGTGCTGGTATTTTATAATGTCCAGCCCGGAGCCGCAGCCGATTGAAAAACTGATGATGAAGATAACAACAAAAGATGATAGAATTCCGTCGGCTGGATATGGGCTGATAGCGATATGAAGCTGAGTATATATTCGTCTGCCAGCATAGCAGCAAACCCCCTGTTGTATGTTCGCCCTTCGTCTTGGTTCTTCAAATGTTTAGTCTGTGTCTACCGTGGCAGGGTGTGTCCCGGAAGCGTAGGAACAAGGCAGGCTCTTTTGCAAGGTTGGTTTTGTGTGGCGGCTTTGTACGCCTTGCAAATGTGCCTGACTTGGTGCGTCGGCTAAATTACTTTTTGAAGTTCAATGTCATATTTAGTTTCAAAAAAACTGTCAAGCACCTCTTTGTCCTTTTCATTAATCACAAATTTTATTTCGTCTTGGTCTAAGTTGCAGATACCAAAGTTTCTAATATAGTTACTGCTGAATGAAAAATACCCCGAAGTATATGGCTTACTTGAATTTTTAATATAAAACCAAAAAAGTCTTGATTCCATTATTTTTTTCATTACCAACAATTCACTTTTTGATTCAGCAAGTAACGCAAGTCCGTTATAAAATAATAAGTTTTCATCTGAATTGATTAAGTAATTGGGAACTTTGGCAGCCAGATGTGGGAAGAAAAGTTTATGCTTCATTTTTTCTAAGGACTGAGTTCTACCAAAAGCAAACCAGCTTTCGTAATCCCCTTCGCCATTATCTCTTGCAGCAAGAATAGTTTTTTTATTTTCTAAATATTTATATGCTTTTGGAAAATTTCTTTTAAGAAAGGCTTCTTTTAAAAGTTGAGGTTTTATACCATCATCATAAGGGAAAATTACTTTTTCTTTTAATTTAGAAAAACTATCTGTAGTATTTAGCCTATTTGAGTTTAGAATATCTCTGCAAATTCCTTTTTCTATTGGAAAAACACTTCCATTTTGAAGATAGTAAAAGTCTTTATCTTCTTTGATTGGATTAAAAATGTAGATATCATTTTTGAGGGTTGCAATTCCATTTCGAGTTTTATACAAGTCTCCTAATGAAACACCTGTCGATTCAATTTTGGAAATTATTTCATGGTTTTGCAAATTCCAACCTTTCTTAAAATCTAATTTTGAATAATTAATAATGCTAAAAAGATTTTGATTATTTGGTAATTGGTTTACACCAGTTGATTTGTAATATTTGATAGAACTTTCCTTCCTGTTTTCTATAAGGCAAATACAAGTGTAAGTGTATCTTGATTTAAATATTTGCTCTGTTCCAAAATCGATAATCCGAAACTCTAAACTGTTTGTTTGAAAATATTCTCTAAGGCCTCTTCCATTTAAGCTTTTAAAAAAGCTATTCATAGTAATGAACCCAAGAATACCGTCAATTGCGAGGCTTTCTATTCCGATTTGAAAAAACGGGATGTAAAGGTCGGGATGCCCTGAGTTGCATACCTTCCATTTGGTAAGGCTTTTTTTTGTTTCTTCACTAAGATGCCTAGAACACACATAGGGAGGATTTCCTAAGATGATATCAAAGCCAGAAAATTTTTTCAAAATATTTCTCCAACTGAAATTTAATGCATCTCCAACAAATAAGTTAAACTTAAATTCTTTTCGGTCTTCGCCTTCAATTAGTGCTAAAAGGCAGAGAAGGAGTTTCGTTCTAGTAACAGAGTAAGTTTGTATATCTAGGCCATATATGTGGCTTCTATAAATTTCAAAATAGGTTTTATTAGTTAGTCGTTTAATTTCTTTTGCAGCATTATATAGAAATCCGCCGCATCCACATGAGATATCAGCAATTTTTAAATTACTAATTGATTTATTCTTTGCTGTAAAGGTTTGTGTAATAATGTAGTCACGGATATTTAAAGGAGTATAGATAGCCCCATTAATAATTCTGTCTGCAGGAGAAACAACAAATTCAAAAAGTTCGATAAGTTGCTCTGTGTCAAAATTTCCTATTTCATTCTTAATTATACTTGTAAAAGCTAAAAGTTTTGAAAAATCTTTTGCATGTTGTTCGTTTATTACATAACCCTTTAAAAATTCATTTTTTTGAACTGTTAAATTATTGGCTTTAAGAAATGCAGAAACAATAAGACGGTCAATTTCGGTTGGCTTACTTGAACAGTTAGAACTAAGGTATTTAAAAATCAGATTTTTCATATTAAGTACGGACAAAGCGTTGAAGTTGGTTTCCAAATAATATTTGCTTTATCAAAGTCCCAATGATTTGCCATCGTATGGGCAAATGGTTTCCATATTCTTTCCTGATATTCTTTATATAGGCTGGTAAAAATGCCATCATCAAGTAACACTTCAAATGCTGTTGGATAAAAATTAGATGTTAAAAAACCCATTCCTAAAATAAAATCCATTGGGTAATGCATGATTCGAGGTGTATCTAAATGAAGAACCGAGCCATAATTAAAGTCATCGCTATCTAACGGGTTTACCATGTATTGTAAGTGATATATGGGATGCGGTTCAGTACTTACTAAATTCATGTCATGCCGGTCAATGTGAAAGCCAGCATAACAACTTTCCGTACCAATACCTCTAATTAGAACATTAAAATTTAAATCGGCTAAAGGGTCGCTTAATGTAAGCCACTCATTTGAATTAGCGATAACCTTCATATTTAGAGTAATACTCACATCCTTTATTCCTTTTGGTCTAATATGTTTAATGGTTTCGACAGGGATTATAAAGTCTTCTATTTCATAGCCCCAAAAATTTGGGTCTCTGGTTCCATCTTTGAGTGTTGGAATGAAGTTGATATCTTCTAATTGTTTAGCGGCTTGTAATATAGGAGATGTGTTTATGCTGCCACCAATTGTCTTTTCCAATGATTTCGCAACCATTCGAAGCTCTGAAGCTCTTTTTTCTCGAAAAAGCATAATGTTCTTTGGAATACTCATTTGCTAGAAAGTTCTTCTTTGATTAATTTGATACGATTACTTTCAGAAGAATGAGGACGAGGATATCTTTTCTCTAAAACTGCTTTTAAAGAAACATACCGCTCGTCTTGCCATGCTTTGGGCTCTATTGTTGTATGAATTTTGAAACCCTCCAAAGGGTCGATTGGACATTTAAAAAATTCGCAAATAGTCCAGAAATTTGAACTTTTATTGTATTCCATAGGTAATGCTGCAACTAAATTTTTAAGCCCGGAAATTTCTGATAGAAGTTTAACTCTTTCCGAAGCATTCAGCATTGTTAGTCTCTTGCCTTTTGTAGTTTCTTTAAAAATATTCTGAACAATATCCATCCACCATCTTTTCCAACCATCTGAAAACACTCCAGAAAAAAATGCTTTTGAAAAGAAGCCTTCCGAAAGATTCTGCCAATCTGATGACTTATCGATATCAATTCCCAACCTTGCAGCTAATAATTTTTCCTTAATTAATGCGCCTGGTTGATGAAACAATTCCTTTATAACAAAGGACGCATAATCATAAGTAGGCAATGGTTTCGCTAAATCAGTAAAATGTTCTAAAACTCTTGTATCTAGAGCTGATAAATCTTCTCTGCCCAAAATAACAGGCATGTCAAAATTTGAATCAGAAATAAATTGATAACCCTTAGCTAGCGAGGATAGCTTGACAGCAAATTTTTTCCAAGGTGGGGAAACTTGTTTAGTGAATTTGTAATCAAAATGTTCATGGCAAATTTTTTCAACATCATAGGTAGCTCTCATTTTTTCGTCAGTTGAACACAAAATAATTGGGCATGATTTAACACCCCCTTCTCCAGCAATCATTCTTAATTCCTGAGCAATTGAAGGAGCATTATATGCAATATCAAGTGCTTTGCCATCTAAACGCAGGTCTAGTATCAGACCGTCAAAATCTTTAAGTCTTGCTTTTAAATCCTTTATTTCTTCCCCAAAAGTCTTGGGTTGTTCATACGTAACTTCAATTAGTCCATCTATTTGTAAACCATCGGCGATTGCAGCAGTGGTTTCGTCATTTTCATCATCAAGGTATAAGAATTTATATTTAGCCATTGTCTTGATTGTTTTTATTTGATGGTATTTCGATTCTCAGTGTTGTATTGAAATTCTTTTCAGAATTCATTACATAAATTGAACCTCCGTAACTTTCTATAATATCTCTAACTATTTTGAGCCCTAATCCAGTACCTGTTAGTGATTCTGATTCCGATGTTGAATGACCCGCTGCCGAGGATGTGGTAAAGAAGGCATTAAAAATTAACTCCTCATTCTCTTTTGGAATTCCGTCACCATTGTCAGAAAATTCCAAAAAAACATTTTTATCATCTTCACCACATTTAATAAGTATTTCTCCCTTCGTTTGTTTACGTTTTATTGCTTTTTTTGAGTTAGTATAAAAGTTGAAAAGTATTGATGCCCACTCGGAGGGATGCATCGGTGTTGTATACAAATCAAAAGCAGTGAAAACTGGTTTATGAAATGTAATTCCCGAACGTTTAATATCATTCTGAATCACTTCTTCAAAGTCATTTACTACATCCCTCAAGTCAATTGGTTTTAGTTCTCTTAATACATTTTGTGAAATAGCTTTGTCAAAATAAGAAGTGTAAACTGTAAAGGATTTTAAATTTGTATCTAATCTGTCTGCTCTTTTTAATGCTTCCGTATGAGTTTTAACTGCATCTTTAAGAAATGTTGTATCCGCATCAAACGCAGGTAAAAATCTTTTTACTTCATGAACAAATTCTCCAATGACTAATCCAAGACCAGCTAAAATGCGTAGCATGTTATTTTCATCAATAAGCCTTTTTCTGTCTTCTTCATAATACTGCTTCTCTCGTTCTCTTTCATCCTTCAATTTAATTACTACATCCTTAAGTTTTGAAGATGTATTTTCTGAATCAGAAATATTACTATTCGATTCAGTATCGACTATAGTCTCTAAATCTTTTATTGTTGCATCTACCTTTTCAGAAGGATTTTCATCTTCCTTTTTCCAGTCTTTTTGTGAAGTTGTTCCTTTTCGCCCTCTTATTTCTGCGACCTTTTGCGTAGCACTTACAACAGAACGATATATAAAGTCACTTAATTCATGTAAAGCATCGTTCTCTATAAGCCCTTCTCTACTTGATGTTTCATCAAAAAGCAACCCTTGTTTATCGGTAATTTCAACAAATCCAAAGAAATTATTATTAGCATGTGGTGCTAATATAACTCTCTTACGAACTGATTCATCTAATCCTATCCAGTCATTTCCCCTTTCTCCATAAGGGAGTACTCTAAATCCGTTTCTGTATAATCTTATGCCGCCTCTTTCATTCGCAATTTCCCTAATGAATGATAAAGATTGGGGTGGCAAAAGAGATGAGTCCCATATAAAATAATAGCATTTAAAATGTACGTCTTTGATGAAATGAAATTTTGAATCTTCTTTCTCTCTGTTTTTGCCTATCAAAAATATTTCTTCCGGAAAATTGAGTTTGTTACTTTTTAAAGACCAGCAGCCTTGACCATCTTCCAAAATATAACCTTCAATTTCTGCAACTGCATGTTTATAAATAGCTTCATCCTCATCAATAATCGGCGTTATATCATTTTCATGTTTTCTGTAGTATGAACTTTTGAAACCCGGGTCGGTTCTTTGTGTTTCTTCTTTTTTTCTTTTTTTGGAAAGTGGGAAGGGTTGTAAAAGGTCAGATGTATACCTGAACACTCTTTTTATCATTGCATCAGACCAACCTTCTCTTAGACCCTCGATTATTAAGTCGGTACCCTCGTCTTTTGACTTTTGAATTATTTCAATTTGATTAGTGATACTTAATAAGTCCTTGTCAGTAGCAAACTCATCCCAATTAATTGTAATTCTTATTGCATTTACTGCCTCGGAAGTTTGAGTTATGATTGTCAATTTGTTTCCTAATCTCTGTGTTGCAAATCTTCCAATACCTTTTTTCCCTGCTCTGGTTCTATTATATTTTTCAGAAATAGGGTTATGTATTTTTTCAGATGAAGACAATCTCATAAAACCATTAATGAGTTGGGCTCTTGTCATTCCAACACCATTATCTTCAATTAGTAATTTGCCATTTGGTTGCCACGCATTTTCAAAGACAAGCTTAACTTCGGTTGCATCTGCATCATAGGCATTTTTAACAAGTTCTGAAACGGCAGTTTCGTGTCTTCCTACTAATTCTTTCCCTAGTCTATTTATTATTCCGGCATCCACCGAAAAACGAATTTGGTTTTCGTCAAGTTTTGCAATTTCATTTGAAAGAGATAAAATGATAGTGTTATCAGAAGGTTCTTTCTGAATTTCTTCAGTAAGCCTTGCTTTTAATTCTGATATTTTATTTGCATTATCCATTTAACTCTTTGTATTTTTTGATTCTACTTTATTATTTAATAAATCTGTTACATTAACTTTTAAAACTTCAGCAATTTTTACCAGTGTAGTAAGCGGCGGTTGTACGTCGTTAGTACACCATCTCGAAATCGTCGCCTCATTTTTGTCTAGTTGTTCTGCAAGCCATTTGCTGCTGAGATTTTTTTCAACTAGTACAACCTTTAATCGATTTATTGCTTTTTTACTCATATTCATTGCATATTATGCAAATTAATTGACTTACGGTAATATGTGAAGTTTTAATGCTCTTATAAGTTGCCTTGTTGAAAAGATGTTGATTATAGTATTCCCGCTCAAGTTCCCCAGCAGATGAAAAGAATTCTGTCCGCTGGGGGGTGGGTGGGCCTGGTGTTGAGTGATGATTTATTACTGAAGTGTCGAACAAATGTTGATAGATATTCGTCAGCCGGGGTGGGTGGGCTGTGCGTTAGCATTTTTATCTCTTTGCAAGGTTGGCTTTTGTGTGTCGGCTTTGTGTCCCTTGCAATGTGCTAAAAATAGCGTGGGGTCGGGTGGCAAAGTCATGTTAGTTTGAATTTAAGTAGGATGCTGTTTAGGGTGACATACAACGTCCCGCGGCTTGGCGAAGGCAGGGCAATCGAAGCACTTCCGTTCGGCTAATGTACAAAAGTTTAATAGAAGCACAAAAGCTGAAGTTTGCACTTCAGCCCTGCTTTTGCCAAACCGATGTTGTAGGCAGTTTTTTATTGCGGAATTTCTTCCACTAAAATTTCATTTCCTGCTTTGTCGTAATAGGTGCAGGTCATTTTGTCCATACAAATTTCCCATTTTTCTACTCCTGTTTCTGCACACATTTTAATGAAAGTCAGGTAATCTGTTTTTCCTTGTTGATGAGCCAATAATTCCGCTTTGAACTCTTCTGTTTTTGGCGTGTTTGCAATTTCTAATGGTTCATACTTTGCCGGAACAGTTGCTGTATAATCGCTTCCTCCGTGATAGTCAATATGTCCGTCTGTTACATATGCTTCGTAATGAGTAACACCTAACGCCTTAATTTCTTTGATATACGAAGGAAAGTCTGCACCTGATTTTACTTTGCTGTGAGCCGTTTTGATTTGTTCTACTGTAAACATTTTTTCTTGATTTTTAATTGTTAAACGATTTTTTGAATTACATGAAATCATAATGCTTAGACCTGCGAAAATGATTGTTGATTTTAAGATTGCTTTTCTCATTTTGTCTTTTTGCGTTATGATTACGATGCAAAATTGCAATTCTTAAAATCGTTGTCATTGTAAAAAATCGTTTTTCTACAAAAATCGTTTAAAATTTTCGGGTGTGTCGCCTGTAAATTGTTTAAAGTCTTTTATGAAATGTGCTTGGTCAAAAAAATTGTTTTCGTAGCAGATTTCGGTCAGCGTTTTACTGTCGTTTAGATTGTCAAGAACTGTGTTGAAGCGAACAATAGAAGCAAATTTTTTGGCTGTCGTTCCCACCACTTTTCTAAATCGCTTTTCAAATGGACTTTGGCTGATAAATAGCTTTTCGTTCAATTCTTTTATGCGGATTGTTCCGTTGCTTTGGTAAATAAGTTTAACCGCTTCAACAATTAATTTGTCGGTTTCAATGTCTTTGAGTTGAGATAGTAAAAACTGCTCAACTATTTTTATGCGTTGTTTGTCTGTGGTGGCAATTGTTAATTTTTCTTCAACTTCGGTTACACTGTTTTTGTCAAAAATATCTTCAAGTGAAAGACTTAAATTAAAGAGTTCGTTGGCAGGATGTGAAGCAAAATGAGTAAAGCCAATTTCGGTAAAGTAAACCAAAATGGTTCCTATGTCTGCCGAATTTTTGAAGACTTTGTAACCATCAGTAATACCTGTAATTCCTGCCGTAGTTAGTTTGCTTTCGGTGTTGTCTTTCACAGCTGCAAGTTGTCCTTTATACTGAAACCCGATAACAAGTCCCGAAGACGGAAAAACTTTGTATTCATTTTCCAATTCGTTCTCCGACACTACAAAATATTTGATGTAGGATTTTAATTGTTCAGTCGGAAAATGTTTGTCAAATTTCATTGGTTTTTCTGTTGGGAACGGGTTTTGTAAAATTGCCTACAACGATCAGGGCTTGCCGTCAGGTGTGGGATTAGTATTCCGTCCGCCGACAACCGCTGCTGATTAAAATTATTTTGTTGAAGTTAAGATTTGATGATCAAAGTTGCTTGTCCTGCCCGAACTGAAGTTTGGCTTTGTAAAACTGCCGATTGTACTTGCGTCCAGCCACACTTGCGGCAAACCCCATGTTGGTGGCAGTATTTGTCTACTGTAGCTTTTTAAGTTGTCCTTTTGCCTTTATGTGTCCGTACTCAAGAGCTTTTGTAAAAAAATGTTTGGCCCAGCGATTTGACTGTTTTACACCTTCGCCGTGTTTGTAACAAAGGCCTAAATTATAAAGAGCCATGCTATCATTGTTTGCTGCTGCTTTTTTATACCAATAAACCCCTTTTGTTTGATCTTTCTTAACTCCTTCACCATAGAAATATGAATAACCCAAATCTCTTTTCCCGTCAATTAGTCCAGCTTTTGCAGCTTTAGAATACCAAAACACTTTTTTCTTGTCGTTCTTAAAACCAAGTTCTCCTGTGGCATAGAAAAACCCAACATTAAATTGAGCGTCTCGGTGTCCAGCTTTTGCGGCTTTTAAGTACCACTCAAAAGCTAAGTGTAAATCCTTGTCTGTTCCATAGCCATTGTCATAGCAGGTGCCTAAATAAAATTGAGCTCTTTTGTGTCCGGCTTTGGCAGCACACCACCACAAAGCAAAAATGTCTTCCCAATCTTTCTTTTTGGGTTTTGTTGTTTCAAAGGCAAGTTTATAACCTAAGCGAAACATGCGATTTGTTTTTGTCTTACTAAAGGTCTGTGTCAAGTAATGGAGTTTATAAAAATAGGTTTTGGAATGAACACTTTTTTAATATTGCCACCAACGGTTTGGGTATTGCCGAAGGCGGGGATTTTTAGCGCAAAAGTTCAAACGAAGGACGAATGTTGAACCTTGCACAAATGTCCAATCGAAGTCGTTCAGCCCCGCTTTTGGCAATACCTTGTTGTACGACGTAGTTATTTATTTAGTTTTTAATTCGTCCAAATATTTTCGTATGTCTTTTTCTAATTTTTTGGGATAATCATAATTTAGTTTTTTCGATAATTCAGTTCCAATTTTTGAAACTAAATCAGCCATTGCAAATAAAGCATCCCAATTATCATTTTTTTTACTTCCTGAAAATGTTTGTTCTATTGTTTCCCACAAATCGGTAGTCAGGTATTTTTTAAAAAGTCTGCCGTATTTATTGGTTGTAATATTCCAATTATGTTCGCTTGAAATGTACCATTCGATTAAAGGGATTAAATAGTCTGTTCGGATATTATTTTCAGTCATAAACTTTGTATAAAACAAGTCATCCCTAATAATACATTTTGCGGTATGAGCAATGTCCCACCAAAAGTCATTTAAAACTTGTTTGAATTTTTTTTCTGTAGGTTTTTTTATTATAAAAATCTGGTGAGTAGGCTTTTTTAGACTATTTGTTAGCCCTTCTTTATCCACCAAAACTTTATAGCCAATATCCCAATCTTCGTGTAATTCATTTTTTTTTGCGTCAAGTAAAAATTCGGGTTTGCTGTATAATTTGAAATCTACTTTGACATAGTCAGCATATAAAACCATTTTCATAGCGTGTTTACCTTCGAAATAGGTTTCGTCTTCTTCAACCATTGCAATTGGATTTCCAAAATTTTCTGTCCAAGTATTGTCTGAAATATATTTGGCGTTATTTTCGAATATAAGTTCAATGTCTAAGTCGCTAAAATCGTCAACAGGTGCTAATGGATTTACAAGTGAACTTGTCAATAATACTGCTCTTATGTCTCGGTTATTTTTAGACCAATCAATTATTGCTTTTAGTTTTTCGTCACGAACTTTCATTTTTACGAGGTGGGTTTTACTATGTCGTACAACGGTTTGGGTATTGCCGAAGGCGGGGATTTTAAGCATAAAAGTTCAATCGAAGAACGAATGATGAATTTTGCACAAATGAACAATCGAAGTCGTTTCGCCCCGCTTTTGGCAATACCTTGTTATGTGCAGCCCTCCTTATCATTCGTGTTTTGGCTCGTTTAAGTCAAAATAATTTCCTTTTGTTTTGTCAAGTGTTTCTGCAATAAGTTTAAAGTTTTGTTCTGTCGGTTTTAGATTTACATATTTGTCAACTATTGTTCTGTGTCTGTAAATGATAAATGTATTTTCAACACTTGCATTTACTTTATTAAGGTTTGCTTCGCTTTCAGTATCTGCAAATGATGGAACAAAAGTCAAAGCAATTTTTTGAAGCCTTAATTCTTTTCCGATTTTTTCTAATTCTGTTTGGCGTGTCTGCTTATTATAATTTTTTGAATTTCCATAAACAAAGTATGCTTTAAGGTATTTTTCTCTTATTACACTTTCGTTGTCTAATTGTCTAAGCCATTTTTTGATTTCGTCCCAATTTGGATTATCACCAACAAAATATACAATTCCGTGATAGCGTCCATATTTACAAACTGGACAAGTCCTTGTTCCTTTGTCGGGTCCAAAGGCGTGAAATGGCATAAATGAAGGTTGGTCTTCACCAATTTTTAAAACCGATTGAATGTCTGCCTTGTTTTTAGTAGGGTAGTCGGGAATATTCAATCCTAATACAATATTGTGTTCTGCGATTTGAATATTACTGTCTAAAACAATTCTTAGTAGTTCTGTTCCTGCTCTGTCAAGTTTGCCATATTTTTTCTTATGGTTTAGATACAATGGGTCATCATCAAAATAAAGGTCAGCATAATATTCGTTAGAGATGTCTGGTTCTTTTACGGATAGGTGAATGTGTTGCGGAATATTATCATTAGGATAAGCAGTAGGTCTACTTGTTTTTATTGTATAGTTTCCACTCTTGTCAGTCTTTACCCAACCTCGCAATTTACCGTGTTCCTTTGCTTGTTTGGGTGTTTCGTCATTTGATGAATACAAACCGTTATCGTCCGTATGCCAATAATATATGATGACATCAGATGCAGGTGTTTTTCCGTCAAGTTGGAAAACTTTACCTGTCAAAATGAGTTTTTGTTTACCTTCTGTCCAACCTAAACTGATATGCTCGGATAGAATTTGTTTGGGTATTCCAACATACATCAATTCACAACCTTCACAACCACCACCGACACTTTTTTTGGTGGTGGTATTTTGTTGGGTTACTGCATTAGATTTTGTCTGCCCGTTACAACTTGTCAAAAATTGTAGCAGAAATATGAAAAGTAAAAAGTTTATTATTCTGTTCATAATTTATACGCTGTCTGTTTAGGGTTGCACATAACGGAAAAAGTATTTGCGAAGGGCGGGCTAAATAGAACGAAAAGTTCAATTTCGACCGAACGAAGCAAATTGCTTTTTCAGATTGTTAAATTAC
>NZ_DAIRUZ010000011.1:0-33550 GCF_036803085.1 Phnomibacter sp. | reverse complement strand
GCATCGGGTTTTTCTATTATATATTCAACCCCGCCTTTTGCAAATACTATGTTATCTGTAGTTTCTTTTTATATTGTATTTTCACTATTGAAAAATTCAATTATTTTTTTGTCATTTATTAGTGATTGATTGTAATTTTTAAGGTTTTTGAAGTCAATTATCTCCTCACTTTTAATTTGCATTGAACGCAATGAACCATCTTTTTGAGGTGCTATTAAAATTGTTCTTCCTAATTCTAAATCAAATAGTCTTGAATTCACAATTGCGAATTGTTTTCTTTCAGCGGTTATAAAAGCAACGAATTCAATTTTTTCATTTTTTGTTTTTATCATTCCTTGTCCAAGGTAATCAGGATGATTTCTAGAAACAACATTTACTTGAAAATTTTCTGCATTTATATTGGTGTCATTGTAAAAATTTGACAAAACAATTATATTGAAAAAGACTTCGTTATCTTTTTCATTTAAGTAGTTTTTGTTAAAATCATTTTTGGCACTTGAAAAAAATGCATTTACCAGATTTTTGTTTGCAATTTTATAACTAAAATTCGCACCACTATTTAAACCTTTAAATGAGTTTTTTCCAATTAAATCATAATTTGGGACAGGAAAAACACTTAATCTAAAAGGCTGTTTCTCAACTTTAATGCTGTCAAAGTATTTGTTACTTTCAAAATCATTTTTTATTAATTCATTATCCCAAGTTTTAGGATTTTCTCTATTGATTTTTAATTGTTCCTTCTCTTTAATTGTCCAATTTTGTGCGTTACAAGAAAAAAAAGAGAAAAATAAAAGTAACAAAATTGATATTCTCATATTTAATGCGGTTTTTTTATGAAATTACAGATAACGGCTTGGGGCTTGGCGAAGTGGGGGCATTCAAAGTACAAATGTTCAATAAACCACCAATGTTGATAGTAGTACAAATGCTGAATTTAGCACTTCTGCCCCCATTTTGCCAAACCCTTGTTAGCGGTTCGTTGTTTTCTTCGTCAGTTAGTTTCAGTATATTTTTTGAAGTTGTCTAAAATTGCTTGCCATCCTTGTTGTTGCATTTCAACAGGGTTTTCACTTTCTGCGTCAAATACAGTAGTAACAGAAGTTTCATTTCCGTTACCTACAAAAATTGTCGTTGCCTTACGTCCATCTGTCATTGTGTAAGTTAATTCTTGCTTATCAATAACTGTGTCATATATGGCTTCAAAGTCAAAACCGAAACTCCCGTCTTTTGCTTCCATTCTTGCTATGTATTTGCCTCCGACTTTCAAATCATTTGAGGCTGTCGGACATTGCCAAGTGTCAATAGCAAAGTTCCATTTAGTAATGTGCTCAGGTTTTGTCCAGTTGTCCCACACTTTGTTAATCGGTGCATTTACCAATGCTGATATTGTAATTTTTGTTGCCATATTTTTTTATGTTGTTAATGATTAATTTGAATTTTTCTGTCGCTTGGTCTAAAATACCAAGACACAATTACAAGAACTAATGACAAAACCGAAGGAAATATTTCGCCAAAACTGTCTCCCATAATTATGTGTGAAATCATAGCACCTGTCATTGCAAAGAAAAAACCTGCATAAGCCCATTCTTTAAGTAAAGAGAATTTTGGAATTAGCACAGCAATAACTCCAAGTATTTTCCAAATACCCAAAATTGTCAATAAATATAGAGGATAGCCCAAATGAGTAAAACTCTTAACTGCATCTTCCATTCTCATCAGTTGAAAAATCCCGCCTGATAGCATTCCAAGGGATAACCAAATTGTCGCTATCCAATAAATAATTTTGTTTCTCTTTTCCATTTTAATGTCAAATTTACTTTTGTTTCTGCCTGTTTCTTAAGTTGTGTCGTCCTTTACAATGACCGCTAACGGTACGCATTGGCGATGGCAGGGGATTCAATGTTCTTTCAGCCCGGAACCAAAGCTCAATAAAGAACTAAAAGTACAGAATATGTACAAAAGTTCATTAAAGAATTTTCAGCCCGGACTACAGCCCAATAGCGAACAAAAAGCTGATGAAATGCACGTCAGCCCTGCTATTGCCAACGCGCTTGTTGGCAGCAGGCATTTTTGTTTCAGCCGTTACGTTTTATTTCTTGTCGTCAATTCTTTCAAAAATTGTCCAGAGAGGTTCATCGTAGATGTCAGTAATGTCCACATTATACAGTGTGATTGTCCGTTTAATAACTTCTTTCTTCATCTCCTCACTGTCAGTATCGTTATCACGAAGAAACTCCAAGACGCTTCCGTCTGAGTAAAAGCCTTCGTGATAGTCCATATTCAATACTCTTTTGAAAAAGTCTTCTGCGGTAGGTTCGTATTTGTCAATGTTGACCGTTGATGCAAACTTCAATGGAACTTTTGTACCAGGTCTGGGAAGCTCATTATTGTTTTCCTTGTAAAGTTTGAAACTATCTTGTAATGCTGTCAGTGCTTTTTCTTCCGTCTCACCATGTGCAACCATCCTTGTCCAGTTGATAATTGTTGCTCCATAAGCAACCTTGTCCTCACCAGCGTTTGGGTTTTTACACGTTTTTGTCGGATAGTCGTCAAAATTCCAATCGGTTTTGGAATAGGATAATATTCTCTTGATAAGTGTTTTGATTGTGTCCATTTTTGCTTGCTGCCAACACGTAAATATATGATACTATTTCAAAAAAAGCTTAATGAAACATTATTGATTTTCAATGTTCTAGCGTTATACATTTTGTATTGTTATTAGTACAATTCACCCGGTTATACATGTTGTATTGTTGGTGCTACCAGTCGATTTTTTTGTTTTTCCAAAGGTCGTCCAAAGGACTTATAATGTTTACTAATTGTTTTTTACTTACATGCAGATACCGCTCTGTGGTTTTAATGTCGAAATGGCCCAGCAGTTCTTTTATGTACCTTATATCAGTTCCCTTATCAAGCAAGTGGGTGGCAAAGCTGTGACGTAAACTGTGCACCCCTACCTCTTTTGTAATACCTGCTTTACTTTTCGCATTACTAAAAATTTGCTGAATCGTTCTGGTTGGGTAGGCGGTTGCTGTTTGGTCCGATTCAAACAAATATACTTTGGGAGTTGGTTTGTGGTATTTTAAATACTGTCTTAAAATATCTAACAATAAAGGGCTAAGGTTTACATAACGGTCTTTTTTGCCTTTTGCCCGAGCTATTAATATCTGCATCCTTTCGCTATCTATGGCCGATATTTTTAGAGCTGCTAGTTCGCTTACCCTGAGGCCTGCGCTATAGATAGTAAATAGCATGGCTTTGTGTTTTTTATTTTCCAAGGCATTAAACAATTTAGCCAGTTCTTCTTCATTCAGCAGTTTCGGCAATTGCAAATGCTTTTTAGGCCGGGGTATTTCCCAAAACAATTTTTCCTTGCCCAATACCTGTTCGTAGTAAAACTTAAGGGCATTCATGCGGCTGTGTATCGTGTTTTCACTCAGTTGCAATTGGGTATGGCAGTAGCTCAGGTAATCTTTCAGCCGTTGGGTGGTAAATGTGTGTGCTTCATGCTTGCCCAATTGGGTAAAAAACAGGCGTAGCTCATTGAGGTAAGTTCGTTGGGTATTTTGGCTGTAACCTTTTAGTATCAGTGCCTGTTGGGTTTGTTGCAGTGCAGCTGCATTGGCTGCATTTAAATATGGTGTAGCTGCGGGTGCGGCTATATTTTTAATTGTTGTGGTAGGCTTTTGAACTATAATGGCTTTTGGGGCTTTTGTTGCGGCTGGTTGTTTCAGTTGTTTTATATAGGCATCCAGCTTACTGCGGTCAATATTGGCCACAGGGGCAAGAATGGCCATCACTTTTTCAAATGCATCTTTACCAAGCGGCACATGCCAGCATTTGTGGGTGCGGCTCCATAAGGCACCAGCTTTGTGCAGTGGCCCGTTGATGCTGCCATTATTGGCAAAATGAATGCCCATACGGTGTGCTCCTTTATGGTAAAAGCCACTCAGCTCAACTATAATTTTTTGTTGCTCCATTTTGTATCAAGTGGAAAACCAAACACTTTTTTCCGGTTATTAAATTAAGGCTTTGGATACAAAAGGCAATTGGCAGTTTGCAGTTTGCTCCCGATAGCTATCGGGATGGCAGTTTGCAGGGCAGCGTTGTAATGGGTACTCATCAAATAATCCGATTGCCAAAAACCAAAAACCATTTCAAACCTCTTACCTCGTACTTCATACCTCATACTTCATTCCTCGTACTTCATTCCTCGTACTTCATTCCTCGTACTTCTTCTTTCCTTTTCTTTGCGCAAAACACTGTAGTTATGTCGCGACCGGTGATAGCTTTTGTTACAGGTGGATACAGCGGTGAGGCACAAATCTCTTACAAGAGTGCCATCACCATTCAGGCCAATATTGATACCGATAAGTTTGAGTACCATACCATCGACATCCGAAAGGATGGCTGGTTTTGCCTGCATCAAGGGGCAGAGCTGCCGGTAGACCGGGCCAATTTTACCGTGCCGCTGAATGGCCAAACCATCCGGTTTGATGCGATACTCATCGGCATACACGGCACTCCCGGCGAAGATGGCAAGCTGCAGGGCTATTTCGACATGCTGGGTATACCGTACACCAGCTGCGATGCCACGGCGTCGGCCATCACCTTCAACAAGCGGTACACCGTGGCTGTAGCCGGCATGAGCGGCATTCATGTGGCCAAGAGTTTCCACTACTTCAAGGGCGATGCCATTGATGTGGAGCAGCTGGCGGCGGCATTGCAGTTTCCGGTATTTGTAAAGCCGGCCAACGGTGGCAGCAGCATTGGCATGAGCAAAGTGCCCGATGCCACTGGTTTGCCCGCCGCTATTGATAAAGCCTTTGCCGAAGACGATCAGGTACTGGTAGAAGAGTTTATTGCCGGAAGGGAGTTTACCATTGGCGTGGCCCGACTGCATGGCGAAATAGTAGCGCTACCCATGACGGAGGTCATCAGCGAAAATTATTTCTTCGACTTCGAAGCCAAGTACCAGGGCAAAAGCAAAGAGATAACACCTGCGGAAGTAGAGGAGTGGAAGGCAGAGAAAATACGGGCTGCTGCCAAAAAGATTTACAGCATTTTCAACTGCAACGGTGTGGTGCGGATTGATTTTATTTTCAACGAAGCGGTGGGTGAACCTTACATGCTGGAGATCAATACCGTGCCGGGGCAGAGTGCCGCCAGCATTGTACCCCAGCAGGTAAAAGCCATGGGCTGGTCGCTCCGCGATTTTTACTCCGCTTTAATAGAAGATGCCCTGCACAGACGAAAAGCCTGAGTATTCCGTTAATTTTAGCGGCCACTTCGAAAGGATTGGTATTTTCACCCCCAATAAATTTGATTCATTTTGTTTCGATTCATCACCAAGCAACCGTTTTGGGTAAACCTGCTGGCAGCCATTGGCGTTGTGGTAGGCTTGTTGTTTCTGGTATTGTGGATGCTGGGTTTCATTACCCGCCATGGTCAGTACGAAAGAGTGCCTTCTGTGATTGGTAAGCCATCCGCCGAAGCCATCCGTCAGTTGGAAGACAAAGGTTTTACTGTAGAAATACAAGACAGCATCTGGCTCGAATCGGAGCCTGTAGGTGCCGTGCTTAAGCAGCAGCCAGCCGGCGAGGATATGGTCAAAGCCAAACGTACCATTTACCTTACCATTAACCGCAGCCAGCCGCCCATGGTAGATATGCCCAATCTGGTGGGCCTTTCATTTCGCAATGCCGAGCTGTACATTAAGCAAATGGGCCTGCGCCTTGGCGATACCACCCGCCAGCCCGATATAGCCAAAGATGCCGTGCTGCAACAGTTGTACAACGGGCAGCCCATACGGCCGGGTACCAAAATTTATCAGGGTAGTACCGTAAGTTTTGTACTGGGTAGTGGCCTTGGCGATGAAGAATTAGAAGTGCCCATGCTTATTGGCCTCACTTTTGGCCAGGCAAAAAACTTGCTGGCAGGTATGGGCATCAATATTGGCGCCATACTCACCAACCCCGATGTAAAGGATACCAGTGCCGCCTACATTTTTAAGCAAAGCCCCGAAGTAAAAACAGCATTGCCCGACGGCGGTTATCAGTTCAATAAAATACGGCCGGGCCAAAGCCTCGACGTATGGTTGGGTACCGAAGCCGTAGCACCACCCGTGGCCGATTCAGTCATACTCGAAGAGGAATAATTTTGCCACTGTTGTTATTGTACATTCCACAATCAATCTATCAAAGCAGTCTATATGTCCATGAAACAAATGTCAGTTGAAGAACTGAAAACCCGGATGGATGCCGGCGAAACCGTACACCTGATTGATGTAAGAGAAGATCACGAACGTGCCGATTTCAACATCGGAGGGTTACATTATAAGCTGGGCCTCATTACGGCTATGCAGTTTGATGATATTGAGCACCTGAAAGATGAAGAAGTAATCATCTACTGTCGCAGTGGTAACCGCAGCCAGATTGCCGGATTGGTGATGCAATCGGCTGGTTTTACCAATGTCATTAACCTGGCAGGGGGCATGCTCGATTGGGAAGCCCGTTTCGGCAGAAAGTAAACCTCGTTATTTGTTTTGTAGTGGTAACAAAAAAGCAGCCTGCAATATGCGGGCTGCTTTTGTTTTGGTGTCTGTAAGCTATGTACGTTAGAGTTTAATATTAAGGGCCAGCATAAAGTTTCTGCCCGCCATGGGGTAGTAAAAATTTTCGGTGGTAAATGCACCGCCGGCGATGTAGCTGAACGTGTAGCCGTTGGGTTCGTACATGCTGTTGAGCACATTGTTTACCTGCAGTGCCAGGCGTACTTCTTTCAGCACTTTGCCCACGGAGAACAAGTAGCTGGCACGTATATCGTTGTTGATGTACGGATCGAGACTGCGGCTACGCAGTTCGCTGTTGTCGAGGTACTGGCGGCTCACATGCTTAGCCATCCACTCCAGTTCCAGCTGGCGCACCGGTTGGTAGCTTACTGAGAGAAACTGTACAAACTTGGGCGAAAAGGCTATGGCGGTATTGCCCCGCACAACTGCCTGTTGCGTACCGTCGTCGTAGTTGTCTATGTATTCTGTAAAATCTATCAGCCTGTTTTGGCTAAAGGCGCCAGAGTAGCGGATATTACCTTTTTTGTAGCGGTAGTTGAGTTCGAGTTCGGCACCGGCACGGTAGCTGTTGGGTATGTTGGTGCGGGTGTAGGCACCCACATCGTTTACTTTTCCAGTAAGCACCAGCTGGTCTTTGTACCGCATGTAGTAGAGCGTAAGGCTGGCCTGCACATTGCGCAGCAGTTCTTTTTTGCTGATGTTCAGTTCCACATCATGCAGCTGTTCGCGGCGGGGTAGTTGTGTAAGGCCTGCTTCAAAATCATCTCGGTTGGGTTCTTTGTTGCCCACCGCATAGCTGAGAAAGCCACTCCAGTTTTGGTGCTGATAAGATATACCGGCCTTTGGATTGATGAAGTTCCAGTTTTCATTCACCGATACACCCGGGTTGTTGCGGAAGCCATCAATCCTATAATTCACAAAACGGTATTGCACATCGGCAAACAATTTCCAGCGGTTGTTGGGCAGGCTGTATTGGTATTTGCTGTACACATTGATGTCCGACTTAGAAGCATCAAAATCATAATAACGCTGGCGGAAATTGGGTTGCGCAGCCGTCCAGATCACATCGCCAAAATGCTGGCCGGGATAGAAACTCCAGCCACCACCTACCGTAAACTCATGGCGGTTTTTGGTATGCTGCCAAGAGAATACCTGACCAAACAATTTATTCTTCAACCACAACCTGCGTATTAAATCGGTGCGGCTTTGCGGAATGCCGTTTGCATCATTTATCGGATTGATGCCGTACGATGACAAACGGGCATTGGCTTTGTACTGCTCATAGTAGCCACGGCCGGTAGTGAGGTACAGTGCCGTGTTGAAAACACTGTGGCTGTTGAATTCATGGTTGAAAAACAACTGGTAGTGGTTTTGCCAGTAGTTATCGGTTTCATTGTCGTAAGGTGAGCCGGGCTTTTCTGTGCCGGCACTGTTGAAGGTGCGGTTGTTGTTTTTGTCCGCTTCGCTGATGCCGTACCATGCCTGGTAGGTTTTTTCTTTACCCAAAATGGCGTTGAAGCGGAGCGATGATTTTTTGCCCCAATACCCGACGGTGAACTGGCCACTTTGCAGCCTGCTCCAAGCCCGGTCTACAAAGCCTTCGCTGCTGATGTTGCTTACTCGGGCATCGATGGTAAAATGCTTGCCTATCAATCCACTGCCTGCTTTGATGGTGTTTTTAAACGTACTGAAACTACCAACGCTGTTGTTTACCTCGGCATAAGCCTGGGGCTGATAGCTGTGTGTACTGAAGTTCATGCTGGCACCAAAGGCTCCGGCACCATTGCTGCTGGTACCAACACCCCGCTGCACTTGTATGCTGCTCACAGAAGAGAGCAGGTCGGGCAGGTTTACAAAAAACAGCCCCTGACTTTCGGCATCGTTGTACGGAATGCCGTTGATGGTCATGTTGATACGGCTGGCATCGCTGCCCCGTATACGTATGCCTGTATAGCCAATGCCGTTACCAGCGTCGCTGTTCACCACCACATTGGGCGTTTGGTTCAGCAAAAAAGGAATGTCCTGACCAAGGTTGTTTTTTTCAATAGTCGATTTAGCAATGTTTGTTTTGGTAAACGGCGCATTGTTGCCCGCCCGTATGCCCCGTACTTCCACAGGCTGCAAAGCCGCGGGCAGGGGAGTGAGCACAATTTTGTGCAGGCTGTTGCCGGCAGTAAGGCTGGTGTCTTTGGCGTAATACCCGGCATAGCTGATGCGTAGTGCCAATGAGGCGCTGCTGCTATTTACATCGGCCAGGCCATTGCCATTGGTGATGAATGTTTTTTTGCTGGCGGCCTGCAGACTAATGCTGGCACCATCGAGTGCTGTACCATCGGGTTGCACTACCTGTATGCGAACAGTATTTTGTGCCGTTACAGAGAAAGAAATAAGGAGGGAGAGAATCGAGCAAATCCTTTTCATACTACACGGAATTTGCCCGGAATGCTTCTGCACACAGCCACGCATGGCTAAGAAGGAAGCGGCCTTCCCTTCGCAGGTATTATCCTGATCAGGTTCAACGGGTGATTTCTCAGTCTCAGTCACTTTGTGCTGAAACACCCCGGGCGATGATTAATATGCAAATGTATAGTCACGAAAAATTTTCTGACAAAACTTTTTCATGCACTGTAACATTTTATTACCGATTTCGTACAACGGTCACAACAAAACAACAACCCCACCAAGGTGGCTAATCCCTTACTTTCACTTGAAAATGATTTTTGATATGAAACGTTTTTTCTTGCTTGCTGCCGTGTTATTCCAACTTGGCTTTTTGCCCGCTATGGCACAAACCACCATCAACGATCCCAATGTGGAGGTGCGCAACGTGGGCAGTTTCAACAGTATCGTTATCAGCAGTGCTATTGATGTAATCATTTCTCAGAGCAACAGTACCGCTGTAGCCGTAAGTGCTTCCGAAGCCAAATATGTAGATGGCATCACCACAGAGGTGCGCAACAATACCTTGTACATTGGCTACAAAAGCAATATGGGCTGGGGCGCTAAGTACATGCGGGCTTATGTATCGGTGCCCACCCTTATGAAAATTGGTGCATCGGGTGCTTGCAACGTAAAAACGGAAGGCACATTTAAAACGGATGATCTCGAAATTGTATTGAGTGGCAGCAGCGATTTTAAAGGTACTGTAAAAGTGACCAACTTGAAACTGATTGCATCGGGCAGCAGCGATTTTGTCATCTCTGGCAGTGCCACCAACCTTCGTGCAGGCCTGAGTGGAGCCAGCGATTTAAAGGCTTTTGAACTCTCTGCCGACTATTGCGATGTAAGTGCAAGTGGTGCCAGCGATGTTCAAATTTTGGTGAATAAAGAATTGAAAGCAGCTGCTTCCGGAGCCAGCGATATTTATTACAAAGGCGAAGGGGTTGTGAAATCCATTTCTGCATCTGGTGCCAGCGACATCAAAAAAAGATCATAACAGTTTTGGCTCGGTAAGTGTATCCCCCTATCTTTGCAGTCCAAAAAACGACGCGAAGTAGAGCAGCGGTAGCTCGTCGGGCTCATAACCCGAAGGTCGTAGGTTCGATCCCTACCTTCGCAACAAAAAAATCAAGGCTTCCCCGGGAGCCTTTTTTTATTCAATGAACTTTCAATCGGGCTTTGTAAGCATATTAGGCAAACCCAACGCCGGCAAAAGCACTCTCCTCAATGCATTGGTAGGCGAGAAGATGGCCATTGTCAGCCCCAAAGTGCAAACCACCCGGCATCGCATCAAGGCTTTCTTGAACGGCGATAATTTTCAAATCATTTTTTCCGACACACCGGGCATCATAGAGCCGCAGTACAAGCTGCACGAACGCATGATGAAGCAGGTGCGCAACGCCATGGAAGATGCCGATGCTGGCTTACTGGTGTATGATGTAGGAGAACTGCAGGACGAAGAAGCCCATGCTTTTTTTCAGCAACTGAAATTGAAAGTACCAGCCATTTTATTGGTCAATAAAATTGATAGTGTAAAAGAATCGGTTTGGAAAAAAACGGTGTCCTACTTTACCGAAAGTGGAGCTTACAAAGCCGTCATTCCTATTTCTGCTTTGAAAGGAACAGGGATACCAGAACTGCAGAAAACCTTGCTGCAGTTTATTCCGCAGGGCGATCCGTTTTACAGCACCGAAGACCTGAGCGACCTGCCTACCCGCTTTTTTGTAGGAGAAATAGTACGGGAAAAAATCTTCGACCTATACCATCAGGAAGTGCCGTATCACTCAACGGTATTGGTGCAAGAGTTTACCGAAAAGTCGACGCTAATAAAAATTCGTGCCGATATTATTGTACAACGGGAAATGCAAAAGATTATCCTGATTGGCGATAAAGGCAGCATGATAAAAAAGCTGGGCACCGCAGCCCGGATAGATATAGAGCAATTTTTGGGTCAGAAAGTATTTTTGGAGTTGTTTGTAAAAGTGCGTCCGAAATGGCGGGATCAGGATGTGTTTTTACGGGAGTATGGTTATGAGTAGCCATCATCTCTGCCCGAATGCTGTACCTTTCAGCAACCAGATTTGAAAGCCCGACAGCAGAGATCACAACCCGGAAAATCGAATTGAAGAAAACCGTGATTGGCAGCACATCAACAACTGCTGATTATTGAAAAGTGAAAAGTAGTTATGAGTTATACAGTTGCCATAGTAGGCCGTCCGAACGTAGGAAAAAGTACCTTTTTCAATCGCTTGCTGGAACAGCGAAAAGCCATTGTAGATGATTTGAGCGGTGTAACCCGCGACCGCCAGTATGGCGTTGCCGATTGGAACGGTAAATCATTCAACATTATTGATACCGGTGGTTTTGTGCCGGATAGTGAAGATGTGTTTGAAAGGGAAATTGCCCGGCAAGTGAAGATTGCGGTAGAAGAAGCAAACGCCCTCATATTTATGACGGATGTGGCCACAGGCGTAACCGATTTGGATGAAGCCATGGCAGATTTGCTGCGCCGTAGCACCAAGCCTGTGTACATGGTGGTAAATAAAGTAGACAACTACGAACGCCAGTTGATGGCCAACGAATTTTACAGCCTTGGATTTGATCAGGTGTTTTTTATCAGCAGCATGAGTGGTACGGGTACCGGCGAACTGCTGGATGCCGTAACGGCGCCTATCACAGAAAAGGATTCTGATGAAGTAGAACAGGTAGACTCATTGCCAAAGTTTGCCATCATAGGTCAGCCCAATGTAGGCAAGAGTAGCCTGCTGAATGCCTTGGTTGGGCAGGAGCGAACCATTGTTAGTGATATTGCAGGTACCACCCGAGATACCATTCACACTCATTATAACCTCTTCAACAAAGAGTTTATTTTGATTGACACTGCAGGTATTCGTCGCAAAACCAAAGTGAACGAAGATCTGGAATTTTACTCGGTTATTCGGGCCATTAAAGCCATTGACGAAGCCGATGTATGCATGCTTTTGTTGGATGCCGAAAAAGGCATCACTGCTCAGGATTTGAAAATCTACAGCCTTGCTGCCAATAAAGGTAAAGGCTTGGTGATACTGGTGAACAAATGGGATTTGGCAGAAAAAAGCACTAACACTGCCCGTGACTATGAAAGAGTGCTGAAGGAAAAACTGGCCCCGTTTAACGACGTGCCCATTTTGTTTATTTCTGCAAAAGATAAAGTGCGGATTTTTAAAGCCATCGAACTTGGCCTGGAAGTGTTTGATTGTAAGCAACAGAAAATTCCTACTTCACAATTGAACGACATAATGCTGAAGGCCATTGAGTCGTACAAGCCACCCATGACAAGGGGCAATCTTATCCGTATTAAATACATTACACAGTTGCCTACCAAAGTGCCATCGTTTGCCTTTTTCAGCAACCACCCTGATGATATTAAAACGCCTTACAAAAACTACCTCGAAAATCAGCTCCGGAAAAACTTCAATTTCAAAGGAGTGCCGGTACGAATTTTCTTCCGTAAGAGTTAAATAGAAATGTTGTGGCAGCTGCTACAATTGTTTTACCTGAATAATTTTTACAGGACACAATTTGGCAGCTGCATCATTGGCATCCCACTCATGATCGGATACTTTGATGTGCCAAAAGCCTCTCCGTTCTTTGGCTTCCAACAAAGTGCTGCGACCATCTTTTTTGCTCATGCGCCAGCGGTCGGGTGCTACTTCTACGCAGTAGTTGCAGCCAATGCATTTGTCTCTTTGTTGGGTAATGCTAATCATGCCATTTCCTCCGCAGCTATTATTTTGTACAGCTTATCCGACTTGTGTATGGGTACATTCAACGGAAAGGCGCACAAGTCTCCTTTGTTGGCAATAGTTGCTTCTCCTGTATCATTTACATGCAGCGATGTAATGGTTGTTTCTACTACGCCAATTTGTTTGCCTATAACCATTACTGTATCGCCCACTTGTAGCGGATAACTTTCAATTTTAAACTCTGCAATATTTGATTTTGCATAGTAATTGTTGCCTTTACCAAGATAAATTTTTCGCTGTGTTGCCGTTGAGCCAGAAGTGTTTGTCCATTCGCCCAAATGCTGCCCAAACATATAGCCACCCCAAAAACCACGGTTGTATACTTTTTCCATAGCCTGCATCCACCGATCAATTTTTTCAGGCGTCAATGCCTGAGCGTTATAGGCATCAATAGCTTCCCGATAGCACTGGGTTACTGTCTTTACATATTCTGCGCCTTTGCCACGGCCTTCAATTTTGAGTACCCGTACACCAGCTTCTAGCAATTGGTCAATGAATGGAATGGTGCACAAATCTTTCGGCGACATGATATACTCATTGTCAATTTCCAGTTCATGTCCTTCTTCCATATCCACGACTTTGTATTTACGCCGGCAATTTTGTAAGCATGCACCGCGGTTGGCCGAAGAGTTTTGCGTATGTAAACTCAGGTAGCATTTGCCTGATACTGCCATACACAAGGCCCCATGCGCAAACACTTCAATCTCTACTAATTTTCCCGATGGGCCTTTAATTTGCTCCCGTTGTATGCCTTCACAAATGTCTTTTATTTGTCTGATGCTCAACTCACGTGACAATACCATCACATCAGCAAAGAGGCTGTAAAACCGAATGGTTTCCAGATTGGTGATGTTTACCTGCGTGGAAATATGTACTTCCATTTGCAATTGCCGGGCGATGGCAATAACCGCATGGTCGGCAGCAATCACAGCAGTGATACCTGCAGCTTTTGCAGCCGTGAGCAGCGATTTTACCATGCGTACATCATGATCGTAAATAATGGTATTGAGGGTGAGATAACTCCGTACATGATACCGTTCGCAAAGGGCAGCTATTTCGGGTAAATCGCTGATACTGAAATTGATGCTGGAGCGGGCCCGCATGTTGAGCTGCTCCACTCCGAAATACACGGAGTTGGCACCGCCCTGAATGGCGGCCATCATACTTTCAAAGCTGCCCGCAGGCGCCATGAGTTCAATTGGCTTGGCTGACATAGATGGATAAAACGCTGTGAAGCCGCGAAAATATTGGGCTCCTGACTGCTGCCCTATGATTTTCATCAGGCAGGCTGCCGCCTGAGAGAATCAAATATCTTAGCGGCCTAAAATCAGCAGTATGCCAGCGGCAGTATTAGAAGTGTGTTCGTTTGGAATTCAAACCAGTTTGATAGCAGAAAGAGTGGGTGCCAAAAGGGTAGAGCTCTGCGACAATCCCATTGAAGGAGGTACAACGCCATCCTACGGAGCCATTCGGCAGGTGCGGGAAAAACTATCGATAGAAGTATATCCCATCATTCGCCCCCGTAGCATGAACTATTACTACGATGACGATGAATTTGCCATGATGCTGCATGATGTACGCATGTGCAAGGAGCTGGGCTGCGATGGAATATCTGTTGGTGTGCAACTCATCACCGGACAGGTAGATACCGACCGTATGAAGCGATTGGTAGAAGTGGCTTATCCAATGGGTGTTACTTCTAACCGGGTAATTGATGCGGCGCCAGACCCTTACGAAGCCTTGGAAGCATTGATTGAAGCTGGCTGCGAACGGGTACTTACATCCGGCCAGGCTGCAACCGCACCGGCAGGAAAAGAAGTATTGAAAAAGTTAGTAGAGCAGGCGGCCGGAAGAATAAGCATTATGCCGGGTGCAGGTGTAAAGTCGGGTAACGTAAAGGAATTGCTGCAGTATACCGGTGCGTACGAATGTCACACATCTGCAAGAATAGCCTGGCCCAATAATGTGGCATATCAGAATCCGCAAATTACCGATGCGGGCAGCATGTATGTGGCCGATGAAGAAGAGTTGAGAAAAATTATTGCTGCAATTGTTTAGAAAATATTGAGCAGTTGCCACGATTTTTTAAGCCTGTCAGACCGAATCCAATAACTGCCTGCAGGTAATCGGCTGATGTCGAGTGCAATTTGTAATGAACCATTCACCGATACATGCATTTGTTGCATCATCAGCTTGCCAGAAATACTATAGAGGCTGATATCAAAAGCACCTGCCGGTAAATTGTTTAATGCCAAATATACTTGCGTAGTAGCGGGGTTGGGATAAATATTGCAAACAATAGGGGATTGGTTAATTCCATTAATGGATATAATATTTGAATATAATGCATGGCCATTGTGTTGTTTGGCTTTAATTCTATACAACACATCTTTGTCTTGGTCTTTTGTATCACTCATTACAAATTGCTGCCGTTCTCCTTTTGCTACGCTGTATGGTATAGTTGCAAATGCGGTAAACGGTTGTCGGCTGATTGATTTTTCAATGGTAAACACTCCATTGGTACTAATGCCTGATGCTTGCCAGTTGAGTACCGATTGATGAAGAAAGCGAGTCCCTGTAAGTGTAATATTTTGTAGCGTTAAAACCTGGAAACCCAAATTGCCTATAGTAATTCTCGATAAGCTTGATAAACCAGAAATCGTCAACTGATTGAGCGTAGTGTTGATGCCATCACTACCTTCATAAGTCCATGCATTACCAGTATCTGTACTCGAAAAAAAATCAAGCATTCCTTCGGTAGTACCATTTAGTTCTGTGTCAAAATAATTGAATATAATGCTGGCATTGAGGTTGCTGTTGTTGGTAGGAATGACATCATAATAACGTTTAATGGTTCCTTCTTCTTGTACTACGTGGCCTCTTCTGATAGTCGTATTTCCTAAATTACTTGCGCTGGTAATGACAAATCCGAGATTGCCGGGGTTGGCAAGTGTTGGTGCGTTCAACGTAGCAATAGCTTCAATATAACCACCGTTATAACCTGTTATTCTCCGGGTATTTATTTCTCCGGATAAGCTGCCTGTAGTTCCTAATTCAATTGTGTGATTGTTTAAAAAAATGCTATCGCCACCGGCTAATGTGAGTTTGTTACTTACTTCAATATCTGAATTTAGTTGCAGCCCGTTGGCTGTTTTATTCATGGTGAGGTTGTAAAAAGAGCTTGTAATACTGCCCGCTATAAAGCTGGCTCCAGCGGTACTCCCACTAAATATAACAGTACTGGTAGAAGGGGTAATAATACCTTCTGAAGTAAGCCCGGCATCCTTCAGCACCAGCTGTACATTGCCATTGGCTTTCAGCTGTGCCCCTGGTTTTATAAGGAGACCCTGTGCTGAAAGGTTGTAGCCAGCAAGAAGGCTCATTGAAAAAATGAAAATCTTTTTCATGAAAAGCGGTTGAGTTTTACCCTGTTTACTTACTTCACATATTCACCTTTACTGCCAAATGCATCTACCATAATGTGGAAATCCAGGAACAAAAGGCCTGCATCATCATTGTAGGTATCTGCGGTGTTACTACTGTTTCTTGTCAATCTGCAAATGAGAATACTCGAAATTTTTTTGCCTGTTCCATCAATACCTGCGTTACCCGGGGTTAAACTTGTAATCAGGTGTGTTTTGGCTGTAAAAGGCCCGGTTGAAACAACTGTATTGGTTGTAATTGCCGGAAAAACCTGTGGTGTAACCGGATCATAGTTTTGCCATGTATATTCAAGTTTCCATTCCACATTTCCTGCTTTGCTGGCTTTTGGCGACCAGTGCAAGTGTGGGAAAATATCAGAACCTTCTTTCCAGGTGTGTGGAAGCTGAACCGTGAATGACATCGCCTCTAACTGAGAGTTGTTTCTGAAATACCATATTTCAGGACCAGTGGAGCCTGAAAAATAGCTGATTGCTGTTGCATCCTTTCCCCGGTCAAGTGTTATGCGCAGGTCATCCCATCGTACGCCAAATGTGTTCAGCTTTACCCATTCAGGCGAGCCTGAAGTGCCGTTGTTATAGTAGTAGCCTACTCCATCGGCATGTGTGCCTGTAATACCCGCATTGGTGTTGTACACCAGCAGGCTGGTTGCAGGCGTGGGTATGGTTGTGGCATCAGAAGTAGATGCTAATGACACCCTTGGTAATAGCATGCCTTTGTTGGAGCTTACCACATCAAGCATGGCCGATACATCAGGGTTGTTGCCTGTGGTATTAATGGCCATGTTTTGGGCAACAACAGTGCTGGTGAAAGTCACCGAAAGCACAAACAGGAAAATGGCGCATTTTCTGAAACGGGAGCGCATAATGGGATTCATTTTATTCAGGTTTAACGTGAATAATCATCCCAAAGGCTTGATGGTATTAAAAACTCCATTCAGGCAATAGCGATGCTTGAATGTTACACTTATACAGTGCTATAAAATCTGAATAAAGGTCCGCCAAGATTGAGTCGAATTTGGTGACATATGTCATCAATCCCTCATTTTTCAGGCATTTCAACCAGCATTAGAGCGGCTGCCGGTCTCCGTTGGGCAAAACCCTGAAAAACTGGTCATCCTTCCATAACAACGCCTCAGATTGGCCTGCTGCATGTGGCACATCTATATTGATGACCTTGCCCGAAAAATGACTGCTGATTTGTTTGGAAACAACGGTGTGCCCCGTTATAATATGCTTTACACCAAACAGCCGGAGCGTACTGTCTACAGTGGCTACTGAGGCTTTCAGGTTACCAGTATAATACCCCCTGTACCAAAAGGGGCCATATTCGCTGATGGTAATAGTGCTGGGCAAATCTGGGCCCTCGCCGGTAGTGTCTCTGTAGAGTGGGCGTGCCAGTTCATTAAGTTGAGTTAATGATGGCTGCATGGAATTTACATACGGCGAAATGCCCCCGTGTACCACCAGAAAAGGGCCTATTTTTTCTGCCACATTTTTAGTCATCAGCCATTGCCCGTGCATGGATGATTGGCCAAGCACGTCTGCATAATGCATGCCCATGGCTTTTGCCTGCTCCAGGTATTGCGGGTGTGCGTAGCTGCTATCGCCGGCTAAATGCATAATTTCATGATTGCCCAAAATAAAATGCAGTTTGCCGCCTGCTTTTGCTGCCAGTTGCTCTATATAATAGGCCAGCAGCAATGTTTCCTGCACAGCAGGCCCCCGGTCTACAAAGTCGCCAATAAATGCTACGTGCCCTTTTCCAAAAGTCCAGTTTAAGTGGGCATCTACCACTCCAGCAGCTTTCAGCAAACTGAGTAGGGTTGCAGGATTGCCTTCAATATCACTGATGAATAACATTTGGGCAGGCTTTCTCCATTCAGCTTTTTCAATGCCTGGCCTAAAGGGTATTGGAATTGTCATAGCCACACTATCATTTTGAATTGCCAGCAATACAGGGATAGCCGCAATATGTGCCAAGGATAGCGCATGACGGGTGACGCTGGTGGACAAATTATTTTCGAAAGTGTACAGTATGGCAGAGTCGCGGTGCAGAAAAATGCGTGGATTGCGGTAGGGCTGGGCTAAAGATGGCAAGATAGATAACAGGCAAAGGCTGGTTGTAACAACCACGAGGCAAATGCGGAAAAAGTATTTGGAATAGCCCATGCTGAAAAAAGTGTATAAATCCTATAAGCTAAAGGTAAAGCGAATGGAGCATGCTAAACATGACCAACGACAGCAAAGCACTAAAATGAATTATGAAAAACTAACATGTAAAATATTTTCATCAAAATCTGGGTTACCTGTAGCTTTTTCTGAGAATTATTCAAAAAATTTGGACGGCTATTCGCTGTAAATGGCTTTTCCGTACCATTGCAACACAATAATTCGCCTTTCACAACTAAACCAATATATAATTCGTATGGCAGCAGCTAAGCTTGAGTACATTTGGCTCGATGGATGTCAACCAACACAGAGCCTTCGTAGCAAAACAAAAATTGAAAAAGACTTTAGTGGCAAACTGGAAGATTGCAGCATGTGGAGCTTTGATGGCTCTTCTACAGAGCAGGCCCCCGGTGGTTCTTCCGACTGTTTGTTGAAGCCTGTGTACATTGCTCCCGATCCGCAGCGTAAGAATGCCTACCTCGTAATGTGCGAAGTATTGAACGCCGACGGCACCCCTCACGAAACCAATGGCCGTGCACATATCGACGACGATGACAATGATTTCTGGTTTGGTTTTGAACAAGAGTATTTCCTGTGGGATCCTTCTACCAGTAAGCCGCTGGGCTTCCCTTCCAACGGATACCCTCGTCCGCAAGGTCCTTACTATTGCTCAGTTGGTGCATACAATGCTTTCGGCCGCGAAATTGTAGAAGAACACCTCGATGCATGCCTCGAAGCCGGTTTGAATGTTGAAGGCATTAACGCCGAAGTAGCCGCCGGTCAGTGGGAATTTCAGATTTTCGCCAAAGGTGCCAAAGAAGCCGGCGACCAAATCTGGTTGGGCCGTTATTTGCTCGAACGCATCGGTGAAAAATACGGCGTAGCCATTAACTGGCATTGCAAGCCATTGGGCAACCTCGATTGGAACGGTAGCGGTATGCATGCCAACTTTAGCAACACCTTGCTTCGTACAGCGGGCAGCAAAGAAATTTTCGACAAAGTGTGCGAAGCTTTCCGCCCTGTGGTAAAAGAACACATTGATGTATATGGTGCCGACAACCACCTGCGCCTTACCGGCAAGCACGAAACAGCCAGCATCTTCGATTTCAGCTATGGCGTTTCTGACCGTGGTGCTTCTATCCGTATTCCTGTAAACGTGCCCAAGTGGGGTTGGAAAGGTTACCTCGAAGACCGCCGCCCCAACTCAGCCGCCGACCCATACAAAGTAGCTGCCCGTATTATCAAAACAGTAAAGGCTGTTCAGGCATAAGTACATTTTTGTTATAGCAATCGAATCACAAGCAATCGAATCACAAGCAATCGAAAGGGCCAATCTCCTTGCTGAGGTTGGCTTTTTCATTAGGCCTGATGCCGCTTTTTCGTTTCTTTTACGCAAGAAAATAACGCTAAAAAAGAAGATATGGAATCGTTACGTTTTAATGCACTGAAATCGCTGCAAAGCCACCCAACCGAAGTGCCGGTAGCTGCTTCTAAAAAAGTAACTGCCATTTTTGGTGAAAATGTATTTACCCTCGATGTGGCCCGGCACTACCTTGCCGATGAAGCTTATAAAAGCCTTATTGCCAGTATTGAAAGTGGTAAGAAAATTGACCGCTCTATGGGCAACCACATTGCCAATGGCATGCGGGCCTGGGCCGAAAGCCGTGGCGTAACTCACTACTCACATTGGTTTCAACCACTCACAGGCACCACTGCCGAAAAACACGATTCTTTTTTTACCATCAAAGGCGATGGAACTCCCATCGAGCAATTTGAAGGTGACACGCTCATTCAGCAGGAACCCGATGCTTCTTCGTTTCCCAGTGGTGGTTTGCGGGCCACATTCGAAGCCCGAGGCTACACGGCATGGGATCCATCTTCGCCAGCCTTTATTATGGAAATGGGGAATGGCAAAACCTTGTGTATCCCCACCATTTATGTAAGCTATACCGGCGAAAGCCTCGACACCAAAACGCCATTGCTGCGCAGTTTGGATGCACTGAACCGTGCAGCAGTGAGTGTCTGTCATTATTTCGACCGCAATGTGGGCCATGTAAAAGCCACACTGGGTTGGGAGCAGGAATACTTTGTGATAGATGCCGGTATGGCCAACAGTCGCCCCGATTTGGTACTCACCGGTCGTACCGTGTTTGGTCATTCTTCGGCCAAAGGCCAGCAGCTGGAAGACCACTACTTTGGCTCTATTCCGGAGCGGGTATATGCCTTCATGCGAGACTTTGAAGAAGAAGCCTACCGCCTTGGAATTCCGCTGCGTACCCGCCACAACGAAGTAGCGCCATGCCAGTACGAATGTGCTCCTATTTATGAAGAAGCCAATCTGGCAGTAGACCACAATATTTTGCTCATGGATATCATGAGCCGCGTAGCCAAGCGGCATAACCTGAAGGTATTGCTGCACGAAAAACCATTTGCCGGTATCAACGGTAGTGGCAAGCACAACAACTGGAGCATGAGCACCGACACGGGTGTAAACCTGTTGGCGCCGGGCAAAACACCAAAGACCAACCTCATGTTCCTTACGTTTTTTGTAAACGTGATAAAAGCCGTGCATGATTATGCCGATTTGCTGCGGGCCAGTATTGCCAGCGAAGGCAATGATCACCGGCTTGGTGCAAACGAAGCGCCGCCTGCCATCATCTCTATTTTCATTGGTAAGTTTTTGACCGAAGTATTGAACGAAGTAAAAGAACGGGTAGGCGAAAACTTTACAGAGCAGGATGAAATTTTGCTCAAGCTCGACATTCACAAAACCATACCTGAACTGCTGCTCGATAATACAGACCGCAACCGAACTTCTCCTTTTGCATTTACCGGCAACAAGTTTGAGTTTAGGGCCGTAGGCAGCAGTGCCAATTGTGCCAACTCAATGACGGTGCTCAACTCTATTATGGCTGCAACGCTCAATGCATTTAAGCAGGATGTGGACGGCCTGATAGAAAAAGGAGAGAAGAAGGAAGTGGCCATTATGGAAACCATCAAAAAGTACATTGTTGGTGCCGAAAAAGTGCTGTTTGAAGGCGATGGTTACAGCGAAGAATGGCATGCCGAAGCCGAACGTCGTGGCCTCCCCAACATACCTACAACTCCACTGGCGTTGGATGCCTTTGTGACATCAAAGTCTAAAGAAATGTTTGAACAGCTGGAAGTGTATAACCATGCAGAGCTGGAAGCCCGTCATGAAATTATGCTCGAAGAATACATTAAACGGGTGCAGATTGAAAGCCGCATTATGGGTGAACTCTGCACCAGTCATATTTTGCCCAGCGCCATCAAGTATCAAAACATTTTAATTGAGAACATTAAAGGCCTGAAAGACCTGGGGATGATGGGCAACGCCTTTGCCAACCAGGTGCAGATATTGGAAAAAATAAGCAAGCATATAGCCGAAGTAAGCGATGGTGTAGAACAAATGATTGAGGCACGCAAGGCTTGCAACGCCATGACGAACACCCGTGCAAGGGCCATTGCTTATTGCAATACCGTGAAAGAAGCCTACTTCAATAAAATCCGGTACCATGTAGATAAACTGGAACTGCTGGTAGACGACCAATACTGGCTGTTACCCAAGTACCGCGAAATGTTGTTTATCCGATAGGCTCACCATGGCTCCCATTAAAAAGACCTGCTCACAAAAAGCAGGTCTTTTTTGTATGGTTGTTTGCACAGGTCTGTACACGTTAGTTATGCTGCTTGCAGCGCATTAAGCTTTTAGCCTTCAGCTTTATGCTTTATGCCTTCTGTTACATATCGGGAATAATGCCCGTATAATTCTGCGGCGTTATTTTCTTCAGCTCTTTTTTCAGTGTGGCACTCACTTTCAGCGAGTCGATGAATTGGTGCATGCTTTGTTTGTTGATGCCGGCTGCACCACGGGTCAGTTCTTTCAGCGCCTCATAGGGGTTGGGATAGTTTTCGCGGCGCAGCACGGTTTGAATAGCTTCTGCCACCACAGCCCAGTTATTTTCAAGGTCTTCCTGCATTTTCTTTTCATTCAGCACCAGCTTTTCCAGGCCTTTATTGATGGCCGAAAGAGCAATTATAGTATGCGATACCGGCACACCAATATTGCGCAGCACGGTGCTGTCGGTAAGGTCGCGTTGCAGGCGGCTGATGGGCAGTTTGGCACTCAGATGCTCCAGCAAACTGTTGGCAATGCCGAGGTTGCCCTCCGCATTTTCAAAATCAATCGGGTTCACTTTGTGTGGCATGGCGCTGCTGCCCACTTCACCTTTTTTGGTTTTTTGTTTGAAGTAATCCATGCTGATATACGTCCAGATATCGCGGCACAAATCAATCAGAATATTGTTGATGCGTTTGATGGCATCGAAGTGAGTCGCCAAACTATCGTAGTGCTCAATTTGCGTGGTAAACTGCATGCGTTGCAGGCCCAGCACTTCATCTACAAAGTGGTTGGCAAAGGCTACCCAATCGGTTTTGGGGTACGCAATATGATGCGCATTGAAGTTGCCCGTAGCGCCGCCAAACTTGGCTGCATACGGTATGTTGCTAAACAGCTGCACCTGATTGTCGATGCGTTCTACAAACACCATTATTTCCTTCCCCAGCCGGGTAGGGCTGGCAGGTTGGCCATGGGTGCGGGCCAGCAGTGGAATATTTTTCCAGCTATTGGCCAGCTCATGCAGTTTGGTTTGCAGGTTAATGATGGCTGGCAAAAACTCATATTCCATCGCATTCTTCCACAGCAAAGGAATAGAGGTGTTGTTCACATCCTGACTGGTGAGGCCAAAGTGCACAAACTCTTTGGCATCGGCACCGGCGTCGGTGGTTTCCAGCTTTTGTTTGATGAAATATTCCACGGCTTTTACATCGTGGTTGGTTGTTTTTTCAATCTCTTTAATGGCTTGTGCATCTTCCAGGCTAAACTCTTCCAGCACTTTGCGCAGTGCAGCTCGGGCCTTAGCACTCAGCTTAAAAAACTTCTTATCGGCCAGCAAAAAGAAGTATTCCATTTCTACCAGCACCCGGTATTTAATGAGGGCATATTCGCTAAAATATTCATCCAGCTGGCTCACCTGCCGGCGGTAGCGGCCATCTACAGGAGAAATAGCCGTGAGTTGTTGTAAATCCATAGTTTGATTTGAAGAGCCGCGAAGATAGTTTATAGTCGGGAGTCAGGAGTCGGGAGACGGAAAGTCCGAAAGTCCGAAAGACGGAAAGTCCGATAGTGCGGAGTTTCTTCCCTCCTTGGAGGGGTGCCCTTTAGGGCGGGGTGGGTTGTTAGTCGGAATGTCCGAAAGACCGGAAGTCTGCCAGTAGCATTAAAACAACAAAAGCAAATATTCCCCCTCTGGGGGCTAGGGGGCTGTCATCTACAAATCTCCCTTCATCAATTGTTCGGGCTGTACGCTTGTACTCCTCGCCCCGCTAAGGCGTGGCTGTGGGGTACCGCTTCCATCCCGCAGCCCTTCAGCTGCAACGCAGCATTCATCAACATTTCAAAAAAGATTCGGTCGTCAATCGTCGGTCATCTGTGGTCTGTCGTCGGTAGTCCAAAGTCACTGCTTCAGCACCGCTTTCACCATCCTTTCATTCCCAAACATATCCGTTTTCTGCTCGGCCGTAAAACCCTTTTCCTGCAAGGCTTTCAGCACTTGCTTTACATACAGCTGATGACATTCGAAATACAAACTGCCGCCGGGTTGTAAGTGCGTTTTGGCGAAATCAGCAATGGCATTGTAAAACAACAACGGATCATTATCGGGTACAAACAATGCCAGGTGCGGTTCCCAATCGGTTACGTTTTTATCGAGCTGCTGGTTTTCTTGCTGTGGAATGTATGGCGGGTTCGATACAATGATGTCGAATGATTGTGCCGGCCATTGTGCCGGTTCCAGTATGCTGGCTTGCAGCCACTGTATGGGCGTTTGCTGCGTTGTGGCATTTTGCTGCGCTACTGCCAAAGCATCAGCACTCACATCTAAGCCAAACACATCTGCAGCAGGCCAGTTTTTTTTGATGGCGATTGGGATGCAACCACTGCCGGTACCAATATCCAACATGCTGGCGTGGCTTCGCTGCGGTTGTTCTTCCAGTATCCACTGCACCAGTTCTTCCGTTTCGGGGCGGGGAATGAGCACCGCATTGTTTACCATCAACTCCATATTGTAAAACCATGCTTTGCCGGTTACATATTGCACGGGCTTGTATTGACGCAGCTCAATGAGCATCGTTTCCAAAATGGACTGTTGTGCATCCGTCAGTAAGTTGCTGCCACTGTTGACGGATGAAGCCGGTTGGCCAGCGATGGCTTCCATCACCAACCGGGCAATGGCTCTTGCTTCGGCTCTATCGTACAGTGCCGTTAATTGTTTGGTCAGGTAGTCATGTGCTGCAGTTATTGTCATATGCTGCAACATTACGCTGCTTTGCACAATCCTTTTCAGTTGAATATTTTACACAGCTTCTTTCTGTCGCAGGCCTCCCGGCCTGTGACGGTGTGTTACTCTTTTACAATTTGCAGCATAGCCCAATAATATCGCCCTTTCAGGGCTTGGTTCTTTGTTGATGCCCATATACCCCGGGTTGAAACCCGGGGCAAGGATATTCCGCTCCGTTGGGGTTCATCCTATTTTATCCGTGAAAATCCTCACTCTCCGCCAAAATCCGCGTCCCATTCATCCTTTCTGTCGCAGGCCTCCCGGCCTGCGACGATGTGTTACTAATGCCAGCACGTGAATGATTACGCTTACAATTTCGCCCTGTCAGGGCTTGCGTCATTTGTGGGGCATCTTCATCCACGGGTTACACCCGTGGCTATAAGCAATCGCCCTTTCAGGGCTTTACCCAAATCGCATCCGCGAAAATCCATTCTCTCCGCCAAAATCCGCGTCCCATTTTTCCGCGTCCCATTATCCATAAAAAACACCCGTTCGCCTGTTGCTCAAACCATATTGTTTGTGCATCTTTCTACACTAAAAAAATACATATGCCAACCACACACCGCTTGTTTTGGTGGAACCTCGAAAACCTGTTTGATGCCGTCAACTCCACCAACCGCTCCGAAAAATTGCAACGCACCCTCAACAAAGAATTGAAGGGTTGGACAGCAGCTATACTCAGCAAAAAGATTGCGCAGCTCAATAAAGTCATCACTGCCCTCAACCCCGATATTTTGGGCGTATGCGAAGTAGAAAATCTACCGGTGCTACAGCAGTTGGTAGATGCAATGAGTACGGCCCTCAACCGGCCATACAAAGTGTTACATCAGGATACGAAAGATGCCCGTGGCATTGATGTGGCGTTTATTTACGACAGCAGCAAATACACGCCAAAAGGCGAGTTGTTTTCATTAGAAGTAATGCGCCGCAATGCCACTCGGGATATTGTGCAGGTACAATTGCAAACAAAAGCAGGCAACTTACTCGTGTTGCTCGGCAATCACTGGCCGGCCCGCAGCGAGGGCAAATATGAAAGCGAACCCTTCCGCATGATGGTTGGAGAAGTACTGAGCTACTGGGTGAAACGCATACACGAAATAGAAGGCAAGGGCGCCAGCATTGTCGCCATGGGCGATTTCAACGATGAACCTTTCGACAGAAGTTTGGTGGAGTATGCTAAGAGTACGCACATCATTAAGCAAATAGAAAACAGCACCACCACCGATTATCTCTACAACCTGAGTGCGGCTTGCATCAATGGCAAATTGGGCACCTATGTATTCGGCAATGAGATCAATGTACTAGATCAGTTTTTGGTGTCGAAAGCCATTGCGGTAAAAACCAAACTGTCAAAGTTTAGTGTGGCGGCACCCGTACGTATTTGCCACGATGTAGTGCCCGGCATGGTAAAAGGTGAATACAATGCACCCGTCAAATTCGGCCGTCCTGCCGAGGCATCAACTTTTAATAAAGAAGGTTTCAGCGATCATTTGCCCATTGCACTGACATTGGAAGAAAAGTAATGCTAAACCTTTTGGGACACATGTTGGCATGAGATACTGCCTTTACTTTGCGCCCCATGTTGTACTCGGTTTTTTCGCTGTATCCATTGTCGCAATGGCTGCTCATTTTGCTGGCAGCGTTCATCATTGGTTTGGGCAAGGCAGGCTTAAAAGGTGTCGACATGTTGTCGGTCACCATTATGGCGCTGGTCTTTGGCGGCAAATCGTCTACAGGCATTGTGCTGCCGCTGCTGTGTGCAGCAGATATTGCGGCAGTCATCTATTACAACCGCCATGCACAATGGAAACATTTCTGGAAACTCATGCCCTGGATGGCCGTAGGTATTTTGCTCGGCGTATACCTCGGACAAGACATGCCAGAAAAAACATTCCGCATGCTCATGGCGGGCATTGTGCTCTGCACCATCATCATTGTGCTGTGGATGGAACTGCGTAAATCGGTGTCCGTTCCCAAGCACCCCATGTTTGCTGTGAGCACGGGTTTGGCAGCGGGCTTTACCACCATGATGGGCAACCTGGCCGGTGCTTTTGCCAACCTTTATTTTTTAGCCATGCGCCTGCCCAAGAATGATTTTATTGGCACTGCTGCGTGGCTCTTTCTTGTCATCAATCTGTTCAAGTTGCCCTTTCAGGTTTTCTTCTGGAAAAACATACATGCCGATACCTTGCTTACGGATATCGTGTTGCTGCCGGCCCTGGCGCTGGGCTTTGTAACGGGGCTGCGCATTGTGCGGCATTTGCAAGACAGCCACTACCGCAGGGTAGTGATTGTACTTACGTTGATTGGCGCTGTTGCCATGTTGTTGAAGTAGGAATTTATTTCAACAACACTTCCACCACATAATCATAGGTACCTGCCTGGTATTGCGGATACACAAACAGGCCTTCTTTTACCTTGCTCCATTTGAGTGGTTTGTTGCTGCCCATGGTTTGCACGGCCGCTACTTCGCCGATAAAGTTCGGCAGCAATACAAAGTCGTTAGCCGGGGCTTTCAAAAAATGCAGAAAGATGCGTTTGCCTTTTTGCGTAGCCACGCCCCAAGGTTGTGGTGGTAGTACATTGCCACGGGTGCCATAAATACTTTCGCCATACTTGGTCAGCCATTTGCCCGCCACAGCCAGTGTATCTACAAATTCTTGTTGAATGGGACCCGTGGGCATGGGGCCTACATTCAGCAGCAGGTTGGCATTACGCCCTGCAGCACCCGCCAGCCAGTGTATCACTTGCTCTGGCGATTTAAACTTGCGGTCGGTAATGTTGTAGCCCCAGCTGTTGTTGAGGGTTTCGCAGGTTTCTACCGGCAGGGCATTGCTGGCTTGTTGGAAGCTCAGCCCCGATTTGTTTTCACCCGGCAGGTCACGTTCAAACATTTGAAAATCTTCGCCGGCAATGGGATCGAGGTGGTGGTTGTTACCAATCATACAAGCCGGTTGCAATTGGTGAATGAGGCTATAAATCTCCTCATACTTCCAGTCGATGCGGGAGGCCCGGTCGTGGCTACCTTCGGGGTTGGTTTGGTCCCAATGGCCATCAAACCAAATGCTCATGATGGGGCCGTAATTCGTCAGCAGTTCGGTGAGTTGGTTTTTCATAAACTGCAGGTAGCTGGCATAATCGCCATTGCCGGTGCGGCCACTGTGCTGGCCGGTACGGCCGCTGCGCCATGGATAATCTTCCCGATACCAATCGAGAGTAGAGTAGTAGAGGCCCAGCTGCAGGCCATGCTTTTTGCAGGCTGCTGCCAGTTGTTGCAACGCATCTTTGCCATAAGGCGTGTTGGTGATTTTCCAATCGCTGTAGCGGGTATCCCAGTTGCTGAAACCATCGTGGTGGCGGGTAATGAACACGATGTATTTCATGCCCGCATTTTTGGCTGTCAGCACCCATTGCTCCGCATCAAAATCAATCGGGTTAAACACCCGGATATAACGTTGATAATCTTCCTTGCGAATCTTGCGGTTGTTCATCACCCATTCGCCATCGCCCAGCACACTGCTCAAGCCCCAGTGTATAAACATCCCGTATTTATGATCCTGAAAGTTCGTTCTGGCTTGCAGGTTGTCAGTACTTGGCTCGTAGTTGGCCTGGCCGTTGGCCAGCAGGCTGCCACACAATAGCAGCAAGAGAAATGTATTTTTCATACGGTCAATATATCCGGAAATGTACGATGCCGGCAGGAGAGGATGCTGTGTTTTTTTGAACCACGAAGACGCCAAGGAGGCACAAGGAGCACTAAGTTTTTTACCACAGAGGCATTGGAGTTTCGCACTGAGCTCACAGAGTGCCAAATGTTTTTGTAATAAAATCCTCATTCTAAGAATTGTTGATAGATGACAGATGGTGGGAAAACAGGAAACAAAAAAAATCCGTGACAATCCGTTCCCCATCCGAAAACTCCGCGTCTCTTTCTGTCGCAGGCCTCCCGGCCTGTGACAGATGGTTACTCGATAAAAGATTGCAGCCTGGTCAATTGATGTCGCCCCTACAGGGCTTGGCGATTGTCGTTGCCCATTCCCCCGGGTTGAAACCCGGGGCTAGGTGATAAACGCCCTTTCAGGGCTAAATCATGATATCCGTAAAAATCGTTTTCAATCCGCCAAACTCCGCGTCCCAATAATCAGTGTCCCAATAATGCGTGTCCTCCATCTCTCTTGCTGTCGCTGGCCTCCCGGCCTGTGACAGATGGTTACTCATTTACCCGTGTACATCCGTTACCCAATCCGCTAAAATCCGTGTCCTATTCAACGGCATTTCATACATTGCCCACTTCACCAACGACGATGCTATGCTTGCCCCATTTTATTACGGTACCGGCCATCTTACAGTAGATGTGGCCGTGGCCATTGCCAAAGGCCAATGCCACGCCAGCTTGCAGGAAGAAGCCCTGCAGCGCATTGCCCGCAGCACCCAATCGGTACAACAAATTGTCGACGAAGGCCAAACGGTGTACGGTATCAATACAGGCTTTGGAATCCTTGCCAATACACCCATTTCCGCCGCCGATACCCGCACCCTGCAGTACAAAATTTTACAAAGCCATAGTGTAGGCGTGGGCGACCCCATACCTGCCTTGGTGGCCAAGCTCATGCTCATTACCAAAGTGCATGCACTGGCGCAGGGCTATAGCGGTGTGCAGCTCAGCACTTTGCAGCGCATCATCTGGCATATCGACAATGATGTGATACCCGTGGTACCCGAAAAGGGCAGTGTAGGTGCCAGTGGCGATTTAGCTCCATTGGCGCATTTGTTTTTGCCACTCATTGGCTTGGGCGAATGTTATTACAAAGGACAACGGGTGGTAACGGCGCATGTATTGCAGCGGGAGCAACTGGAGCCCATTGCCTTAGGACCGAAAGAAGGGCTGGCACTCATCAATGGCACACAGTTTATTTTGGCCTTTGCCACACAGGCCGTGCAGCGTATGCACAATTGTTTGGATGCCGCCGACATCGTTGGCGCCATGAGCCTCGAAGCTCTCACAGGTACCAAAGCACCCTTCGACGAACGCCTGCATCAGCTGCGGCCCTTTGAGGGCAATCTGCTGGTGGCCAAACGCCTTCGCACTTTATTACACGGCTCTCACATTATGGACAGCCATGTAGACTGTGGACGGGTGCAGGATCCTTACAGTTTGCGCTGCATGCCACAGGTGCATGGTGCCAGCCGCAATGCGTGGCTGCACCTGAAAGCCCTCACCGAAACAGAGCTGAATGCCGTGACCGATAACCCCATCATCTTTAATGCACACGATACCATCAGTGGTGGCAATTTTCACGGGCAGCCATTGGCGTTGCCGTTGGATTATGCCTGCCTGGCGGCTGCCGAAATTGGCAACATCAGCGACCGGCGTTGCTACCTCTTGCTCGAAGGCAAGTGGGGCCTGCCCATGCTGCTGATGCAGGATGTGGGCCTCAACAGTGGTTTCATGATTCCGCAATACACCACGGCGGCGTTGGTGACTGAAAATAAAACGCTCTGCTTCCCCGCCAGCGCCGATAGCATTCCCACTTCGCTGGGGCAGGAAGACCATGTGAGCATGGGCAGCATCAGCGGCCGCAAGCTGAGCAAGGTGCTCGATAACCTCGAATACATCCTCGCTATCGAACTGCTGAGTGCCTGCCAGGCCATTGAGTTCAGGCGGCCACTCAAGAGCAGTGTGCTGTTGGAATTTGCCCACGATTATGTGCGGCAATTTGTAGGCTTCGCCAACGAAGACCGGATTTTTGCCAATGATATCAATGCCGTAGCCGGCCTCATCAAAGACTTTTCTTTTGTGCAACAACTGAATGCCTTTGCAAAGGCGCAGGAGATTGAGTTTGCGTAAATGCTTTATGCCTTTGTTGGTGAGCGATTAAGAATTACGGAATGATGGAAGCTTGAAAAATGAAGGAAGCAACCAAGGCTTTGCCAGCTCCCTACCCGGCCTTTGGGCCGGAGCTGTGGCTACACACTTTGTATTTGAAAGGGTGCCAACGTTGACGGCTTGCTGCTGTGCTGGTATTTTATAATTGTCAGCTGGCAACTGAAGCCGATTGAAAAACCAAAGTACAAAATATATTTTGTTGCTCAATAGCGTAATGTCGGCTGGAACTGTGGATGATAAGCGAACAAAAAGTTGATGTTGCGTTACGTCAGCCAGCATAGCAGCAAACCGATGTTGCCAGCATGTAGCTATTCGTCATCAGCTCTTTGTCTGGCTTTCATGATTGCGTCTGCAGTCTCTTGCCAAGTGTGTCTTGTCCACGAATTTGTTGTCCTGTCAAAGACAAAACGACAAGTTGGAATATAGCCAAGTGTCCCACCACAACTGGCAGCAAAGTTTGAGTTAACAGGAATTGCTTTCCCGTTCTTATACTTAACTTTTGTCACCCGAACTGCCCATCCTCCAATGTCAATATTAATTGTGTCCTGCAGCTGCGTCACGAATAGCTTCTCCAATGAACCTGTTCTATTTTTCGTCTTTACAAATTCTTCTAATGCTTCTCGCTGTGTCACATAGAGAACTGTGAAATCTTTGAATTTCGTTTGCAAGTTCGGTGTCAACTCGCTCTTAAGAATGAAAGCATTACTTGGCTTATATGATAATGCTTCAACGCTGTCCAATGGTTTAGCAAAGTCAGTGTAGTAATATTCAATGGTCACGTTACATAAGCTGTCAACAAGTGTCTGAGGAAACTTCTGTCCGAAAGAAGTGTCACTGAGGAAAAGTGTCAAAATGATGGTGGCTACGAATTTCATTTGCTATTGCTGGCAACGTTTTGCAGCTTGGCGAAGTGGCGGATTTTGAAGCACTTACTTTCATTTTAGCTCTAATGTTCATTTGAAAACCAAATATTCAATTTAGCACTAAACCCGCCATTTTGCCAAACTGCTGTTGTGCGTTCGTTTTTATTTCATTTCTAAATCCGTCCGTTCATATTCATTTGTCCCTCTCTGTGAACGTTTCAATTTCCAATGTCTCATTGCGTCTTTGCTTGATAGTTCAGGATTGTCTGCCAAAAATGCTCGCATATATCGATTATATTCGAATTGGGGGTCAATTTCGCTGACATAATTTTTGTCCTTTTTTAACTCATTAATTCTGTTCCATTCAATGATGGCGTCACCAAGTGTCTTACCAACATTTTCCTTTATCCATTTCATAAATATGACATTAAAGGCAAAGTGAGAACCAATTTCCTGTATAAAAAAACTTCTAACATTCTCTCCGTTTTTATAGCTGTCAGTAATTTCAGTTTTAAGAGTTAATTTCTCTTTGCTCCAATCAAATTTCGATTTGCCTTTTGACTTTGCCGCTTCAATTTTATCAGTTTTACCTGTCAGAATATAATGTCTAATTCTGTCTGATATTTCGATTTTTCCACCCGATGTTGAAATACCAACTCGTTTACAAAAGTCTGCAAGTTCCTCTTTCAACCAATAAAAATCATTGAAGTCGGCAAGTGTAATATTTCTATCTAAATTCGGTCTCTTCTCCATATTTACGGTGTCTTTTAAAATGACGCACAACGTTTTTGCGCTTGGCGTTCGTGCGGGATTTCAGGGCACAAAACTGTCAGCCCAGCACTAAAGCCCAATTGAAAAACTGAACTTGAATTTAAGCACTCCGCCCCGCATGACGCCAAACGCATGTTAGCGGGTCGGCCTTCTGTCAGTCCGTATGTTTTATTCTTCTCCAAAATAGTCGCTGTCAATTTTTTTAAGTTCATAAGTCTGCTGTGTCGTGCAACCAAGGTTATAATCAATCATTAGTTGAGCCAACTGTTCACCGTCTATGAGCACAATTTTCGTTTCATTTCTCGGTGTATATTCCAATGCTTCTTTAGTGAAATTTGAAGTCGTAATGAAAATTCCTTTTTTGGCTCCTTGTCCGGCAAGTGCACCAACGAATTTTTGAAGTTCCGGTCGTCCAACTACGTTTCCTGGTTTCCACCGCTTAGCTTGAATGTAGATTATGTCAAGTCCGAGTTTGTCTTCTTTTATTGTTCCATCAATTCCTTCGTCACCGCTTTTTCCCATTGCTTTTCCTGCGTCTTTGATTGAGCCACCGTAACCCATTTTCACTAATAGTTCAACTACAAGTCGTTCAAAGAAAGCAGGAGAGAGGTCAACAACTTTGTTAAGTAGTTCGGCTGCTAATGATTTTCTTATTCGTTGATATGCTTTATCTAAACTCTCTTCGGGTGTCTGTTCGTTGTTCTCGATTATTGTCGTTTCATCTTCTTCGCTTTCGTTGTTATTTCTCGATGCGTTTTGAAACTCTAAAAATGCAGGGAACTGTCTTAAATACTTTGCATCAATTCGGTCAGGATTTTTCGCTAAGGTCTGTCTGCCAAGTTCGGTAATTACAAAAGTTGCTCGTTTTGGTGAATCAAGCAGTCCTGCTTTTTTTAGATAAGTCTTTGCCCAACCGACTCTGTTGTCAAAAATGGCTTGATTTCCACTTGCCAAAAGTTCTTTTCTTTCTTCGTCTGTTACTTGAAATTCAATCGCCAAACTTTCAATCAAGTCTCTGTATTTGTGCTCTTGTCCGTCCGCTACGAGTTTGAGTAGTGGAAGCATTAAGGATTGATAGTCTGGAATCATATTTTCTCTTTAATTGTCAGTTCGTTTTATATTTAGTTGTCGTCTTTTAGGCTGCCCGCTAACGAACAGGGCTTTGTGCAGGTTGGGAATTAGCATTCCGTCTGCCCATAACCG
>NZ_DAIRUZ010000010.1:0-153794 GCF_036803085.1 Phnomibacter sp. | reverse complement strand
GACTCTGAATAACAGCTAGCTGAAATCGTTTACACAAAATATTTTACAGTCTCAAAAAAATCCCGACCACTTGGTCGGGATTTTTTTATCGGATATTAAAAACGTAATCGTTGTTCTGAAACTGTCGTTTGATGTCTCGCAAATCTCGCTGGATTGATGCATCCACAAGATTGTTGTTGTATTCCAAAATAAAACCACCAATCAGTTCTTCCTTTACACTGGTTTTCAGCTCTACCTTGTCAAAGCCGGTGTCAGCTTTCAGTTTGCTCAGCAAAGATGCTTTTACTTCTTCGCTCAATGGTTGCGCTGTGGTAATTTTTACCTGCTGAATACCCTTCAACACATTGTATTGTTCGTTGAATGCACCAAGTATTTCAGGCAATGCATTTTCGCGGCTTTTGCTTATCAGCAGGCGGAAAAATACCTCCGTGATAGCATTTACCCGGCCTTTGCAAATCGCTTCCATTACAGCAGTCTTTTTATCGGCTTTGATAATGGGGCTGCGCAACAGTCCTTTTAACTCAGGGCTGCTATTGATAGCTGAGAGTAAAAACGCTACATCAGCTTTAATAGCTTCTAATTCGTTTTTTTCTACGGCAATATCAATGAGACTTTTAGCGTAGCGGCCGGCCAAACGTGGGTTTACCATACAATTGCTTCTCTTATATTGAAGAATAACGGCTTTTGCATTGCTGCAAAAGCTGCTCTTTCAGCTTAGTTCAGTTTTACAGCGTTGCTCAACTCTTTGATGTAGTTTTCCTGGTCAGCTTTATTGGCTAGTTCGCGGCGCAATACTTTTTCTGCCACTTCAACCACCAATGCACCCACCTGATTTTTTACATCGGTAATGGCAGCCATTTTTTGGTTGTTGATGGCCTGTTGTGCTTCAGCTACAATTTTATTGGCTTCCAGCTTAGCCTGCTCTTTGGCTTCGTTTACCATTTTATCACGGGTTTCTTTTGCCTCTTTCAGCATAGCGGCACGTTCTTCGCGGGCTTGTGCCATTAGTGCTTCGTTTTCGCTTTGCATTTGAGCCATTTCAGCCTTTACGCGGTCGGCGGTAGCAATACTGTCGGCAATTTTGGTTTCACGTTCGTTCAGGCTGCTGATGATGGGCTTCCACGCAAATTTGCGCAGCAGGAACAACACTACTAAAAAGGCGATGAGGTTCCAGGCAAAAAGTCCTAATCCTACGTCGAGCATGTGATTCGTTTTTTGAAAAGAGATAAATATTCAGGAGTCGAAAAAGTTAAAGAAAACTGCGCCGTCCGCCCTGTGCATGGACGCAGTTTGTTTTTTTCAGTGCGAATGATTACGCCTTGAATACAGCCAGCAGACCAGCTACAGCGGCCAGCAGGGCAACACCTTCTACGAAAGCAGCAGTCAAGATCATTGCACCACGAATGTCGTTAGCAGCTTCAGGCTGACGGGCGATGCTTTCAGTAGCGCCTTTACCAATCTGACCGATACCGATACCAGCGCCGATAGCGGCCAAACCAGCACCAATAGCACCACCGAGGTGGCTCATGCTTACATCCAACAGAACGTTCATCAGTTGCATAATAGATGATATTTAAAATGAAAAAATCCGGTGTTCTTTATTCCGCATCCGCGGCACTGTTCAAGGTTAATCCTAATCACTAATCCCCAATTTCTTAGTGGTGTCCGCCTTCGTGGTGGTCGCCATGTTCAAAAGCCTGACCAATAAACACTGCTGTAAGGTTGGTGAAGATGAAAGCCTGAATGAAGGCTACCAATACTTCGATGGCATAAATAAATACCGCCAAGCCTACAAAAATGGGGCTGGTACCATAGCCGAGTGATTTGCTCATGGCGCCAAATATGAAAATGAGGATGATGAAACTCAAGATGATAACGTGACCTGCCACCATGTTGGCAAACAAACGAATCATGAGGGCAAAGGGCTTGGTGAAAATACCCATCAGTTCTACCGGCAGCATAATGAGCTTAACCGGTACAGGTACGCCCGGAAACCAAAATACGTGACCCCAGAAATGCTTGTTGGTGCTGAACAAAATAACGATGAAGGAAATCAACGCCAGCACAGCTGTAAGGGCGAGGTTACCCGTTACGTTGGCCGAACCAGGAATTAAACCAAACAGGTTGTTGATTAAGATAAAGAAGAAAACAGTGAGCAAAAACGGCAAGTAACGCTGGTATTTGCCATGCAGGTTTGGCTTAGCCACTTCATCTCTTACAAACGTAATCACTGGCTCTACTGCATTTTGGAAACCACTTGGTGCCTTGTTGGGACCGTTTTTGGCATATTTCTTCGCAATGCTGCTCATGAGTACAATCAGCAGGATGCTGGCCAACAGCATTTGCACCACGTTTTTGGTCATACTGAAATCGTATACCTGAACGCTGGCATTTGGTTTGCCCTCGGCATCCACGGCAATGATTTGCTGGTTTTTCAAACCGCTTACATCTACGCCTTCGGCCTTCATTTGCTGAATGTAGTGGTCATTTACCAGAAAGAAGCCTTCGTGAGCTTCGTGGCCATGGTGAAATTTGCTGCTACTGAAAAAATGCCATTTGCCTTCGCTGTACAAAATCACTGGCAAAGAAATAGAAATAGCCTTGCCGCCAATATCCATGAAATGGAAGTCGTGAGCATCGGTTACGTGCTCAATGATGATCTTACCAGGATCCAGTTTTTCCTCGTGGGTGGCACCCGCTTCGTGCTGTGCCGGCTCGTGGCCTTCTTCAGCCATGGCTACGCCAAAAGAGAAAACGCTGAAAACCGCTACCAGTAAAGATTTCATGAACTTGCTACCCATACCTGTGCTCAAATTTGGCCGCAAATGTACGGGGTGCCGTGCATACTATAAAGGAGAACTGGAAAGAAAATTGAATTTTGAAGCTTATCAGCTTTCGGAGCTTCGAAAAACCGCCCCTGTCGCCAAAATTCCAGCAACTGTTCATTCAAAACGTCCATTACTCTGGTATTTGTTGATGTTGCTTAGGTGCATCTTTCAATAGCTTCGACAATTCCATTAAAGAAAGCAAGGCCTGTAGCCTTTCTGTATGCGTCATGGCCAAAGCCCTCCGCAATCGGGTATCTATAGCCTCCTGCCGGCTGGCATACACTTCAGGAAGATTGGATTTCAGCACTTTATGTAACTGACCACAGCTTTTTATTTCTAATGGATTGTCTGGGTAAAAATCAGCCAATTTTTCATTCCGTAACTTTTATAGTTGTCCCCCCACCCCTTTGAACTTCTCAACAAATGCGACCAGCTTTTGAAAAACACTTTGCTTTTTAGCCAAATACAAAGGGTTTAATGGGCTCATTTTCGGCAAAAGAGCATTCAATTCAGTTCCGTTTTCACTTGCATATTCCCGTTTTAAGGAAGCTGTTATATAACGTTTTGCTTCTTCTTCATTCAGGTTTTCTTCAGCAATTAAATCCAAGGCCTCTGATTTCTGCTTGCTTTGAGCGAAGGCAAAAAAAGACTCAATAACATTCGCTTTGTCTTGCAGCGTGTCAAGGTCAGTCTCATTAATGAAATCAACAACCAAACTTTCTTTTGCTCTATTTCCAACACTTGCACGGATTACTCTACGTATTTCAGTAATTAAAGTGTCTTTGTCTTTAGCTTTCTTATTATGCTCAAAAATCAATTCCAGAATGTAATCAAGGTTTATTTCTTGCGATTTTAATAAGTCAACCTCAAAAACAACATCGTCCCAATCAATTGTTGATTCTTCTGTTTCTTTACCGCTTTTCTCTCGTCTTAACCAGTCACGAATATCATTGTAAGTTGAACGGTAATCCTGAACTGTCCTTTCTTTGAGCAATTCAATCTTTTGCATTGCTGCAATGTCCTCATCTGTTACAAAATGAGCTTTCTTAAATTCTTCAACTGCCTCAGGATTATTTATATCGATTGTTTGAAGTGCTTTTAGGTGGTTAAATTCATCGTAGTTCTGCAGTATGTTTTCTACTCTTAAATACTCTCCAAATAGTTTTGCAAATTCCTTTTTGTCTTTCTCTTTTACGATTTCGTCAGGATTAGGGAACTTCTCATTTAACTCATTTACTACTTCTACATATCCTCGACGAGCTTCACCCGTAACGATATCCGTAAACCCATCTAGATATTCTTTGTAGCTCTTTTCAAGAACCACATTTTTTGTATTACTGTCGCCAAACAACGTGATTGCATCGATTGTTGCTTTTTCTAAATCACGGAATGTTACAATGTTGCCAAAGGTTTTTGTGGCATCATAAATTCTATTTGTTCGAGAAAAGGCTTGAATTAAACCGTGATAACGCAAATTCTTGTCAACGAACAAGGTATTAAGTGTAGGAGCATCAAAACCAGTTAAGAACATTCCAACTACAATAATTAAATCAATCTCTTTGTTCTTTACACGTTTGGCAAGGTCACGGTAATAATTCTGAAATTCATTACTGTCAACGCCATAACTGGTTCTGAACATGGCGTTATAATCATTGATAGCTTTGGTTAAAAACTCTTTGGCAGTAACATCCAATGCAGAAGGTTCAAAAGTTTCGTCAACTATTTCACCAATTGCACTTTGTTCTTCGTTTGCTGCAAAAGAGAAGATAGTTGCAATTTTTAATGGCTTATCGCTGTCTTTTTTAAGTTTGTTTAATTCCTCATAATAGCATTTGGCTGCATCAACACTGCTAACGGCAAACATGGCATTAAAACCTTTGTTGCTTCCTTGGTTTCTATGGGTTTTTATCCTGAAATTATCTAAAATGTATTGAGATATTTCTTTGATACGAGCAGGGTGTAGTAAAGCTGTTTTGTTTTCTGCTGCACTTAGTTTTTTCTCGTCTTGTTCGGTTTCTATATTCTTAAACTGAGGTCGAACATCATTATAGTCAACTTTGAATTTCAGCACTTTTTCATCTCTGATAGCATCCGTAATTACATAAGAGTGCAATTCACGACCGAAAACGCTGGCTGTTGTTTCAGCACCTAATGCATTTTGTGGAAAAATAGGTGTACCCGTAAAGCCGAATTGATAGAACTTTTTAAACTTCTTTTTCAGATTCTTTTGGGCTTCCCCAAATTGAGAACGGTGTGCTTCGTCAAAAATGAATACAACTTGCTTTTGATAAATGGCTAAATCACCCTCAGTTTTCATGAGGTTATTCAGTTTTTGTATTGTGGTTACAATAATCTTATTGTCATCCTTTTCAATATTTCGCTTTAAACCAGCCGTACTATCAGAACCATTTACGCTATCGGGAGAAAAACGCTGATACTCCTTCATGGTCTGAAAGTCCAGGTCCTTACGGTCAACTACAAAGAATACTTTATCAATAAAATCCAATTGCGTTGCTAAACGTGCCGCTTTAAAACTGGTAAGCGTTTTTCCTGAGCCAGTAGTGTGCCAGATATATCCGCCTCCTTCATTGGTCGACCACCTTTTTGCCAGATAAGAGCTTTCTATTTTCCAAAGGATTCTTTCTGTAGCTGCAATTTGATAAGGACGCATGATAAGCAGCGTATCGCTAGTGTCAAATACCGAATAAGTGAGAAGAATATTGAGAAGTGTACGTTTCTCCAAAAAGGTAGCCGTAAAATCCTTTAAATCTTTAATCAAACTGTTGTCAGCTTTTGCCCAGTTCATGGTGAAGTCAAAACTATTTTTGTTTCGCTCGACTGTATTTGCAAAATATCTGCTATCTGTTCCGTTTGAAATGACAAAGATTTGAATGTATTTATACAGTGAGTTTTTGCTATTAAAACTCTCCTTTGAGTACCTGTGAACCTGGTTGAATGCTTCCCGGATAGCAACGCCACGCTTTTTTAGTTCAACCTGAACCAATGGCAAGCCATTTACTAAAATGGTTACATCATAACGATTGGCATGTGTTCCTTTCTGCTCAAATTGTGAAATGACCTGTACTTTATTTCTTGTGATATTCTTTTTGTCAACCAAGTAGATATTTTGGATATGACCATCATCAAAAACAAAATCATAGATATAGTTATCGTGTATTTTTCTTGTTTTCTCAACAAGGGTATCACTTGGTTTATCTAAGTATTCCTCTACGAAACGAATCCATTCTCCATCAGAAAATTCCATGTTGTTAAGCGATTGCAATTGCACTCTCACATTCGCCAACATCGCTTCTGGTGTCTTCAGGTTTGAAAGCCTTTCATAACCTTGACCAATCAGGTCTTGAATGAACTCATTCTCTAGTGTTGCCTCTGTTTGATACACAGCAGAAGGCTCATTCAGCATGGAATCCTTGATATAGTTATCCAGTACGATGAAATTATTTGACTCGGCAATGGTTTTATACTGCGCCATTCTGTTCGGTTGTACTTGAGTTAATCGTCGATTTGAAGCCGTACTTTGTTTTCACTTCACTTACCAGAAAGCCCAAGACTCTCTTGTCATTTTCTTCAACAATTGCAATTTCTTCACCATTATGTTTTGAATGACTTGATAGATTTATGATTCTTCTGTAATATGCTTCTCGTGACTCTTGGGGCAAAAGCTCTTCCCAATTTTTGTATCCAAGAAATGTCGAAGTCTTTTCTAGTATGTTGCGTAAGAAGTTAAAATGAAACTTTTTTATCTCCCCCGTTGGCTGTGTTGCTTTCTCCAATTCTGCTAATAGAAACAAGTGATAGGAAAAAGGCGAGTCACTTTGTATTTCGTTAAGTGCGAAAGTTCCATCATTCAACTTTTCCAAAAGCCATTTCTTAGTCTTCTTAACCCTATTAAACTCATTGAAAATCACATTGTAAAATAGTGGATTGTGAGTTGTGATTATGAATTTCAAATCCGAAGTGCTTGACTTTATCAACTCTGAAATATTCACGGCTAATTCAATTAGATGGGTGTCATCTAAGGAGCTGACGGGATCATCAATAAAAATATATTCAAGCTTATCATACTGGTCAGTTTCACGATTTTCTTTTTCCGCAATGTTTAAAACACTTACAACTTGTTCCATTAAACTAAAAAAAACACTCCATACAAAACAGCTTTCTTCCCCTTTCGAAATCTTCACAAATTCAGTATCATCTTCGTTTCCTCGTTCAAATGAAAATCGAATCTCTGTAAAGTTTTCGTTGAATTGCGGAGTCAACTTATCATTAGTTAGCTGCTGGAAATTCGCAACAATATTCCTGTCTTGGCCTTGTTCTCGAAGTACCCAATCGGTAAAGCTGTTTGGTTGTATTATTAACTTCCTATCGGAATCAGCATCCAAATCATTATCCCAGAAGAACAAGTCCTCTGTAAAAGCATTATAGTAAAGTATTTTAATGTCCGAATCTTCTTCTTGTACCGCTTCAAGTTCTTTTGGGGCTATCAACTGCTTAAATTCACGTGATAAACGAGTTTTACCTGAGCCATTAAAAGCATAAACCAGCTGTAATTTTTTATCAGCGTCTTTAAGTGTTTGTGCTATTTGTATTAACGACTGTCCCATTTTATGACTCTACATTATTCTTAGGAAAGGTTAGCAATAAATCGCGGTAGTACTCATACTGCTTTTTCCTTAACTCAATCTCTTTCGGAAGGCCTTCGCTGATTGAAGTGGTGAGTATGTCGAATTTATCAAGGACGGTAACAATACGATCTTGTTCTTCTGGAGAAGGAACAGGAATTAAAACCTTTTCTAAACCTCTTGCATTAATGGCAGATATCTTTCCCGATGAAATATGCTTTTTTATTTGGTCATGGAATTTTTTAGTACGTGTAAAGTATGCTACGTATTTCGGGTTTAATGGGCTTCTGAAAGAAAAACAGGCATCATGAATTACAACACCTTCTTTGCCTAACCAAGCCGTTCCTAATCCGATGTCCTCAATGGTTTCTCCAGCAGCCACAATAACAACATCTCCATATTTAGCAACTCGTAAGTTTTTTCTTTTTACCAATCCCTCGCTTACAAATGATTTTGCTTCATTTGCCCAAGTGCCATAATAAGTATACATCTCACCATAATGAATACAGGGTACGCCTTCGGCAATCATGTCGTCTTTTACAAAACGTCTTCCTCTTTGAAACACTCCTAACTCACTCATAGTTAAGTACTTATACCCCCCCCATTTAAGTTATTGAAATTCAACAGTTTATCTCTGTAGTATTCATACTGTTGTTTACGGGCTGTAAGCTCTGCTGTAAGCTCTGCTGTAAGCTCTGCTGTAAGCTCGGTGAACTTATCGAGCATGCGAACAATTTCTTTTTGAACTTCTAATGGTGGGACGGGAATTTTGAGTTTCTCAACTATAAAATTGTCCAAAGTAGGAATCCCCGCAACCCTAACTTTTGACTTTAAAAAATTTTGTTCCCCTAATAAAAAATAATAAAGAAACTTATTGTTTATATCTACTGAATGTCCAATACAAAAACAACCGTCAGATGACCAAAAATCAACCGGGCTGTACCCAACAGTACCTGCAGAAGCACCTACATTAATTATCATAACTGTATCAGCTGGTCGATTAGACTTGGAATAAAAACCTAATGGTTCTATTCCACCATGAAAAACCGGATATTTTTCATACTTCGATAGTTCTTGACGTGTTAATCTTTTGCCACGTAAAACATTGGAAACCTCTCCCAATGTTTTCCATTCCACTTCTACGCCTTGCAACAATCTATCTACATAGCTCATTCGTATTATTTTTTACCTTTTAAATTCTTTTTGGCTATTGCTTTGTCTAAAGTTTTTACTCTCCGTTCCAGTTTTTTTATGTCTTCCTCAGCCGGCAACTCCTCGGGTTTAATGCCACTTTTACCCAATAGGGTTCTTACGTCCTTATTGTTTTTAACATGTTCAGACGTAATATCCGTTTCACCCTTTAGGTCGTTTTTCTTCACGTTAAAATTGGTAATTTCTGTAGCCAATTGTTTTGCTGTAATGGTAATGGTAGGTAAAAAATCAGCTAAAGGTCTGTTTTCCTTTATGCCCAACTTACGTTTCATGTCGCTGGTGTTGTACCCGCCAAACATGGCCCAATCACCTTTACTTCTAATTCTGGCAAATCCAGAATTGTCAACGCCTCTTTCGTAAATGTTTTTAGAAAGTTCGGTTTCAGTAGCAGCCAATTTTTCACGTGCTTGCAAACGCTCCATCAGCTGTATGCGTTCTTCCAACAATTCCTGCTTTCTGGTTTGTATAGCAAAATAGCTTTGGGCAAAAGCTATTTGTTCTTTCTTAGGGTCGCCGTTCTGCGCTATTAGATAACAAGCATAGCGAGTGAGCATCAAGTCTTCCTGTTCCCTTTCTGCACCAGAACCAATCTTGACCATTTTGGTGACGTCAACGAAATGGTCAGAAACCGTTTCGCCAGTGGTTTGGCAACTTTCTTTTGCTTTATTAATTGCGTTTAAAAAATTTCGCCAATCAGCATACCCTAAAAGCTCTTGTAGTTCACGAGCCAGCCAATATTCAACACCATCCTGCTCATAAGCATATTCTTCAAATTGTTTATTCAATTGCGTGATGATAGCTTTTTCCATAGTGTGTAGTATTTCTAGATAATCAGGCTTCAATTTCTTTAATGATTTCATCAATGCTCAAACGCAGCGCATTTACCTTCTCTACTGTTTTGGTGATTTCCGCATTTATTTGAGTAATGTCAACGTGCTCACGGTTGTTTTTTGCCTCTACATAAGAGCTAACCGAAAGGTTATAATCGTTTTCGGCAATTTTTGAATTGTCAATTGATTTGGAAACATGTTCAACATCTTCTTTACAATCGAACAGCTCCATAATCTTTTGAATATGGGCATCGGTCAGCTCGTTGTTGTTGGTTACTTTTTTAAAAAAGTCTTCTCCGCTTGCATCAATAAACTGCGTTTTGTTTTCGGTTTTATGTTTGGACAACACCAAAATAGTAACCGAAATAGTTGTGCCGTAAAATAGATTGGGCGCAAGTGAGATTACGGTTTCTACAAAGTTGTTATCCACCAAATACTTCCTGATTTTTTGCTCTGCACCGCTACGGTAAAAAATACCGGGGAAACAAACAATAGCAGCCCGGCCTTTACTTGAGAGATAAGATAGGCAATGAAGTACAAAAGCGAAATCGGCTTTTGATTTTGGAGCCAATACACCGGCAGGTGCAAAACGGTCATCATTAATCAGCGTTGGGTCATCGTCACCAATCCATTTTATAGAGTAAGGAGGATTAGAAACAATAGCATCAAATGGCTTTTCATCGCCAAAATGTGGGTCAATCAGTGTATTGCCAAGAGCTATATTGAACTTATCGTAATTGATGTTGTGCAAAAACATGTTCATACGGGCTAGGTTGTAAGTTGTGTGGTTTACTTCCTGCCCGTAAAAACCTTCTTCAATAATATGATTGTCGAAATGCTTTTTGGCTTGCAACAATAACGAACCTGAACCTGCCGCAGGGTCATATATCTTGTTTACTTTTTCTTGCTTGTGCATGGCCAATTGAGCAATGAGTTTTGATACGTGCTGCGGTGTAAAAAACTCACCTCCCGATTTTCCTGCATTGGCTGCATAATTGGAAATCAAAAATTCATAAGCATCTCCAAAAAGGTCAATTTGATTATCTTCAAAATTTCCAAAGTTCAGTTCTTCAACACCTTTCAAAACGGCAGCCAAACGTAAGTTTTTGCTTTCAACCGTATTTCCTAATCGAGTGCTGGTCGTGTCAAAGTCGGCAAACAAACCTTTAATGTCCGGTTCAGATGGATAACCATTTGCAGAACTTTCAATAGCGTCAAAAATGGCTTTTAAGTCTGTGTTCAGATTGGGGTTTGTATTGGCAGTTTTGGCAACATTCACAAAAAGCTGACTTGGATAAATGAAGTAACCCTTTGTTTTTATGGCATCGTCTTTTATTTCAGGTGTGATTACATCATCCAAAAGTTTTGAATAGCCAATACTTTCATCGCCAGCTTCAATAAAATTGGTGAAGTTTTCGCTAATAAAGCGATAGAACAGTGCACCTAACACAAACTGTTTAAAATCCCACCCATCTACTGAGCCACGCACATCGTTGGCTATTTTCCATATTTTATTTTGTAATTCTTGTCTTTGTGCTATGCTTGTCATTCTATCTCTTTTAATAGGGCTAATAGTTTATCCTCAACTTTCTTTGCAATCTCAAAAGCAAGAATGTCGCCCATCAAACCGGGTTACATTTTTACTGCCCATTTGAACGGATTTTTTGTAGGCTTTTCGGCTGCTTGTTTAAAGCCAACCCCAACAATTGCTATAGGTCGAAAATACTAAGAGTCGGGGTTAATCACACATTTTCCTCCTCAAACTGCATGCTGTGCAGGCGGGCATACAGGCCACCTTTGGCCAGCAGGGTTTCGTGGCTACCCATTTCTTTGAGTTCGCCCCGCTCCATCACCATAATAATATTGGCCTTGCGAATGGTGCTCAGGCGGTGGGCAATCACAATAGAGGTACGGCCCTGAATCATTGTGTCGATGGCCTGCTGTATGAGCTGTTCGCTTTCGCTGTCGATATTGCTGGTGGCTTCGTCGAGTATGAGGATGGCGGGGCTGTAGAGCAGGCAGCGGGCAAAGCTTAGCAACTGGCGCTGGCCGGCACTCATAGTGGCGCCACGCTCCAGTACATTAAAGTCGTACCCGCCGGGCAGCTGTTGTATCAATGCATCGATGCCAATCAGGCGGCACACTTCTTCTACCCGGCTTCGGGGTATATCAGGGTTGCGCAACGTGAGGTTGTCGTGTACCGAGCCGGCAAACAAAAACACATCTTGCAGCACCACACCAATCTGGCTGCGCAAAGCATCGGGGTGATAATCCCGGATGTCGTGCCCATCAATGGTAATGCGGCCATGTTCTACTTCGTACAGGCGGTTGAGCAGCGAAATGATGGTGGTTTTGCCGCTACCCGTGCTGCCCACAATGGCCACGGTTTGGCCGGGGGCTATGCGGAAGTCTACATTTTTCAGTACCCAGTTTTCGGCTTCGTAAGCAAAATTCACTTTTTCAAAAGCGATGCTGCCTTCCACTTTGGCAGGCTGCAGGGCCTGAGCAGTTGGCTCGGGCAGCTGGTCATTGTTGTCGAGTACTTTAAATACCCGTTCGCTGGCCACCATGCCCATTTGTATCACATTGAACTTATCGGCAATCACCCGTAGCGGCCGGAAAATCTGGTTCATAAACAAGATGAAGGCGACCAGCTTACCCGCTTCTATTCTTTGGTCGGCCACCCACCATACCAGCAGGCCCAGGCTTACGGCCAGCACCACTTCTACCACCGGAAAAAAGACCGAGTAAGCAAAAATGGCGTTGATATTGGCGTTGCGGTGTTCCTTATTAATCTTTCTGAATTTGCCCATTTCGCGGTCTTCGGCCGCAAAAGCCTGCACCAGTTGCATGCCATTGATGTGCTCCTGCACAAAGGCATTGAGGCTGGCCACGGCATTCCGCACTTTGATAAAGCTCTTGTTGACGCTGTTTTTAAAACGCCAGGTAGCCAGCAGCAAAATGGGAAAAGGAATCAAGCCAATCAGCGTTAGTTGCCAGTCCATCCAAAACATGGTGGCAAGGGTAAACACGATGGTAAGAAAATCGGCAATGATGGGAATGAGGCCGTCGGCAAAAATTTCATTGATGCTTTCAATATCGTTGATGGTGCGGGTGGTAAGCGTTCCAATCGGTGTTTTATCGAACTGGCGCAGGTTGAGGCGCAGCACCTTGTTGTACACCGTTACCCGCAGGTCTTTTACCACATGCTGGCCCAGCCATGCCGTGCTAAACGTAAACACAAACCGAATCACGGTTTCTATCAGCAACATCACAATTTGCAGGATGGAAATAAGCACCACAAAACGCAGCATGTCGCCATGGCTGATGGCATCAAACCAATCGTTGAGCCAGGTTGGAATATTGCCCGTTTGGCCTTTCAGTCCTTTGTCTACCGTGTATTGAATGAACAAGCCCCGCACCGGCGACAGCACCGCCAGCACCAGTGCCAGCACCAGCGACAGGTAAAAGCGGCGGCGGTAGGGTTGTACAAAACGCATCACCCTGCCAAACAGGGCCATATCGAATGAGCGGGAAGTTGACTTGTTGCCAGACATATACAATTGCAGCCGGTACGCAGCCATCTTTTGATGCCAAAAGCGGCTTCGCCTTGCGGCTGCGAAACTAAGGCAAGCCCGTTGGCCGCTGCACCCGCTGTTTTATTTTAACGTAATGCCTTCGAAGGGATCGGCTTCGCGGTTGGCTATTTTGTAAGCTTTGATAAACAGGGCACCGAGGTTTTGGTGCGGAAAAATGTAATCGTCATAGCCTTCTTTCTTTTCGGCACTAATGCGGCCGGCAACCTCTGTCATCATAGATGGCCATTTTACATCCTGTCCCATTTTCAGTTTGTCTACCAGGTAAGTAAACAATGCCACGTTGATTTCGCCATAGCCTACCTGCTTGCTCGAAATGATGGAAGCATCGGGTGAAATGCGCAGCACATCGGCGAGGTTGTGGTAGGCACCGCAGCTACCCAACACCACTACCCTGCTGGGCAGCATTTTTTTGATGGTATAGGGCAGGTAATAACTATGCCCACGATGCACTGTAATAGACGGCGAAAAACCATTGCTGGTCATGTACTCAATAAGTTTGCGTTGCGCATTTTCATCTTCATCGTTTTCTTCATCCAAAGCACGGTTGGCAAACAACACAAAGGGAACGGGCGAACCAATACTGGTAAACTGCACCCATTCAGGCGTAGCTTTTATGGCCCACTTGGTTCTGTCGGCATAAATGCGAAGTAAGTGGTTGAAGGTGCCTTTGCCGCCAGCATCGCCATAAAAATACATTTGCAACACAATGCGGCCGAGGCTATCTCGCAGCTGCCGGTTGCTGATATCGTACACAGGTGGAATACCCAATGAGTCAGAAATGTTTACCCTCGGCAGATTGCTGTCCATTTCGCTATCACTGCTTTCCATAATCACTTTTTCCAGCCGGTAAATAACACGACCCTTTCGGTTATTCATGAGCTCAGCCATGGCCAGGTTTTCCTTCACCTTGTTCAGCATTAATGCACGGATAGCAGGCTGTGTAATACTGGCATACGCATTGGCCACATCCACCGCATCTTCAATATCATCTTTACTGCTGCCCTTTTCCAAATTACTCACAAAGGCCGACATCAATGCCTTAGCGTTAGCAGCACTCATTTTGGCCAAAAAGTCATTCAGCGTATTGTAGTTGGCCGCCATGGTCAAAAACTTCTTGTACTTGTCGTGGTTCACTATTTGCAGCAGTGTATCGGCACTTTTGCCAGGTGTCAGTTCCAGCAGGCGGTTGTACACGTAAGTGTAACTACTGGTATAAATTTCTGCTTCGTTCAGCACTATCAAATAATAAAGCTCAGGTACCGTTAGGCCTTGTATTTTTTTGAAACGAACAGGTGCCGGCAAATCATGCAAACCGTTGATGGTATTGACATACACTTCCAGCGATTTGCGGTGCAGCATGTCTTGCAGGCCACGCAGTACTACAGGCGTATCGCCTTGGCGCATACGGCCTGCATAGTTTACCTGTGTTTTTACCAGCAGCCGATAGTAAGCAGCTGAATCGGCAATGGCCGTTTCAATTTCTTTTTTACTGATGTTGCCTTTGCTCAAATCATCGAGAAAAGGAAAAAACAATTGGCCCGAACGATCGCCTGCCAGTTGCACAATCATTTTTACCAACGGATCGGCATGGCGGGCAATGATAATGCCCAAAGGTGTACCGCTGGCCTGTGCATAGTTAATCAACTCTTCGGGGCGGCGGCGGGCCGCTACCGAAATCAAACTATCGGTAAAAGAATAGCTTGGATTTTCGGCCAGTCTTTTCAGCGTTTGCTCCGGGTTTTCGGATATGAGTTTCAGGAAAATGAATTCCTGTATCTGGCGAATGCCAGCGCTATTTCGAAACGCAAAGTTGTTGGGAATGATTTTGGCCACATCATAGGGTAAAGGCCTTAGCAATGGCAACACATCTTTCCCTGCTTCCGTTCTTAATAAGCCTTCTTCAAACGCATTGAGCAAGGGCGCAAAGCTGCTCCAGTCCGTTGATTTTTTTCTGATTTCAACTGCGTAGGCATACAGCAGTTCTGTCATGCTGCGCAGGTACGTCAGCTTCTTGTTGTGGTCGTATGTTTTGCTCAGCTCTACCCGACGCTGCCAGTCGTCAATCCGGGTTTGCACCAGGTATTGCAGCTGCTCGTTCATTTCATGACTGGGGTAAACCGTCATAAGACTATCGGCACGGCCATCAATGGCCAGCATATCTTTTTGCGCCTGGTCGAGGCGGGAGTGAAACAGGGCCCGGTTGAGGTCGGGACTGAACTGCTCGGTGAGTTGTGCATGGGCACTACCCATCGTCATCATGCCCATACACAGGGCCATCCAAATCAATTTTACGTACTGCATGCGGGGTAAAGTTAATAGCTTCAATTGGGTTTGCCGGAGGCTGTGCAGCAGGCTTGCAAAATTTTGGCAGCATCGTTAACAATTTGGTAAACACTCATTTACCTCCCCGCTATAGTCACAGCAGTTATTTTTGCGTAAACATATTGTTAATGGACACCAAGGGTACCATCCTCATTGCCGACGACGAAGCAGACATTTTGGAGATCATCGGCTACAACCTGAGCCGCGAAGGTTACAAGGTACTCGAAGCAAAAGACGGCAATCAGGCCCTCGACCTGGCCCGCCAGCATCACCCCGACCTCATTATTCTCGATATCATGATGCCCTACAAATCGGGCATCGAAGTGTGCAACATTCTCCGTACACAACCAGAGTTTAAAGAAACACTCATCGTAATGCTCACCGCCCTCAGCGATGAAGGCTCTCACATCAAAGGCCTCGACAGCGGTGCCGATGATTACCTGAGCAAACCCATCAGCCCCAAGGTGCTGCTGAGCCGGGTGAATGCTTTGTTTCGCCGCATTCAAAAAGACAGCGGCCAAAAAGTGCTCAGCATGGGCGACATGACCATTGACCCCGTTCGCTTTGTGGTGACCCGCAGCGGAAAAGACATTGTGCTGGCTAAAAAAGAATTTGAACTGCTGTACCTGCTGGCTGCCAAGCCGGGCCGGGTGTTTTTGCGCAACGAAATATTGAGCAATGTGTGGGGCACCGATGTGATTGTGGGCGACCGCACCATTGATGTACACATTCGCAAGATTCGCCAGAAGCTGGATGTAGATTGTATCACCACGGTAAAAGGTGTGGGCTACAAGTTCGATCTGCAGTAAAAACTGTTATCCACGTACATTTATGCACTTGAACAAATGCCCGTGGGCAGCAAAAAAACCATGCTCAATACCAAAAATTTTTCGCCGAAACAATTATCGCTTTTTACAGCCATTATACTGGGCATACCGGTACTGGTGGGTGCGTGGCTACTGAGGCCCGAGTGGGAACTGGTGGCCGTCAGTTTTGTAGTATTTGTAGCCGGTAGCTATGCGTTGATTTTAGCGGTGCTACAGCAATTCATTTACCGTAAAATCAAACTCATTTATAAGTTCATTTACAAAACCAAGGCCAGCAAAAAAGAAGAGACTTACTACAAATACATTTTGCCCCAAAAAGGAATAGATGAAGTACGAGCTGATGTGGAGAAATGGGCCCGCCAGCAAGAAGGACAGATAGAAACACTTCGCTCCAACGAAAAATACCGCAAAGAGTTTTTGCAGAACCTGTCGCATGAATTAAAGACGCCCATTTTTGCCATACAAGGCTACCTCGATACCTTGTTGGATGGCGCTGCCGACAATCCGGAAATACTCCACCGTTTTTTGAAAAAAGCCGGACGCAATGTGGAGCGGCTGGTAAACCTTACCAACGACCTTGATGAAATATCGAAACTGGAAAGTGGTGTGATTCCTCTGCACAAAGAAAACTTTGTGATACAGGACATGATAAAAGAAGTGTACGAAATGCTGCATGTAAAAGCCAGTGCCAAAAACATTCGCTGCAGCATGAAGAAAGGCACCGAACTACCCATGATTGTATTTGCAGATAAAGAAAAAATACGGCAGGTGCTCATTAACCTGGTAGATAACGCTATTAAATACGGGCACGAAAATGGTACGGTAGTAGCCAGCACTTATGTTACAGATGGCAAGCGGGTGCTGATTGAAATAAGCGACGATGGCACGGGCATTGCCGAAGAACATTTGGGCCGCATTTTCGAACGCTTTTACCGTACCGATATGGCCCGCAGCCGCAAAGTAGGTGGCAGTGGTTTGGGCCTCGCTATTTGCAAGCACTTGGTAGAAGCCCATGGCCAAACCATACATGTACGCAGCAAGCCCGATGTAGGCACCACCATTGGTTTTACACTCGAAGGCCGCAAAGAGGCCTGAGAGATAACTTGAATTACTTTGTATAAAGTAAGATCGACTAATTACCAGGCCGCTCTGGTAAAAGGTGGATTCCATTTGCGCAGCAGCAGGTACACTGCCGCCGCACTCAACACGCCCAATACTGAACCGGCCAACACATCTTGCAAAAAATGTTGCCCTAAATACACCCTGCTGTAGCCAATACCCACAGCTACTATAAAAGCCAGCCACCAGCGCTTTTGCCACCACGGCATGAGCAGCACCAACGATGTAGCCAAGGCAAAAGCGGTAGCGGTATGGCCCGAAGGAAAACTGTTGTGGCTTTGCAATAATTCCACCCCGTTTACTGCATCAATCAATTGACCGTTAGCCTTAAAAAACGGAGCAGGACGCGGAGAGGCAACCGTGTTTTTAATGAGCTGTGCCAACAGCCCCGACACAGCAAAAGCGGCAAACAACACTATGGCTCTCGGCCATTTTTTTTGAAACAACCACAGCACACATACAGCCACCGCCATCAGCCCATCACCCACATGAGTGAGGTAAGTAAATAAAAAATCGGTGATGGGTGAGCCTACATTTCGCATCAGTAAAAAGCCTTCGGCTTTTCCATAATTCATCATTACCAGCAGGCCGCCGGCCCAATACAAGAGCGCCGCTGTAAAAAAAAGGCGGGTGGATGGTGTAGCTATATTTCCAAAACGCTGGTTGGTTTGCATAGTATACAAAGGTCTACCCCTTGGGGCAACTGCCCAAAAAAAACCGCCAGCGGTGGACACCGAGGCGGGTTCGAGAAAATCTACTCTACGTATTGCTGTGAAGAATGCAAATGAATAGGTGGTGAAATAACGATGCCTGCATTACGCCAATGTAAAGACAAGGCTAACAAATCGTAAACAGATAACTGCTATTTAGCCAATGCTTTCAGCACAGCGAGCCGCTGCTGCAAAGCAGCCTGAAATGGAAAGTAGTAGTAGCGCCCTGTATTGATGAAATACAGGTGCGTACACTGCGCCGATTGTGTAGTAAAATAAATAGTCTGCGCCACTTTGCCTTTACTAAACACAAACATTTTGCCTTCGCTGCGGCAATCCCGTAAACTATCTTCTGTAAATGGTAGCGTCATGTTTTCTTTCAGCAATGCCAGCACAGTATCTGTTGTGGTTTGAAAGCTGGTATAAAACCGGGTATACTGTTCTTTATCATCTGTAAAAGGATGTTTGTAAAACAAAATGGAAATGCTATCTGCTGTAGCCAAACCGGGCTCTAACGTGATACCCGTAGTTATGAGTACGGTGGAATCTTTTGCGGTTGTACCAGCATTGGTTGGTTGATTGCTTTGGCAGGCAACCAACGAGCATACAATCAGCAACAGCAAAGGATAATCGAGAAACTTCTTCATGCTACAAAAAATTGAAACTAGCTACAAAGCAAACTGCTTTCGTCTTTCGGCGAAAGCAGTTTGCAAAAAAACAGAAAAGAGGAAGATTAATATACATTGGTTTGCGGAGTGAAGCTTGCCCAACCAGTCATCCAGTTGTCTGCGCCAAAGGCGCCACGGAAAGTAGTCGTTGTCCAGAAAGATACACCAGCCCAACCAGTACCAGTGAAAGCTGCACCGCTCAACGCAGGGCTGCCTGCTGCTGGCAAAAAGTTTGGTGCATTCAATACAAATGGATTGGTGAGACCAATTTCTGTTGCAGCTGCATGTTTGGTATTGCCATCGGCCAACGCTTTTGTTTCTACTTCAGCAGAAGTCATAACAGGGTTGGTAGCTGCACGGAAATGAGCCGTTACTGCATGCACCAGGTTGTTGCGGAAAGCAGAAGCGCCATTTTTATAGAAGCTTACAGTAGAGTCTGATTCGAGAGACAAACCGGCATCCATGTAACCCATCAACACAGAGTTGCGTACATCAAACTGTGTAGCACGGCGCCAACGCATGTTGAAGTTATGATTGGCCAAAGTGCCAGCAGCATTGTTAGGACCAACCCAGGTAAAGTTGCTGATAGAAGGCTTGGTGTATGGAGTGGCATTGCTACCTGTAGCATCGTTGTCGCACTCTACGCCATTGCCCGCATCGCCGGCATCTACAAACAAAGGATCACGCAGGGCTACACCAAATTGCAGGCGGCCATTGTAACCAAAGTCGAAATCATAATCGTCATCAGCTGTTGCAAAAGCAATGAGGTATTTGGCATTTACAGTACCACCGAAAAATTCGTAAGCATCATCGTTGCCATAAGAAACCTGCACGTAGTTGATAGTAGTACCGCTACCTACGCCACCGAGTGTAAGACCGTTAATTTCTGAGTTGGGGTCAGCGGCAATACCAGCGTACTCAATGCGGATATAGCACAAAGAACCACTGTTGTCGGTAGCTACACTGCCACCGTATTCAGCATTGATACCACCTTCGATGATGGGTGTAGTAGTACGGTTGGTGGGTGCATTACCCAAGATAACGATACCACCCCAGTCGCCGGGCTTGCGGCTACCAGCAGCTTTGCCAGAAGTAAATACAATGGGCTCAGAAGCAGTACCACAAGCAAAGATTTTTGAATTGCGTTCAATGATCAACGCACCTTTTTGTACAGTGTCGCTTTTGATAACAGAACCGGGTGCAAACTTGATAGAAGCTCGGCCGTTTACATACACGTACCCTTTAAGCGTGTAAACGCCCTTGGGCAGTTCCACATTTTCACCATCGTTAATTACACCGGTAATTACTTTGGTAGCCGAAATTTCGGCTTGCTTGGTAGCATATACCCCATTACCGTTGCCGCTGTCTACAGAAGAATTATCGATGTCGACCTTAATGCACGACGTAGCCGTGATGGTAATAGCTGCCAGGATGATGCCTAACTTTTTCATTGTATTCGTTTGAAAGTTTTTTAAACTGTTTTTGTGTAGTTGGATAGCAAATGGCTATTTGATATTGATATCGTAAGTAAAGCCTATTGAGAAGGTAGTACCCGGACGATAGCGGGTGAAAATGCGGTCCACATTTTCATCATACGCTGTCTTCTCTTTGGTAATGGGTTTTTCGTACAGCAGCACATACTGGTTGAGCAAATCACTTACGGTGAGGCGAACTTCGCCACGCTTCTTCATGATCTTTTTTGAAATCTGAAAGTCGAGCAGGTTACGTGGCTTTTCATACACATCGCCATAGTTGTCGTTACCTACAAAACGAAGGCGTTGGCCAATTACGTTGTACAACAATGAGAGGTTCAAACCATTGTCGCCATCGTATTGAAAACCGGCATTAATGAGGTAAGGACTCTGGCCTTGCAACGGACGATTGAATGCACCAGTTTTTACACCACTTGCATCTTGAATTTGCAACGTCACTTCGCTAAACAAGAGTGAAGCATTACCATTGAAGTAGAGTTTCTCCATCCAGCCACCTTCTTTGCCCAAAAAGCCTAATGACTTGCGGAATTCAAACTCGGCACCATACAAAATAGCACTCTCGGCATTTTGATACTGGTACTGGCGGCGGGTAGGTGCACTGGCACTGTTGAGGCGCAACTCTATTGGTGCATCAAACGATTTGAGGAATGCGCCAATAGAAATCATTTCTCCTGCTTTAGGATACCATTCGTAACGTACATCTGTATTGATGATAGAAGAACGCTTCAAATCGGGGTTGCCCACTGTAGAAGCAATTTCTTCAAAATCGAAAAAGGCAAATGGTGCAACCTCTCTAAACTCAGGACGGGCTACTGTGCGGCTGGCGGCTACCCGCAAATTTGTTTTGCGGTTGGGTGTAAAAGTGATGTTGGCAGAAGGCAGGAAGTCGAACTTATCGGTTTGTACTTCGAGGTTTTTAGTAGCATTTGTTTCTACCACCTGCTCAAAGTATTCGCCACGGGCACCCCATACCAGGCGCAGCTTTTCACCAATTTTGTTATCAAACATCACGTACGCATTGCTGAGTACAGAAGCGCCGAAATATTTATCGTTCACGTTCTGCAGATCTGTGATGTACATAAAGCCGTTGGGGCCAAAATTGGTGCTTTGGAAAACGTTGTTGTATTGCTCAAAAAACAGACCGGCATTTGACGGATCATTTACACCCAAAATAGTGGCCTGAAACTGGCGGATGCGGGCAAAAGAACCACCACCAACAGAAGCTACCTGCTTCACACCTTTCAGGTTGAAGGGCATTTCTAATTTTACCTGATAGCCAGCACTCTGGTCTTTCAAATCGCTCCAAAAACGGTTGGTATTGTTACCGCGGTTGTTGAGGCTAAAAGGCGCTGTACTGCCTGCAGGCTTGGCATAAGTTTGCACCCGCAGGTCGGGCTGGTCTTTTTTATTGAAAGCGTAGTTGATATTGCCCGAAAACTTAAACTTGTTTTTGAACTGATGCGTCAGTTCTACCTGGCTGCTGTACAAGCTGCGCTGGTTGAGTACCGATGAACGCATTTGCACATCCTGCAGGTTATCAATGTTCACACCATTACGGCGGTAGTAGTTGTCTTCCAGCAATTGGTTGAACAAATTTTTAAAAGCAATTTTTGTTTTGCCTTTGCTGTACGCAAAATTGGCCAAACCGCCCCAGGTGGTGCTGTTCTTATTTTGTGCATCTACATAGTCGAGCAGTGTAGAACCATCAAAGTCGAAAATCTGACGATTAACGGTAGGGAAAATGAGCTTGGATTGACGATACGTAAGGCCAACCACAGAACCAAAGGCACCGCCTTTTTTATCTCTCACGGCATTGGCCCATGTAAGATTGTATTGCTGAATAGGACCGGCAGTAGAAGTTACTTCATCATAAACGCCGTCGTTGAACTGCTGGCTGATGGCATAACGATCGGCCATAGGCAAACGGTTATAAGCAAGATACTTGGTGGGGTAGCTAGCAGGCAGGCTACGCTGGCCATCATCAAAACCCAACCAATCAGTTGCACCACGGCGGTTGCTCACAAATTCCTTTCCGATAGACTGTGTGTTAAAGCCAAAGCTCACACCCACATTCAACAGGTTTTTTACAGGAATATCCTTGGTGGCAATTTGTACCAAACCGCCGGCAAATTCGCCTGTAAGTTCTGGTGTAGCTGTTTTGTTGATAATGATATTATCAATGAGCTGCGAAGGAATAACATCAAACGAAAAAGCTTTTTTATCGGGCTCAGAACTCGGCAGTGTAGCCCCGTTAATCATGGCTGCATTATAGCGGTCGCTGAGGCCACGTACTACAACAAACTTATTGTCTTGAATTGAAGCACCACTCACACGACGCAATACTTCGCCGGTATTTTTATCGGGTGTACGCTTAATAAAATCGGCCGCCAAGCCACTGCTCATGGCCGTGTTGTTTTTTTGAAAAGTGAGCATGGTATTGGTGCTCTCCTGGCGGCGGCTGCTTGTAACTACCACCTCGCCCAGTTCACTTTTTTTATCTTCCAGTAAAATGTCCAGTGTATTGTCGAGGTTGGCTTTTACTTCTACATCTACCACTTCTTTTGTTTGATAACCTACTGCGGTTACCGTTACGCTGTATTTGCCTTCGGGCAGTTGCAGGCTGTATTCGCCATCGGCATTGGCCGGCACACTACGCAGCCCCTTTACCGAAATGGTAGCACCGGCCACAGGCTGGTTGCGCTGGTTGAGAATTTTACCACTCAGGCGTACCGAAACCTGCGCTATGGCGGGGTTTTGGCAAAGTATAATGAGCAGGGAAATGAATGACAACTTAAATAGGTTCTTCACACCAATTGTTTTAATTCGGTGCAAAAGAACCACTGCACTATTACGGCCATGTTACCCCTGTATTAAGGAATTGTGAACAGGGAGTTTGTCGCAGGCCTCCCGGCGGGTGACGGCTGGTTACTCAATCAGCACTATATCAGGCAGCAGCAATCCATAACAGGTGTAGTAACGGATATGCACTGGCCCTGAGGCAAACGCAAGGCACAAAACAAAAGGCACTCCCTATCGGAAGTGCCTTTATGCAAATGGTAAGTAGTGAAATTACTGGCGTACTATGCGGCTTGTTTGGCCATTGCCTAATACAAAGTATACACCGGCGGGGTACTGGCTCATGTCGAGCTGTTGGTAGCCGGTAGCAAAACGGCTTTTGCGCAGTACGGCACCTTGTGCATTTAGCAGGCTCAGCTCCATGGGCTCACGTACCTGCAGCAGCAATTGGTTACCCTGCACCGAAGCCGTAAAGCCAGCCAATGCGCCTTGCAGGCGAATGTTGCGTACCGCACTTACAGCAGATTGGTCGTCGATGTCACGTTGCAACAAGCGATAGTAATTGATACCCGCAGCAGCCGTGGCATGCAGGTATTGGTATTCCTTAGCCAATGCGCTGTTGCCCGCTGCTTTTACGGTACAAATAGTTGTCCAGTTAATGCCATCGGTGCTGTGCTGTGCCACAAAGTCTTTGGTTTGCTGCTCTTGCTGGGTAGCCCATTTTAAGAGAACACCACTGCCCTGCTGCTGTACGCTGAAATCTTTCCAAACCACGGGGAGTGGTGCAGCCGTATTTTCAAAGTAGCGTATACCTCCATAAACCCCCACAAACAAATCCAGGTCGCCATCTTTATCAATGTCTACCAGTGATGGCGCAAGAGCTTGCATTTGAATGAATGAATAGCCTGACAGCGGATTCTTGGTGCCGGTCATTTCACTAAAACGTGGGCTGCAGGCGGTGCCAACATTGGTAAAATATTTTATTTGCCCGTTACTCAATCCAAACAAAACATCTAAACGACCATCTCGATTTAAATCACCGAAAGCGGCCATTGCTTGTCTTGCAGGATTAGTAAGAGAGCCCAAACTGATTGGAAGCGCAGCCGATCCTGTTTGTTCTTCAAACATGGGTGACGCTGCTGTACCTGTATTTTTAAAATACTTGAGCCCACCATAATTGTAATTGTGCCCGATAAATGCATCAAAATCGCCATCAGCATCGATATCAGCGAAGCTTACCCTGGAATATTGAGGAATACCAATGGCTTCGAATGGGTTTGTGTAACCAGGCAGCGGATCAACATCAATAGGAGTACCAGGAAATTTAGGGATTGAGTATGGCGTTTTGCCAAGATTGGGGAAATAATAAATTGTGCCATCGTACGACCCCGAAAACATATCCTTATAGCCATCATTATTGATATCTACCAAGAAAGGCTGCGAGTAAGTTCTATCGCCCGATAAAGCATAATAGAAAGAATTACGTTGCGTAAAATAGGGGCTTTGAGCCGTGCCATCATTACTAACAAAATCAATCCAACCCGTATTGAAGCCCATCACCATATCTTGATCACCATCGTTATCCGTATCAGCAAAGCTGAGGCTCACCCAATTCTCGGTAAACTTGTACCCATTTGCCGGATTGGCATTACCCGTTCGCTCAGTGAAAACCTGCGCCTGCAAAGAGTTTACACAGCATACTCCCCCAATAAGCATGGCGGCCATCAAAGCGGGCTTCATAAGCCGATGGATGGAGTGGTTGTAGTTTACCTGCCGTTGCCACAAATGCAGGCCTTTGAAAAGGCGCAGCGTTAACAATCGTCCTATTGTGAAAAGCCGTTCCAAAAAGAGCAGGTTTTTCAAATCATTTTTACCTGTTGGGTGCGATGCACAGTGTACAGCGTTTTGCATAAACGTACTATTTTAAGCATTCATTAAAAGCAATGGGAAACGTTACCATCACACCCGAATATGCAGGCCTAGCAAAGACTTTGTAACTGCTGAAGTAGTGTGGTATTTGAAAAAAAACATTCATTCCGGCATGTAGATTCATCCATGATCATCAGCGAACAGCAGCTTCTAAGCGGTTGAAACTTTTCTGCAACTGAACACACATTGTATTCCGGAGATTTATACAGAAGGTCTTGAAAAATCGGCGGAATAATGGTTACATGCTAAGGCAAAAAGAGAGATGTATAGCATGCAAATTCATTCACCTACAAATATAACGTTACACATATTGCTGTTTTGTAGTAGAATGACTACAAAAACAAATAAATGCGTCAACACAAATAGTAGAAGAAATTAGATTCAATCTGATTCAACAACTGTTGTTTTAAAACATACTATTTGGCACCAAAAAATAAAGCACTCCTTGTTGGGAGTGCTTTATGCTACAGAACTATAATAACGATTACTGTCGTACAATACGGGTGCTGTGGCCCTTGCCATGTACAAAGTATACACCGGCGGGGTACTGGCTCAGGTCGAGCTGTTGGTAGCCGGTAGCAAAACGGCCTTTGCGCAGGATGACACCTTGTGCATTTAGCAGGCTCAGCTCCATGGGCTCACGTACCTGCAGCAGCAGTTGGTTGCCCTGTACCGAAGCTGCAAAACCTGCCAATGCGCCTTGCAGGCGAATGTTGCGTACCACACTGGTAGCAGTTGTATTGTCGAGGTCGCGTTGCAACAGGCGATAGTAGTTGATACCCGCAGCAGCTGTAGCATGCAGGTACTGGTATTGCTTAGCAGTCAAACTATTGCCCGCAGATTTTACGGTAGCAATATTCGTCCAGTTGGTACCATCGGTGCTGTGCTGTACCACAAAGTCTTTGGTTTGCTGCTCTTGCTGGGTAGCCCACTGCAAGCGTACAGCACTACCCTGCTGTTGTACGCTGAACTCTTTCCAAACTACGGGGAGTAACACACCGGTGATTTCATAGTAATAAAGATTACCGTTTTGATCGCCCAGTACCAAATCACGGTCGGTGTCGCCATCCAAATCGGTAAAAGTTGGAGCAGCGTTGTTGCCTACATCAATCGTAGAAAAGATATCTGCAGCACCCGATTGCAGGGTAAATACTGGCGCTGCAGCAGTGCCGGTATTTTTATAATATTTCAGGGTACCATCGCCTGCACCAATCAATGCATCCTTGTCACCATCGCCATCAATATCGGCAAAGGCAGGTGCTGCATAATTGCCCACATCTACACCATTGAACGGATTGGAAGCACCTGATTGTAATGAAAATACAGGCGAACCAAGAGTGCCGGTATTTTTATAATAAGTGATCACTCCCAACGAATTGCCAATAAACAAATCCATATCGCCATCATTGTCGATATCTACAAAAGCGGGTGTAGCATTATTACCTACGGTAATGCCTGCCAATGGATTGGTATGGCCTGTAATGGTACAAGTAGGGGTACTATAATACGAATAGGCACTGAGCGACGAATTTTTTGGATTACAGGTTGTTCCTGCTACGCCTCCTACATAAGGGTTCATAGCGATGGCCCCATTAAATGTTCCTGTGAACAGATCCATGTCTCCGTCGTTATCGTAATCGAAAAATGTGGGGCTTGCATTTTCCAGCACTTCAAATGAAAACTGGCTGCCGGCTCCAAATGTAACAGGGGCACCACTGGTGCGGATAAAGTAGACATTGTTGGCATAAGATTGACCAACCATCATGTCTACATCTGCATCGCCATCCAAATCGGCAAAGGCGGGTTTTGATTCACCGGGAACCGATTTTCCGTTCAATGGATTATCAACCCCAGTGCGTTGCACTACGGTTTGAGCGTTAACAGGTGCAGTCATAAATACGCCCATTGTTAGCATGGCAGCGGCCAAAGATGGTTTGATGGCACGGCCGAGTTGCCGGCTGTAGCGCAGCAGTCGCTGCCAAAGCTGGCGGCGTTTGCGCAGGCTGAGTGCCAAAAAGCGGCCGGTGGCAATGGCCCTTTCCAACCGGGTCATGGTTTTCACGTAGTTGTTACGTGTTTGTTGCGTGGCAAAGTGTACAGTTGTTTGCATTGTCGTGTTATTTAAAGTGATCATTGAGTTGCTTGAGTGGTTTCATCATCTCCCCGCCAAAAACATCCGTCGGGTAGGTGCAGTGCCCGCTGGTGCTGCGGCGTGGTATGGTTGAGAATGCCCGGCTGCTGCATCTGCGGCAGTACTGCTACATCGTACAGTTCTTCGGTACCATTGAGGTAGCGGATTTTGCCCACTATTTGCCGGGTAGGCAGATGAACGATATCGATACCACACTCCAGCGGCTGCTGTGCTACGGGCAAGGTTCTTTTTGCAGAAGCAGTACTGCGTTGCTTAGACAATCCCACAAACAGGTATTCGCCTATCATATCCATGCCTCTTACAAAACCATTGCTGCGGCTGATGACTTCATAGGTTTTGTTGGCCACATCTACCTGTACCAGTTCGCCGGTGGCAGACAGCAGGCAATACAACTGCCCGTTGAAATAGCGGGGCGTATGCGGCATGGGCAGTTGGTCGAGTATTACTTCGTTGGTTTGTACATCCATCAGCAAGCCACCCATCGTTACATTGGGGCGCCAGCCTTTTTGGCTATCGCTTTTACCAAACATGGTTACGTATTTCGGTTGGCCATCTACCATGCACATGCCGTTGAGGTGGCAGCGGTCTTCCGATACCAGACTGCTGATAAACGGCGGTGTCCACGCAGGGGTAAAACTGTATTCGTCCGTAATGTGGACGAGGCAAGAAAACAAGGTATTAACAGCCAACAAGCGGCCTTGTGCATCCCAGGCAATGTCGTGCAGATCTACAGTGCCGGTATAGTAGCTGGCACGGGGCACAAAAAGCGCATCGTAATAGCCGGGCTTTTGCGGATATTCTTTAGCCAAACCCGCACCGTTGGAAAGCACCACTACTTCGTGCTGCGTAGCCAAAGCCATACGGCCGTTGTGATAGCACATGCCCATGGGCTTATCAAAATTGCGGGGCAGCTGTCGCATGCTGCCATTGCCATCGGGCGATAAAAAAATAACCTTACCCGCCTGATAGGTAGAGATAGCAACACTACACTGTAGTGATTGCAGCAATGAGGGTACGTTAGGTGTATATGTACAAGAAAACGGAGGTAGTGCAGAACTCATTGATGCTGGAATTGTGTGGTAAAAGGTTGGCACAACCATTGTTCCAGACACGGAAAAATGCTGTACTTGTTGATGCCTGCGGCACTATGTATCAATAACTGACAAATCATACATCCTGTTTTTTTCCAATAAGGGTGTTGCAGATGCAAGCATGCTCCCAAAGGAGAATATTACCCGCAGGCAATCATCGCACAACTACCCAATAGTTGATTTGTTTCTTTCCAGGAGATTTGTAAAGCGTAAAACGCCTGATGCACATACTCAATCTGTTACAGCCATCTGGTTGTACATCAGCAGCAATGTATTTACATAAATAAGTGGGTAAAAATAAGCATTAAAAAATCACAAGCATGTAGTAAAACAACTACTAACGAATGAGCAACTCCATCATTTATTTCAGTATTTACCGTTGAGTAAAACTGAGTTGCCACGGTGTTACAGCGTACAAGTAATTTTCAATCTTATCTTCTTTTGGCTGCGGTGATGTTTGTTACTGCCCACTAGCCAGGCTTGTTGTTGCTTTGAAAAAAATTGGGTGTATGCAAACTTCAATAGTGGTTCGGGAGCTGTGCCCCACCAGTACCAGGCAGTGGCTCAAAACAGGGGCTATATTGTTAGACATCCGCGAAGCGGAAGCGACCGAAGCACTTCAATTTGCCGAAGGCAATATCATGTATATGCCACTGAGTCAACTCATGGAGCGGTTTACCGAACTACCTGTTGAAAAGGATATCGTAGTAGCCTGCGAAAGAGGCGTGTTGAGCTTGGATGCCGCTGCTTTTTTGCAGCAAAATGGTTTCGACCGCATATATCACATGCGCAAAGGTTTGCGACATTGGGTGGCCAAAGGCTATCCGGTAACAGGCGATACCGGCGACCTGCCAGTAAACAGTCACAAATGCTGCGGCGGGCATGGGCACCACAAGGCATAGAGAAGTGGTGAAGGCTAAGTTTCACGTTTGCAGCTGTGCAACTTTCAAGCGAAAAGCAAATACCTAGCGTACTAATGTTACACTCATCAAACCAATGACTACATCGTTGGCAACGGTCTTGAGTGTCATACTTGTTAATTGCTTGTCCGGGTTCAATTTTACATTGAGTACGGTAGCAGCTCCGCCATCAATACCAAAATTGGAAAACCCTTTGATGCCTGTGTATTTATAATTCAGCGGCATCACTTCTCCCGTCTTGAGCAATACACGGATGGGTTTGGTGTCGCCTGTGGTAAATGCAAAACCATCTACAAAAAAATCTTGCTCAATGGGCCACCAGTTTTCAGGATTGCGTAATGGCAATGTTGTGGAAGTTCCATCTGCATAAGTTACTTCAACCGTTCCATTCAGTATTCGGCTTTGCATAGGGTTGGTACTACCCGCCATCAACAAATAAGCATGTGAAGCTTTCCCGGTTAATGGTAGCACAACCGAATCGGGATAATTATCCCACATAGATGTAAAGACGATATTCTTTTTTTCAGCAGATGGAGTGTTGAATGGAATATGATTGATAATCACTTCGTTTTTGACGCCTGCTTTTACACGCAAGCCGCTATCGCTAATGTTTGCGGTTGTAAGCGGATACGCCCAATTGCCAATACCTTGTACTGGCAGCTGCAAGGTAGGCACAGCAGGGCGTGGCGATAAATATTCGTTCTTGAAAATATTGGTTACCGCATCGTTGAAGTAGGGTGCTATATCAATTTTTTCAAATGTTGTGGTAGCTGAAATAGCAGGTTCCTGATACACCAACTCATCTTTTATGAGTGAAAAACTCAACGGTTGAAACCATGTAAAGTTTCCTTGTTTCAATTGCAGGTAAAGGCTGTTTACGCCTGCATCGTTTAGTTTTCCCGAAACCGTATTGCTGCTGTATCTCAGGTTGCGCAATACTTCCACCGGCTGATAAGCGTTTAAGACAGTTGCCTTTTTCAAAGTTACTTGCACCAGTTCCTTTCCGTTATAGGCTAACTGGTGTTGTGGTTTTTCAAATGCGGCACCTTTCCATTGTATCACTACGGTAAATTTTTTTGCAGGAGCGGTTTCTATTTGCAAGGCGGGTTGTCCAATAATGCTGTCTATATTTTTCCATGTAGCTGCTTTCCCATTCACAGTAACCGATGCAATGACATCCCGATAGGCTGGCAATATCAGCTGCAACTTCACAGCCTGTTTAAAACGAGTAACAAGAGTATATTCTTCAACCAATCCTTTTCGCTTAAATGAAAATGAAACGTCGGGGGTATTAATGGAAGCATGGTTCCATTGCTTTGGCAAACCAGGCTTCACAGTTAAAGAATGGTTGAGCAAATCAGGCGTTATACCAAACAAACCTTCCACCAGCGAACGAGCCGCCATGCCTATTGGATCGGCAAAGTCTCGATAGAGCTCTCCACGTATGGCATCGTAAAAACTAAGCTGTTGAATATTGCCGGGGCTGGCACCCAGATACATACTTTCCATCAACGAACTTTTCCATAACCGATAGGCTTCCTCTTTTTGCCCCCCCTGCCAGTACGCCATTGCGGTATGCAGCAGTTCGGCCAAAGCCACATTGTTTAAACTCCACGTGTAGGGCTGCCAGTTGGTTGTTGATAATGTATACAATGTTGAATCTTGCAAACCCTTGGCCACAATGGGTATACGTGGTATATATGCATTTACATATTGCAAAGATTGATACGCTTGAATGGGATCGGCAATGCCTTCATCGAGTGCATGATAGATGGTCCATAAGGCAGCTGATTCATGCAACAATTTATTGCCCAACAAATCTTTGTATTCGGCGTACCAGCCTTTATGCTTCATCCACAATTGCTGGTTAATGGCATTAAGTATTTTGGTTGCTTCTGCTGCATACTTGCTGCCATCGGCACCAACAATGATGGCCAGTTGTGCAGCCATTTTATTTGACCGGTAATTGTACGCCGAAGAATGTGTGACACCGCCGCCGCTATACTGCAAAGCATCGCTTGCCCAGATAGCCGCATAGGAATCATACATTCCGTCGCCATCCACATCAAAATTTCGTTTTTCCCAATCGAGATGCCGCACCAGCAAAGGCCACATCTGTTTTACATACGCAGTATCACCGGTCCAGTTGAAATGATTAAGCAACTGATCGATGAATACCAAATTCATGTCGTAATGATGGGCACGTAAATCGCCACCCGGATTTCTTGAAATGTATCCGCTACTAAATAATGAAGTCCCCAACCTTTCAAGTTGCCGTCCCAAATGCAATGCTGTGTCGGCTACAACGGGCCCGCTGGCAGGTGTTGTAACCTGCGACAATGCATATCCGTTAAAATGTTTTCTGGCTCTGTCGTGCCAGCCCATTACATCGGCGAGGTACGCTCCCCGCCAGCCATTCAGCCGCATACGCCATGCCACAGCGCCATGCATAAACGATGGATCTTCCCATACAGCATCAGCAGCAATACTTAATGCCGGGCCCAATGCATTCATGTGTGCATCGGGCGTGTTGATGGTTATGCTGTTGGCAATTTTTTTTCTGGTAATTTCTGCTTGCGAAAATAGCGTTGGTAATTGATGGTAAGCAACTGTTTGACTTTTTTCCGACTTCTGTATTAAAAAATACAGGGGTACTTTTTGTGCGTCCACAACAGCCGATAGTGCAGGTGCTTCTGTTGAAGTTGCAGCTGTGAGAAAACTTTGCGGCGATTGCAATTGTGTGGCATCCGCAATTTTCATCACTGTATTTTCAGGAAACACAGCCGCGATTGCTTTTGCTTTATCTGCAGCTGCATTGTTGGTTTGTGCATTGGGCAAATGCTGTACTTCGTAGCGTTCTTCTTCGCTTAAAGGTTTTGCAAAACCATACAGCAAACTGAAATGGTTATTCTTTATAGTATAAATATTATCCTTGCAATACTCAGGCTTCAGGTAAAATGAGGATTCAGGATCAGCACCAATATCTCCATCACGTGAAAACTTTTTGCCTGTTGCGCCACCGTAAGCAGCCACTATTTGCAAGCCCGCTGGCGCATTGCTAGTATACAATTTCAACATCAACCCTTCTCTGTCGTACAATGCAATGGCGTGTACATAAATCACTGCTTTGCCCAGCAGCGGATCTTTTATTTCGTACAGCATGGAACCCGCACGATACAAGGCTTTGATATGTTTTGCTCCAATCAGCCATTTACTTTTTCCATTGATAACAAAACCAAATTTCAGATTGCCACCCATACCCGGCATGTATAATGCAAACTCTGGCAGGTCGCCGGCTTCTGCACGAAAGGCCGTATTGCCACCATACAATGCACGATTAAAACGCCTTGTGCCGTTTTCAATAACAATATCATTTCCTTCTGGACGATACCGTACTTCACGTTGAATGCCGTGCCATATTTTTTTCTCTTGCGCTACTGCAGCAGCGAAAAAAAACAGCAAACAGGTTACAAATACAAACTCCTTCATTCACTAAAAATTTTATGGATGGCCTCTTCACAAACGCAACTTGCTGTTGCTGTAGCAGGCCTCACTGCCCATGTCGGCGATGTTACTCATCTACAGAAAAAATTTTGGTTACACATAAATATATAACCGCTACTTCCACTCAAATGGCTGGCCGTTTACCAATACATTGTTCAACGCAATGCCTCCTTTATATGGCGTTTTCAACACCGGTGCTTTGGCGGTAGCTTTCACATTGTTGAACTGTATAGCACTTACAGTATCCATGGGGTTTCCTTCCATAGTGCCCAGGCTGTTGCACTGCACCTGTATGTTGTTGAAAACAATGTTGCGTACTTGTGCATAGGGTTTGGCGGTACTGCCACCCATATCAAAAAACTGCGTCCACGGTGCCATGCTAATAATAGTGCCGCACTTGCCTGTGATGTTTTCGATGCGTACGTTTTCATAAATCTGATACGTATCGGGGCGCATTTTCAACCGCAGGATGGACGTGTTGTGTTCCATCACACAATTGCGCATTATAATGTTGCGGGCATGAATGCTTTCGCTGCCAAATGTGAGTGTACCATGCGATTCACCAAACACACAATCTTCAATCAGAATGTTTTCTACCACACCGTTTTCGCTACGCAAATGAGCATCGGGGCCTTTACCGCCTTTTACACATACCGCATCATCATTTACTGAGATATAGCATTTGCGAACAGTCACGTTTTTACACACATCAATATCAATACCATCGGTGCTGGGTGCTTTCACCGGTGCAAATGGCGAACGGATATCACAGTTTTCAATCAATACATTGTTGCACTGATATAAGTGCGTGGTCCAAAAGCCTGCATTGTGCAGTTTCACATTTTTTATCTGCACATTGTTGCTGCCCCAAATAAATACCAAACGAGGCCGGTGTACTTCGAGGTTGGTCGCACTACGGCCTTCTTTTTTTACTGAGTCGCGGTAAAACCAGAAGTACTTCCAAAACTTTAACCCATTGCCATCAATGGTACCAGGGCCGTTGATTTCAAAACCGTCTACATGATAGGCATTGATTAAAGCCGCATAGTAGTAAATGCTGCGGCCTTCCATGCGGGAGGGCAGCAACGGATAATGGCTGATATCATCGGAGCCTTTGAGCTGCGCCCCTTCCTGCAACTGCAGTTTGGTGTTGGGTTTAAAAAACAAAGCGCCGGTTAAAAACACACCTTTCGGTACAACAATGGTTCCGCCACCATTTGCTTCAGCTTTGTCTATCACTTGTTGAATGGCTGCTGTGCTCAGCTTGCTGCTGTCGGTACCTACGCCGTGTTGTGTAATAACGTATGTTGTATTCGAGCTGTCGGACCCATAAAAGGGCGAAGCGGAAGTAGCAATGGCGAGCAAAACCATCGGAAAGATGGCCACGAGGCGAAATTTGTACATATGGCAAATGATTAGCCCCATAAAAGTAGCCAACCGCCAAAGCCGAGTGTCCTGTGCTGTCCGCAAACGATTGATATAAGGGAGGCAGCCTTTCGGCGCTGCAGCAGCTACATTATTTCATTGTTAAGAAATTATTACCAAATAACAGCATGCGTTTACTGAGCATCTATCCGCTGACCTTTGCTGCGCAAAAAACAACTACACATGGGTCTCAATTCTGTACTCAAATTCTTTCTGCCCAAAGACCGGGTATTCTTCGATTTGTTTGAAAACGTAGCCGACAACCTTGAAATAATGGGTAAGAAGCTGAAAGAAATAGTGAATGAAACCGACTATGACAAACGTGCTGCCCTTATTAAGCAAGTAGAAGACCTGGAGCACAAAAACGATGAAGTAACCCACCGCATTTTTACCGAACTCGGCCGCAATTTTATTACACCGTTCGACCGCGAAGACATTCACTACCTGGCGTCTGCCCTCGATGATATTGCAGATTACATCTACGCTTCTGCCAAAAAAATAAACTTCTACCGGGTAAACCCTAACGATATTGGCATCTCCAAATTTGCTGACCTCATTGAGCAAGGTTGTATACAAGTACAAACAGCGGTAAAAGAACTACGCAACATGAAAAATGTACGCAGTATTACCGATGCACTGGTGCGGGTAAACAGCATCGAAAATCAGGCCGACGATGTGTTTGATCTGAGCATTGAACGCCTGTTTGCAACAGAGCCAGATGCCAAAGAAGTGATTAAGAAGCGGGAAATTTATCAGGTGCTGGAACTGGTGACCGATAAGTTTGAAGACGCCGGCAATGTGATTGAATCCATCATCATTAAGTACGCCTAAAGCCTGCCCAAGCGGTTCTTCATCCCGAATCCTTATCATTCACAATTCTGCGTATGACTTTTCTGGTTGTCATTATAGCACTGGCACTCATTTTTGATTACATCAATGGTTTTCATGATGCTGCCAACTCCATTGCTACCATCGTTTCTACAAAAGTACTAACGCCTTTTCAGGCGGTGGTGTGGGCGGCGGTATTCAACTTTTTGGCCTTCTTTATTTTTAAAGACCACGGCGTAGCCAACACCATTGCCAAAACCGTACACGAAGAATTCATTACCCTCCCGGTTATTTTCAGTGGTTTGCTGGCAGCCATTGCCTGGAACCTCTTTACCTGGTGGTTTGGCATTCCTTCTTCCTCTTCGCATACATTGATTGGAGGCTTTGCCGGCGCAGCCATAGCCCATGCCGGCTTTGGCTCGGTAAACAGCGAAAAAGTAATGGAGATTGCCAGCTTTATTGTACTGGCGCCCATGGTTGGTATGCTCATGGCCTTTATCATATCGCTGTGGTTCATCAATTCATTTCGCAAAGGCCCTGCACCAAAAATTATTTCACTGGTGGTTATTGGTTTGGTTGCCTTGTTTTTGTACTTCAACCTGGTAACCGATCCTGCCAAACTGAAAACCCACTTCGAAAGCCATGCGCTGAAAGTGATTTTTCATGGCTCCAATTTCAAATGGATTTTGCTGGCGTTCATTTTGATAGTAATGGCTGTGTTTACTTTCTTCCTGAGCACATTGAATGCTGCCCGCAGCAACCAATGGTTTAAGCGGTTGCAGCTGGTTTCATCAGCGGCATTCAGCATTGGCCACGGTGGCAATGATGCGCAAAAAGTAATGGGTATCATTACCGCGGCTCTCATTGCCAACGGCAACATTGCCGGCTTTGATGAAATGCCGGTTTGGGTACCACTCGCCTGTTATGCAGCCATTGGCATTGGCACCATGAGTGGCGGTTGGAAAATTGTAAAAACCATGGGCACCCGCATTACAAAGGTTACCCCGTTTGAAGGGGTAGCAGCCGAAACGGCCGGTGCCATTACTCTCTTCGTTACAGAGGCATTAAAAATTCCGGTTTCTACCACGCATACCATTACTGGTTCTATTATAGGCGTAGGTGCTACCAAGCGTTTGAGTGCTGTACGCTGGGGCGTAACGCTCAACCTGCTGTGGGCATGGATATTGACGATACCAGTAAGTGCTGCACTGGCAGCCGGAGTTTATTACCTCGTCCGTTTTTACTACGGTTCTTAATTGTTTTTTTCTACATACACAATTGTGTATAGCAATAAAATGCGACTCAAACGGGTCGCATTTTTTGCATGGATAGCCCGTGTGCAACTATTAACTTTGTTGCATGCCAAAAATTCTTGTAACCGGTGGTTGTGGCTTCATCGGCTCCCACACCATTGTAGATTTAGTAGAAAACGGATTTGACGTAATTTCTATTGACGATAACAGCCGCAGCACTACTTACCTGCTGGAAGGCGTAGAAAAAATTACCGGCCGCAAAATCAAAAACTATAAAGTAGACCTCTGCAGTTTTGATGAAACCAGGGCTGTGTTTGAAGAAAACCCCGACGTGGCTGCCATCATTCATTTTGCGGCCTACAAAGCGGTGGGTGAGTCGGTAGAAAAGCCATTGATGTATTTTGAAAACAACCTCATTTCACTCATCAACCTGCTGAAGTGCACCCGTGAGTTTGCCATAGGTCATTTTGTATTTTCCTCTTCTTGTACCGTGTATGGCAGCCCCGATAGCATTCCGGTTACGGAGCAATCGCCTGTAAAACCTGCCGAAAGCCCCTATGGCCTTACCAAGCAAATGGGCGAACAAATGATTGCCGAAGTAGCCAAACTGGGCACTACCAAATGCATTTTGCTCCGCTATTTCAATCCTGTAGGTGCTCACCCCACAGCCCTGATTGGTGAGCTTCCATTGGGCAAACCGGCCAACCTAGTGCCGGCCATTACCCAAACGGCTATTGGCAAACTGCCTATGATGCAGGTGTACGGGTCTGACTACGACACCCGTGATGGCAGCTGCATCCGCGACTACATTCATATCTGCGATATTTCGCATGCACATACCCTGGCAGTGCAGCGGCTGATGAACGGTGAAAGCACTAAACAAATAGACATTTTCAACCTTGGCACAGGCAATGGCGTAACCGTGCTGGAAGCCATCAAGGCATTTGAAAAAGTAAGTGGTGTTGCCCTCAACTACCAAGTGGGGCCACGCAGGCCCGGCGATATTGTAGCCATTTATGCCAACAATGAAAAAGCTGTGAATGAGCTGGGCTGGCAATGCCAGTACAACCTTGAGGATATGATGAGCAGTGCCTGGAAATGGGAGCTCCGCATACGGGAAGATGAAGCCCTGCAAGGCTTGCAGCAAGCTTTTTTGAACTAACGAATTGTTGTGTAGCACTATAGAAGGCCCTGTAGATGTTTGCATCGGCAGGGCCTTGTTTTTTTCAACAGCAGAACGGGATTTTTTTAAGCCCTGCTTGCAGGTTTACAACTATTTTCGCGGCACAAAATTTTCAGCCATGCCCCAGTTATCTGATATAGTAGTACAAAATGAAAAAGAAACCCGCGGTGGTTTTGGAGAAGGCATTTACGAAGCCGGAAAACGCAACCCCAAAGTGGTAGCCCTTACGGCTGACCTGGCCGGTTCTTTGAAGCTCGGCCCATTCATCAAGGACTTTCCGGAGCGTTTTGTACAAGTGGGCATTGCCGAAGCCAACATGATGGGCATTGCTGCCGGCCTCACCATTGGCGGCTACATTCCATACACCACTACGTTTGCCAACTTTAGCACCGGCCGTGTATACGATCAAATTCGCCAGAGCATTGCCTACAGCCATAAGAACGTAAAAATTTGTGCCAGCCATGCTGGTCTTACACTGGGTGAAGATGGTGCCACCCACCAAATTCTGGAGGACATTGGCCTGATGAAAATGCTGCCGGGAATGACCGTGATTGTGCCCTGCGACTTTAACCAAACAAAGGCCGCTACCATGGCCATTGCCGACTACGAAGGGCCTGTGTACCTGCGTTTTGGCCGCCCCAAGTGGCCCAACTTTACTGCCGAAGACGGCAGCGATTTTGTAATTGGCAAAGCCCAACTGCTGGCAGAAGGTACCGATGTTTCCATTTTTGCATGCGGCCACCTTGTATGGAAAGCTATTGAAGCTGCCCGTACGCTGCAAGCCGAAGGCATTGCAGCAGAAGTAATTAATATTCATACCATCAAGCCGTTGGATAGCGAAGCCATTATTGCCAGCATCAGCAAAACCGGCTGTGCTGTAACTGCCGAAGAGCACAACGTACTCGGTGGACTGGGCGACAGCGTAGCACAGGTAGCTGCCCGCAACAAGCCCGTGCCTATTGAGTTTGTAGGCACCAACGACACCTTTGGCGAAAGCGGAAAACCGGCCGACCTACTGAAAAAATATGGTTTGGATGCGCCCAACATTGTAGCTGCCGCTAAAAAAGCCATTGCCCGTAAATAATCTTTGCAACAATTTTGCATTTTCAATCAGGTTTGTTGAAACATTTTGGAGATTTTGCGGTTATAGCTAAAACTCTACGCCATGCCAGGAGGAATCATCAAACAACTGAGAGAAAAAAAGGGGATGAAACAAGATGCTGTGGCCATGGAAATGGGTATTTCGCAGGCCGCTTACAGCAAAATTGAAAACAACCTCACCGAGCTTACGGTAAGACATTGCAAAGCACTCAGCCGAATTTTTGGCGAAAATGTGTATGACTACTTTGACGATGAGTTTGAAATTCATCGGCTGAAACGCAAAAAACAAACCTTGGGCAACCAGCAACTGATAGAAGAAGTGGCTTAAACCACGTGACATATACATCGGCGGCGATTACTGTAGCAAGTAATCGCCGCTCTTGTTTTCAATCAACCCGTATTAAACCATCCCTGTCACTTCCGGTCATAGCATTGTATTTTTGACCATATCCCCCCTGCTGCATGCACCTCGACGACAAAACATTACTGGCGCAGTTTGCCGAACCCGCCCTGCGGGAACGGGCATATACTGCCATCATCAAAAAATACCAGGAGAAGCTCTACTGGCACATTCGCCGCATGGTGATAGAGCACGAAGACACCAACGACGTGCTGCAAAATGTGTTTGTAAAAGTGTGGAATGCCCTGGCCAATTTTCGGGAAGACAGCCAGTTGTACACCTGGTTGTACCGCATTGCCACCAATGAAAGCATCAGCTTTTTGGAGCAGAAAAAACGCAAGACCGCCGCTGTAAGCCTCAGCGATGAGGAAAGCAGCTACGACTTTGAAAACAGCATCAAGGCCGACAAACATTTTGACAGCACCCGGTTGGAATGGCGCCTGCAATTGGCCATCAACCAATTGCCCGAAAAACAACGGTTGGTATTTAACCTGCGCTACTACGATGAAATGCCTTACGAAGAAATGAGCAAGATGCTGGGCACCACTACCGGTGCATTAAAAGCCAGCTACCACCATGCCGCTAAAAAAATTGAAGAATACATTTTAAAACACGCCTGAGCTGTTAAACCAATTAACAAAACAACCGTCTGATAGATAGTAAAATGACCACCGACCCCAACATAGTAACCGAATTGCAAAGCATTGCTCCCACACTGGCTGGTATTACCCGCCGCATGCCCTACGCCGTACCCGAAGGCTACTTTGAGTATCTGGCCGACCGCATGCTGATAGAAGTAACGCCCTCCCCACAAACCGGCACTGTACCCGAAGGCTACTTCGACAATTTTGCCGACAATATGCTGCAGCTCATTCGTAAGCAAAACAGCAGCCACGAACTGGCCGATATTGCTCCCACACTCGCAGGCATCTCTAAGGAAATGCCGTACCATGTACCTGCCGGTTATTTTGAGCAGCTTACTCCTGCCCTGCCCCAGCCCGCCAAAGTGGTAAGCATGAGCAGTAAAAAAATGTGGTGGCGTATGGCCGTAGCAGCTGTGTTGCTCATTGGCGGATTCAGTATCTGGCAACTCAGCAACGATAACAAGCAAGCCAACAGCACAGGCCTGGATGTAGCAACGCTGGCTGCAGATACCGTGGCTATTCCACAAGAAATCAGCCTGCAATTGGCCAATCTGGATGCCAGTACACTCGAATCAGCATTTGCAGAAACAGAACATACCAGCAGCCACACACAAGCCGCTTACCTGCTCGAAACCGACAACTTTGAGCAAGCCTTACAATCAGTAACCACCGAAGCCATCAGTGATCAACTCGATAAAATACCTGTTACCCAAAAAAATATTTAATGGTTCAACTCTACGCATAGTCATGAAAAAGATTTTGTTATTCGTATGGATGCTGGGCTTGGGCTTTGTAGCGCAGGCACAGGATAAAAAAGAGGATGCGCTGGAAGCATTGCGCATTGCCTTCATCAGCAAGCAGCTGGAGCTCACTCCTACCGAAGCCGAAAAGTTTTGGCCGGTATACAACAAATATCAGGGCGACCTGCGCCGCATGATGCAGGAGCACCGCGATAAGAAAGGCTCTGAGCTGGATTGGGAAGAAAAACTGCTGAACATGCGCAAGCAGTACAAACCTGAGTTTACCAAATGCATCAGCGAACAAAAATTTGATCGACTGATACGGGCCGAACGTACCTGGGGCGATATGCTGCGCAAAGAATTACAGCGCCGTCGTGAAGCGGGTGAACGCCCGGGTATGGGCCGGCCGCCAATGGTTCGTCCTCGTCAATAAGCTTCCGTTACGCTATTTATACTGCAGTAAGCAAAAAAAGCCGCCCCTTGGGTGGCTTTTTTATTGATTGCTGTGGAATGTTGATTGCCTGATTTCTGATGGATGGAAAGCCACAACTATATTTGCTCTGCTGCCTTACCCCAGCCCATTTGCTGCATGCTGTTATCCGTTATTATTCCTGTTTACAATAGTGAGCATACCATTGGTCCGCTGGTGGATTTGCTGCAATCATCAATTCACCATACCTCATTTGAAATTGTACTGGTAAATGATGGCAGCCGCGACCGCAGTGGAAAAATCATTATGCAACTGGCGAAGCAATACCCCAATGTGCAAGCCATTTCTTTGCGTAGAAATTTTGGAGAGTTCAATACCGTGATGTGTGGCCTTAATCATTGCAAAGGCGATTATGCCACTATTATTGATGATGATTTTCAGAACCCACCCACTGAAATTTTAAAGCTCTTGCAAAAAGCACAGCAAGACGATTTGGATGTGGTATATGCCAACTATGGCAAAAAAGAACATTCCCACTTTCGCAATATGGGGAGCCGGTTGTTCAACTGGCTCATCAGCCAACTGATGGACAAACCGAAGCATTTGTATCTCTCCAGCTTCAAGGTCATCAGCCGCCCGGTGATTGATGAAATCATTCGCTACAAAGGGCCGTACCCTTTTATTGACGGACTCATTTTTGCAGTCACCCGCAACGTTGACAGTCAACTGGTCGATCATCAAAAAAGAAAAGAAGGCAAAAGCAACTACAGCATCCGCCGATTGGTATCGTTGTTTCTCAATATGTTCATCATCTGCAGTCCGCGTCCGTTACGTATTTTATTCATGTCGGGCTGGTTGTTTATTGCACTCGGCTTATTGGCCGTTGTGTTTGAAACCATCCTGCTTTGGTTTTTTGAAGAATATTACAAAGCAGAACATATTGTTTGGATTACGCTGGTGCTGGTAATGGGCCTGCAGTTTTTTGCGATGGGTTTGCTGGGCGAATACCTGGGTAAAATCATGATGACACAAAATGGCTGGCCACAGTATGTAATTAAGCAACAAAGCGGAAAGGATGATCGGCAAGAAGCATGAGTATGCGTTGATGCATGAATCAGAAACGAATTTCTGGTGGTACAAACACTTGCATCAACAAGTGCTGCACAGCATTGAGCATTACTTCTTGCAGCAAAAAAACATTGATATTTTAGATGCAGGCTGTGGCACAGGAGGACTGTTGGTAAAGCTGCAGCAACAACAGTACAACAATCTGCATGCGTTAGACGCCTCTTCAGACGCTGTGAACTTTGCCCGTGAAAAAACAGGATTGCCCAATATTGTGTTTGGCTACCTACAAGAAGTGGGACAGCATTTTTATGGTCGACAGTTCGATGTGATTTGCTGCATGGATGTATTCACGTATTTAATTGATGAAGAGATTGTTTCGGTATTGCAACAGTTTGCTGGCTTATTAAAGCCTGGTGGCATCATCATCACCAACAACAATGCTTTTAAAGCATTTAAAGGCACACACGACTACCACGTGGGTGTCATCAAACGTTTTACAGCGAAAGACTTTCAGCAATATGCAGCGAATGCCGACCTACAAGTATTGGAAAACCGCTATTGGAATTTCTTGCTTTCACCATTGGTATGGACCATTCGCAAGTGGAAATTATTGCTACACCATACAGGCATCAAATCAGCCGATCACATCCAGTCTGATATTGCCATGCCAGCTACTGCTGTAAACAACTGCTGTTTCTCACTGCTGCAGTTTGAACGCAAATGGCTGCGCAATCCTCCTTGGGGTACCAGTGTTTTTACAGTATTACAACACAAACCTTAGGCATGCTACTACACTTACTTACCGGAATATTGTTGCTTGCAGGCTTTGGTCTTGTTGGCTGGCTATTGCATTCACAACGCATTCGACTTTCTGTAGCCTTGTTGGGCAACACCTTGCTATTGCTCATTTTTCGGTTGTGCTATATCGCTACAATTGAAACAGGGCCAGATGCATCTATTTGGTTGGCATCCGCACAAACTGTAAGCAAATTGTCCGATCCGGTTTGGTCATTGCTTACTACCAATGAAGGCCGGCCGCTGACGGTATTGCCTCTTGTATTGCTGCACAAAATAGGCATGCCACTCACGTATGTGTGGGCCGATGTAGCAGGCATACTCATGTACGCTGGTGCATTTGCAATAGCCGCATCATTGATGGCTAAATTGACAAATGCATTGCAAGCCTGGCAATTGAGCTGCATCTTGTTTGCCACACTCGCCACCGTTAGTATCATTGATTATACCAGCTACAATTGTCAGGCTCCGTCACTGTTGATTACAATGTATTGCCTGCATCTGCTGCATGACATTTGGCAGCAATCCGTTAAACGTTATCATACAGTCTTGTTGGGAATATTGCTGGGCAGTTTGCCGTTGTTCAAGTTTCAAAACGCACCCGCAGGTATGCTTATTGGTGTTGCTACCTGTGCCTTATTTCTTTTCCGCAAGCAATGGCAACAACTCATATTGATTGCTGCAACAGCATTATTACCCGTAGCATTGGTAGCTTTCTTTTTTTGGCAGCGGGGTTTGTGGGCCGATTTCATGAACGATTATTTCAACAACTATTTCTTTTACGCATACACCGAAGACTATGCAGGCGATAGCTACTGGCACCGGTATTCACCACGTAGAGTATTCAGCTTCTTATTACGTACTACTGATTCGGCAATATTGATTGCAGGTGCATTTGGCATGCTCGCCATAGCTATACTACAAGCAAAACGAAAAGCATTCAGTAATGTGCCACAATGGTTTTTACTACTCTTTTTATTGGCTAATTTTTACGCTGTTATCCAAAGTGGATGGAACACACCGCACTACCTTTTTTACATCTGGATTCCACCGCTCTTGCTGATAGCTGCCATTACTCAAGAACAACGAAAGTGGTTGTTGGCAGGCGCAACACTGATCATCATTGGGCAAGTAATGGTCAACCAAATGTGGCGCAAACAAGCCAACACTGATCATTTGGCAGCAGATGAACAAATACTGCAAGGCATACGTGCACAGATTGATGAAAATGAACCTATGGTGGTATGGGGTCACGCCGATCGCTATTATGTGCAGGCTCCACGTCCAATGGGTGCAAGACTGGCAGACAGTTGGTGGATTATTCAAAAAGGGCCTTTGCAACCAAAACGGGTAGCTGAGTTTATTTACGATTTGGAAAAAAGACAAACGCCGTTGATAGTTGACAACACCGGCGGACCCGATCCGCACCGGTTCCAGTTTAAGCAATCGCATCTGTTGTCGATACCGGCCATTGCAGCATATGTGCAACAGCACTACACCGTTAGCGACAGTATTGCTGGTGCTATTTTTTATACACGAAAAAAACAACTGTAGTTTTACTTTCTCAGCTGTTTCAAGAAATAAAACAGGCCGGGCAAAGGCCCGGCCTGAAGTGCAAAAATACAAGAACGTTATCCTTCGAAAGTGCTGTAGTAGTAAGGCGTTTTGGCCTCAAACTCAGCGCTACAGGTATCTACCAGTTTGTACACACGGGTAATACCCCATGCTTTTCTTTTTTCATACACCTGATCGGCAGTGCAGTTGCGCATGATGCGGGCAATTTGCTCATCGCTAAAGCCCTGGCGTTTTACTTCCTTCATCAAGTCTTGCGGAATGGTATCAATGGTGTATTTCGCAATTTTTTGCTCCAGCTTGCACAGCTCACGGATTTGGTAAATAAACCAGCGATCTATTTTGGTAGCCTGCACCACACTTTTTACCGATACACCTGCCATCAGCGCATCTTTAATGCGGAAAATGCGATCCCATTTCGGCGTTTTGATGTATTCCAGCAATTCTTCGGCATGCATCAGGCTTTTGCCATAGTAGCCCAAACCAACGGCTTCGTTCTCCAGGCTCTGACACGCTTTTTGCACCGCTTCATTAAAGCTGCGGCCAATGGCCATTACTTCACCCACACTCTTCATTTGTAAGCCGAGTGTGTCATCTGCACCCTTAAACTTATCGAAGTTCCAGCGGGGTATTTTTACAATCACATAGTCCAGCGCCGGCTCAAAGTAAGCACTGGTGCTGCCGGTAATCTGGTTTTTCAGTTCATCGAGGTTGTAACCAATGGCCAGCTTGGCAGCAATTTTGGCAATGGGATAACCCGTTGCTTTAGATGCAAGTGCCGATGAACGGCTCACCCGTGGGTTAATTTCGATGGCAATGATTTCTTCTGTTTCCGGATTGAGGGAGAACTGCACGTTGCAACCGCCGGCAAAGTTGCCAAGGTCACGCATCATCATGATGGCCGTGTTGCGCATCAGTTGGAAGGCCGTATCGCTCAGCGTCATGGCCGGAGCCACGGTAATGCTGTCGCCGGTATGTACCCCCATGGGGTCAAAGTTTTCTACCGTACAAATAATCACTACGTTGTCGGCATTATCACGAAGGAGTTCCAGTTCAAATTCTTTCCAACCGAGTACGGCTTTTTCTACCAGCACTTCGTGTATGGGCGAAGCAGTAAGGCCGCGGTTGAGGGCTTCATCCAAATCGTCTTTGCCATGTACAAAACCACCGCCTGTACCACCCAAGGTAAATGAAGGACGAATCACCAACGGGAAACCAATTTCCTGCGCAAATTCTTTGCCTTCCAAAAAGCTATTGGCGGTTTTGGCAGGCGCTACAGGTACGCCCAGGCGAATCATCCACTGGCGGAACTGTTCGCGGTCTTCAGCTTTATCAATGGCTTTGATGTCTACCCCAATCAGGCGAACATTGTATTGTTTCCAAATGCCCAGCTCTTCGGCTTCTTTGGCCAGGTTGAGGGCTGTTTGACCACCCATGGTAGGCAGTACGGCATCAATATCATTTTCCTGCAGAATCTGCTCAATGCTTTCCACCGTCAGCGGCAATAAATAAACCCTGTCGGCCATCATTGGATCTGTCATGATGGTGGCAGGGTTGCTGTTGATGAGGATGACTTTGATGCCTTCTTCCCGAAGGCTTCGGGCCGCCTGAGTGCCGCTGTAGTCAAATTCGCAGGCCTGGCCAATAATGATGGGACCAGAACCAATAATGAGTACCGATTTGATAGAATGATCTCTGGGCATGCTGCTTGCTTGTGCGTTTTGGCGGCAAATGTAGTAAGCCCGCAGCAGGCTTGGGGCAAAAATTTCCAATCTGTTCCATCTGCGGCACACATCTTTGCCCCGTACTGCGCCACTATTGGGTTGCAAACAAATGATTTATACCGTTGTTATATAAACAAATACTTGCACATGTTGACTACAGGCATTAAGGCGCCGGCGTTTTCCGGACCCGATCAAAATGGAAAAATGGTTGCTCTCAAGGATTTTAAAGGCAAGAAACTGGCCATCTATTTTTACCCTAAAGACAATACGCCCACCTGCACCACACAAGCCTGCAACCTGAGAGACAATTATGCTGCATTACAAAAAGCGGGTATCCAAATTGTGGGCATCAGCACCGACAGTGTAAAAAGCCACAAGAAATTTGAATCCAAATTCGACCTGCCCTTTCCGCTCATTGCCGACGAAGACCAAACCATTGTGCAAGCCTTTGGCGTATGGGGCGAAAAAAAGTTTATGGGCAAAGTGTACGATGGCATTCACCGCACCACCTTTTTGATTGATGAAAAAGGCATCATTCGCCACATCATTAGCAAGCCCAATGCCAAAGATCATGCGGCAGAAGTGCTGGCGGGTTTTGGGTTGTAATAGCTGGTCCGGCTTATAGTTCGACGCTGTTACTTTGTAACATGTTGCCTCCTCATGTAATTGTGGTAGAAAATGCCTGGCTCGCCAAAATGGCTGCACTCAAAATGGGTAGCCAGCGGGTAGCCATGGTTATAGGCAGGCACATTTATTTGTGGGGTGTTTCCAAAGCAGATTTTTTGCAGCAGCCAGCATGGGTAAAACATGAGCTGGCACATGTGGCCCAATACCAACGCTACGGCGTGGTAAAATTTCTGTTCCTCTATTTATTTGAATGGATAAAAAAAGGCTATCACAACAACCGCTTTGAAGTAGAAGCCCGGGCGGCAGAGCAGGCACCTTAATCGCCCAGCAGCCATTCCACTTCGCCATGTTGAAAATGGTACTCTCCATTTTCACCTGCCAACAATTGGCCCTGTTCATCTACACCCACGATTCGGTAATGCGCCGCACTATTTTGGCGGCGCAGCTTTTGCAAACTGCCGGCACCAAACAACACCCGGTTGTAATCGGCCAGTATTTCGGGCCAGCCACCTGGCTGCATCAGCTGCAGCCAGCGTTTGTTTACAAATACGCAAAGGCTGCGGCCTAATAGCTCCGCATTAAACCTGCGGCCCGCCACCAAGCTCAGCGAGGTTGGATTGGGCAACATCGGATCAAATTGCGTAGAGTTGACATTTACACCAACACCGGCAATGGCCCATCGCCACTGGTTTTGTTGCACCACATTTTCTATAAGTATGCCACCTGCCTTTCTGTCACCCCAATACAAATCGTTGGGCCACTTAATATTCCAGCCGCCTGCGGCATGGTGATGCAGAAAATCATGCACCCCTGCGGCAATGGCTGCACTAAGCCTGAAATACTGACTGGGAGCCAGTTGTAGCGGTTGCAACACCATGGTCATTTGTATGTTTTCGCCCGGCTCCGACCACCATTTTTTACCCCATTGGCCACGCCCCTGGGTTTGCTCATGGGCAAAATAAACAGCACCATGAACAGCCATTCCTTCACGTATGCATTGCATGGCATACATGTTGGTGCTATCAATACTGTCAAAAACTTCGAAAGAATGCCCGATGGTTGGTAAGTTCATGCCGCCTTTGGCTAATTTTGAGGCGAAATTAGCAGAAGCTTCTCATAGAAACCTGCGATATTGCAACAGCAAAAAATACCGCTTATAAAGCATCCCGCATTGAAGAACGTAGCACAACCTCCACAAGCCGGCATCCGCTCTCAGCAGCGCATCTCCCGTCAATCCAAATTATTCAAAAGCATTATCGAAGGCATCTTCGACAAGAAAGGCGAAGAAGTGATTTCCCTCGACCTGCGCAAAATTCAAGAGTCGGTAGCCGACTTTTTCATCATTTGCCAGGCCAGCAGCAGCACCCAGGTAAAAGCCATTGCAGATAGCATTGAGCACAAAGTGCAGGAAGCCACCGGCGAATTTCCTTACCGGCAAGAAGGTTTTCAGCATGCCAAATGGGTGTTGGTAGATTATGTAAACGTAGTGATACACATTATGCAGCCCGAAACAAGGGCCTTTTACCAACTGGAAGAAATGTGGAGCGATGCACCCGCTCAATTGCACCATCCTTCTTGATAAAGCCCACCGCTTTTATATATTTTTAAATTATCCGCACAAACCTTTTAGTCGACCGTACATTATAAACAAGACGCAGCTCAATATTTATGTTACCAGAAGAAAAACCTCAAAATAGCAAACCTCCCTTCCTGAGAAATTCAGGCGGCGACGATAAACCCGGTAAAAGAGGCTCCCGGTTCAACTTGTATTGGCTCTATGCCGTTGTCATTGTCATCCTCCTCGGTTTTCAATATTTCAGCTCCGGCACCGATGCACTGGTGACCGACAAGAAGACCTTTCTGGAAGAAATGTACAAGCCGGGCGATGTAGAAGCCATTACGGAAATACGAAACAAGCAATTGATTCGCATTTTCATAAAACCGGCCAGCTTGCAAAAGGAGTATTACACCAGCAAGTTTAAAAAAGGATTTGCCGTACCCAACCAAAAAGGGCCGCATTTCGAATTTAAAATAACCGACTGGAAAAGCTGGAACGAAGAACTTCGCCAGTACCAAATAGCCAACAACCTGCCCTCGCTGAATGCAAGGGTAGATGACGAAGCTGAGTGGGTAGGCCCCATTATGCAAACCTTGCTTACCATTGGTATGCTGGTTTTGTTTTTTGTGCTGATGATGCGCAAAATGGGCGGTGGTGCTGGCGGTGCCGGTGGTGCCGGCGGTATATTCAACATTGGTAAAAGCAAAGCCCAGCTGTTTGATAAAGACGTGAAGGTGAACATCACTTTTGCCGACGTAGCAGGCCTCGACGAAGCCAAGGTGGAAGTAATGGAGATTGTAGACTTTTTGAAACAACCCAAAAAGTATACCGCACTGGGTGGTAAAATACCTAAAGGCGCTTTGCTGGTTGGCCCTCCGGGTACCGGTAAAACATTGCTGGCCAAAGCCATGGCCGGTGAAGCCAAAGTGCCTTTTTTCAGCCTTAGCGGTAGCGACTTTGTAGAAATGTTTGTAGGCGTAGGTGCCAGCCGTGTACGTGACCTGTTTAAGCAGGCCCGTGAAAAAGCTCCATGTATCATTTTTATTGATGAAATTGATGCCATTGGCCGTGCCCGTGGCCGCAATGCCATCATGAGCAACGACGAACGGGAAAACACCCTGAACCAATTGCTGGTAGAAATGGACGGCTTTGGTGGCGACACCGGCATCATCATTTTGGCTGCTACCAACCGCCCCGATGTGTTGGACAGCGCCTTGCTGCGCCCCGGTCGTTTCGACCGCCAAATAAGCATCGACCGGCCCGATGTAACCGGCCGTGAGCAAATTTTTAAAGTACACCTCAAGCCCATCAAGGTTTCTACCACGCTTGACATTCATAAGCTGGCAGAGCAAACACCAGGTTTTGCCGGTGCCGATATTGCCAACGTATGCAACGAAGCAGCGCTGATTGCAGCCCGGAAAGGCAAAGACGCCGTAGACATGAGCGACTTTCAGGATGCTATTGACCGTGTGATTGGTGGTTTGGAAAAGAAAAATAAACTCATCAGCCCCGAGGAAAAAGAAATCATTGCTTACCACGAAGCCGGCCACGCTATTTGCGGCTGGTACCTGGAGCATGCTTATCCGCTGTTGAAAGTAACCATTGTACCACGTGGCACCGCAGCGCTTGGCTACGCACAATACACCCCCAAAGAGCAGTACCTGTACAATACCGACCAGCTGATGGATCAGATTTGTATGACGCTTGGCGGCCGGGCGGCCGAAGAAATTTTCTTCGGTAAAATATCTACCGGTGCCAGCAACGATTTGCAGCAAATCACCAAAACTGCATACGGGATGGTTACGGTATATGGTATGAACGAAAAAGTAGGCAACGTAAGCTATTACGACCCCAACAGCGATCAAACCTTTACCAAGCCTTACAGCGAGGAAACAGGTAAAATCATTGACGAGGAAGTACGTGGCATTATTGACGATGCTTACAAGCGTACATTGAAGTTGCTGACAGAAAAGAAAGGCGATGTAGCCAAGCTGGCAAAAGCCTTGCTGGATAAAGAAGTGCTTTTCCAAAGCGATGTAGAAGAATTGATTGGCAAGCGTCCGTTTGAAGTAAAAGGCCACGTACACATTATAGATGAAGTGCCTGCGCCACACACTGCAGCCGAAGTAGCCGATAATGCCAGCGCTGCTCAGCCCGGCACAGAGACTGCTACAGCAATTTTGCCAGAGGCGTAGACCAGCGTATTTTTGGGCCATGCCTGACAACGCTAAAGACCGAATACTTCAAAAGATAAAACAGGCACTGACAAGTTCAGTGCCTGTTCCGTTTCCAGAACATACACAGTTATCTGCAGAAGCCGTATTGCCTCCGCAGGCCGATGCAGATTTAGCCATCCTGTTTGCCGAACAGTTTACACAAATACAAGGGCAGTTTGCTTATTGTACAGACATAGCAGAATGTGTGGCACAACTCAACATGCTGGCAGAAAAAAAAGCCATTCAAAAGTGGTATTGCAGTAATGCTGTAATTAGAACCATGCTTGAGTCCGCCGGATGGAACAAGGGCTGGCACCCAACCCTGGCCGACTGCCATGCCAGCATTACTGGTGCCGAAGCATTGGTAGCCCGTACAGGCAGCTTGTTACTCAGCAGCACCGCATCATCGGGCCGAACCACCAGCGTGTATGCCCCCATACATATTTGCCTGGCCGCAGAGCAGCAATTGGTGTACGATATTGCCGATGCCATGCAGCTATTGCAACAAAAGTATGGCCAACATTTACCTTCATTTATAACACTCGCCAGTGGCCCCAGCCGCACTGCCGATATCGAAAAGACATTGGTTACCGGTGTACATGGCCCAAAAGAAGTATTCTGCTTTTTAACTGAATCGTTATGGTAGATTGGGTATACTTTGTGACCTTTAGCCAACACTAATGAGGATTATATGAGTAAGCCCGAAACATGTTTTCAATTGTTTGTATACGGTTCGCTGCGCAAAGGGTTTAACAGCCCTGCATACGAATGGATGAGTCGCTATTTCAACTGGGAACGTGCCGGGAAAATAAACGGCAAACTCTACGATTTAGGTGAATACCCCGCTGCACTTCCTTGCCAAGAAGAAGCTTACATCGTAGGTGAATTATACAGCATCAAAAATGTGGATGAATTTGGCTACGCTATGGCCCAGCTGGATGATTACGAAGGCATACACGACAACGAAGACGATGGAGGCCCCCTCTATCGCAGAGATTTAGTGACGGTATACCTCGAAGGCGGACAAACCACGAACGCATGGGTGTATTGGTATGCCCGATCTATTGAAGGCAAACCCATCATTCCTTCTGGCGATGTGTTGCAATACCAGCAAGAAAAACATCGATAACAAAAATTAGCCTGCCCTACATTACAGAGCTTTTTAGTTCAACATCTGCATCTTTTGCGGCTTGCTGCAATTGCAGTTTTGTTTGTGCAGCTCCCTTCGCTTTGCCCAAGAAAGATTGTGCTTTGTACAATCCATACAGGCTCCACACGTTTTTTGGATTGATGATGAGTTCTTGTTGATAGACTAAAGCTGCTCGGGCAAACTGCCGCTTCGCTAATAACGCAGCCCCCAAATAATGCCTCCCCGGCAACAGCCAATCCCTTGGTTCTTGATACATCAGCCCGTCTTCCCGTTTCACAGCTTCTTCAAACAAAGCAATCGCCTCATCCAGCTCCTGGTTTTGCCAGGCGATGCTGCCTTCCAATATTGCAGTCATAATACCCAAAGCTTTGATAGCAGGGTTAATGGTTTCAAACTGCTCCTGCAACGATGCATCGTTGCTCAAACTTTTCAAATCCGAAAGCATATCCGTTGCTTTTACAGTATTGCCTTTTTTCAACCAGGCCATGCCTTTGCCAAAACTTTGTATAGCCCAGGCATACTTCAATTGCGGATGGATGCGTGGTGCATCCAGCAAGCTATCCCAATGCCCAAAACGCACTTGCGCCATAATAGATGTACTGAAGGCATACTGCATGTAATTACCCATGCCACCACCCATTTCCATATACTTACCAGGCACTGCCTCCTGCAGTTGCTTGGCCGCAGCAGCTGCATCTTGCGCATTGCCCCTATACATGGTGCATGCTGCTTTCATGTGCAAATTGTGTATGAGGTATAAATAAGCATCGCCCTCCACCTCGGGAAACTGCGCATAGTATTCATTGAATCCATTGACGGAAGAATCATTTACCAGCATGCCTTCTTTATAATAGCCGGTACGAATGAAAATATGCGAAGGCATGTGCACCATATGGCTCACCATTGGCATCATAGTGCTGAGGCGCCAGGCACTGGGTAAAGCATCAGTAGCTTTTACACCACCTTCCATCGCATGTATATACAAATGATTGAGGCTTGGATGAGACGGATGTTTAGCCAGCCCCTGCTCAAGCACCGTTACAATGGCAGGTGTCCATGGCTTGGGGCTTCCATTGATGTCGTACTTATCCCATGGGTGCTGTACCATCAATGCATCGGCATACAAAGCATGTACATTGGCGTCATCAGGATATTTATCCAATACCCGCCTGATGGCCTTTTCGTAGTCAACATTTTGCCGGCTTCTGCTCACTGCGGTATCTGCATTGTAGCGGGCAGTAAGTGTAGCTATAAGTGCTTGCTCCAATGCAGTTTCATTATTTACAGTAGCACTGGCTTTGCGCACAGCATCCATGGCCTCCGGTGCATTTTGAAGCATTGCATAGTTATAGTTTACCCCATAGGCCATGGCCAACCCCCAGAAAGCCATGGCACAATCCGGATCGAACCGGGCGGCTTTGGCAAACGAAGCTTTGGCTTCAATCATGTGAAAACTATAATACATGTTGATGCCCTGATTAAAATACACCTGCGCAGAATCGTTGGCGGCAGTCACATGCCAACGGAAGCTTCCCCAGCCTTGCAGTAAAGGAATTTGTGGTTCATCCACCCGCCAATCAAAGCTTGCATCTCCTGATGAGGCACAGCCAATGGCTGTTTTATTTTGCAGGTATGCCTGATAAGACACAAAAGCCGGCTGCGTTTGATAGCCGAATGTTGACAACAGGAATGCGACAAAGATGCTAATGACGGTTCCGGTAATGAGGAGTGGCCATTTCATAGGGCGGAATTAAAACGTATCGAAATAAATGAGGCAGGAAAGTACTGTTTTGCGTAGCCAAAACAAAACGCTTTACTGCATTTAAAGCCCTGCCGCTGGATGCCAATTACTGGCATCCGCCTACATTTGTGCCATGCAATTACCCGCCGGCAAAAAGGTTTTCTTTCTTTCTGATTTTCATTTGGGCGCACCCAATGCTGCTGCCAGCCGCCAGCGGGAAAACAAACTCGTTCGATTTCTCAATGAGATTGAACACGAAGCTGCCGTCATATTTATTGTTGGCGACCTGTTTGATTTTTGGTACGAATACAAATACGTGGTGCCCAAAGGCTATGTGCGGCTCCTGGGCAAACTCGCCGATCTTACCGACAAAGGCATTGCCATCCATTTTTTTGTGGGCAACCACGACATGTGGATGAAAACATACTTTCAGGAAGAGTTGAACATACCCGTATACTTTGGGCCAAAATGGTTTGAGTTTTCGGGCAAGCAATTGTACATCGCCCATGGCGATGGCCTTGGCCCGGGCGACCATGGTTACAAGTTTTTGAAAAAGATTTTCCGCAACCCCTTATGCCAATGGGCTTTCGGTATGCTACCGCCCGTTATTGGCATGGGCCTCGCCAATTTTTTTAGTCGCAAAAGCCGCGAAGCAGTGGCCGACCATGAAAAAGAATTTTGGGGACCCGATAAGGAATGGCTGATGATTCATAGCCGCGAAGTGTTGCAGCAACAACATGCTGATTATTTCGTTTACGGACACAGGCACGTACCCGGCATACATGCATTGCCCAATAACAGCTGGTATGTAAACCTCGGCGATTGGATTATTCATTTTACCTACGCTGTTTTTGATGGCGAGCAAATGCAGTTGCACAAATACGAAGGTTGATGCGTTTATTGTTTACCATATTTATCTGTTGCTTAAGCGCTGTATCCTACACGCAGGTAGCACCAATACCAGATGCAAATAATGGTATTACCAAACTGCAAGTACAACTGGAAAAAACCTTTGCCGGCAAATGGACAAATGTAGAAGTAGACAACCTTGGCAACCTGTATTTGGTAGACGACCAGCAGCGCATCAAAAAACTCAACAACCGCTACGATTCTGTTGGCACTTTCAATGAAGTAAGAACCGTGGGTACGCTGCACAGCATAGATGTATCGAACCCGCTGCGGATTATTTTGTGGTACAAAGATTTTGGCACCCTGCTGCTGCTCGACCGTTTTTTGCAAGTGAAAACGAGCATAGATTTACGCAACATTGGCCTGCTGCAATGCAATGCGGTGGCACAGAGCTACGACAATAATATTTGGGCATACGACGACCTGAGTGCACAAATCAAAAAGATAAACGAAGAAGGCAAGGTTTTGCTGGAGTCGCCAGACATGCGGGTACTGTACGATATGCCACCGCATCCGCAGACATTGACCGATTTCAATAGAAACCTGTATGCGTACGATGCCGATAACGGACTACTGATTTGTGACTATTTCGGTGCTGTACAAAAACGCATGCTATACAAGGGTTGGAAAAACCTGCAAGGCTTTGGCCGCGGCTTACTGGCTACCAACGAAGATGTAGTAACATGGCTAAGCAGCAATGGCATTGATACAAAAAAATGGGAATTGCCCGCCGGCTGGTGGGATGCCCAAAAAATTCGCTTTTACCAAAACAAAGTATATGTGCTGCGCAACAATCAATTGTATGCGTATGCACTCACACAAGCATTAGAATAAGCACTATGCAAGAAGTATTGAATCAGGTGATTTTGGACAATAGCCTGCGGAGCTATCTCATCTCTGCAGGTATTATTTTAGGTGTAGCTATTTTCAGGAGATTGTTATCGAAAGGTGCTGCCTGGCTCATTGCCAAAATGATTGCCAACAAAAACCGCCTCTTCGATCGCAAACGCTTTCACGATTTGGTACTGGCGCCGTTAGATTTATTCATTTTGGTATTGGCATTCATCATTGCCATGCACAGGCTCACCATGCCAGAGCTCTTGAAGTTTACGATTTACAAAGCGGCTTTCCACGATATTATTGAAGCCATAGGCCGTGGCGTACTCATTGGCAGTTTTGTATGGCTGTGCAACCGCATGATTTTGTATGTATCGCATTTGCTACAGCAAAAAGCAGCCCTCACCGCCGACCGTACTGATGACCAGTTAGTGATGTTTTTCCGCGACTTTCTGAAAGTACTCGTTTGGATTTTGGGTGTGCTGATGATCCTCAAATTCTCATTCGGGTTCAACCTAAGCAATGTGCTCACAGGCCTCAGTATTGTGGGTGCTGCACTGGCATTGGCTTTTCGCGAAAGTTTGGAAAACCTCATTGCCTCGTTTGTTATTTTCTTCGACAAACCCTTCACCATTGGCGATTTTGTAAAGGTGGAATCTGTAACCGGGTCAGTAGAAAAAATAGGTTTGCGTAGCACCCGCATTCGTACTACTGAAAAAACGTTTGTAACGGTGCCCAACAAAAAAATGGTGGATTCAATACTTGACAACCACTCGCTGCGGACGCAGCGCAATGTGTTCAACAAAATGGAGCTGCATTTAAAAGCAGAACCCGCACATATTGCAGGCTACATTGCAGCTGTAGAACAACTGTTAGATCAGCCCGACATTTTGGATAGTAATGTTTACCTGAGTGATACCGGCGGTCCGGCACACATCATTCACATCGAATACTTTGTGGATATGGGAGTTGCTATTAAAGATTTTTTCAAACTGAGAGAGCAAATCAATTTGAAACTCATCAGTTTATTGCAAACGCATCATCTGGAATTGGCGGGAGAATCTGATATCAGAAAGCCACGATAAAAGGTATTGATTATAATGCGGCGATAATACTGGCCAACTCTGCATCTGGCAAGCCTGTTTTACCGTACTCGGAAATACGGCCCACTTCTTTGCCTTCTTTCATTACAATAACGGTTGGCACCAGCGTAACGCCAAACAATTGATGCAAGTTGCCAACGGTGGTTTTATTACGGTCGGCAGCAATAATGGTGAACGCAGAATCGGGTATGCCCGCCGCTTCCAAGCAAGAGAAATATTTGGGTATTATCTGTTGTGAATCGTGACACCAGGTGCCGGCAAAAATCACCAACTGAAACTGTCCTTTCTTTTGTTTGAAAGCTTCAACGAGTGCGGCATTATTTCTATAATACTGTAGGTTTTGCTTGTACCATGTAAAACTGCTGTCACCTTTAATGTCTTGCAAGCTTACGATGCCCCGAAAGAGTTTTTTCTCTTCGGCATCGGGTAATACTTCATACAGTTTTTGCTGCGCAAATACCTGTTGCGTTACTACCATTAACAGGGCAAAAAGCATCCATTTGCGAAGCGGTGTGTTGGTCATGATACGTTGGCTTTCAGTTCTAATAAAAAAGATTTCAGCTTTTCGAGCTTTTTAATCAACTCAAATGTATCCAGCGCTTTGTTATGGTTACGCAAATATTCACGGGCACCTTCAATGGTGAAGCGACGCACTTTCAGCAAGTGATAAATGAGTTGGAGATGCTTCACATCTACCGGGCGGAAATAGCGATCGCCTTTGCGGTTTTTGCGGGGTTGCAACACATCAAATTCATTCTCCCAATAGCGCAGCATGGAATGCGAAATATCGAACATGGCGGCAGTTTCTTTCATGCTGTAATACTGTCGTTTGAACAGTTCTTCATCGGGCGGCACATTCATTTGTGCAGGCGTACCCACTTCTGCATTGGCAGCAACCATAGTTGCTTTTTTACCCGAAGGAAATTCTACCACAATATCAGATACCGGTTCTATCAGCGTAGTGCCGGGCTTTTCATCAACAGGTTCATCTGTTGGCACAACGTGGCGGTTGGGCTCAGGTGCCATCCAGGCAATTACGTCCGATACCGGTGCTGCTACTTCAGGTTCAGCAATTGGCGCTTCCTCTTCTATCAGCGTAGTTTCCGCTACTTCAGCGGGTGGTTCTTCGTCCACTATTTCCTCCCACGTCTGAGCAGCTATTGGTGCCGCTTCTTCTTCCGCTATCCAATCGGGCATAGGCTCCTCCACTTGCTCCGCCTCCGGCATATCAACTGGAACAGGTTCCATTGGCATAGCTTCCGGTTCGGGTATGGGCGTAGTGGCCATCAGCGAATCATCGGTGTCGGGCAAAGGAGCCGGTTCCGGCGTGGCGGATGTGGTATCGGGTTCTTCTTCCCGAATGCGTTTTGGAGGTCGGGGTGGTCCGCCAAATAAGTCTAACTGCTCAGGTATCATAGCTGCAAATATGGCGCTTGGCCAATGTGCAAATCTACCTACAACCACCGTTGCAAACGAATGGAAATGAGGCCTGTGGACATGCTAAAGCCAAATTGGGGATAAGCAGGAGACATAAAAAAGCCTGACCGGGCAAAATGCGTGGTCAGGCCAAAGCTGTAGGGGGAGGAGTCGAACCTCCACGAAGAAGTTAGCGGCTGTACATCGTGATTGGGATGCGATCCCAAACCTGCTGGTGGTCAACCCCAGTCGGTCCTGCTGCAGACAGGATCGGCGTTATACAGTGTTTATCCTTTGCTCTTCACCCCCGAGACAAGAGGGCATGTCTGCCAAAAGTTTCATCACCCCACAATAGAAGAACTATTTGTAGTTTTTGGTTATTTGTTTGTCGTTGAAAACGGCCAACCAAAAACAATAAACCAAAAACCAAAAAAATCCGCTGTAGGAGAAGGATTCGAACCTCCACGGGGTAGTTAGCAACAGCACAAAGAAAAGTGGTCAACCCTGGTCGGGTCCGGTGTTGCAATTGACGTTGACCTGCCAACGACAAAACCGGCACGGCTCTATGCTGTGTTTGTTCTGTAATCCCCACCCCCGAGACAAGAGGGCATGTCTGCCAAAAATTTCATCATCCTACAAGATGGTGTTTCCGAAATCGTCTGCATTAGATTATTTCGAAAAAGAAAGAACTATTGTTGATTGAATTGCAAACCTTACTTTTATGCCGAAGGCAATTGGCTTGCTTTCAATTACAGTGCAATATTAAACGAATCAAGCTTTTCATTCCAAATTTTTCAAGCTTTAAAACCAAAATTTTGAATTTTTTTATAGTTTGATTTTTACTTGTAGAAATTTTCGAATCAATTTTTGAAAAATGGCCGGAAAACTGAATCTCGACAAACTCGACTACCAGATCATTCAGCACATGATGGAAGACGCTGAAATTTCTTATGCAGACCTCGGTAAGAAACTTTTTGTAAGTGGTGGCACCATCCATGTCCGCATCAAAAAGTTGCAGGAAATGGGCGTAGTAAAAGGCACCCGCCTGGCAGTGGACACCCACAAGCTGGGCTACACCGTCATTGCCTTCATTGGTATTTATCTGGAAAAAAGTTCGCTGTACGATTCTGTAGCCAAAGACCTGATGAAGATTCCGGAAGTGGTGCGCCTCAACTACACCACCGGCAACTATAGCATGTTTGTAGAAATAGCCTGCAAAGACATCAACCAGCTGCGCTTTGTACTGCACGACCAGATGCAGAAAATCAAAGGCATTGAACGTACCGAAACACTCATCAGCTTGGAAGAAAGCCTGAACCGGAACATTCAAGTGGCTACTTCTGAAGGGTGAGGTTGGTAAGTTTGAGTTGGTGTGTTGACGAGTTGATCTGTTGATGAGTAAATGGGGCAGAAAGGAATAGGCTGCGCTTAATAGCTTTTCTCCTGCACCTATCAACTAATATCCAACATCTGTCATCTGTCATCTCTTTTATGTACCAAGGTTGAAGGTTTCTCAACTCTTCTCCCCTTCCATTGGTAGCTGCCAAAGCGGCCCAGCCAGCCGGCAATAACCGTGTACACAATGTGGTGCAGTTGCAACACATGAAACCAGTTGAGCCATTGCTGCTGCTGAAAAAACTGCGCCACCGGAGCCAGAAATAAAAACTCCACCATGGTTTTGAGCACCAGTGCCAGGCCAAAGGCCAACAAGAGTTTGGGCATGGAGGCAATCAACCCAACGATTAAGGCCAACAGCAAGCTCACATTCAGCACATAAACCAGCAGCAACACAGCAATGATACGTTTGTCCTGATAGTATGCAGCCTTACTGGCCCAGCGGATGCGCTGCTGAAAAAAGGCTTTCCATGTAGGGCAAGGTTGAGTGTACACAATGGCATCGGTGCTTTTGAGCCAGCCCACAGCATCAGGATAGCGTTGCCAGATTTTGTGCATCAACAGCATATCATCGCCAGTAGGCAATGCGTCGATGCCGGCAAAACCACCCACTTCCTCGAAAGCTTTTTTACTGTACGCAATATTGGCGCCATTGCACATGGCATGAAACTTTTTGCTTACGCTGGCTGCTGTAATGCCCTGCAGGGTTAAAAAATCGAGCACCTGAAACACCTGCAATACCTGCTGCTGTTTGGCAATGTATTGAACCGGCGCTGCTATGAATTGCCAGCCCTTTGTTTCGTGGGCATGTACCAAAGTCATGAGCCAGTTGGGGCCCATGGCGCAATCGGCATCGGTGCATACAATGAGCTGTCCGGTAGCTTGTGCTATACCATGTTCTATGGCTCTCTTTTTGTGCGATTGTGCAGCTGGCGGCACGGCTACCACTTGCACAAATGCATGCTGGTGAGCAATACTGTTGGCAATAGCAGCCGTTTCATCTTCCGATGCATCATCAAGCACAATGATTTGTAATAAGCTGGCAGGAAACCTTTGCGCCACAAGGCTTTTGAGGCAGGAAGCAATATTGGCAGCTTCATTGCGGGCTGGCACTAATACAGTTACGGCAGTGATTGGTTGATAATCTTCAGGCACTTGCGGATACAAGGGCAACGACTGCCAGGCCGACTTGTACCACAGCACCAATGCCGCATACGCTACGGCCAATAAAATGATTGCATACCACCACCACATGGCTGCAAGATACGGGAGCAAATGCTGGCAAGCTGAAGGAGCTGCACTAACATAAAGGCATAAAAAAAACCTCCCGAAGGAGGCTGAGATTTTTTTGAAGCTTGGCTTACCAACGGCTCTTGTTGTAGGCAGGGCGTGCAGGACGCTCTTCACGAGGACGGGCTTCGTTTACACGGATAGCACGACCATCGGCCATAGCACCATTCAACTCAGCAATTGCTTTGTTAGCAGCAGCTGTGTCGGGCATTTCAACAAATCCAAAACCGCGGCTGCGGTTGGTGTCACGGTCAATTACAACACGTGCACTTGAAACTTCTCCGTAAGGAGTAAAAAATTCTCTCAGGTCTTCGTCTTGTACAGCGAAGCTCAGGTTCGAAACATAAATGTTCATCTGATTAGCAGATAAAAAATGAAAAAAATACTTGAGGCAAAGGCAAATAACGAGGGAGGCGATACTAACTAACCAGAACGGCTGAGCAGATAAGACTAACCTGAAAAAATGCAAATAACTCAAATTGACCGGGCAAAGGTAGGTGTATGAGTTTAGAATGGCTGTTAATGTTTTGTAACCCGGCTTTTGCGGAGTGCTCAAGTCAGGCCATAAAAGCTGGTTCATGAACAATTGGTGAAGGGCTGGGCGATGTGCAGGGCCCCGCTGCAGGCGGGGGTGCGTAGCCGCAGGCGAAGCACGGCACCCCGGAGCACCGCCAACCATAGCCGGGACATGCACCTGGCCGACAGCCCCAAAAAACATTCACTTTTTAGCGATTTGGATTTTTGAATGAACCGCCTATCTTTGAATAGTTGCATAAACAACTATATGTCAAACAACCAATTCAGAAGAGGCGAACTCTACTTTGTGATTACGGGTGTGGCCAACACTGCGCTGGCCCGCCGGCTGCAGCGCCATTTCAGAGACAATGGCATTGAGCTGACCGTGGAGCAATGGAGTGTGCTGGTACACCTGTGGAAGCAGGACAATGTGAGCCAGCAAGAGCTCTGCCACAAAACTTACCGCGATAAGCCGAGCATTACCCGACTGGTGGACAACCTCGAAAAAATGGGGCTGGTGGAACGCAAGGGTACGCCAGACGACCGCCGCATCAACCGCATTTGCCTTACCGATTTGGCCCGTGACATGCGGGACCGCACCATGGATTTGGCCAACCAAACCCTGCTGGAAGGGCTGGAAGGTGTGCCGCCAGAAGACATAGAAGTAACACGCCGGGTGCTGACCAAGGTGTATGAAAACCTGAATATGGTAGTGACCGGGAATTGAAAATGATGAATTAGGAATGTTTTTCTCAGCTACAATAAACAACGATCAAATCATAAAATCCGCTTTGCCATGAGTACCGAACTGAAGCCCACTGCCGCTGCCCTGAAGGGTGCAGAATGGCTGGTGAAAGAAACCAATCCCGCCGATGTGTTTATTCCGGAAGATTTTTCGGAAGAACAGCAAATGATTATGGATATGTGCCAGCAATTTCTGGATACAGAAGTGCTGCCGCACATTGACCGCATTGATAAAATGGAACCCGGCCTGATGCCAAGCCTGATGGACAAGGCCGGCGAACAAGGTCTGCTGGGCGTAAGTATACCCGAAGAGCTAGGCGGCTTGGGCAAGCCTTTTATTGAAAGCATGATTGTAGCCGAAGGCCTGGGTGGCGGCTATAGTTTTAGCGTGGCCATGGCGGCACATACCGGCATTGGCACTTTGCCCATTTTATACTTTGGTACCGATGCGCAAAAAGCCAAATACATACCCAAGCTGGCCAGTGGCGAGTGGAAAGGTGCTTATGGCCTGACCGAACCCAACAGCGGCAGCGATGCCCTGAGTGCCAAAACCGTAGCCAAGCTGAGTGACGATGGCCAGCATTATATTTTGAACGGCCAGAAATGCTGGATTACCAACGGCGGCTTTGCCGATGTGTACACTGTGTTTGCCAAAATTGATGGCGACAAATTCACCGCTTTTATAGTGGAGCGGGGCATGGAAGGATTTACCCAAGGCAGCGAAGAACACAAGATGGGTATCAAAGGTTCCTCTACTGTGCAGCTGTATTTTCAGGATTGTAAAGTGCCGGTAGAAAATGTGCTGGGCGAAATTGGTCGCGGTCATGTGATTGCCTTCAACATTTTGAACATTGGCCGACTGAAACTGGATGCTGCTGCACTGGGCGGCAGTAAGCGCAGCCTCGATATTACCATTCAATACGCCAATACCCGGGAGCAGTTTAAGCAACCCATCAGCAATTTTGGCGCTATTAAACACAAGCTGGCCGAAATGGCCATCCGCTGCTGGGCCGATGAAAGTGCGTTGTACCGCACCAGCAAGCTCATTCAGGATAAAGAACATGAACTGCAGGCTGCCGGCAAAAGCTTTGCCGAAGCATTGCTGGGCGCCGCAGAAGAATATGCCGTGGAATGTGCGGTGATGAAAGTGCATGGTAGCGAAACCCTCGACTTTGTGGTAGACGAAGGCGTACAGGTGCATGGTGGCAATGGCTTTAGTGATGAATATCCGATTAGCCGTGCTTACCGCGACAGCCGCATCAACCGCATTTACGAAGGGACGAACGAAATCAACCGCCTGCTGAGTGTAGACATGGTATTGAAACGTGCCCTCAAAGGCAAGTTAGACCTGATGACACCCGCCATGAATGTGATGAAAGAACTCATGAGCATTCCTGACTTTGGTGCTGAAGATGAAGGCCTTTTTGCCGCCGAAGTAAAAGCCATCCAAAACATGAAGAAAGCTATTTTGATGGTATCGGGCGGTGCCGTGCAAAAGCTAATGATGCAACTGGAACACGAACAGGAAGTGCTGATGCACATTGCCGATATGAGCATTGCCACTTACGTAGCAGAAAGCTGCCTGCTGCGGGTACAAAAACTGGCCAACCTACGTGGCGAAGCCGCAGTAGCATTGGATGCGGACATGATGCGCTGCTACCTCAACGATGCAGTTGATTTGGTAAACAAGCATGGCAAAGAAGCCATCAATGCCTTTGCCGATGGCGATGAACAACGCATGATGTTGTTGGGTTTGAAACGCTTTACCAAATACGGACCATTCAACAGCAAGGATGCCCGCCGTCGCATTGCCGACAAGCTCATCAGCGAAAACAAGTATTGCTTTTAGTCAATCAGATTTTAGTACACAGGCCGCCGGTTCTCCGGTGGCCTTTTTTGTATTTGCCCATTTGTGTAAAGTCATAAAGTGTATGGGTCCAAACGGTTAGATTTGGCACTCATCATTTTTAGTTTGACTATGACAATAGGAATACCAGCAGAAACATTTACGGGAGAATTGCGCAGCCCCATTATTCCTGCTGATGTAAAAAAACTAACCAGCCTTGGTGCAACGGTACTGGTAGAAAGTGGCATTGGCCAAGGCATACATACCAGCAATGACGCATACGTACAAGCAGGTGCCAGCATTGCCAACAGTAAACATGAAGTGTTGCAAGCAGACATGGTACTCCGGTTGCGCAAGCCTACGATAGAAGACATAGCACAACTAAAGTCAGGTTGTATTCATGTAAGCTATCTCGACCCTTTTAACGAGCATGAATTGCTGCAAGCTTTAGCCGCAAAAAATATTACGGCCATTTCCATGGAAATGATACCGCGAAGCACCCGTGCTCAAAAAATGGACAGCCTGAGTAGCCAGGCCAGTTTGGCGGGTTATGTAGCCGTGCTGCTGGCAGCAGAAAGAAGCAGCAAAGTGTTTCCCATGATGACCACACCGGCCGGCACCATCCAACCCAGCCGTGTATTTATTATTGGTGCTGGCGTTGCTGGCCTGCAGGCTATTGCAACCGCTAAAAGATTGGGTGCAAGGGTAGATGCATTTGATACAAGACCAGTGGTGGCCGAACAGGTAAAAAGCCTGGGCGCAAGATTTGTGGAAGTAGAGCTGGGCGAAACCGGCCAAACAAAAGATGGCTATGCCAAAGCTTTGACAGAAGAACAATTGCAAAAGCAACGGGAAGTAATGGCAAAGCAATGTGCTATGAGTGATGTGGTGGTAACAACGGCACAAGTATTTGGCCGTAAAGCACCCATTATTATTACAAAAGAAATGGTGGCAGGCATGAAACCCGGGAGCATTGTGGTAGACCTTGCGGTGGAAACCGGCGGCAATGTGGAAGGCGCTGTAGCAGGGGAAGAAGTAATGGTGAATGGCGTGAAAATTATTGGCCTTACCAATCTGCCGGGCAGGGTAGCCACACATGCCAGCCAAATGTATAGTGCTAACTTATACAACCTCGTAGATGAATTTTGGGATAAAGAAACCAAAGCGTTTACCCTTAACCTCGAAGACGATATTTTGAACAGTTGTGTAATGACACACGGTGGCGCAGTTCGCAAATCTTTGTAAATAAAACAGCTATTGATTACCTCATAAAAGCTATTTGTATGGAATCGACCATTCTCATTTTTCTCATTTTCATTTTAGTGTTGTCCATTTTTTTGGGTTTTGAAATCATCAGCAAAGTGCCTTCGCTATTGCATACACCACTCATGAGTGGTAGTAATGCCATTAGCGGCGTAACTGTAGTTGGTGCGTTGATTGCAGCAGGCCTTGCCAAAGGTGTTGGCGACAACGATGTGGCTGCCATATTAGGCGGCATTGCCATTTTTCTAGCCATGATTAATGTAGTGGGCGGCTACTTCGTAACCGACCGCATGCTCAACATGTTTAAGAAAAAGAAGTAGATAACCCATTGCTATTTACGCAGTGATATTTCTTCATACTAAGTATTTCATTCCATGAATATTTCTATCCTGATCAACATTGTATATATCCTTGCTGCCATTGCATTCATCCTGGGTTTTAAGCTGATGAGCAGCCCTGAGTCGGCCCGCAAAGGCAACCTTATTTCTGGCATTGGCATGTTGAGTGCCATCATCGTTACGCTGATGGATGCACAGGTACAGCGCTACGATTTCATACTGATTGGTTTACTGGCAGGCAGTGTTGTGGGACTAATTTTAGCCTACCGCACACCTATGACTGGTATGCCACAAATGGTGGGTTTACTCAATGGTTTTGGTGGCCTCGCCTCCTTTTTGGTAGCATGGGCCGAGTTTCATGCACACAAGCATCATTTAACAGCAGGCAGCGCCGCTATTATTTGGGTGGCAGCCATTATTGGTGCGGTTACATTTACCGGTTCGCTCATTGCCTGGGCCAAGCTCGAAGAAAAGTTTATCAGTGGCAAACCCATTACCTACAAAGGCCAACAGATCGTAACTACGATTGTAGTACTGGGCATGCTGGTGAGTGGGGCATTATTTGCCATGCAGGTGCAATCCGAAAATGGCTACCTCTACTTTGCAGCCTTTACTTTTTTCTCCATGGTATTAGGTGTATTGCTCACCATACCCATTGGTGGTGCAGATATGCCGGTAGTCATTTGCCTGCTCAATAGCTACAGTGGTATGGCAGCCTGCGCCAGTGGCTTCATCATTCAAAACAATCTGTTGATTGTAGCAGGTGCATTGGTGGGTGCCAGTGGTATTATTCTTACCCTCATTATGTGTAAGGCCATGAACCGCTCCATTGCTAATGTATTTTTAGGCGGCTTTGGTGCACCACCCAGTGGCAGCAGTGCCGAAGTGGTGGGCGAACTGAAAGAAGTAAAAGCCGACGATGCTTACCTGATGCTGGAAGCAGCCAATAAAGTAGTGATAGTGCCGGGCTACGGATTGGCCGTTAGCCAGGCACAACACGCCGTACGTGAACTGATGGAAGCTTTGGAAAAAAACGGTGCCGAAGTAAGCTTTGCTATACATCCTGTGGCAGGCCGTATGCCGGGCCACATGAATGTGCTGCTGGCCGAAGCCAATGTGAGCTACGATGCCATGGTGGAAATGGACAGCATCAACCCGCAAATGGAAAACGTGGATGTATGTATGATAATAGGTGCCAACGACGTAGTAAATCCTGCCGCTCAAGAAGATAAAAACAGCCCGCTGTGGGGCATGCCCATTATTGAAGCCTACAAAGCACGTACAGTAATTGTAATGAAACGAGGCAAGGGCAAAGGTTTTGCAGGGGTTGAAAATATTTTATTCTTCCGTAACAACTGCCGGATGTTATACGGCGATGCTAAAGCCAGTTTGCAAAACCTTATAGCCGCGTTTAAAGGAGCATGATTTTTTACTCAGCAGTGTTTGCAGCATGCATATTTGCTGTTGGCAATAAACCTGCTGATGCCTGCAATTGCTCATTGGTATGACAATTATCGCCATCGCAACAGGGCAATGCGTTGATGCCACAAACATTGCACTGATAATGACCGTGCACATGCACCAGTACCGAAGGCTGACCGCAAAACTGACATAGCTGCATGACCACAAAATAAAAACGCCGCATGAATCATGCGGCGTTTTGTATTCCACTAAAACTGGAACTGCTGTGGATAGCTTAGAAATCTTCTTCTTCAGAATACACCATGATTTGAACACGCCATTTTCCACTTGTTTCCAAATACATGCCTGCTTCTATTACTAAAAACTCAAAGCCTTTGGCAACGGGAGTTTTTGGAACTATGTAATAAATAGATGACTTGTCTTTTTCTTCAATCGGTAGTTTTTCTAAAACAACACCAGCTCGTGTTTTCATGATGTCAGCCACCAGGCTTGTGAGTTTTGCAAGAGCAGCTTGCTTGGTGCTATACCTGTCAAAAATGGATGTAAACTCCACGTGGTCATTAACAAAACCATCTGTCAAGAAATTGTTGTAGGAGCCGGCAAGATGAATCTTGCTTTCCCAATCTTTAAAAGTAGCATTGGGCTCACTGGTCTCCTTCCCTTTTATGTTATCGAAATTGCCGGGATATCCTTTGATAATTGTTTCAAACTGTGTTACAAAATTGCCTGTTGCTACCGTTTTACCTGCATTGGTGTTGGTATTACTTCCACTACCACCACCCAGCACTCCGGTAATAGGCTTGGTGCGGCCATCGTCACCACCATTACCAGTTCCACTACCACTGCCTGTTGCTTGCTTTACATTTACTGTGGCTTTTACTTTATCGCCCAGCGTTACAGCACTGCGGGCATACACCATGTAAATATCATTTTCACCACGGCAAGCTGCAGGCATGTGGCCATTTTTATTCATGGGTATCCACAGCAGTACTTTATCGGTACCAATATCTGCAATGTAGTAAGCTACAAAATTGATAAAGCCTTCGCGATAACTATTGCGGCCGGTAAATGTGCTAATGCCGGAAGGCCAGCCTGTTTCTACTGCTCTTTTCAAAATTTCATTACCAGCAGCTGTGCCATAAGTATTGCGCAGCAAGCTGGCAATACCACTTTCATCTTTTTCTAAATCGTATGTGGAGTAAAGCTGGCCGGGATCTTTAATTACTGTAGTACGGCTTCCACTACCGCTGCCTGTGCCGCCGCCAAGGGTTTTGGTACCCGTTCCCGCTGAGGAAGGTGGTCGTGTTTTTTGTCCAAGTGTAACCGCAGATTTTTTATACACCATGTATATGTCGAAGGGCAAACGGAGGTCGCTGTCTACATTTTGGTTTTCAGCTTTCGGCAACCAGAGCAATACTTTATCTGAACCTACATCAGCAATATAATAAGCCATGTATTGGGTAAATCTTTCCCGTTTGCCATCCCGCTTTGATAGCGTATTGATGTTTTCGGGCCAACCACTTTCATTAGACAGTTCCAAAATTTTATCTACCGTGCTGCTACCCCACTCACTGCGCCAGCGGGAAACATCATCAGCGTTGCTGCCTGCTAAATTGTAAGAAGAATATAAATCGCCTACCGTTACTATTTTGGTGTACTTACTGTTGCTGCTACCTGTGCCACCACCAAGGGTGCCGGTAGTAACGGGCTGCGTAGTGGTGCCTCCCGTTGTTGCACTTCCTTCTTTGTAGCCCGTCCATGTACGGGTGCTTTGGTCAAAAAACCAATACATGCCATTGGCATAGCCGCAGTTGAACTTTGTGTACAATGACACACCAGAAGGAATAGCTAGTTTTTGGCCTAATTGCCCACTCATGCCATACAACTCCACCATGCGGGTTGCAGTATTGACCACGCCAATTTCCTGACCGGTAATGCCCGTATAAAATACGGTGCTATTGTTGTAGTCATCTGCATCGAATGAACCCATGCCCGATTTTTTCCGCATTTCTTCCAGCGAAAGCGACTCTTTTACCTCTCCGCTGATGACGTCGTAGAAATAAATATCACGGCCATCAAAAAACAATACCTGGTTGAGCTTGGCAGCAAAGGTACCCACACTTTGCGGGTCGGGTTGCGAAGCATTTTCCATGATGATGCGATGATCGGTAGGGATTCCGTTTCCATCAAGGGTATATTCAAACCACCCATTTTCGCCATAGGCATTGCCCTGCAACTTGGCCTTGCGGGTATTGAACCACAAACCACGTACATCGGCAAGCGACTCCACCTGCCCGCCACTTACCAGATACCCTTGTTCATTAAACACACATAATGGGTACGTTGTATTACCGGCCATGGCCGCATAGTACTTTTTGTTGACCGTATGAAAGGCAATGGCTGCTCCGTTGGAACCACCATCGCCCTGCATTTTCAGCTGCATTACTTTTTGCAGCGATTTGGTTTGCTGCGCCATAGCATGGCCGGCCAGCATCAATAAAACAAGGGTTAAAAAGCGAAGGCGCATATCAAGATCAATTTTAGACATGAAGGTGAATGATTGCACAATGTAACCCAATACCCGTACATGGGTATTCTCAAATATTGGCTGATGTGTGGAGGATGTGCTGGGTTGAGTGGCTGTCGGGCAATATTTTTTCGCAGTATCTTTCCGCTACAAAATCTCATCATCATGATTACTACCACTACCAACAGTATAGAAGGTCGTCCAATTCAACAATATATTGGCATTGTAAGTGCAGAAACCATTATTGGCGCCAATATATTCAAAGATTTGTTTGCGGGCATCCGCGATATCGTAGGAGGCCGCAGCGGCACTTACGAAAGAGTAATACAAGAAGCCAAAGCCACCGCTATGAACGAACTTACCGGCAAGGCCCAAGCCATGGGCGCCAATGCCGTAGTGGGTGTAGACCTCGATTTTGAAACCATTGGCAGCGGCGGCAGCATGCTCATGGTGGTGGCTACGGGTACAGCGGTGAGAATTTGATAGCTACGGAAGAGGAAAAAATGGAATAAGAAATAAAGAATAAGGAACCAGTAATATGGAAGGAAAATGGCCGCCGTTTAAGTGATGCGCAGCGAAGAAAAAAGCATCATTGCTCGTCCCCGACTCTGCCTGGGATGCATTGGTAAAGCAACTTCTGTCGGCCATTTCAAAAGCTTTCTTGCTCCAATCTTTCAACAAATAAAACAGCCAGCAAAACAATTGCTGGCTGTTTGTATATCTATTCCTTGCGGTGCAACTTGTGAACCTGTGAACTTTCAAACTCGTCAACCTTTTACATCCCCTGCATTCAGCGTTTGCCACAGCAAATCTTTCAACTCAGTAAGGCCTTGCTGCAATACAGAACTGATAAACACCAGCGGGTATTCTGATGGCATTTCGGCACGAATGGCGGCTTTCAATTCATCATCCAGCATATCGCTTTTACTAATGGCAATTACGAAATCTTTTTGCAACATTTCGGGGTTGTACTCTTCCAGTTCGTTCAACAAAATTTCGAATTCTTTGCGGTGGTCCTTGCTATCGGCAGGTATTAAAAACAGCAACACAGAGTTGCGTTCTATATGGCGCAAAAAGCGGTGGCCCAAGCCTTTACCTTCCGCAGCACCTTCAATAATACCGGGCAAATCGGCTATGCAAAATGAGCGGTTGTCGCGGTAAGGCACCATGCCCAACTGCGGCGTAATGGTGGTAAAAGCGTAGTCGGCAATTTTTGGTTTGGCAGCGGTAATAACGCTCAGAAGCGTACTCTTACCAGCATTGGGAAAACCTACCAAACCTACATCTGCCAGCACTTTCAGCTCCAGATATTTCCAGCCTTCTACGCCATCTTCGCCGGGCTGAGCATACTCAGGTGCCTGGTTGGTAGCCGTTGCAAAATGCTTGTTGCCCAAGCCACCACGACCACCTTTCAGCCAAATTTCTTGTTGTCCGTCGTGTAAAATTTCAATTTCCTTTTCACCGGTTTCTTCGTCGAAGGCTACGGTACCCAATGGCACTTCAATAATAATATCCTGACCATCGGCACCGGTACACAGGTTTTTATCGCCCCCTACACCATCGCTGGCAATCACGTTTTTATAATAGCGCAGGTGAAGCAATGTCCACAGCTGGGCATTGCCCCGCAAAATAATGTGGCCGCCGCGGCCGCCATCGCCGCCATCCGGACCGGCTTTGGGGTTGAATTTGGTGCGGGCAAAGTGCCGGCTCCCGGCGCCGCCGTGTCCGCTTTTGCAAAACACCCGGATGTAATCAATAAAGTTTGTTTTTTCCATGAAGGGGCCAAAGGTCGTACATTTTTTGCCGACGCCCCAAGTTGGCCTGTTTCCAGGCAATCCTTACATCGTTTAAACAGGCATTTCCTGTATTTTTTCCTGTAGCAACTCCCACATCTTTTTCGCATCAGCTGTATCAAAATGCTGGTGTTGCAACTTGCGGATTCCCATTTGCGACAGCTCCATGTGCAACTGTGGCACTAACCCCTGCTGTGCCAAACAAGCACGGGCACAAGCCAGTGCACAGCCATCAATGACTACCAATGGCCTGCCGCTACGAGCCTTGTGTACCAAGGGTTTCACGCCAGCCCCTACACCGGCTATGCACGACATTTCGGCAAGCTCCTCCCTATCGGCACGAAGTGCTAAATGATTGGCCAGCTGTGCGGCACTACTACAGCCAGAACAGGAATAAATGATGGGTTGTACCATTTGCTTGTCTTTCATGATGCGTCGTTTTTTGTCATTTCGCAGTCAAATAAAAGTATTAATTTACTTTTATTAAAAGTTTAGGGTAGTTTTGTTTTTGCAAACACAAAGCACTCATAAAAACAACTCAACCATGGCGAAGCAAGAACTGGATGTAACCCAACTGGAACCCAAATTGAAACACCCAACCATTTTTGATCGTTTTGCCCTGTTGGCACCGGGCGAAACTTTGCTGATACATAATGACCACGACCCCAAACCGCTCTATTACCAAATGCTGGGCGAACTGGGTAATGTTTTTCATTGGCAATATCTGGAAGAAGGCCCCGATTGGTGGCGGGTAAACATTACCCGCAGGGCCTTGGCCGAAGGCGAATCAACGCTGGGAGAAATAGCCGCCAAGGATTTGCGCAAAGCACAGGTGTTTGCCCGCAATGGCATCGACTTTTGCTGTGGTGGTAAAAAAACCTTGCAGGAAGCCTGCGCCGAAAAAGGGCTGGACATGATGCGCATAGAAAAGGAACTGGAGCAAGCCGAACAATTGCCTGCACAACGAGCACTGCCCTATCATGAGTGGTCGCTGGATTTGCTGGCCGATTACATTGTGCAAACGCACCACAGCTTTATGCGCCAATCGCTACCGCAGCTGGTAAGCCTTTCGCAAAAAGTAGCAGCTGTACATGGTGCCCATCATCCTGAATTGCTGGAAGTAGCCGCACTGGTAACTGCCACCGATACCGAACTGGCTGGCCATTTGATTAAAGAAGAACGAGTGCTTTTCCCCTATGTAAAAGCATTGGTGAAAGCCAGCCGCAGCGATGCTCCTGCTCAAGCTTCTGTATTCGACAGTGTGCAACAACCTGTGAACATGATGGAAATGGAACACGAAGTGGTGGGTGGATACCTGGCCAAACTACGCAGCATTACCAACAACTATTCTTTGCCTGCAGATGCCTGCAACTCGTACAAATTGCTGTACGACCAACTGGAAGCTTTTGAAGCCGACACGCATTTGCATGTACACCTCGAAAACAACATTTTATTTCCAAAAGCAGTGCAGCTGGAACAAAGCCTGACTGCTGCATAAATACAAGCAGTATGGAATCAAAAGCCGTTGTACCTCAACCACTAAAGCGCCATGCGGCGCTTCAGTCTTACTCTCGTGATCATCATTTTGGTTTGCTGCTGGTGTGGAAACTGCGCAAAGGTTGCCGCAAAGGCATTGCAGCCAAACGCATGCAAGATTATTTGCTGTGTAGTTTGCAGGCAGAACTGTTGCCGCATTTCAGAGATGAAGAACAGTTTTTGCTAACGCATTTACCCGCAGGTGATGACTATGCCAACCGCACATGGCAAGAGCATGCAGCACTGGAACAGTTAGCAGCCAGTTGGACCACAGCAGCTGCTACGCATGAGGACTTGCTTCGCTTTGCCGACCTGCTGGAGGCGCATATCCGTTTTGAAGAACGGGGCTTATTCAGCTATCTGCAATTGCAGTTGGATGCAGCCACGCTGCAGCAACTGGAAGCCATTGACCGAACCGCCAGAGAAGATGTTGACAGCCAATGGTCAGATTTGTTTTGGCTCGATAATCAAAAAAAATAAATACATGAGCACAACCATTGAGTATACCGAAACAACCGTCATCAACAATGCGGCCGAATGGGTGGCGCTTGATGTACGCAGTGTATTAGCCGGCGGTACGGATCCTTTGCAACTGATACAAAAAACTATACGAGAACTTAGCCCAACACAGGGGTTGGCACTTACAGCTCCGTTTGTGCCCACACCACTGGTGCAGTTGCTGAGCAAGCAAGGCTTTGCAGCACACAGCCACCGCTATGCCCCCGATGAAGTAACCACCTGGTTTTGGCGGCCAGTGGAAGCAGTTGATGCAGCAGTAACCAGCAAGCACAACGGTGAAACAAACCGGGAAAGCATTCAAGAAAGATTTGGCACAAATATGCAAACGATAGATGTTCGTGGATTGCCCATGCCACAGCCCATGTTGCAAATACTGGCTGCTGTAGAAAAGTTGCCAGCAGATACAGCTTTAAAAGTGCTGCACCAACGGATACCGGTGTATTTGCTACCTGAGCTGGCTGCCCGGAATATTGGCTACGCCATCAGCGAAACGACGGATAACGGAATTGAATTGCTGCTGTACAAAATGTAACCATGCCGCAATCGCAACCACATACTGCCCCCCTGTTTGTATTACCGTTTTATGGATATGCTGCAATTTCTCTACTGGTATCATTAGGCTTGTTGTGGTGGTCGGTACCTAACCTCGATGGTCATTTTTTTCAACCCAAATTATTGGGCATTGTACACCTGATGGCATTGGGCTGGGGCACCATGATGATACTCGGTGCCAGCCATCAATTGCTGCCTGTGTTGCTTGGCAATGCATTGTACAGCCACAAACTGGCAATGAGTAGTTTTGTACTGGCAGCATTGGGTATTCCTTTCTTAGTGGTTCGCTTTCTGCAATTTCAAATGGATGTATGGGCTTTGGCTGGCGCTGCGGGCATCATCTTTGCCATCATTGCCTTCTTCATCAATTTGCTGCAAAGCATGCGGCAGCAACCACAAAAGGATGTACATATTTGGTTTATGCTGGCAGCTACCATTTGGTTGTTGCTAACCATGCTGTTGGGCTGGTTGTTGTTGTATAATTTTTCGCATCCCATTTTACCCAACAATTCATTGCACTACCTGAGCCTGCATGCACATATAGGATTGGCTGGTTGGTTTTTATTACTTGTTATGGGTGTGGGTTCAAGATTGATACCCATGTTTTTAATAGCACAGGTAAACGACAACAAAACACTATGGCACATATTCATTGTAATGAATGCATCGCTATTGTTGTTTGTATTTGTGTTTTGCCTGGCAATGCCTTTACCCTGGTTGGTAGTACCCTTCGCCGGCATCGTTTTTTCCATGCTGCTGTTTGCCAACTATATACGCCACGCATACCGGCTACGGGTAAGAAAAAGCATTGATACCCCAATGAAACTTTCACTGGTAAGTGTGTTGTTGATGCTGCTGCCATCGCTGCTACTGGCGGCGGTGTTGCTGCTGCAAACAACGGCATCCGGCGCAGCCATCACCAGTTTGGTAAAACTGTACGGCTTCTTACTATTTTTCGGATGGTTGAGCACCCTCATCATCGGCATGACGTTTAAAACCCTGCCGTTTATAGTATGGAGCCAGCATTACAGCAAAGCAGCAACTACAAAGCAGCACATCAACCCGAACGATTTGGTGCAACATACAACAGTAAAATATATGATGCTCTTGTATGTAACCGGCTTGTTGCTGTTTGCATGTAGCATGTTGCTGCAAATACTGTGGGGCTTGCACCTTGCAGCAGCCATCATGCTGGTGGCAGGAGTGCTGTATACCTGGCTTGTGTATCAAATGATTGCTCACCAACCTGCAAAATGATATGTACGCCATCACTACCAACCGACCCGATTACTGCGCCCAAGCAGTGGAGCAACTTTACTCCGTACTCGATCCGGAAATGGGAGTGAGTGTGATTGATTTAGGATTGATAGAACAAATAGATGTGGATGTGGCAGCGCAAAAAATATATTGCCGGATGACGCTCACTACTGCTTTTTGCCCATTGGGTGAAGCCATTACCAATCGGGTACAGCAGGCGCTGCAAGAAACCTTTCCGAACTTCAGTGCAGCAGTAACGCTGGACTTCGACAGCCGCTGGACACCCGACCGCATCAGCGAAGCCGGTAAATCCATTTTGGATCGATAAATTGTGCCCCTATGTTGAGCATTACTTGTAAAGCCGCTATCAAAGCCGTGTTGTATTTAGCCAGCCATGTGGCAGGCCCACAACGCTTTGGCATGGTGGAAGTAGCAGCCGCCATTGATGAAAACGAACATACCGTTGGCAAGCTTTTGCAAAAGCTGGTGAAGGCCAACATCATTCACAGCGCCAAAGGACCCAATGGCGGCTTTTACATTACTGATGTGCAATTGGCGCAGCCAATTATTCGCATAGTACACGCCATAGATGGAGAAGAATTGTTTACAGCATGTGGTCTTGGATTGAGCCAATGTTCGCACCTTCACCCCTGCCCCATCCATAACGATTATAAAAAAGTTCGGGATGGATTTGAGCAACTCTGCCGCCAAAAAACGATTGCAGATTTATGCAAACCTGTTACGGATGGCGATGCTTTTTTAGTGAGCTAAATCAATCGGCATTGTTGCCCACCACACGTGGTATCAGATAAAGTTGCTTTTGCCGTCCGTTGATGTATCGAAAACCCGACTGATCGAAATAACCATCTTCTTCGAGCATGATGCGAATGTTCTTTTTCCACGAAGGAATATCTGATGAACTATTGAGTTCGATACTGTAAGCGGTGTTGTAATACAATGGATAATCGCCGCTACCGGGCACACCATTTTGCATATCCCACATGCCAATGGTGGGGCCCGCAGCATGACCATGCAAGCCCAACGGATGCGTGTAAATGCTGGCTACAATGCCTTCTGCCTTTGCCTGATCCAAAGCGCCTTTTAAGATTTGATTGCCCGTTCTGCCGAGCACAAACTGACTGGTTAAAATATCCTGCAGGCGATTGCTTTGGGCAAAGGCTTTTTGCAAATCGGCTGGCGCATTTTTCTCGCCGGGCTTCAACACGTAAGCATGTTGTTGAATATCTGTATTGAGGCGCAGGTAAGTAATGCCAATGTCTACATGCAGCAAATCGCCGGGGCGAATGAGGTCTTCTTTAGGCCTATCGCTGAAAGCCCGCAGGTGTTCGAAACTGTTGCTATCACTGCGTTGTACCGCTACACTGGTATGAAACCAGGTATCCAAACCCAAGTCGCGGATTTTTTGCCGGAACCACCACACCACATCGTCGGTAGTAGTAACGCCGGGTGTAATTACTTTTTCAGAAAAACCTTCTTCAATGATTTTATGCGTCATGTTGACGAGCTGCGTGTAGTACTGCATTTCCCGTTCGGTACGGGTTTCTAACCACGCCACACCCAGTGGTTCTGCACTCACCACTTTGCTCTTGAATGCTGCAGGCAGCTTTTGCATAAATTGGTCATAGTGCGTATGATCAATACCATCGGCATGGCCATAGTCTTTGGATGTATTTAAGCCAATCTTTTTCGGATTACGGGTGGTGATGATGTTCATCAATGCATCCCACTGATCGGGGAAGCGCTGCATGTCCCAATTGGCTTTGATGTTTTCGCCCACATTGTAGCGGGCAATGGCCATCTTCTCCAACTGCTTCGTGGCAGGGTTGAGGTAAAACACCAGCATGGTAGTACGCCTTGCACTCAGCCAGGTAGCAGGCAGCATGGTTTTCAATATGGGGTCTTCATTGTACTCCCGGCTAATAATCACCCACATATCAATACCTGTTCGTTGCATGAGCTGCGGCAGCAGGTTGTTGATTCTGTCGGCAGTAATTTCATCGGTTACACGAGCCTGCTCTCTGAGTGGCAATACTTGTGCGTTGCTCATTAAAAAGCAACAAAAGAATATGGAGAAAAGAAAAGGCTTCATATTAAAAAAAGACAGTTTCGTGAAAAATGAATGCCGCCAATCAATCATAAGTCGGCATTAGCACATTGGCAAATTAGCTCATTAGCTCATTGATTTTATTTTCTCCCAGTTCTCAAACAACAGTTCTTGTGCAGGCCGATTGGAAGGCAGTGCTGTTAAAGGTTCGCAGGGTGTAGCGTCGGCATACATCTCTGCCGGCAGTTGCTGATAGAGTTGTGTACCCTTCGTTTTCCACGCCAACATCTCGTCTGAAACTTGCCTGATGATTTTACCTGGATTACCCACCACCAAACTCCGATCCGGTATTTGCTCTCCTTCGCGAATGAAGGTGAGGGCACCAACAATGCAACCTTCACCAAGAACCACATTGTCCATCACTACCGCATTCATGCCTATCAAACAGTTGGCACCAATTTGTGCACCGTGAATAACTGCTCCATGCCCGATATGAGCACCGGCTCTCAACAATACTGTTTTACCGGGAAACATATGAATGGTACAGTTTTCCTGCACATTGCAACCATCTTCGAGAATGATGCCGCCCCAATCGCCACGCAACGCTGCACCCGGCCCGATGTAGCAATTTTTACCAATGATGACATTGCCTGTAACCACTGCCTGCGGATGTACAAAACTGGAAGGATGTACCACTGGAACAAAACCTTTGAATGCGTAAAACATACAACTAAAATAAGTGAATTGTACCCAGCGAAGCCGGATATTGAATCAGTGATTCTTCGTACATTTCTTTTATTGAACAGTTTATTTCTTTTTTACCGATGTACGAACATAAACGACAACCACTTGCCAGCCGAAAAGTTTTTCTCAGCCGTATTTGGCGCAATATGGTTTGGTGTTTGGCAATACTCTTAGTGAGTTTATTCATTGGCACAGTTGGCTTTCGATTCACTACTACCAATGCCTATAGTTGGATGGATTGCTTTCACAATGCAGCTATGTTGCTCAGTGGAATGGGGCCTGTAATTGTTGACTTTCCGAGTAACTATGGCAAGTTGTTTTCTTCATTGTATGCTTTGTACAGCGGCATCACGCTGCTTACCAGTGTGAGTTTGTTACTAGCTCCTGTAGCACATCGGTTTTTTCATCAATTGCATGTAGAAGAATCTTAAGCCCTAAGCATTTCCGGCCAGGTCTTCGGGTTCTATCCATCGCTTTTCGCTGCGGTAATAAGTGCCTTTAAACAAAGCAATGCGTACCGCATCCTGGTTGATGATTTCTGCAGTGTACACCCCCAGCTTTTTGCCCAGCGATTCTTCCTTACAAGTGCAGGTAATGGAATCGCCGGGTTGCAAGGCTTTGAACTGATTGACGGATGTTTCAACGGACACGGCTTTACGACCATGTGCATTCACCGCAAAAGAGCAGCAGCTATCCCCCAATGAAAAAGCAATGCCACCATGCGCAATGGAAAAACCGTTGCACATATCTTCTGTTACCAGCATTTGTAACTGGCAGTAGCCGGGCATTATATCCACCACTTTGATGCCGAGCCAACGACTGAAAGCATCGTTGTTCAGCATCATGTCTACAATCAGGTCGGCCTGTTCGGGATTGCTACTCATTCGCCGGTAAAGTTTGGTGTACGTTTTTCGAGAAATGCGGCTACGCCTTCTTTGAAATCGGCAGTAGCGGCAGCCCGCTGTTGCAACTTGTCTTCATTTTCCAACTGCTCTTTAAAGGTATGTGCGAAAGACCAACGCAGTGCCAGCTTCGTCATGCCCAAGGCCTTGGTAGGCATGGCCGACAAACGTTCGGCCAACTGCCACGAGGAAGTGGCAAACTGCTCGTCTTCGAATACTTTATAAACCATGCCTATGCGTTCGGCTTCGGCTGCAGGCACTTTATCGCCAAGCATCATAAGGGCAGTTGCTTTTTGCCAACCCACCAATCGGGGCAGCATAAACGTGCCGCCACTATCGGGTATAAGGCCAATGCCGGAAAATGCCTGTATAAAAGAAGCCGATTGCGCAGCTACAACAATATCGCAGCACAAAGCAATGTTGGCGCCGGCACCTGCAGCCACACCATTAACCGCAGCTACCACGGGTTTTTCCAACCATTTTATTTTGGATACAATAGGGTTGTAATGCTCACTCAAAATGCGGTTCATACCCGGCCCGTTGGGGTCGGTTACTTCGGCCAAATCTTGCCCGGCACAAAATGCTTTGCCATTGCCCGTGATGTATACGGCACGAATGTCTTGCGCCCTGGCACACTCATCGAGCACTTCCTGCATTTGCAAGGCCATTTCGCGGTTGAAGGCATTGAATTTTGCCGGCCGGTTCAGCGTAATTTTTCCAACGTTTCCTATACGTTCAAATACAATGGGCATTTCCATATTCTCACTACTGATTTAAGATAACGAACGTGATAAATATACAGCCTTCGACATGCACTACTCAGTGACACTTAAAATGATCAAAAGGCTCAAGACATTCATTGCAGGTATAAAAAGCCTTGCAGGCAGTGCTGCTGAATGCACTCACCAAATGCGTGTTGCTGCTGCCACACCTGGGGCATAGCACAACTGTATTTTCCAGCAATGCTCCATCTATACTTTTACCCACAGGTGGCGCTATGCCGTATTGCCGCAGTTTTTTTTTGGCAGTGTCCGTCATCCAATCTGTGGTCCATGCAGGTGACAGCACTTGCGTAATGCGAACATTACTGATGCCGTTTTCCAATAACGTCATGCGTATTTGTGCCCGAATCATATCGGTAGCGGGGCAGCCCGAGTAGGTAGGTGTAATCAACACTTCCCACTCCCCCGTTGCTTCCTGCCACTGGACACCCCGCAGCATGCCCATTTCAGCAATGGTGAGCACCGGTATTTCCGGATCGACCACTGTTTGCAGCAAGGCAGTCAATGATTCGTATGTAACAGACGGTTTGATGTTTGTTGTTTTTTGTTTGTGGTTTGTGGTTTGTGGTTTGTGGTTCTAAAACTAAGATGGTCTCACCTTCTGCTCATAAATTCAATTTATAGAACGCTTTATTCCCCCTTTAGGGGGCTAGGGGGTTGCTAAAAAATCACCACTCACTATTCGGATAAGCCCGTTGCAAATACTGCATCTCTGCCAGCAGATAGCCCAGGTATTCGGTATGACGGCCATGCAGGCCACCGGTTTGAAAAGCCCCCTCCCGGCCTCCCCCTGCGGGGGAGGAGATGGTAGCCTCAGCAAGTGTTTGCTGCACTTCGCTCATCCAGTTTTTTTTGATAGCGGCATAGTCTACCCAGCCTTGTTCATACGGCGGCACTTCAAACAGTTCGCCGGTAAATGGCCAACAAGCCTGCAATGCCTGCTGCATGCGTTGATGGCTTTCTGTTGTACCATCGCCGAGGCGCAATATCCATTCGCGGCTCCACCGCAGGTGATAGGTTACTTCCTTCAAACTTTTTGCAGCAATACCCTGTACTTCTTCATCAGTGCATTGCTGCAACTGCTGCATCAATGCGTGTTGGTAGGCACTAAAGAAAAACACCTTGCACACGGTAAACGCCCAATCGCGGCCCGAAGGCATCGCATTCGGCAATTCCACCAGCAGGTGATTCTTGAATTCATGTTCCAACCGCAGCATGGCAAGGCTGTCTTCTGTGGCGCCATCCCCCATTATGTTGGCCGCATATTGATACCACATGCGGGATTGCCCCAGGTAGTCCAGCGCAATATTGGTGAGGGCAATATCCTGCTCCAGCACTGGCCCATGGCCGGTCCATTCGCTCAGTCTTTGACTCATCACCAACGCATCATCTGCCAAGTGCAACAAGTATTCTTTCATTGTTTCGTTCTTAAACTCCCCTTTAGGGGTTGGGGGTTACATGTGCTTCACCTCATCCGGCAAATCATAGAAAGTAGGATGCCGGTACACTTTATCACTGGCGGGGTCGTACAAGCTGTCGGCCTCATCGGGATTGCTGGCGTGGATGTGTTTGCTCTCCACCACCCATATGCTCACCCCTTCCATGCGGCGGGTGTATACATCCCGTGCATTTTCGATGGCCATTTGTGCATCGGCTGCATGCAGGCTGCCCACATGCTTGTGATCGAGGCCCTGTTTGCTGCGGATGAAGATTTCCCAGAGCGGCCATTCGTTGGCATTTGCTTTCGATTCCTGCTGACCGCCAGCGGCTTCTCTGTCGCCGTAATCGCCGTACCTGTTCATCTTAATTGTATGGTCCATATTAAATGATGATTTATGAATGATGAATTATGAATGCTTGGCAGCATCCAAACGACTTTTCACTGTTTTAACTGAAGCAACGAAAATGGATAGCAATTCATTGGACTCTTTCGTAATGGGCGATAGATCTGTTTTGTCAGTTATAATATTGGACTCGTCAATCATTTCCAACCAAAACAAAGTCTCATCTGCTTCTTCAATAACCGTTTCCATTTTGGAAATAAAATCCTTATCACTCTTAGCACGGCAAGCAGCCCGATAATTTGCTACCACGGAAGTTGCAGACCTTATAATCTGATCAGTAAACGTCCAACCTACCCTGTTATGCGGCAACTGCTCTGCAAGTTTGATAATTGATAATGCAAACTTCTTTGTGCGTTGTTTCAGGTCATCTCCCTTCATGCGATTCCTTTGAATTTTAATTCATCATTCTTAATTCATAAATCATCATTCCGCATTCCTCATTCCGCATTCCTCATTCCTCAAGCCACTTCCTTTTTCAAACGCACTTTATTGGCGTAGGCTTTCGCCGCCTCCCGCACCCAAGCCCCATCATCCCAGGCCTTGCGTCTTGCATCCAACCGTTGCTGGTTGCAGGGGCCGTTGCCTTTCAACACCTGCCAAAACTCATCCCAGTTGATGGCGCCAAAATCGTAATGCTGCCGCTCCTCGTTCCAACGCAGGTCGGGGTCGGGCAGCGTCATGCCCAGCAGTTTGATTTGCTCTGCTATCATGTCTACAAAACGCTGGCGCAGTTCATCGTTGGTAAAACGTTTGATTTTCCATTGCATGCTTTGCTGCGTGTTGGGGCTTTCATCATCGGGCGGACCAAACATCATAAGACTTGGCCACCACCAGCGGTTGATGGCATCCTGACACATGGCTTTTTGCGCATCGGTGCCCTTGCTCAGTACCAGCAGTATTTCAAAGCCCTGGCGCTGGTGAAAACTTTCCTCTTTGCACACCCGTATCATGGCGCGGCTGTAGGGGCCGTAGCTGGTGCGGCACAGCGGCACCTGGTTCATTATGGCGGCGCCATCTACCAGCCAGCCAATGGCACCCATATCGGCCCAGCTCAGCGTGGGGTAGTTAAAAATGGAAGAGTATTTTGCTTTGCCCGTATGCAGCTGCGTGATCATTTCATCGCGGCTGATGCCCAGCGTTTCGGCGGCGCTGTACAGGTACAGGCCGTGGCCCGCTTCGTCCTGCACTTTGGCCATGAGGATGGCTTTGCGCTTGAGGCTCGGGGCACGGGTTATCCAGTTGCCTTCGGGCAGCATGCCCACTATTTCGCTGTGGGCGTGTTGGCTTATCTGGCGGACGAGCGTTTGCCGGTATGCCGGCGGCATCCAGTCTTTCGGTTCAATTTTAATGTCACGGTCAATCTTCTCCTGAAACCGTGCTTCCAAGGGAGCAATGGCCATAGCAATCCGTTTAGTGGCCGTAAAAATACAGGGATTGCCGTCAAAAACTAACGCTTGTTAGTTTTTGGGAACACTTTGGGGGCTGTGGGCTACCACAAAATGGCAGCTGTGGTTCGGTGCCTTTTGGCTCCGCTGCGCTGCGGTGCCGGCCAAAAGCGCCGGCACTACCCGCCAGTCATCCGCAGCCCATCAGCAGGGGTGCAGGCAGCAGCCATTGAGCCCGCCGTTGTTGGTCAGCGACTAACAACAGCAGCAACATATCTATGTGCAATACGATCAAGAGCAATAAGATACCCGCCAGCGGGTAGTTATTTGACATACTTGTTAGCCTATTTTTGGTATTAAAAAAACACACATGCTTAAACTCAATTTTATCTGTCTCAGCATTTTCCTGTTTTTTACCGTTGTTGACACAAAAGCACAGCCGGCAGCACCCATAAAAGTGATAAATCCCGTAGCCTTCAAGTATAAACTCAGCGATTACAACTTAAAGGGGAAAGTCAAAAAATTATCGGAATACGATGCTTCAGGTTCTGTTTCAGAAGAATATGAATTTGACACGGCGGGTCTGTTAAAAAAAATTACCAACTATTCTCCTGCAGGCACAACAGTACTCGTATATAATTTCAAAAAGCGTGAAATAACAGTAATCCAAAACAACGCTTCGTTTAAGGGGACCTATAGCTATGCTTTAAATGAAGCAGGCTTTATCACCAGCAGAACGGGCGGCCTTGGCGGGAATGAAACATACAGCTACGATTCAAAGATGCTGCTCACTTCAAGTAAAAATAGCATGTACGGCACTTCCCGATATGAATACAATGCAGAAGGGCAACTGATAAAACAATATTACTATTCAGGAAACGGAGACATGGCAGGAATGTATACCTACAGCTACCGGCAGGATGATAAAAAGAATCAGATTGTTCTTTTTCAATCAGACGAGGATGGTGAAATCACGAACAAGCTGATCTATTACAGCGAGAAGCATGTTTTGATTCGTGAGACCAGTGTTTCAGCCGACAAGACCTACACCGACAGAACACTATACACAAATGATGCTACCGGAAACTGGATAACCAAAAATTCATCAAGTGAATCAAAACAACCAAATGGAGAAATGAAAAAAGGGACAAACTGGGTAATAAAAAGAACGATTGAATACTATTGACAGCCGGTAAAGAGCGGTTCAAATCCAATAAGTTTTTTTTGATTTTCACGTCCTGGTTCGTGGCACACGAACCGGCATACATGCGTTGTTGGTCAGCGATCAACAACGGCAGCAACCCTTTTTGTGAACGTTTTTTTATTTCCAAACAAAACGTTCACACATTTTTCGTTCACCGTTTTGTGGAAGAAAATTTTTTTTCAAAAAAAACGTACACACTTTTTTCGTTCACAGATTTGTGAACGTTTTGTTTTGTTGATTTTTTTTGTTCACCTTTTTTTTCGCTACATGTTTCGTGTGCCACGAAACATGGCGGAGGGATTTATCACAAAACCTGTAAACTTTTTTTAGGACGAGTCATTAGCAAGCACCCACATATACAGTTTTCCGCATATCTGACTATCTTTCTACAAACATCTTACCCATGCCCATCTTCATGGACCTCCACATTGTACCCGGCGTGAATGCCAAAGACGTAGCCGATGCCCACAGCATGGATGTACTCATGGAGAAAGAACACAGCTGCAAATGCCTCACTTATTGGATTGATGAACTGCGTGGCCATGTGTTTTGCCTTATTGATGCACCCAACCAGGAAAGTGTGATAGAACTACACAACCGTGCTCACGGTTTGGTACCGCACAAAATAGTGGAAGTTGAGCCCAACCTTGTGTACTCTTTTCTGGGCCGCATTACCGACCCCGACAATGCACAGGTATCCGACAAGGGGCTCATCATTCTCGACGACACCTCCTACCGCATTTTGCTCTGTGCACAAATCTGTGATACGGTACTGTTGCAGCAAGCCGTTGGTGCCGATGCTGCCGCCACTCTTAGCGCCGGTTTTTACAAAACCATCCGCCAAATTGCACTGCAGCACCACGGCCGCGAAGTCATCCGCGAAGGGCAGGAATACCTCGCCTCTTTTGTAGCCGCCACCGATGCATTTGCCGCAGCCTGTGCCATGCAGCAGGCGCTTGGCACTCATAGTCCGCTGCAATGGAAACTGAGCATTCATGCCGGCGAACCCATCATGCAAACCGATGCGTTGTTTGGCGATACGGTAACCATGCTGCGCCGCATGAACCTGATGGCACAACCGGGTTTTGTGCAACTCACCAATACGGTAAAAGTGCTGCTCAGCAGCAATCAGCTGGCAAGCATGCAAAGCCACCTGCAGCTCTTTGCGCCGCAAGATGAGCCCTTCATTACCCAACTGTTTGATGTGCTGCAAGAGCACTATGCCGAAGAGCATTTCGACATCGAACAATTTGCACAAGCCATGGCCATGAGCAGCACACAACTCTACCGCAAAACACAGGCGTTGTGGCAGGTATCACCCAACGCCTTGCTCAAAGAGTTTCGCTTGCAGCAGGCACTCGCCATGCTGCGTACGAAAGATGCTTCCATTGCGCAAATCAGTTATGCCACCGGCTTTTCAAGCCCGTCGTATTTCACGAAGTGTTTCAAAAACCGCTTCCACATGTTGCCGTTGCAATACACCGATATGGCCAATCAATAGCCGGTTGAATTTTACCATTCTTTGCAAGAAAATTGATAGTGCCGCATAGCGGGCTGTTGTTGTTTTGTGTCATTCCATCAAACCCCAAAAAAGAAAAAGTTATGACAACCATTACCCGCCTCCTCGCCATGTTGCTGTTGCTCTGCGGCAGCCTGTACACACAAGCACAAACCACTACCAAAACCGACAAAAAAGAAGCTCCTATGAAAACCTACCTCATTGAAAGAGACATTCCCGGTGCTGGCAATTTTACCCCCGGCGATTTGAAAGCCATCTCTCAAAAATCTTGCACGGTGCTCAAAGAAATGGGGCCCCGCATTCAGTGGGTGCAGAGTTATGTAACGGGCAACAAAGTGTTTTGTGTGTACAAAGCCGATAATGAAACACTGCTCAGAGAGCATGCCAAAAAAGGTGGTTTCCCCGTTACGACAATCACCGAAATCAACAACACTATTAGTCCGGCTACGGCTGAGCAATAATGATTTGATTGCATCATGAATCACCCCGGCCTGTAGGTCGGGGTGATTCATGTCTGCTGGTACGGACAGCTGCCAATGAAGCAAAACAATATTTTATTGCTGAAATACCACAAAGTGGAAAGGAGCATCTACCAAAGTACCGTTGATATCAAAAATGCGAATGATGAGTTTGCCGCTTCCGGCACCAGTAGTGGCAATTCTGAAAGAAGCTCCACCCACCACCGTAACCGTAGTGATGTAAGCCGTGTTGCTGTACGTTTCGTTGGTAATGCTGACTTCAAATTGGCCGGCAGCCGTTCTCACAATCGAGAAATTGCCGGTACCACTATTGATGCTTCCTGCAGAAGATATAGAACCGTAACAAATGGGCACCACATTGGCGGCGCCGGTGGCTGGGCGTTGTACTTCGCCGGTTATGGTAGCATCGCCATTTTTGCGGACTACCAGTGCATTGCTTCTTGCATTATCTGCCGTACCATTCCCAACAATGAAAACGGGATCTGTTGCTACAAAAGTTGTTTTGCTACTGCCTATGATTGAATCATTAAATGTACCAATCACCAGCGATGCATATGCATTGTTGACATTCCTCCGCCCTGTTACAACCCCAAAATCTGCATTCACTATGCCTTCGTATCCGGTGGCAAATGAAGCAATACCATAAGCTAAATTATATGCTCCGGTAGTAAAAGAAGCTGTGCCAATTGCACTTGTCCGAGTGCCTGTGGCAAATGCATAATCAAAAGCAGCAATTGTATTTTCACCAAAGGTTGTTGTAGCGTAGCCTTTGGCTTCTGTTCGATATCCTGTAGCGACACTGTATATCCCCGTTGCTTTTGATTCTCTGCCTGTAACAAAAGTATTGGAACCAATTGCTTCATTATTGCTACCAAATGCTGCTGAAGACTCTCCAAATGCTTTTGTATTGTCACCGAAAGCTGCCGAAGCATACCCAATATTATTCTTGTCCCATTGGTTGGCAGTAACATAGCCAGCCCTGAAAGCCATCCGTTCGGGATACCACATCATGCGTATTCCTTCGCCACTGGCTGGCGGGTTGCCATCAGGAGCACCTATCGCACCACTAAACAACACGCTACTATCTTTTACATGCAGCATGGCTTGTGGCGCATTGGTATTGATGCCAACTTTTCCCTGGCTAAAAGAGGGTACAATTGTAATGCAATAGCACAATACTGTAAAGACAATGATGGCGGGTTTGAACATGGCAAAAAATTGATGGGGTAATAGGAATCCTGGAGTAAAAATAATATTGCATACAGCATCGAAAAAATAACGGTACAGAAAAAAACAGTACCCTTCCTTATCGGCTGGTGCGGACATCTGCCGATAAAGCTAATAGCTTTTTTCTTTTCCAAATACCCGTTGTATCTTTTGTGCATGCTTACATTTTTGCTCATCGGGGTGTTGGTATTGCTGGCAGCATTGTTGCTGCTGCTGGTGCTGTGGTACCTCACTTACAAAAACACACTTGTTATGACAACGCCTTTGCCTAACTATCATTTTGATGTTCAATTTGGAGGCGTCAGTCTCCGCTTTACCGAAATCACCGGCCTCGATTTGCAGGTGGAAGTCATCGACTTTCGGGATGGCGCTTCGCCGGAATACAATACCCGCAAAATGCCGGGCCAGCACCGCTACAGCAACCTTATTTTAAAACGCGGCATAGTTACTGGCGATACCGATTTTTTTGACTGGATGAAAACCGTACAATCCGGTAAGCCAGAGCGGCGTGACCTGACTGTGCGACTGCTGAATGAAGAACATAACCCTGTGTACGTTTGGAAACTCCGTAACGCCTTTCCGGTACGGTACAGCGGCCCGCATTTCAACAGCATGCGTAGTGAAGCAGCCATAGAAACACTGGAGATTGCTTACGATGGCATGGATGTACAATCGACGGCGTAATTAGGGAAATAACGGTAGTATTTCTTTTACAATAAATCGATGCGTACCCATTGCATGCCTGCAGCAATGGCCGCATCTACACCGGGCTGGCCATCTTCAAACACCATGCATTTAGCAGGCTCAACACCTAGCTGTTCTGCCGCTGCCAAAAATGGATCGGGGTAAGGCTTCCCTCTTTGGGTATCGCCGGCGCCTACAATCACTTCCACGTATTGCAGCAGTCCCAGCACTTCCAGCGTTTTGGTTACGGTGCGGGGTCTTCCACCCGACACAATACCAATCCGCACTTTACCAGCATGCTCCTGCAAATGACGGGCAACAAATTCGATGGGTTGTGTATGGCCAATGTATGACTCGTAATAAAGGGTAGATTTTTCGGTCGCAAATTTTTCCGGATCAAAAGCCACCCCATAACGCTTACTGATTTCTGCAGACACGTCTACCGTGGGCCAGCCGGCAAGTTCGGTAATCAACTCAGGATCCAGCTCAATGCCATAGTTGGCAGCTGTTTGCACATAAGCGGCTTTGTGGGCATGCATGTTATCGGCCAGTGTGCCATCGCAGTCGTACAAAAAAGCGTCGTACCCTTTATTGGTAACGGCCAGTAGTTGCTGATATTTTGCGTCCATAGTATTGCCCGTTTCACTCATGCCGTATCATTGATTAGGGGCACAAATGTAGGTGGATGCATCGAGGTATGCTGCCACAGCCATGCAGCATCTACGAAATCGATTGTGGAATGCTGTGCAGCACAAACTTTCCCTGCTGAACATCGGTTCCCAAAGATGTGTAGCTCCGCTCTGCCACATTTACTCCGCTAACCAACATCAGTCATCTGCATCAAACATCTAGTTTCAATCATCTACCCACGGGTCCTTCAAAGGTCATTTTCACCGGTTGTATCAGGCCATTGGCATCAAAAGTCATTTTGTCGATGCAGGTAACCCGGTGGTTGTGGTGGGTTTCGCCCAACGGCCGGCGATGATATACGATCAGCCATTCATCTTTGCCCGGCACTTTCACCACCGAGTGATGCCCGGCACCGGTGGCCACAGCGGGGTCTTGCTGCAGCACGGTGCCAATGCGCTGCCAGGGGCCAAACGGCGAATCGGCCATGGCATAAGCTACCCGATAGTTGGGACCGCCCCAGCCGCCTTCGCTCCACATAAAATAATACTTGCCTTTGCGCTGAAACATAAACGGCCCTTCTACATAACCCTGCGGTGTAATTTCTTTGAATGTTTGTCCGTCTTCAAAAGGCAGCAATCCGGTAAAATCGCTGTTCAGTTTCACCATGTTGCAGCGCCCCCATCCGCCATATATCATGTAGTACTGTCCATCCTTATCCTGAAACACAAACTGATCAATGGGTTGTGCTTTGTTCACGATGGCATTGATCAATGGCTTGCCCAGCAAATCTTTGTAAGGCCCTTCGGGCTTGTTGGCCACCGCTACACCAATGCCACCCAGTTCAGTTTCTTGCTGAATGTCGTTGGCTGCAAAAAACAGGAAGTACTTTTTTCCTTTTTGAATAATGGCCGGAGCCCACATGGCCCGTTTCGCCCATTGTACTGCCGCCGTATCAATAATGCGTGAATGCTTGGTCCAGCTGCGCAAATCGGCAGAAGAAAACGCATCCATAAATACCTGCTCGTTGTACGATGCCGAATAGGTGGGAAACACCCAATACCGTTTGTTGAACACAGCACCTTCAGGGTCGGCGTACCAACCGGGTACAATAGGATTGCCCTGTTTGGCAGCGGTGTCTGTCGAAGTTTGTTGTGCCAGAGCAACTGAGCTTGTGCCCAACATCATCCATAAAAAGCAAGTGTACAAACGCATGGCAGTAATGCACGGAGATAAACGTGCCTGCCAAAACTAATGGTCAAGAGCATTCATTGCATGCCTGGCAGCGGCCATGGAGGTTAATGAAAATCAAATGACCCTATCGGGACGCTGGCAGCCATTCGGTAGAGAAGCCCACCGTAATGCGGGTGGCATCCAAAGCAGAGCGGTCGTACAAGGCAATGCGTTGCTTTTTCTTTTTATCAGCATATACGCTTACCCGCCGAAAGCCTTTGGCATCTGCAGGTTGCTGTACCAGTGTGTACCCGTTGGTAGTACACCATGATTGCCAGCAGGTGTGCAATGCATTTTGTACACTATCGGGCAATTGCCAAAACACATAGCTGCTGACACTGGAAGGTTGCTGTTGCTGTATTGTAAGTGTCTTGTATTTTTCAGCCAGCAGTTTTCTCACAAAAAGTGTATCCTGCTTGTTTTGCTGCCGCAGTTTATTCCATGTACTTATGCTGTCGGTAACCAGTTGCCATTCGGTACAAACAGGTTGCTGGGCTGTAGCGTTCAGCATACTGAATACTGTAATCAGGCTTAGCCAATAATTTTTCATGGGCATGAAATTGTACAAACAAGGTTTGACTAACCGATTACTGCTTCACAATTTTTCCGGTTTTAATGACATCTCCTGAAGAAGCAACAATGCTGTATAAATAAGTGCCGGCCGAAAAGTGTTGTACTTGTATTGTATTGCTGCCCATTAATAGTGGTTTATTCAACAGTGTACTTCCGGAATTATTTCTCACTACAATATGCATTTTTTCAAGCCCATTGTATTGCACTGTAAAAGACGAATTTGTAATGGAAGGAAACACTTTCAATGCTAATGCTGCATTGCTAATACTACTGGTTTTGCTATAACTAAATTTTCCATCAACATCTACCTGACGAATGCGATACAGCACACTTGTATAGTGTTGCAACGAAGCAATATCATCAGTAAAACTGTAGCTATTCGTCCTTCCGTTTTTAGCAACAACACGACCTGTTTTGCTATAATTTACGCCATCTGTACTCCGCTCAATATCAAAGTATGCCACCTGTACTTCATCAGCAGTTTTCCACTCCAGGCATGCAGTAGCCGAAGTACAACTTTTAGCAGTAAAGGAAATGAAGCGCAAAGGCAATGCCACAAAATCGTTTATCACATACACATCTCTTTCATTGGCTAAAGTTTGTGCTGTGGCAAAAAGTTTTGAACCCACAATGGTAAACTGTTCAATATTAGAACCATTCACACCCGGTTCAATATCCTGAAGTTGAAGTGTACCCATTTCAGTGCCGTTGCTCACCCATGGCTCTGCACCTGCGGTGGGCGTAGTAGCACTAAAGATGATTTTATCTCCAATATTGGTCAGGTTTTTTAATGAGGAAGATGAAATGCCGGGATTAATATCTTTCACCAATACAGTACCCGGTATAGTACCATCCGTCTTCCACAACTCACTGCCATGCGTTGCATCAGTTCCATAGAAATACAATTTGTTCTGAAAAACAACCATGGACATTCCACCATTACCGTGAGTGCCAGCTGCAGTTGCTAACGCTACTGTACCAGCTTGGGTGCCATTCGTTTTCCAAAGCTTAGATACACCGGCCTCAGTGGCAATAAAGTACAGCTCATTATTGAAAACAATAAAATTAAAAGGGTTACTTCCAGTAGGCCCGCTACTAATGTCTTTAACCATGTAAGTGCCGGCAGTTGTTCCGTCTGACCTCCACAACTCCACGCCATTGATGCCATCGTTTTTTGCGAAATAGGCAACATCATTCAAATTCCCAATTTGTGTGCCTTCATAGGTATTAGGCGATACGCCAGCATAAATATCTTTGAGTAACATGGTGCCTGCGGCTGTGCCATCGCTTACCCACATTTCAACCCCGCTTAGGGCATTATATGCCCAAAAGAAAATTTTGTTACCCACTGTTGTAAGGTTAGCCGGAAAGCTGCTACCCGCACCGGGTACAATATCCTTTACCATATAAGTACCAGCTGTAGTACCATCAGTACGCCAGAGTTCCAACCCATTGGGACCATCCTGTGCATCAAAATATCTTATCCCGTTCAATGTGGCAAAAAAGGCACTGCCTGAACTTCCTGCACCGGGGTTTATATCTTTTACCAATACTGTTCCGGCATTAGTTCCGTCGCTTTCAAACAACTCTACGCCATTGGCGGCGGTGCCTGAAAAAAAATACATTTTATTGTTTAAAATGGAAAATGCATAGCAACCACCATTGGCACTACCGGGTCTTATATCCTTTACCAGGTTTGTACCGGCCGAAGTACCATCTGTCACAAATAATTCATTGCCCACCACGCCATCGCTATTCTTGAAATACACTTTTCCATTGTACACAATCAGCTCAGTGGGTGCGCCGGGTGTATAATCTTTTACCAGAGAAAACGATTGTGCAAACAATTGCACACATAGCGCAAAAAACACAACCAGCGTTATGAAACACTTTTTCATTTGGGGTAGGTATTAAACCTCAAAAATATCAGCATTAATGTAGGTAATTCTACCCACTACAGGGTATTTCGCTTTGCATCAAATTCGGGCATGCCATGAGCTACTTACGCCCACAAGCCATGTAACCAAATGGAAATATCACCGTTGCAAGAATATACGCTGGCTAAAATGAATTCCATTTCTCCATTATCTTCCGCTGTAATGCAGCCCAAACAATACGGCATTTTTTCGCTACCGGTGGTAGTGGGTGCCCTCGGTTTTTTTGTCGATATCTACGATTTACTGCTATTCAGCATTGTGCGTAAATCCAGCTTTCGTGATTTGGGCGTACCCGAGTCGGCCATGAAAGACATTGGCGAAAGCATCATCAGCTGGCAAATGATGGGCCTTACCGTGGGCGGCATTTTATGGGGTATGATGGGCGATAAAAAAGGCCGCAAGAGTGTATTGTTTGGTTCCATCCTGCTGTACTCGCTGGCTACTATCGCCAATGGATTTGTGCAAACGGTAGATCAATACACCTGGCTGCGGTTTATAGCCGGGCTGGGGCTGGCTGGTGAATTGGGTGCCAGCATTACCCTTACCAGCGAATTGCTGCCGAAAGAAAAACGCGGCATTGCTGCAGCCATCATTGCTACCAGCGGTGTGTTTGGCACCATTGCCGCCTACTTTGTACACAGCCTTAGCGGCGAAGACTGGCGTCTCTGCTATTTCATTGGCGGCGGCATGGGTGTTGCCTTATTGTTTTTGCGGGTGGGTGTGCTCGATAGCGGCCTCTACGATGCCAGCAAAAAATCACATGTGCCCATGGGCAATTTCGCCATGTTCTTCAACAATCGTGAACGCATGATGCGCTACTTGCGGGGCATTTTCATTGGCCTGCCCGTGTGGTATGTGATAGGTGTGCTCATCAGTTTTTCGGATGAGTTTGCCCGCCGTTTCGGCATTGCCGATTTTGACCAACCGAAGGCGCTGATGCTGCAATACGTAGCGTTGGTATTTGGCGACATGGGCGCTGGTTTTCTCAGCAATTATTTGCGCAGCCGCAAAAAAACCTTGTTCATTTACTATGGTATTTTATCGCTGTTCATCCTCCTGTTTTTTGGTTTGAAAGGCGGTGGCACGGCCAGCAATATGTACCTGCTGTGCATGGGGCTGGGCTTTGGTTCCGGCATTTCGGTGGTATACATTACCATGAGTGCTGAGCAGTTTGGTACCAACCTTCGGGCCACAGCCGCCATCTCTATTCCCAATTTGGTGCGGGGCTTTTTGCCACTCATTTTATTGCTGTTTCAATGGCTGCGCAGTGAGCATATGCTCAACAACTACCTGACAGCCGCCGCCGTAACAGGGGCCGGCATTATTGCCCTTGGCATTTGGTCGGTGTACAAAACGCCCGAAACTTTTCACAAAGACCTCGATTACCTCGAGACCAACGGGTAAAGATGGCCGGTTGGCTTGGCTGGTCACCACAATCGTTTGCAAGTTTCTGCTGGTCGTTGCAGGTTTTTGCTGGTTTAAGTGCCGATTTCTATTATTTTAGACTGGCAAAATCATCCGTCATACTTACCAAAACTTGCCTGTAGCTTGAAATTCCAACTTTCTTTTCGCCGTAGCATGCCCCTTTTGTTGGCTGGCAGCTTCCTTTTGCTGGCCTTTGGCAGTCATGCACAAATCAACAAAAAGCCACTGCCCACCGACAGCTCACTCAAACAGCTGGAGCGGAAGTACATTCAAACACCAGTGCGTCGTGTAATGCAATCCAACGGCGATGTGTGGCTGCAACGTGATTTCAGCAACTACCTCATGAGTGCCGGCAAACATCTCGAAGGCATTGCCATGGAAGACGATGATCATGGCCACCCCGACCATACAGCACAGCTGGTAGACATACTCAATCGTCCCCATCCTTCGGTGGCCGTCATGGAAAAATATTTCCGTGAAGCGGCGCAGGAATTTGGCGTACCCGTAGCCATACTCCGTGCTTACGCACAGGTGCAAAGCAACTGGGCACAGGTGGGTGAAAGCATGTACGGATCTTGGGGTATGATGGGCCTGATAGAGCAGGGCAACGTGACGCAAATAACAAAAGCTGCAAGCCTGCTGGGCATTTCCAACGATGCTATTAAAAACGAGGCCCGTCAAAACATACGGGCAGCAGCTGTGCTGTTGGCATTGTATAAAAAACAGAACGGCAACAGCGGCAACAGTTACGAAGATTGGTTTGCGGCCGTAGCGCAACTTACCGGCCTTACCGACGCCGATATGCGCTACAGCCTGGCCAAACGGGTGTACGGTGTAATGCAGCAAGGCAGCAAAACCATCAGCATTTGGGGTGAAATTATTGAGCTGACACCCGATGAAACCATCAGCATTCCAAGCATCGAAAGCACGGGTAATATTTCAGTGTTGGGAAATGGTACGCCTGACTATACAGCTGCTGTTTACAGCCCTACCTCTTGCAACTTCAACAGCCGCCCTGCGGGAGCCGGCATCAATTATTATTTTGTACACTATATCGCAACGGGCACTTATGAAGGTGCCATCAGCTGGTTTAAAAACTGTACCTCACAAGTGAGTGCTCACTATGTGGTACGCAACAGCGATGGACAAATAACCCAAGTGGTAGATGAAGCCAAACGTGCCTGGAGCCAAGGCGTAACCGAATATAACGACCAAGGTATTGGTGTAGAACATGAAGTACTCGTAACCAACCTGAGTATGTGGGATAGCCAGCCCATGCTTACAGAAGCCGGTAAACTTTGCGCCGATGTATGTACCAGAAACGGCATTCCGAAAACCCGCCGCTCCGCCAATGGCGAGAAAGGCATTTATGGCCACAGCGATGTACGGGCCACCGACTGCCCCAATATGACACAGCTACGTTGGGACAATTTTCTCGCCAATGTAGCCGGAGCTTTGCCAAGTGTGGCCACACCCACTTTGTACAGCATCCAAGCCACAAGTGGCAGCACCGCAGTAACCGCTACCTGGAAAGCCAACCTCGAAACCAATTTGCTGGGCTATCGCTTGTACTACGCCAGCAGCGATGACATGAACAATTGGGTACTGGCCGCCAATGAGCAAACACTTACCGCTGCTACCACCGGCATCACATTGCAATCATCACAGTTTGTAATAGTACCCACCGAGCCGGTCTATCATTTCAAACTCACTGCAGTGGTCAGCAATGGGGCACTGTCGCCGGTAGAAAGCCCTGCCAGCGATGTGTACTCACGGTCGTGGAATACCACCGGCACCAAAGTGTTAGTTGTAGATGCCTTCGACCGCTCCAACGGATCATACAAAAGCAGTACGCACAACTTTGCGGCCCGCTACATGAAAGCCCTGCGAGACAGGGGCAATGTAGAAATCAGCACGGTGGCCAATGAACTCATTGAAGACGGCAGCATCAACCTGCAGCAATACAAGATTGTTGTATGGTTTATGGGAGATGAGAGTAGCCTCAACGTAGTCTTTTCAGCAGCAGAAAAATCAGCCCTTACTAATTACCTGAATAACGGTGGTAAACTACTGCTCTCCGGTTCGGAAATAGCTTACAACATTGGCCGCAGCGCTTCCACCACTTACGACCTCGCCTTTATGACAAATTACCTGAAGGCATCGTACATTGGCGATGGCGCATCTACCTACACACCTGCAACGGGCATTGCAGGCACAGATTTCGAGGGCATCAGCTTGCCGTTTGGCATTGTGTATCCCGAAGATTTTCCGGACAACATTGCTGCTGCAGGCGGCAGTGTGAGCATATTTGATTATGCCATAGCTGGCGCCAAAGGCGGGGTAGCCTACAGCGGCACATTTGGCAGCGGCACTACTCCCGGTGCCATTGTGTACATTTCTTATACGCTGGAAACTGCTACTGACATTGACATGAGTTTGTTCATGAACAAACTGCTGCCCTATTTTGGCGATTCAGTATTGCCCGCACCCCCGGTAGCAATTAACGATGCAGCCGCAGTATCGGCAGGCACGGTGAAAAGAATACATGTGTTGCAAAACGATTTGCCCAATGGCGGCAGCATCAATACCAATACTGTGACGATTGTAGCAGCGGCAGGCAATGGTACAGCTACCGCTCAGGCAGATGGCAGCATTCGCTATCAACCCAACAATGGGTTTACAGGTACAGACGCATTTACGTACAAGGTAACTTCTACCGAAGGCTATTTTTCAAATACTGCTACGGTAAACATAGCGGTACAAGAAGCCGTAGCCTGCGAGGCGACGCCAGCCGAAAAAGACGACCGTTATCCGCTCCGTGATTTACGTGGCGCATGGGTATCTACTGTTTCCAATCTCGACTGGCCATCTTCCCGCACATTGAGTACGGCACAACAGCAAGGTACGTTACTCGAGTTGCTCGACTCTTTGAAAGCCGCCGGCATCAACTCCGTGTTTTTACAAGTACGGCCAGAGTCTGATGCCTTGTATGCGTCGACGATTGAGCCATGGAGTTACTGGCTTACGGGTGCACAGGGCACTGCACCTTCACCCATGTGGGATCCGCTGGCATTTGCGATTGATGAGGCACATCAACGGGGCATGGATTTACATGCATGGCTCAACCCCTACCGGGCCAAACAAAGCACTCCAACATTGGCATCCAACCACGTGGCCGTGCAACATCCTGAATGGACATTTACATCGGGCACACTCACCATGCTCGACCCGGGCCTGCCTGCCGTGCGGCAGCACATTGCAAACGTGATTGGCGACATTGCCAGCCGTTACGATGTTGACGGTATTCACTTCGACGATTATTTCTATCCCTACAGCGGCATGGCTTCGCAGGACCTGGGCACATTTGCCAACAACAATCCGCAGGGCTTTACCGATACGGCCGCATGGCGCCGCAACAATGTAAACACCCTCATTGCTATGGTGTATGACACCTTGCAAAGCATCAATGCCTCCATGCAAAAAAATGTGGTGTTTGGTGTGAGTCCGTTTGGCATTTGGAAAAGCGGCACTCCTGCAGGCATTACAGGCACTTCGTCTTACAGTGCACATTATTGCGACCCCATTGCATGGCTGCAAGCAGGTAAAGTAGATTATCTGGCACCGCAGTTGTACTGGAAAATTACCGGTGCTCAAGACTTTGACAAACTCAGCAAATGGTGGAACGACCGTGGTCAGGAGTATGGCCGCCATATTTACCCCGGCCTTGCTTTGTACCGTATGGATGATGCCAGCAACTGGGCTGCTGCCGAAATATTGTCGCAAATCAATATGACCAGAGACAATAACCGCCCACAGGTTTTTGGCAACATCATGTTCAGGGCAGCGCAGCTGAAAAACAACAGCAAAAACATCAAAACAGAACTGCGTAACTCCGCATTCCGTTATCCATCATATGCACCGGCATTTGCGTGGAAAGATGCTGTTTGCCCAAATGCGCCTTCACAAGTAATGTTCGACGGCGACACATTGCGCTGGCAAAAACCACTAGTAGCGGCAGATGGCGATACGGCGGTGAAGTATGTTGTATATCGCTACGAAAACCAAGGCGACTTATCGCAAATGAAACAGGATGGCGCCAGAGTGGTGGGCATTGTGAGCAGCAACAAATTGTACCTGCCCAATGCGGGTTATGCGTTGTATGCCGTATCTGCCTTGGATGACAACAACAACGAAAGCGATGCTACCCTCAGCAGCTTCAACAATGTGGTGTTGTGTCCGAATGCCAGCACAATGCTGCCTGCGTTAGTAATGGGCAGTACATACCAATGGCAGCAATGGACAGGCGGTAGCTGGCAATCAATCACAGACAATGCTACATTTACTGGCACACAAAATGCAACCTTGCAGTTGAATCAATTGCCGGCCAGCATGTATGGCTTGCAACTGCGGGCTGTGGCCAATGGCACTGATGCAGGGCCGGTTTACACTGTTACATTCGGCACTAACTGGACAGGCAGTAGCAACGCAAACTGGCACAATGCGGCCAACTGGAGTTGTGCAGCCGTGCCCGATGCGACTGTGGATGTGATTGTGCCGGCGAACATTACGGTGTTTCCTGTTGTCAATACAAGTGGTGCTGCCGCAAGAAGCATACTGCTTCGCTACGGCGCTACCTTGCAAGTAACGCCGGGCTACAGTATACAAGTAGGCATACAATAAACAACGGATTTAATTTACATAAATGGGCCAGTTACTTGAACTGGCCCATTTACTATAATATGCAACTAATCGGCAGGATATACATTATCCGCCATTTTCCATTTGCCTTTTTCTTTTACAAAAGGCACGAAAGACCATGACCGGTCATTTTCTTCGGCTCCCTTGTACAACTCACTGCCAATGCGGAGTGTAGCCGTATTTTCTTTTATAACGACCTCGTATTTATTCTTTGGCGAAGTATACCACTTGATGGTGTATTGAATCGATTCCTGTCCGCCAGCCCAACGGTCATAATCAAAACCTGCCGGTATTTCTTCTTCCGGATAAGCTTTGAAATCTTTTTCTGCCTGCTGAAAATGTTTCCGCTCTGCTGCAATGTATGCAGCCCCAACCATGGGTACTTTACTACGCAAAAACGCAAAGTATTTTTCTACCTCTTTCCATTGAATTCGATACGGTGGTGCGTTGTCTTTTCCCTTGCCTTTGTACAACTCAAATTGATTGAACGCCTTTTCGTTTTTCTGGTAAAACTTCAAGAACGAAAAGAAGGTCTGCTTGATTTGTTGCTGTTCAGCTGACAGTTTTTGCCCTTGGGCGACAGCTGTGCAGCAGAAAAACAAACAGCTAAAAAAAATTGTACGCATGGTATTTTCTATTGCTGTAAATAAATACAAAAAACACAATCATCAAATACCCTTTGGTACGGATAAAAAAAGAGCCGCTTTACAGCAGCTCTTTAACAATGTTTATCACTTGTGCTAAGTTAGACGCATCCTGCCCACCGGCTGTAGCCAGATTTTTTTGACCGCCGCCGCCACCTTTAATGATGGGCGCCAGGTGTTGTTTGATGATGGCACCAGCATCCAATCCTTTTGCAGCTACCACATTGTCGGCAATGCTCACTGCCACAAACGGCTTGCCGTCAATATTGGCCGCCAGCACTACTACAAAATCGTTGAGGTGATTTTTCAGGTCGAAGCAGAGCTTCTTCAATGCATCAGCGTTACCTACTTCTACTATGTCGCCAATGAAGTTGATGCCGTTGATGATTTCATCTTTTTGCAAGAGCTCATTGCGCACCGCCACCAATTGGCGGGCTTCCAGCATTTCGATGTGCTTTTTCAGCTGTGCGTTTTCGGTGAGCAGTTTGTCTACGGCTTTGATAGGATCTTTTGCCTTCAGCAAATTGCCGATCTCTTTGATGTTTTCGAGGCTTTCAGAGAAATAACGGAACGCTGCAGGACCGGTGTATGCTTCAATACGACGCACACCCGCAGCCACCGCCGATTCGCTGGCGAGGGCAAACAAACCAATCATGCCGGTATGCATTACATGTGTACCACCACAAAGTTCCACTGAGTAGTTGGGATCAATAGTCACCACCCGTACCACATCGCCATACTTTTCGCCAAAGAGGGCCATGGCACCACGTGTCAGCGCTTCTTCTTTGGGTAATGATTCGATGATGACAGGAATGTTTTCACGGATTTTATCGTTCACTATTTTTTCAACGCTGCGGATTTCTTCATCGGTCATTTTGCTGAAATGCGAGAAGTCGAAACGCAGGTATTCATCATTCACCAACGAGCCTTTTTGTGCCACATGCGTACCCAACACCTGACGCAATGCTGCATGCAGCAAATGCGTAGCCGTGTGGTTGTACATGGTATTCAACCGACGTTCGGCATTTACCACTGCCCGTACATCGCCGTTCAATTCTGCAGGCAGGCTGTCTACAAAATGTACGATTAGGTCGTTCTCCTTTTTGGTGTTCACCACCTGAATAATTTCATCACCAAAATGCAATGCACCGGTATCACCTACCTGGCCACCGCTTTCGGCATAGAAAGGTGTGCTGGCCAGCACCAGTTGGTATTGGTCTTTGCCCTTGGCACTTACTTTCCGAAACTTTTGTACATGGGTACCCACGTTTAAATCGGCGTAGCCTACAAAGCCGAGGCCGGCTGTTTCGTTTACAATTTGCCAGTCGCCCGTATCTAAAGTAGTGGCAGCACGGCTACGGTTTTTCTGTTCGAGCATGGCTGTTTCAAAACCGGCTTCATCTACCTGCAGGTTGTTTTCGGCAGCAATAAGGCGGGTTAGGTCCAGCGGAAAACCGAAAGTATCGTAGAGTTCAAAGGCTTTGTCGCCGGCAATTACGCTAGTGCTGTCTTGCATCAGTTCAGCAATGCGCTTCAAACCTTTTTCGAGAGTAGCGAGAAAGGTTTGTTCTTCCTCCAGCACTACTTTACCAACAAAGGCTTCCTGCTTTTTCAGTTCAGGAAAAACATGCTCAAACTGTGCCGCCAGCACGGGCACCAATTGATGCAGCAGCGGCTGCTTGTAGCCGAGGTAAGAATAGTAGTAGCGAACAGCACGGCGCAATATGCGGCGGATAACATAACCGGCACCGGTATTGCTGGGCAGCTGACCATCGGCAATGGTAAAGCTGATGGCACGAATATGATCGGCCAATACCCGGAAGGCCACGGCTTGTTTGCTATCGCTGAAATCGTATTTGGCACCGGTAATGTTTTCTACCGCCGCAATGGTGCCGGTAAACAAATCGGTATCGTAGTTGCTGGTTTTGCCCTGCAGCACCCGCACCAGGCGTTCGAGGCCCATGCCGGTATCTACGTGCTTGGCAGGCAGTGGCTGCAGGCTTCCGTCTTTCAGGCGGTTGAACTGCATGAATACGTTGTTCCAGATTTCAATCACCTGTGGGTGGTCGTTGTTCACCAGGGTTTTGCCATCTACGGCAGCACGTTCTGCATCGGGGCGACAGTCTACGTGTATTTCGGTACAGGGGCCGCAGGGGCCTGTGTCGCCCATTTCCCAAAAGTTGTCTTTTTTATTGCCCAGCAAAATGCGGTTGGGGTCAATCCATTTGGCCCATTCAGTAGCAGCTTCTTCGTCTTTCGGCAGGCCTTCTTTTTCATCGCCTTCAAACACGGTGACGTACAACCTGTCTTTGGGAATTTGATACACGCCGGTGAGCAGTTCCCAGCTCCACGCAATGGCTTCTGTTTTAAAATAATCGCCAAAGCTCCAGTTGCCCAGCATTTCAAACATGGTGTGGTGGTAGGTATCTACGCCCACTTCTTCCAGGTCGTTGTGCTTGCCGCTTACCCGCAGGCATTTTTGCGTATCGGCCACCCGCTTGCTGGCAGGGGTTTGGTTGCCCAAAAAATAATCTTTGAACTGGTTCATACCCGCATTGGTAAACATGAGGGTAGGATCATTTTTTACCACAATGGGGGCACTGGGCACAATGCTGTGCTGCTTCGAAGCAAAAAAATCGAGAAACTGCTGGCGTATTTGAGCTGCGGTCATGCTGGTAGATACTTTGGTCATTTCAATATTTTGCCGTCGGCGTAAGAAATTGGTCAAAACAGACTCCTAAAGGCTATTTTTGACTGCTTTGCCTGGCAAGGTGCGCAAAGGTAAAAGATTAGCAGCCGTGATGAGGGTCATTTTTCCCTGCCGGAAAAGATGACGACAACGCCATAAGAACCAGTGAAAAAAATCAAGTACTTCTATAACACGCATACGCTCCGCTACGAAAAGCTGGTGACCCCCTTGCGGGTGAAACTGCTGCGGATATTCGGGTTTATTGCGGCAGCACTTACCACCTCCTTTATTATTGTACTCATTGGTCAGCGGTATTTTCCCAGTGCCAACGAACGTACCCTGATGCAGGAAAATGCCAACCTGCGCTACGGCTACAAAGTGCTGGATAAACAAATAGAAGAACTGGAACAGCGGCTGGCCACGTTGGAAAAACGGGACAATAATGTGTACCGCTCCATTTTTGAATCGAAGCCGATACCCGACAGTGCCCGGGCCAAAATGCTGGAAGAAATAGCCGAGCTCAAAAAAGTGAGCAGCATGGGGCAAGACCAGCTGATTACCGACATGGCCGCACAATTGCAGCGCCTCTTCAACCGCATGAATGCGCAGCAAACCTCATTTGGCAGCATCGAAAAAATGATTGAACGGAAGGAAGACCTGCTGGCGGCCATCCCTGCCATACAGCCCGTGGCCAACAAAGACCTGGAGCGGGTAGCCAGTGGTTTTGGCTACCGCATCGACCCTATTTATAAAGTGCCGAAAATGCATGCCGGCCTCGACTTTACGGCCCCTACCGGTACGCCTATTTATGCTACTGCCGATGGCCGGGTAAAAGAAGCCAACTTCAACACCGGTGGCTACGGCAACCACGTGGTAATAGACCACGGCTTTGGATATGAAACCTTGTATGGCCACATGGTGCGCATCAAAGCCAGAGCAGGGCAAACCGTAAAGCGGGGCGAAGTGATTGGCTGGGTGGGTAGTACGGGCAAAAGCACCGGTCCGCACCTGCATTACGAAGTCATCAAAGGCGGCACCAAAATCGATCCCATCTACTTTTTCTACAACGACCTGACACCGGAACAATACAACCGCTTGTTGCAACTGGCGGCTACGCGGAACCAGAGTTTTGATTAGGTGGTTCCCGGGGTTGATGAGTTGATCAGTTGATGAGTTGACAAGTTGAGGGATTGCCCTACTTTCTTATTCCTTATTTATTATGTCTTATTCATCATTCATCCTTCCCCATTCATCATTCCTCATGCCTCTCCACACCTTACTGCTCGAAGACAACCACAAAACACAGGTGGAGAAAGTACAACTATGGGTAGGTGATAACGCATGCAGATTTACGCAGTTGATTGAAATAGTAACAGGTAAAGACGAACGCATGGCCCGCCGGGCAGCATGGCCCATGAGCTATGTGGCCGAAGCACATCCGCAATTGACTATACCGCATTTACCTGCATTGATACACCTGTTGCATCAACCCAACATACACAACGGTATTACCCGAAACATTATGCGGCTTTTACAGTTTGTAGCCATACCAGAACCATTGCATGGAGAAGTGATGGACCGTTGTTTCCGCTTCATAGCAGACCTGCAGGAAAAGCCCGCCATCAAAGCATTTGCGCTGACGGTGCTGCATAACCTGAGCCAACACTACCCCGAAATTGTGCCCGAAATAAAAGCCATCATTGCCGACCGTTTGGATTATGAAACGCCGGCTTTTAAAGCAAGAGCGAAAATATTTTTTCGTTAGCCGTCATGGCAATTCTATCGATTGCAATCTGCGCCTGTAATCATACTGCAAATCTTCGTGCAGGCCTTTGATGAGTTTGCTAATTTTTTGTTGTTGGGTATGGGCCATTTTGTCTACCAAAGTGGAATGCGTAATGTGGTGCGGCAGCTGCAACAGTTCTTGTAAAAAATGCAGGTGCAAGGCTACTTCCATTTCTTTATTGGCGGCATAGCGGGCTACTTTGTTCACCTGCCGCAATATTTTGCGGATGCTTTTTTTGGCAAAAAATACAGTGCTGGTATTTACTTGTGCAAAGCCCTCACTGATGGCCTGCTGCACCTGTGCGGTGTAGCCATCAGTATCGGCCGACTCAAACAGCAGGTAGCTCAGCAGTTCCTTATTGTCTTGCTTAAAACGGGCCAGCCGCAGGCACAGTACCAGCAACTCTTCTTGCGGCAGTGTTTGCAGTTCGGCTTTCAGTTCGGCTAAAGATGCAGGTTTGAGCATGGCGCAATTTAAGTTGGATGGCGGGAAGGTTGGACTCGTAGTAAATAAGGAATAAGAAATAAAAAACAAGGAATAAGAAAGTGGGGCAACTTGTGATCAAGTCAACTTGTGAACCCTGGAACTTGTGAACTTCTTACCAACCCAAACCGCTCCCCTTAACTTTGCCGCCTTATGGGCCAAAAGAAACTCATCCGCTTTGCAGCTATCAAGTCGTTTACCAATGTGCTGGAGTACCCCGAAAATATGCCGGGTACCTGGAGCAGCTTTTTTGCCAGCCCTCAACCGCTTACATTGGAGCTGGCCTGTGGCAAGGGCGAATATGCCGTTGGGCTGGGGCAAATGTTTCCGCAACGAAATTTTTTGGGTGTAGACGTAAAAGGCAACCGCATTTTCATAGGTGCAAAACGGGCTCTGGCTATGGGCTTGGGCAATGTGGGTTTTATGCGTACCCAAATCGACCGCATCGATCAGTATTTTGCTCCCGGCGAAGTAGCCGAGATCTGGCTCACCTTCCCCGACCCGCAGCTGCGGACCGGCCATGCCCGTAAGCGGCTCACCCATCCCAACTTTTTGCGGAAGTACCAGCGTTTTTTGCAGCCTGGCGCTACCATTAATCTCAAAACCGATTCACCGGTATTGCATGCCTTTACCTTGCTGGTGATTGAACATTATGGCTGCAGCTTGGTTACAAATTACACCAACGTGTATGGCGAAGCCACCGAGCCGGAGTTGTTGACTATTCAAACCCATTACGAGGGCCTCGACATTGCACAAAGTGGTACTATTTTTTACCTGCGGTTTCAACTGCCCGATGTAATTGATGCTACAAAAGACGAAGCATTTAAACAGCGGGTGTGGGAGCTGGAACAAGGAACACAAGCATCGGCAACAGATTTATGAAAGTGCAACTCATAGAGGGCGAAGATTATTATTACAGCCCCGAAGGATACATGGTGCTCACAGAAAAATACCACCTCGAACGTGGGGTATGCTGTGGCAATGGCTGCAGGCATTGCCCCTATGCCTACGAACGGGTACCCGAGCCCAAACGCAGCCAATTATTATCTTCGGCCAATGGCGGCAAAAAAATCCAGCAAGACTAACATAACTCCACAAGCGTTACCCAGGCAGCACAGCTTTTTCGAAAATGTGTGGGACGTGGTGCGACAAATACCCAAAGGCCGGGTTACCACCTATGGCGCCATTGCCAAATACTTGGGCAGTGGCATGAGTGCCCGCATGGTAGGCTGGGCCATGAATGCCGCCCATGTACTGCCCGATGTGCCTGCGCAACGTGTAGTAAACCGCATGGGCATGCTGAGTGGCAAAATGCATTTTGGCACCCCCACCCGCATGGAAGAATTGCTGCAAAAAGATGGCGTGGCTGTACAAGAAGATGTAGTCGTCGATTTTGCCCAACGCTTTTGGGACCCGACTATTGAGCTGGTTTTGTAACAATCATTTCCCCGAAAAAAAAGACTCCGGCACCCCTTTGTTGATGACATAGTTGTCGTAGGTCAATTCAACATAGCCCTTCTTGTTTTTCAGCTTGTTGGTATCGGGTTTTTCGCCATCGTCAAACTCCAATGTTACGCCTTTGGGTAGTTTGTAATCCTTGGTATTAAAGCTGAACACCGTTTTGTCAGGCAATGCATAAGCAATCCATTTGCCGTAAAATAATTCTACATCGTAGGTGCCGTTTTCTTTGGTGGTCGTAGTTGATTTTTTGATGAGCAAATTCGTTTCATCAATGTACAAGGTCGTGAGTACCACATCGCTGTTATTGTCGGCCGGCAGCACTTTCACCACTTTTACGGTTTGTCCTTGCACGGTGGCAGTACCTGCATCTAGTGCCACAAAGTTTTTATCGTTGAGTACATTTTGCATGTTCACACTTACGCCGCCCTTGGGCAAAATGCTGATGCCTTTTTCTTTGGAAATACGAAAGCGGTTGGGCTTTTTAAAATACACATTCACCTTGGCCACAGGTACTTTTAAAAATGCCACATCCGTCCGCAGCCTGCCAGTGGCACTGTAGTCATTTACCTTTTCCAGTTTGGCTTTCAGTTTAAGTATCAGGGCGGTGGCATCCTGCGCCGTTGCTACCAATGATGAGGCCATTAAAACAACAGTCGCCAGTAACCGATATCGAATTTTCATGATGCAAAGAAAGATTAAAAACAGGGACCAAGCGCCTCTGCTGCTATGTAACATCGTTGCGTCGCATTTCGTTCATCGGCAGTGCTACTATTGAGCATCACTCCTTCCGAAACCGGATGACCGCGGTGGTTTTCTCCGTGCTTTCCAGCCGGGCAGTGTAGCGTTGCCCGTTGATGTAGGCCATCATAAAGGAAGTATTCGGGGGAATAGCGCCAAGGTTTTCCGCCACCATGCTTAGCTCCGCATCGGCAGGTACATCTTGCACGGCCAGCTTTATTACAAAAGGCAGTGCACTCAACCGCACATGCTCAAACAATAAGCGGCCATTTAAAAACAATGAAATGCTATCGCCATCAATTTCGGCATTGTCGAAAAACTGGAGTTCTACACTATCTCCGGCTAAGGGCAAAGTGGTTTGTACAATCCTTTGGCGGCTATCAAACTTTTGCTGAATGGTTTGTACAACAGGCGGTGCCACTACCACAGGTGTTGGTGGCTGGGGCTTTTCTGCCACCGGCGGAGCGGCTACCACAACTGGTGGGGCAGGTTGAGGTTGAGGTTGAGGAGCGGGTTTGGTTTGAACGATTACTGGTTCGGTTGGTGCTGGCGGCGTTGGTTTTGGTTGGCGTTGCTCGGTATCGGCAGCGGCTATTAAGTCGGGGTCGGCACCACCATACCACCAGTTGGCCAGCAGTTCATCCCAGCCATCTGCAAACAATGGCGCTTCCATTTTATCCAAATGCACTTCCAGATCATCGCCGTTTTTGGTTTCGGCCACCCCATCCAGCTTCATGATGCCAGCACCCGGACAATTAAAATCGGTTTGCATGGCCAGCGGCTGTTGGTTCACCGCACTAAAACTGGTTTTGGGCCCCTTCGATTCCAACAGCACATCATCCCACCAATGCAGGCTCGCATCCTGTGGGTCCAGATATCCTTTGATGGCGTAGCGATAATACTGCTGCGCATTGGCATAATAGTACGAGGTACCGGTAAGGCTATCGCCCTGCCGCACCACTTTTACTTCCAGCTTGTAGGTAGTGGTAAATGGCGGACGGCCTTTTTGCACTTTGCCCCGCCACACACCTGTGATGGGTTGGGCAGCCAACGCCAAGGGGAAAAACAAGAAAAACAGGATGCGCAATAACATGCAGCAATAAACGCTTTTTCTGGCTTTCTATTTTGCAAGGCTTGTATCAAAATCAATACTGATTCCAGTACGATTCTTCCACAAAGCAGTGAATGCCTCGATCTTCATCTCAATTTTCAAACCAATTCTCTCCGCAAATTGTATATCCTCAAAATCTGTTTGTATGGCTCATCCCAACCTGGCATTGATAGACGCCCTTCGTGAAACCGCCCGCCGGCTGCGCCAGCCCGATACCAAATATGCATGGGGCAACCATGGCAGTTGTAACTGTGGCAACCTGTTGCAAACCATCACCCGCCTCGATGAAAAAGAAATCATGCACTTTGCCCGCAGCGGCGACGGCGAGTGGACAGAACTGGCCGAAGAATATTGCGGCGTAACCGATGCGCCTGTGGGATTGCTCATCAGCAAGCTGCAGCAAATTGGCCTCACCCCCAGCGATATTCACAACATTGAATACCTCGAAGACAAAGAAGTGTTGCAAGCCCTGCCCGGCGGCTTTCGCTGGCTCAGCCGCAACCAGCGGGAAGATGTGATTGTATACATGGACACCATGGCCCAACTGCTCGAAGACAAATTGCTCCGCCTCGTACACGTATCGTTTGATGAATTGATGACGATTGAAAAAGTGGAAACGGTGGCGTAACAAAGTCGCTTCTCTTTGAAGTACTTTTTTTATGAGCCCAACTGAAGTACTACTATTATACTTCGTTGCGTCGCACACTTCAACGTCATTGCTACTATTGAACTTTCAATACAACAAAAAAGCCGCATCGACTTAGTCGAGGCGGCTTTTGTATCTAAACATATACATTAAGCACTCACCAACACCTCACCCGTCATTTCTTTCGGAATGGGCAGGCCCATTACTGTTAAAATGCTTGGAGCAATATCGCCCAGTTTGCCGGGCTTCACGGCGCCCTTCCAGGTATTGCTGATCACAAACAGCGGCACCGGATTGAGGGTATGCGCCGTGTTGGGGCTGCCATCTTCATTCACCAGGTAATCGCTGTTGCCATGGTCGGCCGTAAGGAAAATGGTATAGCCATGCGCCAGACCCGTAGTTACCACCTGACGAACGCAATTGTCTACTGTTTCGGCGGCCTTGATAGCGGCTTCCCATACACCGGTATGGCCCACCATATCAGCATTCGCAAAGTTGAGGCAGATAAATGCCGACTCTTCAGTTTCAATTTCGGGCAGCAGCAAAGCGGTCACTTCATTGGCACTCATTTCGGGCTGTAAATCGTAAGTGGCCACTTTGGGGCTTTGTACAATCAACCGCTTTTCACCTTTAAAAGTAGCTTCGCGGCCACCGCTGAAGAAGAAGGTTACATGCGGATATTTTTCGGTTTCCGCCATGCGAATTTGCTTCAAACCATTGGCGGCAATTACTTCACCCAACGTGTTATTGAGGTTATCGGTTTCAAACACCACGTTTACACCTGTCCAGTTTTTGTTGTACTCAGTCATGGTGGTGTAATGCAGTTGCAGCTTGTGCATACCAAAGTCGGGGAAATCTTGCTGTGTCAGCACTTCGGTGATTTCGCGGCAGCGGTCGGTACGGAAGTTGAACACCAGCACGGCATCGCCTTCCTGAATGGTCGCCACGGGTTTTCCGTCGGCATCCACCATCACCGTTGGCTTAATAAATTCATCGGTTACATCAGCTGCATACGCTGCTTCTACGGCAGCAATAGCACTGGTAGCTGTTGGACCTTCGCCTTTTACCATGGCATCGTAGGCCAGCTTCACCCGCTCCCAGCGTTTGTCGCGGTCCATGGCGTAATAGCGGCCATCAACCGTAGCAATTTTACCTACGGTAGCATCGAGGTGCTGCTGCAAATCTTTGATGAAACCCAGGCCACTTTTCGGGTCACAATCGCGGCCATCGGTAAAGGCATGGATGAATACATTCGACAAACCTTCTGCCTGGCACAGGCTTACAATGGCTTTTACATGGTTGATGTGGCTGTGCACACCGCCATCACTCACCAGGCCTACGAGGTGGAGCGGCTTGTTGTTTTCTTTGGCATAGCGGATGCTGTTGAGCAACACTGCATTTTGCTGAAACTCGCCACTGCGAATGGCCACGTTAATGCGTTGCAATTCCTGATACACAATGCGACCTGCACCCAAATTGAGGTGGCCCACTTCGCTGTTGCCCATTTGCCCGTCGGGCAGGCCCACGGCTTCACCGCAGGTAATGAGCGTCGTGTTGGGGTATTGGCTGTATAAACTGTCTACAAAAGGGGTATTGGCGGCACGGATGGCGTCGCTGGCGGGCACCTGGCCCAGGCCCCATCCGTCCATAATAACGAGCATGGTTTTGTTCATGAGATATCGATTGCTGTTTGGTTGTAATAAATGCTATGCCAGCGTTTGGCGCTGCTTAAGCCGTGCGAATTTACCTCAATTGGTTGGGGTAAAAACATGATTTTGAACAACCGAATGAGTAGCACGGATTTTTCGAATCGGCACGAATGACACGAATTTTTGTTTTGAGAAATGATGGGACGCGGATTTGGAGGGATGAATAACAGATTTACACAGATTTTATCAGATTCTTCAACTCCTCCTTGCTCTCCGTGGCCTCTGTGCGAACAACTCAAACGCTGAAGGCCGAAGTCCAAAAGCACTGTGCGAAATACTGGGACGCGGATTTACACAGGAGAGCAAAGGATTTTCACTGATGGAATTATAATCCTCTGAGCTCTCTGTGTCCTCTGTGCGACAAAACCTCAAACGCTGAAGACCAAAGACCGAAAGCGAAAACCCTCCTCCCCAAAACTGTTATAGAAATTTTCACAAAGAGAAATTTGGTTTGTATGTACAAACATCACAGTTTTGCACTCAATACATGTACATACATGTATTTCCAAACAACCAATCATTCAAACCATTCAACACTAAAAAAATGAAACAAATCAAAGCAACCTTCGCAGCCTTCGCTATGTTGGCCATCAGTTCTGTAGCCTTTGCCGGCGGCGGTAAAGCCACCAACGGTAAATATGCCGTAAACACTGCCCAGACCAACCTGGTGTGGAAGGCAGAAAAAGTAACCGGTAAGCACGACGGTACCGTGAAGCTGAGCGGTGGCGAAATCACCGTAGCCAACGACAAACTGGTAGCAGGTTCTTTCACCATCGACATGACCACTATGGCTGTGGTTGACATCAAAGATGCTAACATGAATGGCAAACTGCTCGGCCACCTGAAAAGCGACGACTTCTTCAGCGTAGACAAGCACAAGACTGCCACTTTCGTAATTACTTCTGTAACACCTGCCAGCCAGGCCGGTAGCTACACTGTAAAAGGTAACCTCACCATCAAAGGCATCACCAAGCCCATCGAGTTTCCTGCTGCCATCATCATGGATGGCAAAACCCTGAAGGCTACTGCTACCATCACTGTTGACCGCACCAAGTTCGACATCCGTTATGGTTCTAAGAGCTTCTTCGAAAGCATTGGCGACAAAGCGATCTACGATGATTTCATCATCGAATTGCAATTGGTAGCCAATACCAAGTAATTTAGACGCGGCCGGGAGTCGTTTCATTACGGCATCCATCCATCAGAGCAAACAGGTAATACGCAAGTATTGCCTGTTTTGCTTTGGTGCATACAACTACCTTTGGCCCCTACAAATGTTGGCTATGACGAGTATAGAATTTGATCAGAAACTGGCCCACCTGGTACAGGAAGCATTGGCAGAAGACATAGGCGATGGCGACCACAGCACCCTGTCTTGTATTCCCGCTTCGCAAAAAGGAAGAGCAGTGCTGCGCATTAAACAGCAGGGCGTATTGGCGGGTGTACAGGTTGCCGAAAAAATATTCCGACTGGTAGAACCCGATGTACTTTTTCACCAGCACAAACAAGATGGCCAACACATGCAAAATGGTGAAACGGCATTTGCGGTGGAAGCCTCCATTCATACCATCCTCAGCTGCGAAAGACTGGTGCTCAACTGCATGCAACGCATGAGTGGCATTGCTACGCTAACTGAGCAGTATGTAAAAAAACTGCAGGGTTATAAAACCCGCATTCTCGATACCCGCAAAACCACGCCCAATTTTCGCCTGCTCGAAAAAGAAGCGGTACGCATTGGCGGCGCCGTTAACCACCGCTTTGGCTTGTACGATATGATCATGCTGAAAGACAACCACATTGACTATGCAGGCGGCATTGAAGCAGCCATTGAACGTGCATGGACTTATGTAAACGAACACAAGCCAGGCATGAAAATAGAAGTAGAAACCCGTACGCTGGAAGATGTAGCATTGGTGGCCAAAGTGGGCCGTGGCAAAGTGTTTCGGGTAATGGTCGATAATTTTCAACCGGCAGATATTGTAACTGCGCTGCATATACTGGGCGATGATTTTGAAACAGAAGCCAGCGGCGGCATTACACTTGACAACATAGAAGCTTATGCTGCAACGGGTGTAGATTATGTGAGCACAGGAGCACTCATTCACCAGGCCAAAAGTTTAGACCTGAGTTTGAAAGCGCAGATAAGGAATGGTTGATGGTTGGTGGTTGATAGGAAATACAATTGGCAAAAAAAGCTAAAAGCGGAAGGCCGTAATATTCTTTCACCAGTCAAACACTGTGTACCTCTTGTTTGTACTCATTTACCTCTGTGGTAATTATCCTCTTTTTCCATGGCACAAAAAAAGAAACTCAACAGCCTCTCCGATTTGGGCGGCCTTGTATACAGCACCGACCCCAATTTTAAACCCGTGGAGGATGAAATACCAACAGCATTGCTGCCTGCAGCACAACAACGCCTGCGCATTTGGTTTGAAACCAAGCATCGCGGTGGCAAAGCTGTGACCATTGTTGCCGGTTTTGAAGGCCCCGATGCCGACCTGGAACAACTGGGCAAGCAACTTAAGCAAGCCTGCGGTACCGGCGGCAGTGTAAAAGAGGGTGAAATACTGGTACAGGGCGACCACCGCGACAAAGTGCTGCAATGGTTGCTGAAAAATGGCTACACCCAAACCAAAAAAGCCGGTGGCTGATGGACGCACATGAAGTGGATAAATTACATGCCTTGCTGGCTTTGCTGCAACTGATGTTGCTGCCGGCAATGCTGATGCTGCTATCGGGTCTTATCGTGTGGTACAAAGCACATCAGATACAACAAGAAAGCCGCATCCGCATTGGCAAAATGCTCACCATGTTTGGCAGCATTTTACTCGCTATTGTCCTCATCACTTCCTCCTTTTTACAAATGTTGCTCAACAGATAACTTACACCCGCATAAGCGAGTGTGTAAGAAGTACACCCCAAAAACTTTCTACGTACGCAAACGTTTGCATAATAAATTTCGGAGGCGTCTAATCCATTTCTAAGAAATTTTGGAAATCCATCAATGGATATTCAGAATCGTTATACGGTTATTCAATTTTGAGGGGCTAATAATTCAAAGCGATTGTACAGCCCTTCTACATTTGCCCCTCAACGATTGCTTGCTTTTGCTATGGAACAAACCATTGCCCGAAACATTATTTCCCTGAAACACCTTGGCATCCGCACAGGTCAGATTCACTACCAGCTTAGCCCCGAAACACTTACCGAGCAAACCTTGCTCCAGGGTCAGGGTGAGATTAGCGCTACCGGAGCGTTGTGCATCCGTACCGGAAAATTTACCGGTCGCAGTCCGCAGGATAAGTTCATTGTGAAGGACGCCCTCACGGCCAACACCGTTCACTGGAACAATTTCAACATGCCCATTGATGAGCAGTACTTTTTGCAGCTGCGCCAAAAAATGGCCGGCTACATGAGTGAGCAACCAGCGCTTTGGGTACGAGATGGATACGTATGTGCCGACGACCGTTTTCGGCTCAACATTCGGGTGATTAACGAACATGCTTGGAGCAACCTGTTTGCCTACAATATGTTTATGCGGCCTACGCAGGAGGAGCTCAAAACATTTGAGCCCGATTGGATCATCATGCAAGCCCCCGGCTTTGAAGCCGAGCCTAAGCTGGATGGTACCAGAAGTCCGCATTTTGCCATCATTTCATTTACCCATAAAATGATTTTGATTGGTGGCACCGGCTATACCGGCGAAATGAAAAAAGGCATTTTCACCATCCTGAATTACATATTGCCCCAGCAGCAACAAGTGCTGAGCATGCACTGCTCGGCCAACGTAGGCCGGCTGGGCGACACTGCCGTCTTTTTTGGCCTGAGCGGTACCGGAAAAACAACGCTGAGTGCCGACCCCAACCGCCAGTTGATTGGCGATGATGAACACGGCTGGACAAAAGATGGCGTCTTCAATTTTGAAGGTGGTTGCTATGCCAAGTGCATTGACCTGACTGCCGAAAAAGAGCCTGAAATTTTTGCCGCCATCAAGCCCGGTGCCTTGCTGGAAAACATTGTGTTTGTGCCCGGCACCAACGAAGTAGATTTTGCGGCCAAAGACATTACAGAAAATACCCGTGTCAGTTATCCGTTACATTTTATCAGCAATGCCAAATCGCCGGCAGTAGCGGGTATCCCTCGCAATATTTTCTTCCTCACTTGTGATGCCAACGGTGTGTTGCCACCCATTAGCCGCCTTACCCGTGAGCAGGCCATGTACCATTTCATCAGTGGCTACACAGCCAGAGTGGCCGGTACCGAAGCTGGTGTAACCGAACCAAAGAGCACCTTCAGTGCCTGCTTTGGCGCACCGTTTTTACCGCTGCACCCCGGCAAGTATGCCCAAATGCTGGGCGAAAAATTGCAACAACACGATGTGAATGTATGGCTCATCAATACAGGCTGGATAGGTGGTGCGTATGGTACCGGTAGCCGCATTAAATTGAGCTACACCCGTGCCATGATTACGGCAGCACTGAATGGTGAACTCGATGATTTGAAATATGAGTTGCTCCCCTACTTCCGCCTGCAAGTGCCCATGCATTGCCCCGGCGTACCTTCCGAAGTGCTGAACCCACGTAAAAACTGGCCTGATGCTGTAGCCTACGATAAGCGGGCTGCTGCACTGGCCCACGACTTTGTACAAAACTTTGAAAAATATGCATCCGGTGTAACGGCAGAAATTTTGGCTGCTGCACCAGTGTTGCACAACGACCAGAACTAAACGACTTTTCGATTGCTTGTCTCCTTTTATTCGGGCCCCGCTTCTGCGGGGCCTTCGTTTTTTCCCGAATAATGATTTGCCTTACCTTTCGGCGTATGCTCTACGGATTTGTAAAAGTGATGGTGAGACTGGCAATGCCTTTTGCGGCCAGACGCATTCGCATTTTACATGCAGAGCAATTGCAAACGCCCGGCCCCTTGCTGTTGGCCGTTAATCACCCCAACTCCTTTTTAGATGCCATATTGCTCGGCGCCTACATGAAGCATCCGGTGCACTTCATTACCCGTGGCGATGTATTTAAAAAGGCTTGGGTAAGAAAGATGTTGCACCTGCTCAACATGATTCCCATTTACCGCATCCGCGATGGCAAACACATGCTAAGCCTGAATGAAGAAACCTTTGTAAAGAGTGTAGAAGTACTGCGCAACAATGGCATCCTCCTCATTTTTGTAGAAGGATTTTGTGAAAACCAAACTACACTGCAACTACCGCTAAAAAAAGGTGCACCCAGAATTTTGCAAGCTTGCTGGCAGCAAGGCATTCCTGCAAAAGTACTGCCCGTGTGGCTGGAGTATTCCAGTTTCAACCGTATTGGAAAAACCATCGACATACGGTTAGGGAAAGTGTTTGGCAGCGAAATAGCCAACGACCTGCAGAGTGCTACCTGCATGGCGCAAATCAATCAACAAACAGAACAACAACTGCTGCATTTGTGCAGCGAAGTTCCTTTTGTGCATCAGCCACCTGCTTTTTGGAAACGGGTGTTGTTGTTTTTGCCGGCCATGCTCGGGGCTGTGTTGCATGCACCATTATACATACCGCTTACTGCATTTGTGCAAAAAGTAAGCAAAGACAATGTGCACTACGACAGCATTCTACTCAGTATATTATTTGTGTTGTACCCTTTGCTGCTCTTGGTTTTCGCAGCAGCGTTGTATGCTTTTACTGCACAGTGGCAAGCATGGCCAATGGTACTGCTCGGCTTGCCTGCATTGGCGCTGAGTTATATCCATTGGAAAGAATAATGCTTTTTTATAGTCCTCGTCTACTGTTGAGGATTTGGAGGTTGACAGATTTCAACTGCCATTTTACTCAATTACAAATAGCGACAAAAGTCGCTTAACTAGTGCATCCCCTACAGGAGTCAGCAACGATGAAAAATGGGTGAATGCATCCAGCGACACATCCACCCATTTACTATTGACTGATTGATTTATTCACTCATTTATCTACCATCATTCCTTTAATGATTCTGATTTGCTCATGCCAATGCGGTAGAGCATAAAGCCCATCCCCACAAAGCACAACACGCCCAGCAAGAAGTAGCCATTTTCGCCAAGCATGCTGGTAATTCCGTGTTCAAGATTGACACTGCTAATGAAATTCTTCATGCTATCGGGTGCACTCATAAAGGCAATGATAACACCTGCCAATGCACCACCAGCTACCAGTCCTGTGGCAAACAAATTGCCTTTACCCAAATCTTCTTCTTCGGCAGTTTCAACCACACCTTTTTTCTTTTTGCGCCAGTCTACAATACCCCGAATAGCACCGCCTGCAAAAATGGGCAAAGTGGTACTCAAAGGCAGGTACACGCCTACTGCAAAACTCAGACTCTTGATGCCGCACAATTCCATAGTGATGGCAATAGCGACACCTACCAACACAAATTGCCAGTCGAGGTTGAACGACAAAATGCCTTTAATCAACGTGGCCATGAGTGTGCCTTGTGGTGCAGGAAACTTATCGGTACCAATGGCATGCGTAATACCCTGCGACAACATTTCGGCTGTAGGTGTATCCAAAATTTTGATGGTAGCACCAATGGCAATGGAAGAAACGATGGCGCCTACAAACAAAGCCAGCTGCTGATATTTGGGCGTTGCCCCCACGATGTAGCCCGTTTTCAAATCTTGCGAAGTAGCACCAGCATTGGCAGCAGCAATACAAATCAAACCGCCCACAACAAGTGCCATCGGTTCGTACACTTTACCTGTCCAACCGACAGTAATAAAAATCAAACAAGTACCCATGATGGTCGCAATCGTCATGCCACTGATGGGGTTGTTGCTCGAGCCAATCAGACCCACAATACGGGAAGAAACGGTAACGAAAAATGCGCCGAAAATAATCACCAACACGCCCAGCAGCAGACGACTGAAAAAGTTGTCGCCGGGCACAAAAGGCAGTGCTGCCAAAATGAGTACCAGTGCCAAACTACCAATCAACACCACTTTCATACTCAGGTCTTGTTCGGTACGTTTTACAGCAACAGCTGCATCGCCTTTTTCTTTCATAGATCCAAGGCTGCCTTTGAAAGAAGAGATGATGGTAGGAATGGTTTTAATCAATGTAATGAAACCACCCGCAGCCACGGCGCCTGCACCAATCTGACGTACGTAAGCACGGTAAATAGCCGCTGAATAATCCGAGAAAGTATGTGTCACAGGATCCCAACCACCGGCACCGCCGGCCTTATCCAAACCACCGAGGTAGCCCAGCTTTACCAGTTGCGCTGCTATCACGTCAGCCGGCACCAGCGTAGCCAGCAAGGGTATCAAAGCCATCCAGGCTATCACCCCACCTGCCACCAACACACCACTGATTTTTGGCCCGATGATGTAACCCACGCCCATGTACTCCGGCGTGATTTCGCCACTCACTTTGGCACTGGGAAAATATTTGTTGATTTGAGCCGTCATGGCCTGAGGTGTTTCTGCAATTACATGAAACAGCTTTTGCAAAAACGCATACGCAAAAGCGAAGCCAAGGCCAACAAATGCAGTCTTCGCAATGTCGCCACCTTTTTCGCCGGCCTTGAGTACACTGGCACAAGCGGTGCCTTCGGGATAAGGCAACGTGCCATGTTCTTTTACAATTAAAGAACGGCGCAGTGGAATCATCATCAGCGTACCCAGCATGCCGCCAAAAATGGCGAGGGTCAAAATGGTGATGTAGCGGAAAAATTCTTTGCTCTCCGGATCACTCAAAAACAAAAAACCCGGCAGGGTAAACACCACACCCGCCGCAATGCTTTCGCCGGCACTACCAGTGGTTTGGATGATGTTGTTTTCGAGAATGGTGGTTTTGAGCAAGCGCCTTCCCAAGGTAATGGCGATAACGGCAATGGGAATAGAAGCACTCACAGTGAGGCCAGCTTTTAGCGCCAGGTACACCGTAGAGGCGCCGAAAATAATGCCGAACAAAGCACCCATGAGAATACTCTTGACCGTAAACTCCGGAATCCTTGCTTCATCGGGTATGAAAGGTTGAAATTTCACATCACTCATACAGCAAATTTTTAATAGCGAGAAAGATAGGGAAATAAAAAATGGAGACACCTGAGGTATCTCCATTTTTACGATGCTTGATGCAAGTCTTATTTCACACCGTGCATGAGCTTTTGAAACTTCTTAGAGAGAATGAACAACACCAGCGATGCTACGCCCGACATAATCACAAATACCATGAAGAAGTCGTGCAGGTTTTCAATTTTGAAACCGAGCAACTGCGTTGTCTTTCCTGCCTCGGGGTACAAGGCACTTAAAACACCAGCCAGTTTGTTGGCAGCGGCATTTGCCAAAAACCAAACCGCCATCATCAGCGATGCCAACTTAAATGGTGCTAGTTTATTTACCAATGACAAACCAATGGGCGACAAACAGAGTTCGCCCCATGTATGTAACGCATACATACTTGTGAGCCACAAGAAACTCACCTTTACACCGGGTGCCACATTGTTTACACCAAAGGCAATCACAAAAAAGCCAATGGTGAGCAACATCAAACCGATGGCCATTTTGGTGAGTGCTGATGGTTCGATCTTACCCATTTTTACCCATAACCATGCAAACAATGGTGCAAAGCTTACAACGAAGATGGAATTGAGAGATTGAAACAAACTAGCTGGAATGGTCCAGAAACCGAGGTCACGATTTGTTTGCTCATCGGCAAAGAAATTGAGCGAAGCACCAGCCTGCTCAAACGCACTCCAGAAAAACACCACAAAGAAAGAAGCGACAAATACTACAACCAGTCTATCCTTTTCAATCTTCGATAAAGTTTTGTCAGAAAAAATTATAAAAGCGATAAACACCACACAGGCTATCAGCAAATAACTAAGGAAGGGAAAGATTTTTGCGTCGGCATACAAAATACCAATCATGACTGCGGAAAAAACAACCAACCCAACAGCCATCAAAAATGGATTGATAACAGACTTGGCCACACCTGCAGGTGTTAAGCCGAGCACTTCTCCATCGGGTCCTTTTACATATTTTTTGTGTAGCAGCAACTGTACAATTACGCTGATAGTCATACCAATACCGGCCACCAAAAATGCCCATTTGAAATCGAAGGGATTGCCTGTATCACCAACGAGACCACACAAGAAAGGTCCGAGTGCACCACCCACGTTGATACCCATATAGAAGATGGTATATGCAGCATCTTTTCTGTTGTCGCCATCAGGATAGAGCTGGCCCACCATGCTGCTGATATTGGGTTTGAAAAAACCATTACCGGCAATCATCAATCCAAGACCTGTGAAAAATAAAAAGGTGGCCAGCGAAGAATTGGTAGCATACACAGAGGCACAACCGAACAACACAAATTCGCCCAAAGCCATAAGAATACCACCCGCAATAATGGAACGTTGGTTGCCCCAAAAACGATCGCTGATGAAACCACCAATCAATGGTGTGAGGTACACCAGCCCGGTATAACTACCGTATAAATTGGATGCAAAAGCTTTATCAAACATCAGGGCCTTCGTCATAAACAGAATGAGGATGGCCCTCATGCCGTAGTAGTTGAAGCGTTCCCACATTTCCGTTGCAAACAATACACCAAGCCCTATGGGGTGGCCTTTTTTCGTAGCAATGTCACTCATACGTTGTTTTTTGTTTTGATGCCGGCCCGTTTGGCGGCGGCGGCCCAAAATAGGTAGAAAATGCACACCACGGGCTGATTTTAGGCTACTTTCGCAGCCAATTATTACCGCACTGCAATCATGAACATACTGCTACTTGGCGCCGGCGGCCGCGAACACGCCCTGGCCTGGAAAATGAAACAAAGCCCCTTGTGCCAGCAACTCTTTATTGCCCCCGGCAATGGCGGCACCGGCAACATCGGCACCAATGTTCCTATTGGCGTCAATGATTTTGCAGCCATCGAAAAATTTGTGGCTGACAATCACATCGACCTGATAGTAGTAGGCCCCGAAGATCCGCTGGTAAATGGCGTGTATGATTATTTTACAGCCAAAGGCGTAGCCGTGATTGGCCCTTCGAAAGAAGCGGCACAATTAGAAGGCAGCAAAGCATTCAGCAAAAAGTTTATGCAGCGTCAGCAGATACCTACTGCTGCGTACGCTGAATTTACCGCCGATAATTTTGAAGACGGCAAAACCTATCTGGCACAACACAGCCTGCCCATTGTACTGAAAGCCGACGGATTGGCCGCAGGCAAAGGCGTAGTGATTTGCAGTACCCACGAAGAAGCGCAACAAGTGTTTGCCGAAATGATTTTGCACAAACAATTTGGTGACGCCAGCAGCCGTGTAGTAGTAGAACAATTTTTATCAGGCATTGAAATCAGCGTGTTTGTATTGACCGATGGCAAAGACTACAAAATCATTGGCCATGCCAAAGATTACAAACGCATTGGTGTAGGCGATACCGGCCTTAACACCGGCGGCATGGGCTGTGTGAGTCCTGTGCCTTTTGCAGATGATGTGTTTATGCAAAAAGTAACCGACCGCATTATTGAACCCACCATCAATGGTTTTGCCAAAGAAGGGTTGGTGTATAAAGGCTTTGTGTTTTTTGGTTTGATTAATGTGGGAGGTGAACCGTATGTGATTGAATACAACTGCCGCATGGGCGACCCCGAAACGGAAGTAGTAATGCCCAGGTTGCAAAGTGATTTGGTGGAATTGTTTGTACAGCTCAACAACGGCACTCTTGCCAGTGCATCAGTGAAGATTGATGATAGAGCGGCGGCCACGGTGATGGCAGTGAGCGGCGGCTACCCCGGTGATTATGCCAAAGGAAAAACCATGCAACTACCCGCAACGCTACCAGCGGATACCATGCTGTTTCATGCAGGTACGCAGTTGAAAGAAGACGGCACTTTGGTAACGAGTGGTGGCCGTGTGATTACAGCTACTTCATTGGCACCTGCCATTCAGGAGGCTGCTGCACAAGCCAAGGCTTGCATTGCACAGGTGCAGTTTGAAGGCATGTATTTCAGGAATGATATCGGGTACGAATTCGAGTAACGAGGTTTTTCGCACAGAGGTTAGGAGGACACAGAGATGTATGGCCTTCGGCAATTGAGCATTATGATTTTGTACAGAGCTAAGTAGGGTACGGAGTTTTTTTGCCTTTAGCCTTCTGCTTTAAGCAAAAAAAGAGAACGGTCTAATAGCCGTTCTCTTTTTTAATTCGTGTTATTCGTAACACTTCGTCCAATCCGTGTTACTCATTCGTGTTACTGTTTCTTCAGCTGCTCCAATATCAGTTCAATGGCTTTATCGAGTTGTGGGTCGCGGCCATTGGCTTTGTCGTCGAAATTGTTGAGCACTTTTACATCGGGCTGCACGCCGGCAAATTCAATGTCTTTGCCATCGAGTGTATAGCAGCCCCAGCTAGGCAACCGCAATGCACTACCATCCACCAAATTGGTACCGGTGGTAAACACAATCCATCGGTAAGTTTCATTGCCCACAATCGTTCCAAGTTTCAACGCTTTAAAACCAGTCGCCGTCATTTCTGCATCGCTCAGACTTTGCTCATTTACCAATAATACAATGGGTTTATCGGCGGGTGCAAAATTGCTTTGGCCAGTAAGTGAACCATTGCGATACTTCCAGCGCAGATAAGTTTTCTGTGTCAAAAACTTCAATACCTCATCGTGTACATTACCACCAGTGTTGTAGCGTAAATCCAGTATGAGTGCATCCTTCTGATAGAAGTCGCGGCCCATATCTGTGAGGAAGGTTTCCAACTCTCCAGTGCCCATGTTTTTCATGTGGGTGTAGGCAATGCGTTGGTTGCTCTTACTGTCTACTCTTTGTTGATTGGCATCAATCCATTCTTCGTACAGCAATCCGCTTATGTTATTGGTGGGATGAATGCTAACAGTGTATGTGCCGGCAGCATTTTTAAAACTGAGCCGCATTTCTTTATCTGCCGAGGGCTGCGTAAAATAACGACTGCGGTCTTGTTGCGGATCTATGGTTACATCATTCACTTTTACCAATACATCACCGGGCTGAATGTTGATACCTTTTTTGTCGGCAGGGCCACGGGCAATAATGCGTTTCACGGTGTACGGTTTGTCTTGCTCAAATACAATGCCCGGTTCCACTGTGCGGTTTTGCAGCACTACATTTTCATCATCTCCAAAAGTGCTGAAGCCTGTGTGGGAGGAGTTGAGTTCACCCAGCATATCATTGAGCAACACCCGCAAATCCAAGCGGGTATTTACATAAGGCAAATGCGCAGCATATCTGGCTTTGATGGCTTTCCAGTCAAGGCCCCGGAAACTGTCGTCGTAAAAGTTTTCTTCCATTTGCGCCCAAGCTTCAGCAAACATTTGATTGAACTCCTCAGCCAGATTGCGCCGGAATGTGTAATTGATAGTAATGGGTTCAGCTTTGTTGGCATCGAGATTGAGGCGGGCAATATTACCCCGCATCAATACAAAGTATTTACCATCGGCACCAATCACTTCGTAGCCAAAACCATCTGCGCCTTGTATGCGTTCTGTTTTGGGTTGCTCAAACGGTTCGTAGGTTGTTTTCCATAATGAAGAACGACCTTCTGCATGATCACTCACATACAGCACCATTTGCTTCTCTCCTTTTTGCAACACCGTCACCAGGTATTGATTGCCTACCGCAGGCCCTACCATTTCCATCCGTTCCAAAAAGCGCTGCGTGTCGATGCGTAAACTGGCTACACTGTCTTTCTTTTTCGTGGTGTCTTTTTTCTCTTGCTGAAAAAGTTCATCTACTTTATCCTGCCGATAAGGATCATCAAATTTTTCCAACGCTACCCGATACACTCTTGCCGGCGACAAACCAAACGGATACGCTGGTTTCAACGGATTGCTCACAAAGTAGAGGTACTTGCTATCGGGGCTCCACATGGGGTCGGCTTCTGTTACGCCAGTGTTGGTGAGGTTGGTTGTTTTGCCTGTTTTCAACTGATGTACCACAATGTCGGTTTCAAAATTGCGGTACACATTTAGCGTCAGGTATTCATCATTTGGCGAAAAGAAAGGCACACTGCCGCGGTTGCCCCAAATCTCATCTTTCAGCACGGTGCTGATGGCGTATGTTTTTGTGTCAATCAATTTCACTTCACCACGACCACTGATGTATGCAGCTTGTGTACGCTTACTGTTGAGCGATAAGAAACGGGCATTGGCTGCATCTTGCGCCAGCACTTTTACTGCACTGCTGCCATTGGCTGCTACCACACAAGGATTGCTGTAGCCGTTGATGGTTTGCAAAAACAAGAGTGTTTTATTATCGCTCAGCCATTTTACTTCTGTAGCTCTTTCTGCATTACCCTTGTTAATCATGCGTACAAACTTGCCTTCTACATCACTCACAAACAATTCGCCACGGCTGGTAAATGCCAGCTTCTTACCATCGGGCGACACATCAAACTGCGTAATCTCTCCGGCTAATGAAAAGTCTTTGTCTTTGGGCAAAACATAGTTGCGGGTGATGCGAATGTCTACTGCTGTGGCTTTGTCTTTTGCTACGTCATAACTCCAAATCTGATAGTCTTTTTCAAACACCACTTTGCTACCATTGGCAGCCACTTGCGGCCATTTGATGGAAGTGTTGAATTTGGTAAGCCCTTTCTTTTTGCCCGCAGTTAGTGTATACAAATTGTATTCGCCATTCGCTTCATCACTAATGAAATACACATTGCCCTTTTGGTCGATGGAGTGGGCAAAATCTTTACCGTTGTAATCGGTGTATTTTTTGAATTGTTTGGTTTGCGGATTGTACGATTGAATGTCGGGTGCAAAAGCGCCTTTGTATCTTTTCCGGTAAGCCTGATTGGTACTTTCCCAGCTATCGGTAAAATAAATATCCTTCGATTGTGGATGCTCCCACAGGTTGTGATCGTAGCTGAAATAATAATCGCTCAGCACCCGAACAGGCGTGCCGCCTTGTAAAGAAACTTTGTATCCCGACTGACGGCTGTCTCTACCACTGGTAAAATAAATAAACTGGCTATCCCAGCTCCAGCTGTCTACATCATCGCTACTGCTGTGCCAGGTGAGTTGGCGAATTTCGCCACCAGCAAATGGCATCACAAATACATCTGCGTTGCCAAACTGCCTGCCGGTAAATGCCAGCCATTTGCCATCGGGCGAAACCCTTGCATTGGTTTCATAACCGGGCATGGCCGTAAGGCGCACAGCGGTTCCACCAGCAGCCGGCACCGACCAAATGTCGCCTTCGTAGCTAAACAAAATGGTTTGCCCGTCGGGGGTAAGCGATGGATACGCCATGAAATGTGCAGCGTTGTTTTGTGCCATCACCTGCGACGCAAAGAGCAGGCAGCACCAGAGGATGTGTTTCATATACAATGGGGATTGGTTCCGAAGATATTGCGTAGCCTTGATAAGCTTGAAGGATGATGACGAAAATTGAAGAGTGGCAAGCTGCTTGAAATTGCCGGTGCTGACGTCTTATGAACAAAATAACCTACACCGGTATGAAAAGATTTTTGCTTACTGCTGTGCTGTTGCCCGCCCTGATGAGCAACAACCTGCAAGCTCAAAACAAAGACTCACTTATGGTGGCAGCCATTGTGAAAGAAGCCACCAGTAACTCACAATTGCAACCACTTGGACAAGAACTGATGGATGGCATTGGTCCCCGATTGGTAGGCTCACCCAAAATGCAACAGGCGCATGACTGGGCAGTGGCCAAATACACAAGTTGGGGCATTGCAGCCCGCAATGAAAAGTGGGGCGAATGGCGCAGCTGGGAACGTGGCATTACACATATTGATATGATTGCTCCTTGGGTAAAAACCCTTGAAGGCACACAGCTGGCATGGAGCCCCAATACAGGTGGCAAAGCCGTTTCCGGCGATTGCATCATCATTCCCGAAGTGAAAGATTCGGTTGCTTTTCAGCAATGGCTGCCCAATGTAAAAGGCAAGTTTGTACTCATTTCTATGGCGCAGCCCACCGGCCGCCCCGATTACAACTGGGAAGAATTTGCGCTGAAAGAATCGTTTGAAAAAATGAAGAAAGACAGGGCTGCGCAGCAGGATGCCTGGCGTAAAAGATTATCGGCAACAGGCCTCAATGCCAAGCAACTGGCACAGGCACTTGAGAAGGCCGGTGCCATTGGTATCGTTGCCTCAAACTGGAGCAATGGCTTTGGCGTCAATAAAATTTTTGCAGCCAACACCAGCAAAATTCCAACCGTAGATGTGGCGCTGGAAGATTATGGTTTGTTGTATCGCCTCATCGAATCGGGCAAGGCACCAAAACTGAGTGTACGTGCCGATAGCAAAGACCTTGGCATGGCGCCAACATACAACACTGTAGCCGAAATAAAGGGCACACAAAAACCCAACGAGTATGTGATGCTGAGTGCCCACTTCGACAGTTGGGATGGTGGCACCGGTGCTACTGATAACGGCACTGGTACATTGGTGATGCTGGAAGCCATGCGCATTCTGAAAAAGGTGTATCCCAACCCCAAGCGAACCATTTTGGTTGGCCACTGGGGCAGCGAAGAGCAGGGACTGAATGGTTCCCGTGCTTTTGTAGAAGATCATCCGGATATTGTCAGCAATCTGCAAGCGTTATTCAATCAGGATAATGGCACCGGCCGCGTAGCCAACATTGGTGGCGCAGGTTTTGTACACTCTTACGAATACATTACCCGCTGGCTGAGCAAAGTGCCTGAGCCCTACAAGCAAGGTTTGGAAACCCGCTTTCCTGGTTCACCTGCTGGCGGCGGTTCCGACAATGCTTCGTTTGTAGCAGCGGGTGCTCCTGCATTCAGCCTTAGCTCACTCAGCTGGAGCTATGGCAACTACACCTGGCATACCAACCGCGACACCTACGATAAAATTGTGTGGGATGATGTGCGTAGCAACGCCATCCTTACTGCCATTATGGTGTACATGGCCTGCGAAGACCCCAACACTACCAGCCGCGAAAAAATTATTCTGCCGCCCAACCCACGTACCGGTCAGCCCGGCGAATGGCCTGCCAAACGCAGCCCAACCCGCAAAGGCGGTGTAGAGTAAAACTTATTTACTCCATGCATCAAACGGCAGTACGGGTTTGCGTACTGCCGTTTTTATTGTCCATCATCCTTGCCATTTATACAATTTCTCATGCTCCGCTATCAGGTCGCATTTACATTTATATACCAGCACTGTAAGCGTATGAAACTTGTTTCGGGTATAGTGGTTTTTGTATTGGTAAATGCGGCTTGCCTGCATGCACAGCCCGTCTTTTTTCAAACAGGCAAAAAGAACCAACAACATTTGGTACAACTGACACCAGATACAGCTTTTGTTTATTCCATTGGTATCTTTTACGACAAAGCCGGTACAGGTCCTGCCGTTAGTTTTACAGATACGTTGCTGCGCCACAATGCGAATCACTACAGCGGCTCAAGGTTTAGCATCATGCAGGATGCCAATGCTTTGCGATTGTACAAGAACAAAAAAGAATCGTGGCCTTTGATGGCAGTTGCAGACAGCACGGTGTATACAATTTTGAATGAAGCGCTACTACTGAAGTCTTATGTTTTGTTGAGTGAACGCATCAATGCAGCTTTTCCATTACAGCATTATTCTTTCCGCAATGGCTTTGCTGCTTGGGATGCATGGCCGGCAAAAGCCATGCCTCATCCAGCATTCAACACACTGCTAACCAGCCAGCTTCAATTAATCTATGATAGCACAGCGGTAATGCACAATCGCCACACCAAAACACTTCACTTTATTCAAACAACAGCCGGTAATATTTCTTACGAAACTTTTAAAGACAGCTTGCAGTCTTTGCCTAAAGAATATCGTTCGCAAAGCAGCTATTTTTATGAAGCCGTAAATGTGGTTGCAAAGCATCATCCGGTGTTTGTGTATCAACTGGCAGAAGATGATCCACAAGATCAGTCCATCATTTTCATGTCTGTCAATCATGACAAAAAACTGGTAGCCGCATTGCAGCAAGTACGTGGCCATGATGCTACCCGTGCCGCATTTATCAAAGATTACAAGGCCGGAAAACGAATGCCGTATCTGATTGTTGGCGTGTATTTACTGCTAGGCGGATTGCTCACCGTATTGATTGTAACAACTTAAGTAAATAAAAAAGCCTTCCGAATCGGAAGGCCTTTTTTGTTGCACAAACTGTGCATTACCTCAATATCTCTTTTGGCACTTCTTTCTCCAGCAAATGCTGGTAAATGAACTTCGTTTTCAAATTGGTGAAGTGGTTGTTGCGGGCAGGCATAAATCCCCATCCGTGACGGCCGTTTGGATACAACATGAATTCAAAGTCTTTACCCTTGTCTTGCAAGGCACCAATGAGCTGAATGCTGTTTTGCATGTGCACGTTATCGTCCATGGTACCATGTACAATTTGCAGCATGCCTTTGTATTTGTCTACATACTGCATCACACTGGTTTTCTTGTAGCCCTCCGGGTTTTCGCCGGGGGTATCCATAAAGCGTTCGGTGTAGTGGCTGTCGTACAAATGCCAGTCCGTTACGCTGCCACCTGCCATGCCATGTGTAAATACATCGCTGGCATAGGTAAGTGCCATACAGCTCATGTAGCCACCGAAGCTAAAGCCGGTGATGCACACTTTTGTTGGATCGGCCATGCCCTTATCAATGAAGTATTTGGCCATGGTGCGGAAGTCTTCAATTTCCAGAATACCCAGCTGGCGATGGATTTCTCCAATGGCAGCTTTGCCAAAATGACCACTGGCACGATTGTCGAAAGTAACCTGCAGCAGGCCTTCGCTGGCATACCACTGCCGCTGGCCATTCCACTGCCATGCATCGGTTACTTGTGAGGCATCGGGGCCACCATACACATTTACCAGCATGGGATATTTTTTGCCCGCTACATAATTGGTTGGATAGGTAACGATGGCCGGCAAATCATATTTACCATCAGCACTTTTAATGAAGATGAGTTCTGTTTTGGCAAGTGTATAATTGCTCATGGCACTGCCGGCAGTTTTGCTCAGCTCACGTACCAGCTTACCTTGATTGTTCACAATAGCCATACCGCCAGGGTCGGCTATGTTGCTGTAAGAAGTAATGAGGTATTTGTAGTTGGGCGAAAACACAGGGCGGCTGTGGTTGTAGTTGCCAAACGTAAGGCGGGTCATTTTTTGACCATCCAACGAAGCTGCATAAATATCACTCCGTGCAAAACCATCTTTGCCACGAACCCTGATGTACAGCGTTTTCGTTTTTTCATCGAGGCCCAATACTTCCTGCACGGTAAAGTTGCCGTTGGTGATGTTGTTTTTAAACACACCATCGCTGCTGTACACGGCAAAATGCTTCCAGCCGCTTTTGTCGCTCATGATAATCATGTCGGCACCGCCGTTGATAAACGTAAGCCGGTCATCTGCTTCATCCAGGCTAATCCATGTTTTTTGTGTTTCGAAATACACTTCTTTTTTAGAAGCATCTTTCGGATTGACCGCAAACATGCGGAGTGAATCCTGACCGCGGTTTTGCCACTGTACATACAAGGCACTGCCATCGGGTTTCCATTCGGGCCAGCCCAGTTGGTGGTCTACCGCACTGTTGAAATCAACCCAGGTAGTGCTGCCGCCGGTGGCTTGTACAAAACCGAGTTTTACATCGGGGTTGGGGTCGCCGGCCTTGGGGTAGCGGGTTTCTTCGAGGCTGCCGTGGCTGCCATCGGCGTTGTACAGCGGAAACATGTTAATACGGCTTTGATCAAAACGCATGTAAGCAAGCGTCTTGCTATCGGGGCTCCACCAAAAAGCACGGAAGGCCGTGGGGCGACCAAAAATTTCCTCCCAATACACCCAGCTGGCATAGCCGTTCAAAATCAAATCGGTACCATCCTTGGTAAGGCGGGTTTCTTTGCCGCTGGCTACTTCTACCGTATACAAATCATTGTTGCGGGTAAAGGCCACAAACTTTTCGTCGGGGCTGAAAGTTGGATTTTTCTCCACCGCCTTGTCAAACGTCAGTTGTTTTTCACCAGCTGTGCTGCGCAAAAAAATGTCGTTGTTTTTGATGAACAGTGGTTGCTCTGGCCGGCGCTGCGAAGGCATTTTATAATCGGCGGCCGGCGCCATGGTTTTACCGGTTTTTATTTCCAAAATGTATGGCCGTGCCGCACTGTCCGGTGCAGGTTTACCATACAAGATCACCTTCTCATCGTCGAGCCACTCCAGCACTTGCACAGGAGCATTGTAAAAATTGGCGGGCAATTGGTTTTTCAGCAGGTTGTCTTTTGTAAATGCCTGCTGGGCCATGGCCGATGATCCGCCGAGTGCTGCCAGCAGCAGCATGGGAACGAACTTTCTCATGAGTATTTGATTGAAGCTTATGTTTTAGACGCCAATGGCTACAGCGGCCATCAGGCGGTAGCGAATGTATGCAAACGCAAACAGAGTCTTATACACGAACGGACAATATTGCCCACCTATATGCCGTAATATTGTGTAGCTAAAAACCTCTGTATGGAAAACAAGCCTACTGCCGCCGCACCCAAAAAAAACTGGGTTAAACGCATCCTCATGATATTGTTGATTATCCTGTTGGGCATGCAATTTATACAGCCCGGTAAAAACAACCAGAGCATGGATATGACCAACGACATCAGCAAGGTGGTAACCGTGCCCGATACTGTGCATGCCTTACTGAAAACCGCTTGTTACGATTGCCACAGCAACTTTACCAACTACCTCTGGTACAGCAATTTGCAACCTGTAGGCTGGTGGTTGAAAGATCATATTAACGAAGGCAAAGGACACCTCAACTTTCAAGATTTTGCATTGGTTAAAGCCAACGATCGCTATCCCACTGTTGCGCTTCGTCAAGATCATAAATTGGACGAAGTGATAGAAACCGTAGAAAGTGGTGAAATGCCTTTGAAATCATACACGATCATTCATGGCGAAGCCAAGCTGACTGTTGCACAACAAAAAATGATTGTCGACTGGGCCAAAGCTGCCCGCAAAGAATTGCAGGCCAAACCTTGATGCACCGGCTTCGTACAATAAGCAGGTATAGCGTATTGCTGTTGCTTTTAGTGGCAACGGCCATGCCGTATATTCTTACCATTATGTTTTGGGCCGAAAGGCACGCCATCCGCGAAGCGATGGAACGAAAACTGCATGAAACACACTTGGTGGAGTTGCGGCTTGCAGCCCATGAATACAGCTGGATAAAACCCGGCAAAGAAATCAGGTATCAAAACAGAATGTTTGATATCAAAACACAACAACAGCAAGGCAACATCAGCATTTTTACAGGTTTGTTTGATGATGAAGAAAAAGCATTGCTGTCTTTTTTTGAATCCTTACAACAAAAGAATACACAGCATCATTACGGACAATCTGCCTTACTGTTGTATGCAGCCATGGGCAGTTCTGCACCACTTTCTATCTTCAGTTATGCAGCGTATCATGAGTCTCCAACAGCTTTCATTTATGGCTGTTTTAAACATAGCCCTTTGAGCAAAGGCTTTGGCCTTACGCCAGAGCAACCACCCAGCGTTGTTGCTTCTTTTCTTTTAATGTAAAGTCGCTGCTGTAGTTGCTGAATACCTGCAAAACAGCAGCATAAGCTCATTGTATTCTTTCACAACGATACACGGCGAACCTGTATGGCGTCGTGTATGGTTACATATATGTATTACTACATGCAACCAACTACTTATTGGAAAAATATTGCAGTACTATCGGGCTTGCTGTTGGCAGCCAGTATGGTACATGCGCAAAAAAAGAAAACGGTATACCAACCGGAAGGCGATACCAGCCTGCAAGAAGTGCTGATAACGGCTACCAAGTTTCCTGAACGAAAAAGAAACGTGGTACAAAAGGTAGACATCGTTAGCAAAGACTTCATCAAGCGGGTCAATACACAAAATACCGGCGACTTGCTGCAGGCAACGGGCAATGTATTTGTGCAAAAGAGCCAGCAAGGTGGCAGTAGCCCTGTCATTCGTGGTTTTGAGGCAAGCCGGGTATTACTGGTGCTGGATGGAGTGCGAATGAACAATGCCATTTATCGAAGTGGGCATTTACAAAACGTCATCACCATCGATCAAAACATGCTCGAACGGGTAGAAGTACTGTATGGCCCCGGCTCTACGCTGTACGGCAGCGATGCCTTGGGTGGTGTAGTGGCTTTTAAAACCAAAGACCCTACGCTGTCGAAAGTGGCCGGCAAAACGGTAGTAAGCGGCAATGGCTTTGTACGCTACACCAGTGCCAACCAGGAAAAGACCGGTCATGCCGATGTGAGCATTGGCGGACAAAAATGGGGCGCTATTATCAGTTTTACCTATAGCGATTTTGACGATCCACGGATGGGCAACAACTATCCTGACAAGTATCCCAATTTCGGTCGACGATCGACTTATGTGCAACGCATCAATGGTGTAGACAGCATTGTAAAAAACAACGATGACCGGATCCAGAAATTCAGCGGTTATCAGCAGTGGGATGTGTTGGGTAAACTATTGTACCGGCCCAACGATAAACAATCGCATACCCTCAACATTCAGTTGAGCAACAGCAGCGATGTGCCCCGTTACGATCGTTTGCAAGATGTTCGCAATGGCAATCTGCGGTTTGCGGAATGGTATTACGGGCCGCAAAAACGCAACCTGTTCAGCTACACATTCGATGCGCAGCTCAAAGGTTTTTTCAATCAGTTGCGGATTACGGCCAGCTATCAGGATATTGAAGAAAGCCGTTATCAGCGAGACAGAAACAACCTCAACCGGCAAAACCGCATTGAACGGGTGAAAGTGGCTGGTTTGTACGCTGATCTTAAGAAAAACTGGGGGCGACACGAACTGCACACCGGTATCGACCTACAGTTAAACGATGTACGCTCCAGGGCATTTACCCTCAACATCAATACCGGTGCCACTGGCAGCCTCGACACCCGTTATCCCGAAAAAAACAAGTATAACTCACTGGGTATTTATGCACAGCATTTGTACAAGTTTACAAACGACAAATGGGTATTGAACGATGGCATCCGGGTACAGTCTACCTGGCTCAACAGTACTGTAATCGACAACAACACGGCGTTCCGTCCATTCACCAACCTCAAACAAAATCCGGTGGGTGTAAGTGGCAATCTGGGCCTCGTGTTTATTCCTGTCAAAAATCTCCGCTTTAACGCTGGGGTAGCCACCGGCTTCCGTTCGCCCAACATTGATGACCTCACCAAGATATTTGAAAGTAGTACCGCCAGCCGGCAGTTGGTGGTACCCAACCCCGATATCAAACCAGAGAAAACCATCTCACCAGAGTTGGGCATCAATGTAAAAGCAGGCAAATGGTTGCGTTTCGATGCATCGGTGTATTACACTTGGTTTAAGGATGCCATTGTAAAAGATAAGTTTCGGGTAAATGGTCAGGACTCAACAGTATACAACGGCGTGAAATACCAAACACTGGCTGCACAAAACAATGCCAAAGCAGGCCTCTATGGTTTCAATGCTGCGGTAACCTTGGTGCCGGCACAGGGTTGGGAATTGTACAGCACCATCAACTTTACAAAAGGAATTTACACAAAGCCCAATGGCACAGAGGTTCCGTTGGATCATATACCGCCGGTGTATGGCCGTACCAGCCTGCGCTATAATGCCAACCGCTGGAGTGCAGAGGTGTGGGCCATGTACAATGGCTGGAAGAAAATTAAAGACTACAACCCCGATGGTGAAGACAATGCCCAGTATGCCACAGCCGATGGCATGCCTTCATGGGCAACGCTCAACATTCGGGGGCAATATCAATTATCTCCCAAGCTGAGCCTGCAAGCCGCACTGGAAAACATTACCGACCGCAACTACCGTGTATTTGCATCGGGTTTTTCAGCACCTGGCCGAAGCATCATTGTATCACTTAGAGCCAGCTTGTAGCAGGCAGATTTGCTGTGCACTTAAAAGGTCCGCTCAAAAGGCGGGCCTTTTGCTTTTTACAGAAATGCTAATTCCTTCGGCACCAGCCATTTTCTATGTGTTTTTTTGCTGTCTTGCAGCAGATAAGGGCAAAAAATGTCTACATTAGTGTAGTTGACCAACAGCTACACATGACCGAAGAACTTCTCATTGCAGGATGTATTGATAACAACCCACTGGCCCAAAGGGAACTGTACAACAGGTACAGCCCTAAAATGCTGGCGGTATGTTATCGGTTTGCGCATTCAAGAGAAGATGCAGAAGACATGTTGCAAGAGGGCTTTATTAAGATTTTTTCTCAGATACACACTTTCCAATTCAAAGGTGCATTTGAAGGTTGGATACGGCGCATAGTGGTACACACTTGTATCAACGTGTTGAAACGCAACAAAAAATTTAATGACGCCCTGGATATAGACCATGCTATGGAAGCACAATCGAGAGATAACATTCCTTCGATATTGCAGGCCAAGCAAGTGGTAGAATGTATCCGCATACTGCCTACGGGTTATCGCACTGTGCTCAACCTGTATGCTATAGAAGGATTTAGTCATAAGGAAATTGGAGAAATGCTGGACATAGGCGAGAGTACCAGCCGAAGCCAATATACCAGAGCCAAGGCCATGCTGGAGCAAATGCTGGTGAAACGCAATATTCTCGATAAACCAACACTACAGCCAGATGCAATAATTGCCTTTAGCTAACTGACTCCGGCAGCGATGCTACTTGCAAACAGTAAAAGATAAAGAGACAAGAACACTGCTATGATGAACAAGCAATACCACGACGAGTTGGAGGGTTTACTGTCGGAATCGGCAGACGACCTTCGCATGTATCCGTCGGACAGGGTATGGCGAAACATCAACAAAGAATTACATGGCGATAAGCAATGGCCCGCATTAAACTTTGGCGCAGTATTTACAGGTGCCCTTGTGTTGGCAGCGCTGCTTTTCTTTCAGCCCGATAAAGATTTGTTTACCATAAAACCACTTACTGCTGCGCAGCAAAAAACTGCACCGGCGGCAAGGGCAGCTGCATTCAAAGTGGCTGGCAGGCAAATTGAACCTGCTTATGAAAACACACATCAGGCTATTATACATGCACCACATGCAATGGCAACATCGGACAATTCGGAACCAGCATCTTTAGTAGATACCAGTAATTTGATGGATGCAAATACTACCGCCGCCGCATCAACTGTTGAGTCTGCAAATGTGATTAACCAAACGGGCATACCGCAATCTGATGTTGCACTTACGACAGCAGAAGAATGGCAGCCATTGTCATTGTCAACGCTCACTGCAGGCGAATCTATCGTTACCGGGTCTTCCATAAACTCAATTTCCCCTAAAGAGGAACGCAACGAAACTCCAGGCATTTTTCCTGAGCTTACCACGGCTCAAAACAGCCCTGTACTGGCAGCTGCCCTTCAAAAAATGGCAGCCAAAAAAGGACGCTGGAGTGTACAGTATTATGCTACGCCCAGCTTTAGCTACCGTTTACTATCAGAAGAAAAAAGCCAGCTGGCCAACATGCTCACTCCGGCCACCAGTATAACCCTGGGCAGTATGGTACAGCACAGACCTAAAACCGGCGTAGAAGCCGGCGTATCATTTGCCTACCGCATTACAGAAAACTTGAAAGTGAAAGTGGGCTTGCAGGCCAACTATCGCCGCTATGCCATTGAAGCCTACAACACAACTACAAGGCAACCAGCTGTGCTTATGATGGATCAGGGCCAGCGTGTTGATACCTTAATGATGATGACAGATGTAAGTACGGTAGCCACCGGAATGCCAATCGAAATGAGCAATCAGCTGATGCAACTGAGTGCCCCAATCGGATTTGAATTGAGTATGGCTGATTTTAAAAACGCAAGGTTTGTGGTGGCAGCTTCTATTCAACCCACATACAATATTGGCCAGCAATCCTGGTTAATTTCGGCAGACTACCGCAATTATGTAAAGCAACCATCGCTGCTGCGCAAATGGAATATCAATACAGGTATTGAAGCGTTTATGCAGTTCAATGGCAAAAAAGGAATCAGCTGGCAAGTGGGTCCGCAAATCCGTTATCAGTTGTTGCCCGGTGCCGTACGCAGTTACCCTGTACGTGAGCACCTTATAGATTACGGTGTGAAAATTGGCGTTTCAAAAACGTTGTAATCCACTGCATTGAAGGTAATTTAGCTGCCTTGCTTTTACACTCAAGCAAGGCTTTTTTATGCGCAATTTTTTAGCTATCTCTATGAGCTTCGCCCTGCTGTTGTTGATGGCTTGCAGCAATCCTGTTTCAACGGCTGCTCAAGATGACAAAGCGGCAACAGACAGCAGCGCCACGCAGCCGCTCTACCCTTTTTCGCAATATCTCCAACATGAATTGGAATACATCGATTCTATGCCATTGGCAGTGGAGAAAATTGTACGGCAAGAAGGCAAGACTACCGACTCTCTTATCATTGATAAAGCAACATTCAAATCGGCCATCGCTTTTTTTACCAGCATTGATCCCAATAAAACAGATCTTCGGTCGCAGTATACTGAAACCTCTTTCAACGATCTCAGTACTGAAGCCATCACCTTTTCAATCAGTTCTAAAAATGCTACGCTGCCACTGCAGCAGGCCGATATTTTACTGCACCCAACCACACAACAAGTTAAGTCGGTAGCCCTGAGCATTGAACAGTCATTTGCTGACAGCAGCGTTTCTACCAAAGTACTGTGGAAGCACCACATGAAATGTCAATTGGCACAAACCATTCAATACAAAGACGGCCGCAGCATCAACCGCATCACCGAATATGTTTGGGATAAACCTTTTTAATACTGTAGCACATTTATCTGCGTACCGTTATGAATGCTGAAACGTTTAGAAAAATTGCTCCCACCATACCGCATCAACCCGGCGTGTACAAATACTTCGATGACCGCGACCACATCATTTACGTAGGTAAAGCAAAAGACTTACGCAAAAGGGTCAGTTCTTATTTCAACAAAACATACGCCGGCTACAAAACACATGAGCTGGTACAACGCATTGTTCGCATAGAGTTCAATGTGGTCGATACCGAGCAGGATGCTTTCTTTCTGGAAAATGCACTCATCAAGCAATACCAACCCAAGTACAACATAGATCTGAAGGACGATAAAACGTATCCGTATATCGTTATCAAAAAAGAACCTTTCCCCCGGGTGTTTCTTACCCGCAGAAAAATTAATGATGGCAGCGAATACCTTGGTCCGTTTACTTCTGTAGCAAGAGTAAGAGAGCTATTGTTGTTTATCAAGCAACACATACAACTGCGTACTTGCAAACTACCATTGACGCAAAAAAACATAACCGCCAAAAAGTTTCGGGTTTGCCTCGAATATCATTTGGGTAATTGTAAAGGGCCCTGTGTTGGTTTTCAAACAGAGTTGGAATACCGCGAAGGCCTCAACAGATTGAAGCAGGTGCTGAAAGGCAAGCTCGACGAAGTAGTGCAGTATTACAAGGAAGAAATGCGCCGCTATGCTGAGCAGCTTGAGTTTGAAAAAGCTCAAATCACCAAAAAGAAACTCGAACACCTGGAGCAATACCAGGTAAAATCTGTGGTGGTAAGTCAGCAGGTAAATGATGTAGACGTGTTCAGCATTTACAAAGCTGATGACATTGCCTATGTCAACTTTTTGATGGTGAGAAGCGGCACGATTGTACAAACGCATACGCTGCAACTAACGCCACACCTCGATGAAACTGAAGCAGAAGTACTTTCATTTGCCATTGCCCGTATCCGTGAGTCGTTCGATAGTGATGCAACAGAAATAATTGTACCCCTGGCATTGGAATACGCCGATGCAAGAGTGCAGGTGACCATTCCCAAGCTGGGCGATAAAAAGAAACTAATCGAACTCAGCCAGAAAAATGTGTTGCTCTTTAAAGATGAAGTGAAGCGGAAGAAGCTGCTGAACATTGAAGAAAAAACGGAAGACCAACTGCTGGATATTTTGGAAGAATTGCAAGATGCATTGAGTTTGCCCGAGTTGCCGCTCCACATCGAATGCTTCGACAATAGCAATTTTCAGGGTAGTTATCCGGTGAGTGCTATGGTGTGCTTTAAAAACGGTGCGCCATCCAAAAACGACTACCGCCGGTTTAATGTAAAAACGGTGCAAGGCATTAACGACTTTGCCACTATGAAAGAGGCCGTAACCCGTCGCTACAAGCGGCTGAGCGAAGAAGCGGCCGAGCTGCCCCAGTTGGTGATTATTGATGGCGGCAAGGGACAGCTGAATGCGGCTCTTGAAGCCATTGAAGAACTTGGGCTCTCCGGGCAAATAACATTGGTGGGATTGGCCAAAAACATTGAGGAGCTGTTTTTTGCCGGCGACCAGCAATCCATCAAACTCAACTGGAACAGCGAGGGGTTAAAACTTGTGCGCCGCATCCGCGATGAAGTACACCGTTTTGGTATCACGTTTCACCGGCAAAAACGAAGCAAGGGCACGTTTAAAAATGAACTGGAAGACATTGCCGGTATTGGCAAGCAAACAGCCACTGCCTTGCTCAGGCATTTCAGATCGGTGAATAAAGTAAAGCAAGCCGACCTGCCTGCGTTAGAAGCAGTGATTGGCAAGCAAAAAGCACAGCTAGTTCTGGCTCACTTTGCCCCAAAATAAAAGCCGATGCTGTGTAGCACCGGCTTTTGTATTTCTTTTCCGCTGGAGTTAATATGACCACTGGTTTTGTTCCCAGTTGAAAATCGTTTCTCTGATATTTTCACCTTCCAGCAAACGCATCAGCGGGTCTGCAATGTAGCCAGACAATGCTTTGTCGAAGGGGTTGTTGAGCGTTGACTTGGTGATGTAGCTGCTGAAATAGCGACTTTCAAAAATCTCCTCCCAACTCATACGCATACCCATGTTGCGAGGGTTGTATGCTTCGTACTTTGCCAATACAGGTCGCAGTTCAGGATAATACAACCAAAACAAGGTGTACGAGTCACGAAAAGAACCATCGTCATTCAATACGGCACGTACGGGTGCAATACCCAAAATGCGGAAATGCAAGCGGCTGGTTTCACGGTCGAAAATGATTTCCTCCTTTATACGGTAGGCAATAATGGTGTTTTCATTAAACTCATCACGAATGGTGGTATCCTTCATAATGCCTTTAGACATATCCGGGTCGAGTGCCAAATCTGGTTTAGAAATGGTATACTTTTTGCCCATGAGCATGGTAGCGATATCTTCAGTTTTCAACGGTGTAGTAAAACGGTCGTTGGCATTGCTGAATGCAGTGATGTCGCCATCCTTAATGTGACGCAGCAAAATATTGAAGAACTTCTGATTGCCATTGTCTTCATCGGCTTCGTATGTAAAAGGAAGGTTCATTTTTTCCTTTACATTGATTTCACGCCAAACAATTTGCTTGTACACCTGGTCATCAATACGGATATGGTCGTATTGCAAAGGTGTTTTATCCAGCGTCAGGTTGCCTTCCACGGTTGAGGTAGGCCTACGGGAAGGAACCACAGCCTTTACAGGAATGGTATCTTTCTCTTCCACTTTTGGCGTATCAACCACAGGAGCCACCACGGGGGTGTTTACCACAGCTGGTTGTTTGGTGTTGGTGGTTTTAGGCTTTGCCTTCTTCACAGGCTTTTTCTGAGCCAATGCATCCTGCGTGGCCACCAGGCCAGCCAGCAACAAAACCATCCAGGAAATCCGCTTCATCATGAGTTCAAAATTTGAATATCTGAAATGCTACAAGCCTTTGTGAAAAGGCCTGTAGCAAGTATAACGCTTTCGTCAAAAAACTTATTGTAGCTGGAAAGCGATAGAAGGCAGCTTTCTGCTCTTGCCATCTGGTCCACGTGCAAAAATATCATCAATAAATACAGTACTACCAGGTTTACACTGTGAAATTACGGCATTGCTACCCCATTGTGCACCAGTAATATTCACGGGTGTGTACTGGCTAAAACCTGCGCCGTTACCGGCAATGGTGTAGCTCAATACAGTAAATGGTGCGTCAAACTCCGAATCTTTCAATGCGGCACGTACACCACCCATGGCTTTGAACTGTGCAGCAGGAATTTTACCGCCGCTGAGTGTACCCACCAAAGGCACTGGATCGGGCAGCAACTTGGCACGAATCGGGAAAGGGAATGTTTTGCCATCCACAGAAATGGTCAATGTAGCAGGGCCTGTTTGGCTGGGCTTTACAATGTACTTATCACCGCTTCCTGTAATAGCACCAGCACTGAAAGTAACACGGGCACTTTCCCGCTTACCGCTACCGGTAGAAATGGTTACCGGGTTATCAACGCCTACGTACATTACGTTCATCTTTTCGAGGAAGATAGAAGCGCCGGAGGGCTGTCCAACCGTGTAGTTTACCTGGGCGGTTTTAGTCATCGTTTCGCCAGTGTTCGGGTCTTTAAAAGACACCGATACAGGAATGCTACCGCTGCTGCTTACTGTTGTGTTGTAACGGGCAAAACCACTATCATTAGCCACCTGGCTTACACCATTGATGCTGATGGTTGGTTTGGCAGCAGAGCTGAACGTACCAATACCCGCTTTAATTTCCAGTGGCTGGCCTGGCAGCAGGTAATTGCTGCTTTGGCTGGTCAGGATTTCAAACTTGTCGTACACAACTTCTACTTTACCAATCTGATCCTGGCAGTATTGTGCCATCATGTTACCACTGCGCAGCACATCATTCTGAAACTTGCTCAAAATAGTGATGGCCGCTACTGAAGGCGTCATGTGGAAATAGGCGTCCGTCCAGGTTTTGTTGTTCTTGTTCTGTGTTTTAGGTACAGACACATCAATGGGAAAATCGGGCAGTGCCTTTTTAATATCAGCCGCAGGAACAATTGCTTTGAGGTCATTCAGGAACTTTTGCAAAGCAGCCTGCAATTTGGGGCCCTCGCCTTTGCCATTGGCACTAAACAGGCGGGTAGGTGCGTCCAAATCGTCTTCTTTGTAAATGTCTTCGCCATTCTCGCCTTTGTGCAAGCCAGATTCCATTTTCAATGAATCTTTTAAAGCGTCAATTTGAGCAGCCAATGCATTGGCAAGGCTGATAGCCTGCTTGGCACGGGGCTCCCAAATAGCCACTTTAGCAGCCAGTTCAGGCTTTTTGCTTTGCTCGGCCAGTGAGGTGGTAATTACATTATTCGAACTTTTGATAACGCCATTCGAACTCTGGAGGCTACTGTCTACCACTTTAAAGGCATTCAATATCTCGTTCGAAACGTTCAACGCCAGAAGTGCCGTCAGTACCAGGTACATCAGGTTAATCATCTTCTGCCGCGGCTCCTTAGGTAAAGCCATAAATTATGTTGAATTTTCGGGTGATCTAAACGATGAATCTATCTAGGTAGGTTGTGGTGTAGCTTGTACAAAGCTTAACCACGACCCTGCATAGCCGTGAGCATGTTGCCATACACACTGTTCAGCTTGGCCAGGTTGCCGGCCAGGGTTTGAATTTGTGCCTGCGCCTGCTTGGCATCTTCAATGCTGGCACCCATTGCAGAAGATACTGCTGTAAGGTTGCTGAAGTATTGATTCATTGTTTTCAGGTGGTTGTTGCTGTCTTGCAACTCCAACTGATATACCGCATTCAATTCAGAAAGGTTCTTCGTAAGTGTTTGTACCTGCGTATGGAATTGGGCAGTGCTTTCGCTGGCGCTGTTGAAACTGTTCATAGCACCTACGGTTTTATCCATAGCGCCTTTTACGTTGTTCATGGCATCAGCGGCTGCCTTTGTATTGGCAGAAAAATCACCGGTACTTTTTACCACATCCCCTATTTCGCCCATTTTATCTACTGTAGAACCCAGCTTTTGGAAGCCATCGCTCAATTTTTGCAAGTTAGCAGGGGTAATGTCTGCATTTTTCAGCATTTCGTCCAATGGCTGCAAAGCACTTGGCGGCCCTGCCAACTGCATGTCTTTAGGCAAGTGCATTTCATGATCGTCCATATATGGATAAAGAATGTACAACAAACCGTAACCGAGGAAGATGGCTGATTCCACTGTAAGACCGATTTTCAGCATCAGGTCTGCATATGGCGAGTGAAGGAGTTTTTGCAGGGCACCGTAAATAACAACTGCGGCTGCGATGGATACACCAACGTCAAACCATTTACTTACTTTAGGTGGGATTTTAGCTGCCATTGCTTGTTCTTTTTGATTATTTGATTAAATGGGTTGGAAATATTGCTTTGTGTTTTAGCACATTTAGCCATTGGTTATTACCAACAATCAGCAGGCAGCTTTATGCTACAACTGTTGCCATTGGCAAGGTAGTTTCAGGTGTTTGAGGTAATAACGGTGATAGTTTTCCAGCCACTGGCACCGTGTAAAAACATCGTTGTCGCATTTCATAAAAAAGCAGTACACCAATGTTTCGAGTAGTACTTTTTTTATGCTACCCGGACAATTACATATTGCCTATTGTATTCATTGCAGATACTTATTTCAGCTTCTGTGTTTTACCGCCTTGACCAAACACGGGCAAGTCAATAACAGTACGGAAACCAATATAAGATTTTGCTGTATCCTGATATTCGTAAGCTCTGGCACCAGTTTGAAGCGCTGCGCCTACATCTTTCCAGCTACCACCACGTACCACTTTACGCTTCATGCGTGGAGGGTCAGAGTCTTTAGCATTCCAGCGAATGTCAGGGTTCATGTCGTGTTGGAAAGTATAACTGCCTTCGTAGTAGAGTGAAGATGTCCATTCGGCTACGTTGCCAGACATACAGTACAAACCAAAGTCGTTGGGCCAGTATGCATCGGCACGTACGGTGTAGAAACCACCATCTTCGGGATAGTTGCCACGGCCGGGCTTAAAGTTGGCGAGGATACAACCTTTGCGGTTGCGCAGGTACATACCACCCCATGGGAATGGAGCTTGCGAACGGCCTCCACGGGCTGCATATTCCCACTGTGCTTCGGTAGGCAGGCGGAAATCTGATTCAGTGCCTTTCTTTTTACTATCCAACCAAGTGTTGAGGTAGGTGCTGCGCCAGTTGGCAAAAGCAGTGGCTTGCTTCCAGGTTACACCAACCACAGGGTAGTTGCCAAAAGCAAAGTGGCTGAAATATTTTTTGGTCATGGGTTCGTTGTAGCTATAGCTAAAATCACGCATCCAAACCAATGTATCGGGGTAAGCTTTCTCCTTGTACTTTACGAGGAAAGTACTGCGGGGCTTGCCCTTGTTTTCTCTTTTAGCAGCTTCTTTCAGGTCGAAATACTCCACCTGATATTCAATCTTCTCCGGATCGATTTCCTTCTTGCCATAAATACGGTCTGGCGGAGGAATAATCATGGGATCCAATTTTTCAATAGTGGCTTTATCGCCCCACTTGATGGTTTTGGCTTTTGCCCAATCGATATAGTCAATACCATCTACGTTTTTCACGTAGCCAAGAATTTTGGCTGCGATAGAATCACGCACCCAAAACACGTACTGGCGGTACTGGTTATTGGTAATTTCGGTAGCATCCATCCAGAAACCCTGAATAGATACCTGCTTGTTGCGGGCTGTCAGCGCATAAGAAACATCTTCGTCGCTAGGGCCCATGTGAAAGGTGCCCGGTGGTACAAATACCATACCAATAGGACGTGTAAGACCTGGCTTGGCAGCTGGAGCTACGCCATGAACCTGCCCATCATTTGGCAGGCCTTTCGATTTTCCGAGTTTGCCGCAGCTCATTACACTAAGGATGAGCACAAACAGGGCTGTAAGTTGGATGAGGTGTCGTTTCATTTTATCTAATAACCAGGGTTATTAAGCGCCAAAAGTAGGGATTCATTGATGGTATTTAGCATCCCAACCCTCGCAAAATATTGTTTCCGATATGCCACGGGTGCATGCATTTGCTCACACCTGTGGATACTGTAACGCAGTCAAACGTCAAAAATTGCACCAAAGTATATGTTGCACCATTTTTTTTTAGCAAAAGCAAAACATTTTGCCACTTTGCTCATACGAATGTCAGCGTTTTTACTGTAGTGTAGCCAAAAATGCCGCCACACTGCTTACAGGTTGCTGACAGGTGTACTGCTTACATGCATACAAAAGGGTATTGCCGGTAGCAGGTTTGCCAGCCAGTAATGGCCAGTTATCCAAAGGCATAACCGATTGCTGTACCAATTTGTTGGGGATAAAACTGCCCAATACTTCCGCAGCCATTTGCCTGGCATGGGGCCCTACAATTGCCAGTTCGTGCATACCGTACACTTGCGTTTGCAGGCACATAGCCCAGTTGCCAAAGCTATTGGGGTAGCGGTTTACTGCTTGCTGCACCGACGCCAGCATGTTGATGGCTCTTTCCGTCCATTCTGTACGGTTGAACAAAATGCCCAACTGCAGCAGATTGCTGGCCATTACGCTGTTTCCCGCAGGGGTAGCGCCATCGTAGGTTTCTTTTTTGCGTACAATAATATCTTGCTGCCATGCCGGGGTAAAAAAGAAAAACGGGGATTCATTATCGCTGAAGTCGCGGAAAATGAGTTCGGTAATGCGGCCCGCATTCTGCAGATAGTCGGTATTACCCGTGCAGGCCTGCAACCACAACAGTGCGGATACATAACAGGCCAAATCATCGAGGAAGACCGGGTTTTGGGCTAATCCGTTTTTCTCGTTGTGAAAATATCTTCCGTCTTCATGACGCATGTATTGTTCAATAAAGGCGGCGGCTTTTTCGGCCATGGCCAAATAATTGATTTCCCCTGTAGCGGCCCAAGCCTTGCAACTGGCTTCAATCATCATGGCGTTCCAACTGAGGAGCTTTTTATCATCGAGCAGTGGCTTGATGCGCTGCTGGCGATGGGCCAGCAGCTTCTCACGGCTTTCGGAAAGCGAAGCATGGGCAGCATCGGCTTCCCAGCCAGAAGCAGCAATAACTTCTTCCACTGCAACGGGTGTCCACAAAATATTGGTCGCTTCCCAGTTGCCATGTTCCGATACATCGTACACGGCACAAAACAAACGGGCCGCTTCTGCATCATCAATCACAGCTTCCAGTTCAGTTTTCGACCAGGTATAATATTTTCCTTCCACGCCTTCACTATCGGCATCGTAAGCACTGTAAAAACCACCTTCGGCCGATTGCCACTCCTGCTGCACAAACCGCATGGTTTGATGTATGACCTGTGCATACGCAGGTTTGCGGGTAAGTTGGTAAGCCTCGCTGAGTACCCCCACCAACAGGGCATTGTCGTAGAGCATTTTTTCGAAATGCGGTGCCAGCCAGCGGGCATCGGTGCTGTAGCGGGCAAAGCCGCCGGCCAAATGATCGTAAATGCCACCTGCCATCATTTTTTGCAAACTCAGTTCTGCTTGTTTCAGCAGGTCTGCTGGCGCAAATGGCAGGCTGGCCGTGTCCTTCTTTTGTTGTAGAAAATGAAATTGCCGAAGTAAAAAACCAATCGTCATGGTTTGCGGAAATTTGGGTGCCTGACCAAATCCCCCCCAGGTTGTATCGGCACTTTTGAGCAACTGCTGCGCCATGGTCAGCAGGTTTTCTTCCGATATGCCGGCGTTGCTTGTTTGGCTATTGCCAAAAAGGTTGGCATTTTGTAAATGCGCTGTCAGGTTTTCTGCCTGCGATAGAATTTCGTGGGGCTTTTCTTTCCATGCGGAGGAGATGGCATGCAATACTTCCCGCCAGCTGCTGCGGTTGTAAGCCCGTACCGGAGGAAAATAAGTGCCACCATAAAAAGGCAATGCGTTGGGCGTAAGAAAAACATTGAGCGGCCAGCCACCACTGCCGCTGATGGCCTGCACGGCATCCATATACACTCCGTCGAGATCGGGGCGTTCTTCGCGGTCTACTTTAATGTTGATGAAATGACGGTTCATGATATCTGCGGTAGCCGCGTCTTCAAAACTTTCCCGCTCCATTACATGGCACCAATGGCAGGCCGAGTAGCCAATGCTGATAAGGATGGGTTTATTTTCTGCCAAGGCCCGGTCCAATGCTTCTTGCCCCCACGGATACCAATCTACCGGGTTGTGGGCATGTTGTTGCAAATACGGACTCGATTCTTGTGCTAAGCGGTTGGCCATACATTGTATTTACTACAAAGATGTACCTGCGCAGCTGCCCGCTATTGTGAAAAAAGAAAAAAGCCGGCCACAGCGGCCGGCTTTTTATAAGAAGATGATGGCAGAGTGCATTTCTCTTTTAAAAGTGAAAAAGAACTGCCCCCATACAGGTGCGTTATTTTTTAGTTTTTAGGTACTCCGCTAAAAAACGATCGAGAGCAGTAATCATGCTGGGCGACTCTGGCGTGGGTGCTTTTATTTGCAACTCCAAACCGGCTTCTTCAATAGCTTTGAGGGTATTGCCGCCAAAGCCACCAATGAAAGTGCCGTTTTGCGTAAATTCAGGCAGGTTGTCGAACAGGCTGCGGACACCACTGGGGGTAAAAAAGCACATCACATCGAAATGCTTTTCTGTCAACAGGCCTTTTACATCGGCACTTACAGAGCGGTACATGTAAGGGGTTTCAAATCCTACCTTATTATTCTTGAGCCAGTTTACAATGTCATTGTCCTGCTGGTTTTCGCTGCAGGGATACAAAAAGCGTTCGTTCTCTTTGTGCTTGTTGATGACATCAAACAAAGTTTTGTTGGTACCATCGGCACCATAAAAAACTTTTCGCTTGCGGTACAAAATAAATTTTTGCAAGTACAAGGCCACTGCTTCAGTAATGCAGAAATACTTGGTATCCTGACTCACGGTCAGGCGCATTTCTTCGCACATCCTAAAGAAATGATCAATAGCATTCCGGCTGGTAAAAATGATTGCCGTAAATGAAGAGATGTCAATCTTTTGACGCCGAAACTCCTTTGCAGGTATGGCTTCCAATACAATGAATGGCTGAAATTCGAGCAGTACACCATGTTTCCTTTCCAACTCAAAATAAGGCGACTTTTCCGAGGTTGGGCGAGGTTGGGTAATGAGAATTTGCAGGGGTTGTTTGGTGGCCTTGGTGCCGCTTTTCGCTCCTTTTGTGCTCATGTGTTCACACGGTTGCTTGTTCTAAACTTTTAAATCTTTCCTATCCTTTTATCATCGATAACATCACCTTATAAATTATAAGGACAGGGATGATTTCGAAGGCGCAAAGGTAAAGGAAAAAATGCATGGGGATAATACGGACATGTTGGCGCAGCAATGGCATGGCCAAAACATAGCGGTACAAAAACAGAAATGCCACGCCAAAAAGGCTTACCACCAACAGCACCGATTGCAAGGCAGGCACACCCAAAGCCAGTGCTACACTGGCAGGGAGCAATAAAATGCCCACCACTTTATTTACCAGAAACACCATGAAGTTGTAGGTTTCTGCCAGCTCACGATAGCCAAAGAGCCAACCACTCAATGCAGTGCTGATGTACTTAACGATATAGACAGCAGCTATAAAACCAATGCAGAGCAACAGCATTTTCCACCACAGCATATTGGCAGGTAACCAGCCTTTGTAAAAAGCCAGGTGATACAAAAAAGTACCGGCCGATAAACAGAAAAACAGGTTCATGAGCAGCGATGCCAGGCGGTTTTGTACCAGCTGCTCCCGCAACGACTTTTGCTGAATGGCCGTATGGGTAAAAATGCGGATGAGATCAGTAAAGTATTTGGCAAAACCCATACGAATGATGCCCAAGAGCAACAGCAAACCCGCCAGCCAATAAAACACCCGGTCTTGCTGGGGCGGCTCAAAATTTGTTTCGAGGCGGTAAATAACCGGCGATTGAATGGGGAGCAACGGATGCAATTGATAGAAGTACGGCAACAAAGTATCTGGCTGTACCATTATGGGTGGCGGTGGGGCCACTATTGCAGGCAAGGTATCGGCCACTTGTGCAGCGGTATCAACTGCGGATGTTGTGGGCAGTGTATCGCCTACTGCTGGTTGTGACCATGCAGATAGCGATAGACAACAGCAAATGCTGCATACCAACATGCTCATCCATCCTATTGCTGCTGCTTTTTTCATTCGCGGCAAAAATACCGTTGGCCACGGTACGCAGCGTTGGCGTTTTTTCTGCTGTTTAGAAAAAGTTGACAAAACCAATATGGATCTTCGATTGGCGCAGGTTCAGCGGTTGATCGTGGCGCTGGCCCACCGCCCAGCTGATGTTGACCTGACTGTTGCGGGTTTCCAAATTGAGCCCAAGCCCTGCCCCCCAATACTGATGGCGAAAGGATCTTGTTTGGTCTTTGTAGGCGGCGGTGCCAAAATCGCTAAATGCAAACAAGAAACTGTTTTGCCCCGTGAGGTAGCGGTACTCTACCGTGGCCACCGCATAATCGCTGGCGTAAATAGATTCTTCATCAAAACCCCGCAGCAATTTATTGCCGCCAATTTGAAACAACTCGTTGCGGTAGTAACTACCACTTTGCAACCAGCCTGCCTGCAAGCATGTTTTCAATACCGAAAAATTGCCCAACGAAAAAAACCGGGCCAGTTGCGCCTTCAACCGCAGCTGATGCGTTTTCATTTTTACCGTATCGTAAAGTGATGCATACTTGAAGCCCGGCCGGTTGCGGTCTTGAATGCTCACCACTTCATTGTTTTGCCGAATGCGTTTGATACCCGCCATGGCCGTGAGCAATACTTGCGTACCCCGCCGTGGATTGAAACGGTAATCTGTATTGTTGTACCCCCACTCTGCTCCAATGTGATGAATGCTGAAATCGGCAATATCGGGCAGGGCCAGTGTTTGCTTAATGCGGTTGGTATCGGCAAAACCCACGGTGTTTTGTTGCAGCAGGTAAAATACTTTGCCTGTTTGATAGCGGTCTATTTGGTAGGGAATGCCCAACCGAAACTGCAGGTTTAAAAACTGTGTGTCTTTTTTTAGTAGATCAAATTTCGTTTCTACACCCGCCTTCGCCCACACAAAAGGTTGTTCATATTGCAGGTTGATGCGGGGCGATTTGTATTGTAACTGTTGCCAATTGATGCCGAGTGTTTCGCCGCCGGCAAAAGCATTGCGCAGCAGTATTTGCACATCGCCGGTAATCATGGCTTTGCTATCGGGTGTTTGTACACTTTGCGGCATTACACCCAGCAGCACATTGATGACGTTGCTGCGCCGTGGTTGCAGCTGCACTTGCAGCACACTACCAGTGCCCAGCATCTGCAATTGCGAAGGTTGCGCTGGCTGAGCAAACAATAGTTCATTGAGCCGGGCATCTGTTGCGTCAATCGTTTGCTGACTGTAGGGCATTCCGGGCTGCATATTGAGATACTTGTACAAATAATTGGGGCGCAACCTTGGCTTGCCCGTTTGCTGTATGGAATCAATTTTGTACAGCGGGCCGGTGTGCAAATGCAACAAGCCACTGATCCATTGCTGCTGTAGCTGCACACTATCCCAACTGGCGTATGCAAATGGATAACCAACATCGGCAAGATGTGCTACGAGCTTGCGTTGAATGCTATCGGGCGACCAGGCAGTGGCTTGCTGTGAGTTGCCCCCGGCATGTTGCCACCAATAAGTGGCTACTGAATCCATGCGAAGTTCTTGCCATCTATACTGCGGCCCCTGGTACAACCATACCTGTGCCATGCTACTATCGGCGGCTACCGAATCGACACTGGCAGCGAGGTAGCCTTTGCCCAGTAACTGCGCCGGTAGCTGGGCCACATATTGCAGGGCCAATGCTTTGCTGGCAAACTGTGTTTTCAAACCTTTGGCCAGCACAGTATCTACTGCATGAAACTGCAGGACATAACGCTGCTGCGACCAACCGGCCACCACCGCCATACATAACCCACACAGCAATATCCATTTCCGCAATAGCATGACTGTAAAACTACAGGGTTGGGGAGATATTGTGTGGAGATGCATATTTGTTATATCGGCGGGTGCTCTCACCCACCGATATACTTTTATGCAAGTTTTTCCGGATTCAATCCAGTGTAAATTCTCAAAGCATCTAAGTAATCAGTAGCGTCTTTACTCCATCAGCACAAATGCCGCCCACGAAAATGGCGGATACTTGGCCCGCATGGTTTGCTGTGCCTGGTAAAATGCTTTACGCGGCGTAGCACCTTGCAGCAATTGCGTATAAAACAGTTGCATCAGCTCCATGGTTTCTGCATCGGGTACCTGCCACAAACTCAGCAGCATGTTTTTTACACCTGCCATTTTGAGTGCCCTTTGCAAGCCAAACACACCTTCGCTATCCTGCACATCGCCCAGCCCTGTTTCGCAGGCACTCAGCACTGCCAGCTGTGTGCCTTGCAGGTTGGTTTGTGCTATTTCATACGCCGTTAGTATGCCATCATCTTTGCTGCCAGCCACGCTTTCGCCCGACCAGTATTTGTTGGCTCCAGACATCACAATACCGCTGCGCATCAACGGGTTTTGCGAACGGGCAAAACTGTTTTGCCCAAACACAACTGACTGAGAAATATCAGCAGCATTACCAGCCGGCGGATCGGGCAAAAAGAAACCATGTGTAGCAATGTGCAGTATAGCAGGCGCCTTACCATTCAGTTTTTTAAATGCTTCTTCTGTAGCCTGCATACCTGTATCAACCGTTACTTTCAGGCCTTTGCTTGTTAGCAATAGCTGAAGCGCTTCAATTTCTTGTTTGGTGCCTGGCAATGTTTGCCACGCACCGCTGCTGGCAGGAGCACTGCCAGCGTCGAAATTGGCATAGCCCTGCAACACTGCCGCACCCAATGCAGCACTTGCATTTTTTTGCGTTGCAAGCTGTCGCACCGAAGAATACTGCTGCAACTGAAAGCTATCGAGCAACAATGCATTGGCCGACAAAGGCAATGCAGCAAAAGCTACTTTGTGCAACAAACCATCGGGTGCAAAGCTTACAATTTTCACCCCTTTCAATTGCGGCATCAATGGCTTCCAAATGAGGTTGTATAAGCTATCACCAGTAAACACCGGCGCATTGGTTTGCTTGCTGGTAATGCGGCTTCGGTACAGCTTGCTGATATTCGTTTCTTTACTATTGCTGTTGCCACCACTCATGCACCACTGAACTTGTTTTTCTGTACCCAATGGCAGCAACACAGGCGGGCCATTCTTTTTAATAACAATGGCACCGAAGTAAATGGTATCGGTGTAGTTGTTGCTGCCAAATTTTGGATAGCGCAAAAACTCAACCGCTGCTTCACCGGGCTGCAATGCTTGCTGTACCTGCTGCCACGTTACAGCACTTTGTGTAGCCAACACATTTTGTCCTGCTTTTCTGTTGATGGCCTGCTCCAGGTTGTTCGATAAAATGCCAAGGCTGTCGGCTGAGTAAGTGCGTTCTTCCATCGGCAGTGCCGATTGCTGCATGTACAAAGTGCGGGATGTTTGCCATGCGTCCAGCATTTGCTGCAGCTGCGGGTCATTAATGCTGCGGGCTTTTTTTAAAGCACCGGCCGCATTGTTCAGTACGAATCCTTTCAACCGTAATTGTTGATTAACCATGGCAGAAACCATGGCGGTATCTGGTGCAGCTGTAGCCAACAGGAGCGATGGAAACAACTGGAAAATGTACGCTTGCTGTTGCCAATAAGCTACCTGATCTTTTTCGCTGAGGGCATACAGGTTTTTTTGATAATTGGCAGTTTGTAACTGCAGCGATTGATGCAGGTATCGAATGGCGGTTGGCAAGCTTCCTGTTTGTGCTTCTAACGACGACAGATTGCTGTAAATTTTCGCCAGCATTTCTGCAGAATCGCCCAATGTTTTTTTGGTGATGATTTCCAGTTCCTTGGCCATGGCTCTTGCGGCATCGTATTGCTGCAACTTCATGTGAGCTACCATACAATTATTGCCTGCCCGAATGTAACCCAGTGAGTTTTTGCCGCTGCTTTTGGTAGTATATGCCATTGCCTCCCGGCCATACTTCAAAGCAGCATCGTACTTGCCCTGGTTCATGTTGTTTTGGCAAAGATTGCTCAACACTGTTTCTAGCACGGTGCTGTTTTGCACACTGTCTTGTTGAATCATGGTGAGCAGTTGCTCGTATAATTTGGTGGCGGTGGCATTATCATTTTGCTGCTCCATCAGCAGCGCTACATTGTTGATGGTAGTAAGGGCAATATTGGAAGAAAGCATGCCCCGCATTTTCAAAATTTCAATACTGGCAGCCAGCAGCTTATCTGCATCCACAAACCTCGATTGCATAATGAGCACTGATGCCAGGTTATTCATGGCAATGGCACACTGCGGATGATCGTAACCCAGCAATTGCTGACGGATGATGTATGATTGGCGCAGCACTTTTTCAGCCGCTGCATAGTCGCCGGTTTCATGATAAATGAGACCGAGATTGGATAAAGTGGAAGCCGTGTTAGCATGCAGCTCACCAAATATTTTTTTATTGATAGCGAGTGCCTTTTCGCAGAGCATCAAGCCCTCTGCACTGCTACCCATTTTGTGTTTGATGAGGCCCTGCACTTCGTAGCCTGTAGCAGCAAGGCTCGTTTCTGGGCCCGAATATTTGGTACTGATAGCCAGCCCCTGTGTGGTATGAGCCATAGCCGCCGACAGTGCATTGATTTGATATTCTACATTGCCAAGCGTTACCAATATTTCTGCACTGCTCAAATATTCTTTACCATATTTCTTTTCATAAATACCCAGTAGCTGCAGTAAGTTTTTTTGTGCAGGCAATAATCTGCCAGCCGTTACATCGGTATAAGCTTTGCTGCGCAACACAGTGGTGTACAAATCATCTTCCTGCAATCCGGCTTGTTGTATCAGTTGCAGCGATGAATCATAATATTTATCAGCTAGATCAAAGCGGGCCATATCGCCGTACAGGTTGGCCAGTATATGATAGTTGGCAGCTTGGCCATAATCATCTGGCGTGGTAAGTTGGGTGCGGATGTTGCGGCTTTGCAGAAGGTATTTTTCAGCTACTACAAACTCATTTTTTATACGGTGCAAATCAGCCAGCATATCGAGCATGGTAGCGTACGTGCCGGATATGTTGCCATGCACTTGTTCGGATAACACTGCCACCTGCCGCTGCCGCTGCAGTGCAGAATCTGTGAGCTGCTGGTTGCGAAATGCTACCACCAGATTCACCAATTGATTGAGGTATGCCTCATTCGCTTTGCCTTCCTTTTTTTCTATCACGGGCAGCATCGTCCGGCTTACATTTTCAAGGTCTTTTGTATATTCAAATACTTTCAGCACCTCACTTACATTGCCCGCCACTACTACCAGATTGTCGTATTGATCTTCGGGATACTTGAGGAAGTAATTGTACGATTGTACAAAGTAGTGCAAGGCCGAATCGTACACCGGCAGCCGCAGGTACACATTGCCAATAGCATTGTTGCAGAGGCCTACTTCAATAATATCTTCTCCGGCTACGGTGGTGTAGGTTTTTTTGGCCAGTTGAAAATAGCGCAAGGCTGGCGGCAGGTTATTATCGTGGTCATACGCATTGGCCAGGTTTTCGGCGGCAATGGCGTAGTTGAGGTGGGCATCGCCAAATTCTTTTTTAGCAAGTAGCAAGGCTTTTTCGCCAATGGGAATGGCGGCTTTGTATTTGCCTTGCTGGTACAACTCAATAAACTGATCGTTTAACTGCTGAAAGGTTTGCGCCTTACTCAGCAGCGACAAGAGCAGTACCGTTGCCAACGCCATCCAATGCTTTTTCATAAGCAGCCGTTTTAAAAAAGGTAAGTAGAGGAAAGGTACAACTTACAGCTGTCGGTGAGCTTCATTAGCCAACGGCGGTTTTATGCAAGGTATTCCGGATACAGACGGCTGAATATAAAGACAGGTGTGACACGGCTACACGGAAGACTAGCGGAAGATGACTAGACAGGTGGAAATAAAAAAAGATTGACTGGTAGCACCAACAATACAAAATGTATAACCGGGTGGATTGTACTAATAACAATACAAAATGTATAACGCTAGAACATTGACAATCAATAATGTTTCATTAGGCGTTTTTGGAAATAGTATCATATATTTACGTGTTGCACGCCATTTTCCGTGACGCCCTAAAATTACTAAGATTTTTGGCATTAGGGGACAAAGGCTTTATATTTGTACAAACAGGACAATATCATGGAGATAAGAACAGATTTATTTTTAGGCGACAGCAAAACGATGCTCAAAAAACTTCCCGACAACTCTGTTGACCTAATTGTGACATCTCCCCCATACGCTGACCAGCGTAAAGGCACTTATGGCGGTATTCATCCCGACAAATATGTTGAATGGTTTCTCCCAATAACAAAAGAACTTCTTCGGGTTTTAAAACCAACAGGAACTTTTATTCTTAACATAAAGGAAAAAGTTGTTGAAGGTGAACGTAGCGTTTATGTAATGGAATTAATTCTTGAAATGCGTAAGCAGGGTTGGCTTTGGACAGAGGAATTTATTTGGCACAAAAAGAATTGTTACCCTGGCAAATGGCCAAATCGTTTTCGTGACGCATGGGAAAGACTTCTGCAATTCAATAAGGATAAGAAGTTTAACATGTATCAAGAGGAAGTGATGGTTCCAATGGGTGAATGGGCAAAATCAAGGCTTAAAAATCTTAGCGACACAGATAAAATAAGAGATAACTCAAAAGTAGGTAGCGGTTTTGGTAAAAACATTTCAAACTGGCTTACAAGAGATAAAGCTTTTCCAACTAATGTTCTCCATTTAGCAACAGAGTGCAGTAACAAAAATCATAGTGCTGCTTTTCCTGAAGAACTTCCTGAATGGTTTATGAAGCTGTTTACAAAAGAAAAAGACACAGTACTTGACCCTTTCATGGGTTCGGGAACAACAATTTTAGTTGCCAACAGAATGAAACGACACTCAATTGGAATTGACATAGTTCCCGAATACTATGAGATGGTTAAAGAACAAGTTAAACCAGTGGAATTATATTTATTAGAGCCGACAGTAAAATATGAAACAGCTAAATCTAAAAGACGTTACGCAGTACGTTGAAGAAAACATCGGGACCTTTCACCAAAAAAGGATTGCCGGACTGAATGACTTGAAGCTGAGGAAAGTTTTGGGAAAGAAAAATCCTTACCTCTTTAAAGCAAAATATATTCTGACAGCACAGGATATTATAAAGAGTTTGACCGATGCATTTATTTCATCACAGGAAGAAACAATTTTCGGTGATTGGCTTGAAGGGCTTGCAATTTTTATCAACGGCAAAGTATATGACGGTCGTAAGTCAGGTATTCCCGGTATTGACTTAGAGTTTGACAAAGACGGTGTTCGCTATATTGTAACTATAAAATCTGGCCCGAATTGGGGCAACAGTTCACAAATTGGTAAAATGCGGGCGGACTTCAAAACTGCACAGAAGACACTTCGTACAAGTAATTCACAACTCAACATTACAGCAGTAAACGGTTGCTGCTATGGCAGGGACAACAATTCAGATAAAGGCGACTATTTCAAGTATTGTGGTCAAAAGTTTTGGGAGTTTGTTTCGGGTGACACAGACCTTTATACAAAAATCATAGAGCCGTTAGGACATCAAGCTAAAGAACGAAACGACGACTTCATTCAATCGTATTCGCAAATGATAAACAAATTTACAAAAGAATTTGCAGACACATTTTGCATGGATAACGGTTCAATAGATTGGGACAAACTTGTACGCTTTAATTCAGCGACTATAGCTCCGAAAAAATAAAACGGCGTGCAACAAAAGGTTTGGCAAAATACGGGCAGACGTAAGCCGTGTTTCAACTTTTGGTAATTCTGTTGGGCTTCATATCCAACTTGACGAATAACATTGAGCTTTAGTTCTTATCATCAATAACAAAATAAAACCCAGCAGCGGTTTGCCGAGGCGGACGTAATTCTATTACCCGTACTTCGCCAAGCCCTGTTCGTTAGTGGCAATGCCAAGCCAAAACAAGGAACAATGAAACCTGAATTGAAAAGG
>NZ_DAIRUZ010000009.1:0-227334 GCF_036803085.1 Phnomibacter sp. | reverse complement strand
TAAAATTAGACAGATACTCTAATTATTAACTGCCGAATTTTGGGTCCGCCTACACCATCTGCACTGCAGTTGGTGAAAAAGGAAATACTCTTTTTAAAGCATGTGAAAGCCCGGAGGATGGTGTTGATGATTTGTCTGGTTGCAACACCGCTTTGCTGCATGACGAACGGTAACAACAGCGTACCTCATCTTATGCTGAATGCTTTGTACAGGAACGCCTCCCAGTCCAAATATGCAATTTCTTGTAAATCTGAAATCAGATGCTCCGCCTTTGCTGGTGGCCCAACCAACAATGGCAAAATAATCTACCAGGCTTTGTATGCTTACGCTTTCACAAAGGCCTCATGGCTGCATGCCTAACAGCTATAATAATGACGTTGCCAGCTTCAATTTCATATACCAGCAAATACGGAAAGCCCTGCAACCTGTACCGCCTGAAGTGTTCATTGAGGGCAGTGTAGTGTTGCGGATGATGCTGTAGCTTCACACAGGCTTCTTCAAATGCGCTGATAAATTTCCATCCCAATCCTTCTTGCTGCGTTTCGTACCATTGAAAAGCTTCTTGCAATTCATGAAAAGCTTCTGCCTGTACTTGTAGGTTATACATGCACCAAACCTTAGTTTTCAGGTTTCAGTTTTTGCATTACTTCTTCTAAAGAGAATATAGCCGAAGCGCCAGCCATTCTACTTTGGCGGCGGCGTTCAAATTCAGCCATATCTGTTGCAGAAAAACTGTGCTCTGCCTGCTTCATATCCGGATATTGACTGGCTATTTTATACAGCAATGCGAGCAAATCTTCATCTGCATTATTGATGTATAAGTGAAGTTGATTTCTGATTTCAGCAATGGACATACCAAAAGTTTGAATGATGATATGAAGATAAAAAACTTTTCGCCTTTATTAGCCTATCAACCAACTATGGCAATGGTTTACCCGCCTTTGTGCTCCTTATTTGCCTTCGTGCCTTGGTGGTTCAAATAAAAATCCAGTGCCCACCACCCGTGAACACTGGAACTTTCAAACTTGTCAAACTTGTATTACGCTCCTGTAAACTGTCGTAAAAAACGCACATCGTTTTCGCTAAACAGGCGCAGGTCTTTTACCTGATACTTGAGCATGGTAATGCGTTCGATACCCATACCAAATGCAAAGCCGGTGTACTTGTTAGGATCGATGCCACAATTTTGCAACACATTGGGATGCACCATACCGCAACCCAAAATTTCTACCCAACCGGTGTGCTTACACACGTTACAGCCCTTGCCACCACAAATGAGGCAGCTGATGTCCATTTCGGCACTGGGCTCGGTAAAGGGAAAATAGCTGGGGCGGAAACGCACTTTCACATCCTGCCCAAACATCTCTTTCACAAAGAAGTAGAGCGTTTGTTTCAGATCGGCAAAGCTCACGTTTTCGGCTACATACAATCCTTCTACCTGATGAAAAAAGCAGTGTGCTCTTGCGCTGATGGTTTCGTTGCGGTACACTTTGCCGGGCATAATCAGGCGGATGGGCAGCTTGCCTTTTTCCATTTCCCGAATTTGCACATTGCTGGTATGCGTACGCAGCAACCACGCTGGGTCCTGGCTGATGTAGAACGTATCCTGCATGTCTCTGGCCGGGTGATCTTCGGGCAGGTTGAGGGCACCAAAGTTGTGCCAGTCGTCTTCAATTTCGGGGCCTTCTGCTACCGCAAAACCGAGCCGCTTGAAAATATCGACAATGCGGTTGCGAACGATGCTGATGGGATGGCGGCTACCCAGTGGCAACGGATCGCCGGGCAGGCTGATATCGTAATCGAAGCTAAACTCAGTATTGCTTTCCAGTGCTGCCTTCAGCGTTTCGTAGCGTTCTTCGGCGGCCAGTTTAAAGGCATTCAATATTTGGCCAAACTCCCGCTTCTGTTCGTTGGGCACATTTTTCATTTCACCCATCAGGGTTTTTACCAACCCCTTGGTACCGAGGTATTGAATACGGAATGCCTCCAGTGCTTCGGCGTTGGGCGCTTCGGCAGCGGCTATATCGGCCTGATGTTGCGCTATTTGTGTTACAATGTCTGTCATAGGTGGCGGCAAAGATAAGCGGTAGCTTACAGGGAATTGAGTTGAAGGAGTTGATTTGTTGATGAGGAGCGAATTGCCAGGACCACAGTAAGCCGATGATTTTGTGAACCTGCCAAACAGTGGTGCAAAAAAAATGGTTTGAGGCAAATATTACCTCAAACCATTTTGGTGTTTTGTCAGCAGTTACAATTAACCCGGAATGCGGCTGATGTAGCTATTGAGTTTCTTGATTTGTTCTACCACGTCTTTGTTGGTAGGCTTTTGTTCTTTGGCTTTTCTATACATGTCTTTGGCGGCCCGCAGGCTACGCATGTCGCCTTTATTCATGTATATCTGGCACATTTGCAGGTAGGCCATGGCAGCACCATCGGCATCAGGAATACCGGCACGGAGGGCGGCACGAATGTAGTTTTCGCCCTGCTTCAAATCGCCACGCTGCATGGCCAGCATGCCCAGCTGCAACTTGTTGGCACCTTCGGCTTCGGCCATGGGCATGCCCAGCTGTTCGCTGCGCTTCATGTGTTCTTCTGCACCTTTAAAATCCTGGCGCATCATGGCCATTTGTCCTTTCAGCGTATAGTAAGCACTGCGAATGGGCTTGTACAGCAGGTTGGGAAACCAAATCATGCCCAGCACTTTTTCAGCACCTTCCATATCGCCGGCCTCAATGTACTCCTGAATAAGGCGCATGGGACCAATGAAGAAGTGGCTGGCAATAGCAATTACCGCCAACAAATACAACACAAAAGATGGCCAGAAGCCGGAATACACATTGACGAAAATGGCCAGCGCCAAGGCTACCAAACCCAACCAAAACCGATACCGCAACAGCCAATTATAAAACTTCATATTTTTTCTTTTGGGGTGGCAAAGATAACAGGTTGCACCACTTGTGGGCTCAGTGCTGATCGTTTACTTCAATCCAGTAGCCGTCGGGGTCTTGCAGGTACACTTGCTTTACGCCATCGGGGCGCAGGGTATAGCGGTTTTTCTCTCCGGCCCAGTTTTCAAAAGCCATGCCTGCTTTTTGCAGTTTGGCAATGAATGCATCCACCGACGCTACTGAAAAACACAAGTGGCTTTCCTTGATGCTCACCGGAATTTTACTGCCCTGAATAAGATGTAAAGCCCCCTGTTCTGATATTATGAGCCATACATGCCTGCCATCATGAAAGGGCTCGGGAATGGTATCGAGCCCCAGCAGGTGCTGGTAAAAGGCGGCGCTTTTGCCCAAATCTTTTACCGTAAAAGCTATGTGGTTGAAGTGGGTGGGCTTATTGGCAGGCGTAATTTGCGCCGGCAATAACTGGCTGTAGAGCAAAGCACAGAGTAATAAAAAACGGTACATACAACAATTGGATTTGCAATGAAAGTAAGCCCAATGGCAGCAGTTTCTGCATTTCTATTAATTTCGCCGCAAGCTGTAAGGCTGTTACCGGCCCGGTAGTTCAATGGATAGAATAGGAGTTTCCTAAACTCTAGATACAAGTTCGATTCTTGTCCGGGCTACTGCAATAAAAAACGCTATCGAATATTGGGTAGCGTTTTTTTTATTCTTTCCAACCAATAAGGCAGTATGCGCTGTTGCCATTGCCGCCAAATTGGCGCTTACTTCTTCCTCCACAAATGGCCATTCTTAGTTTCGATGATGTCGAGCTGGCCGTTAGTAGATAGCTCTTGCAACAAAGCTGTTGCTGCTTCTATTGGCGCAGCAGATAACTCGGCAAACTCTTTGGCCGTAAGCGAAGCAAACTTACTGAACAAGCTTTGCCAATCGGATGCATAGGGTTGCTTTTCGGCTGTTGGTTGCAGTTTGGATATCACATTTTCAAACACTGCATACGGCTTGTAGCCGTACACTTTTTCCTGGTTGCCATTGCTGTCTGCAAAAAACAAGGTGGGAAAACCCCGCACCCCAAGTTGCTGTGCCAGCTGCAAGTCTTCGGCAAACAAGTTATTGGCTTCGCCATCGGCATCTTTTTGCAACTGCACTACATCCAATCCTGCATGCTGTGCTGCTTTATGTAAATGCTCCCATTTGCAAATATTTTTCTTTTGTAAAAACAGCATTTCCCGCATCACCCTAAGAAATACAACGGCCTTTTCTTTATGCTGCATTTGTGCCGCTTTAAAAGCAATAGAAGGCGGATAGGATGAAGACAAAGGATCTTCTAACCAAACATCACCATCAATAGGCATATTGTAGTAGGCACTTACTTCATCCCAGTGATGTGCTACATCAGCCGGCTTGCTGATGCCACCACTGTTGTATTTCCAGTCGGGCAAGAGGCCGCCCATTTTGTAATCAATATCAATGAGGTGGCCATACTCCAGTTTCAACTTGCGCAACTGTGGCTCTATGCCCCAGCAAGAAGAACAAATAGGATCGGTGAAATACAATACTTTGATGGTAGAAGGAGCTGTAGCAATCGTGCTATTATTTGTTGTATCATTTATTTCAGGCACAGCACACATGCCGGTTTCTATATCGCACAATAAAGGGTTGTTGTTTGTAGTGTCCATATCTGTGTTTGTTTATTGTAAAATGAGGATTTGTTTTATTTGCTCAGGCCTTTTTGCTGCAACAAATAATAGATAGAAAACTTTCCGCTTCCGGTAATCATCAGTACCAGATATACCAGCAGAAAATGCAACGACATTTCTTGTACTGCAAACGGGTCGGCAGCATGGATGTAAAAAGCAGCCACCAACATAGTAGCCGCCAACAGGGCAGAAGCAATTCTTGTACCCAGGCCTACCATTACCAGCAATGAACATATAACTTCGGTGAAGACAGTTAATATCAATGATAACTGACTACTCATACCCATTACAGCCGGAAATTCTACTGGCGCTGATGAAAAAAGCTGCAACACTTTGGGCACACCATGGGTAAGCATGAGTGCAGCAATGCCCACTCTGGCCAATAAAATACCGATGGCGGTTTGGTTGCTATCGGGCTGAACCTTAAATAGTTTTTTCATTTTTTTAAAGATTGATTTGTAGTTATAAATGCGTTTGAGGGTTTAAACTAACTGAGGAATCATTGTTTTATGATTAGTTTTGTAATGCAAAGTTTCGAAAGGCTACTGGTGGAAACAATTAGTCAGAAAAACTTGACTGGCTGAAATCAAAAAAAGAATGGAAAACAGTTGCCCGGCAGAGGGTTTATTGAAAATGCTATCCGGCAAATGGAAGCCGCAAATCTTTCGCATGGCGGTGGATGGGCCGTTGCGTTTCAATGCACTCGTTAGGCAAATCAATGGCTCCAACAAACAGTCTATTGCTGTAGCCTTAAAAGAAATGGAAGAGCAGGGCTTGCTGGAAAAAACCACTGTCAGGCTCAAGCCATTGCACATCGAATACATGTTGTCAGCAAAAGGAAAAATGCTCATTCCTGTTTTTCATCAGTTGGAAAATTTGCTGTAACCGCCAACCCTTCCGTTCATTCATTAATGCAGGCTCCGTTGATGGCCGTGCTGATTTATTGAAAAGGATCTTTACTTCATTCGTTTTCCGCTGTAGCCTGCGGTGTTCCCTAACCTCTTTTCTACATCGGCCCGGCTAACCAATGTCATTCAAATCAAACCATGCTATACATAGCTTTACGGCAAGCAGCCCAACAGTTGCCAAAGCTTTTATATGACAGTTGTTTCAGATAAACCAAACATAGAGACTACAGAAAATCAATCTCCGGTTAGTTTGGCTGTGAAAAAAGAAATGATATTGGCCATTGCCTGCGGTATTTTTCTGATCGCAGGTTTCAGTCTCTCTTTTGTACAAGAGCTCAACCCGCTTGTATCCATACTGTGCTATATAGGCGCCTTTATTACCGGCGGTTTCTATACCAGCAAGCAGGCCATTCAAGACATCTTTAAAGGGCAATTTGAAATTGATTTTTTGATGATTGTGGCGGCGCTGGGTGCTGCAGCACTAGGCGAATGGGCCGAAGGTGCCCTCTTGCTGTTCTTGTTCAGCCTGGGCCATGCGCTGGAACATTTTGCGTTGGCCAAGGCAAAAAAATCAATTGAAGCCCTATCGGGATTGGCGCCAAAAACTGCCCTGGTACGGCAAGGCAATCTGCTACAAGAAATATCGATCGACGCTTTGCAAATTGGCGACGTGGTGGTGGTAAAACCCAACTCTAAAATTGCAGCAGATGGCATTGTGATTGTAGGTCACAGCAGTGTGAATCAGGCACCCATTACCGGCGAGAGCATGCCCGTTGATAAATCGCCAATGCCTCTGGAAAAAGTGACCAAAAAAGGAACAGAGAAAATTGCGGCTCAAAACAGTGTGTTTGCAGGCTCTATCAATGGCAGCGGAAATATTGAAGTGTATGTGACCCGTGTAGCTGCCGACAGCACCATTTCACGACTCGTAAAACTGGTGAACGAAGCACAAACCCAAAAATCTCCTACGCAACATTTCACCGACCGCATCGAAAAATATTATGTACCGGCAGTGCTGTTGTTGGTGACCCTTTTATTATTTGCTTTCCTCGTGATAGATGAACCATTTAGCGCCAGCTTTTACAGAGCCATGGCTGTATTGGTAGGCGCAAGTCCGTGTGCACTCGCTATATCTACCCCCAGTGCTGTGTTGAGTGGCGTGGCCAGAGCAGCTTGGGGTGGCGTATTGGTAAAAGGCGGCAAACCCTTGGAAGACCTCGGTTCGCTTACTGCCATTGCTTTCGACAAAACCGGTACTCTCACCGAAGGCAAGCCAACACTCACAGGTATTTATGCATTCAATAACTGCAGCGAAGCGTCACTGCTGGAAATTATTGTAGCTGTAGAACAGCTAAGTGATCACCCATTGGCTGCAGCCATTGTAAGAGATGGTAAAGAAAAGCTGAAAAAAGAAATTGCACCGGCTACATCGCTGCAGGCAATAGGCGGCAGAGGTGTAAAAGCCATCTATAACAACAAGCCGGTATTGATTGGCAACAAAGAACTTTTTACAGATAAAGGACAACACATTCCGGAAGACATTATCTCCAAAGCTGTATCGCTTGAAAGTGGAGGTAACACCACCATGCTGGTACAACTGGACAATGTATTTATTGGTATCATCGCCCTGATGGATGTAGCAAGACCGGAAGCTAAAGCGACCATTGCACAACTGCGGCGGATCGGCATCCGCAAAATGATTATGCTGACCGGTGATAACCAACAGGTAGCCGAAGCCATTGCAAAAGAAATAGGGCTTACCGATGCCTGGGGCAACCTGCTACCCGAGCAAAAATTGGCAGCCATTGAAAAACTGAAAGCCGCCGAACAAAAAATTGCTATGGTAGGCGATGGAGTAAACGATGCCCCCGCCATGGCCAAAAGTACTGTAGGCATAGCTATGGGTGCAGCAGGCAGCGATGTAGCCCTCGAAACTGCAGATGTAGCGTTGATGGCCGACAAGCTTACCAACCTTCCTTTTGTCATTGGCCTGAGCCGAAAAGCCCGGCAAATCATCAAACAAAATGTGGCCATCAGCCTGGGCATGGTGGTTTTGCTGATACCGCTTACCATATTGGGTATTGCTAAAATAGGACCGGCAGTTGTTGGCCACGAAGGCTCTACCATCGTCGTTGTTTTTAATGCCTTACGATTACTGGTGTACAAGCAAAAAAACATCGGAGCGTAATTGGCTTCATGCATGGCACTGAAGTACTGCGCTGCACAGTTGTGCAATTATTTTTTTATTGCCTCCAGTAGGAACCATTCACAAACATCAGGAACTTGCGGGCAGCATGTGTTTGCATTCGCCATGCACCAATTGGTATGATTCGTTGCTTGTTATGTTTCGCCGTATTGCTGATGGGTTTGGGAAAAGCTGCCGCTCAGCAACACATTCAATTGTTAAACAAAGGCTGGCAGTTTGCTGAGCAGGGCAGCAGACAGTGGCGGCCTGCTTCGGTGCCGGGTACTGTCCACACCGATTTGATGAAACAGCAAGTGATACCCGACCCGTACTACCGCAGCAACGAAAAAGCCGTGCAATGGGTAGATGATAAAAACTGGGTGTACAAAACCCAATTTGCCAGCAGCACCGCACAGCGCAATCATCAACACACCGACCTGGTTTTTGATGGCCTCGATACCTACGCCGATGTGTACCTCAACGGGCAATTGCTGCTGCAGGCCAACAACATGTTCCGGCAGTGGCGCATACCAGTGAAGCATTTGCTGAAAGCCAACAACGAGCTGCGCATTGTATTTCATTCGGCCAAAAAACAAGTAGCTGCTTTTGCCAAAGCCGATTCGCCACTCGTAATACCAGCCGAAAATCCACGGGTATATGCCCGCAAGGCACAGTACCATTTTGGTTGGGACTGGGGCCCCACTTTTGTTACCGCCGGCATTTGGAAAAATGTGTACCTCGACAGCTACAACCAGCCCGCTGCAGAAAAGCCTTTTCACAATCCCCGCAAGATTGAACTGGTGCAAGAGCCCGATAGCATCGGCAAATCTTTCTACTTCAAAATAGACGGCCAGCCCGTGTACATGAAAGGTGCCAACTACATTCCTTCGGATATGTTTTTGCCCCGTCTTACCAAAAACGATTATCGGCAAATACTGATGGCCGCCAAAAATGCCAACATGAACATGCTGCGCATTTGGGGTGGCGGCGTGTACGAAACCGAAGACTTTTATGACCTGTGCGATTCATTGGACATTTACGTGTGGCAAGACTTCATGTTTGCGGGTGGCATGGTGCCGCTGGATGAGGCATTTTTCTTGAACGTAAAAGAAGAAGTGATACAGCAGGTAAAAAGACTGCGCCACCACAAAAGCATCATTGTGTGGTGCGGCAACAATGAAGTGGAAGAAGCCTGGCACAACTGGGGCTGGCAAAACCAATTCAACCTGCACGGGCAAGACTCTGCCAAAGTATGGCATGCCTACAAGCGTTTGTTTAAAGACAGCATACCGGCATGGCTGCAGCAATACGATGGCACCCGGCCCTATGTAAGCACATCACCCATGCATGGCTGGGGCCGAGCGGCGAGCATTACGGAAGGCGATAGCCATTACTGGGGCATTTGGTGGGGCATGCAGGAAATAGAAATGTTTGAAAAAAAGACCGGCCGCTTTGTAAGCGAATACGGCATGATGGCCATGCCCAATATGAATACTACGGCTTCGGTTACATTACCGCAAGACCGTTATCTCTATTCCGATGTGTTGAAGACGCACCAAAAACATCCCACAGGTTTTCAAAACATGAATGGCTACCTGCACCAGTATTTCATGGACTCAGCCCGCATCAAACATTTATCGCTGGAGCAGTATACGTACCTCACCCAGTGCCTGCAGTATTATGCATTTAAAAACAGCATAGCCATACACCGTAGTAAATACCCGGTAAACATGGGCACATTGCTGTGGCAGCTCAACGATTGCTGGCCCGTAGCTTCCTGGGCCATTACCGATTACAGCCGACAGCCAAAGGCAGCGTGGTATGCCGTAAAAGAAGCTTACCGCGATGATGTGTTGCCCCAACGGGATGCTGTGCGGCCCAAGGCCTTGCAGCTATCCAAACCCAGCTACACACTGCAATGGAAAAATGCAGATACACTGCTGCTGAAAAGTAGTGTGTCCGCTAAATATGTGTACCTGCATGTGCCGGGCATCAACCTGCAGCTCAGCGACAACTACTTCGATTTGCAGCCCGGCGAAACAAAAGTAATCAGCATCAAAGGCTTACCGGTGAGCCAACGAAAAGCGTTGCGCATTTGGTCGCTGTACGATGTGGTGCATCAATAAGCAAGGAAAATTACGCTTCCCACTCAGCGTATGAGTCGGCTGTTTCGTACAACTTGAGGCGGCAGAGTTTTACCTCGGGTGGCATGGCGCCTTCAATGGCCGATTTTACTTTCAGCAGAATGTTTTCTGCGGTGGGTTCAATGGGCCAGATGTCGAGGTTTTCGAGGCTGCTCAGGTGCGGGTTTTGCGCCAGGTACGCTTCACTTAATATAATGCAGTGGTCCATTTTATCTACCACCTGCGCTTTTACAATGCGCTTCAAATCTTTGAAGTCCATTACAAAGCCGGTACCATCCAGAAAACCTTCGTTGGGGTTGGCCTGCTGCACCGTTACGTGCAACACATAGGAATGGCCATGAATATTTTTACAACTTCCGCAGTAGCCAAAAATGGCATGGGCAGTTTCGAACCGGAAAATTTTGGTCACACGTAACATAACATCAACACTTAAAAATCAAACAATGGCCGGGCTGTGCCGGCGCTGCAACGCCGCAAAAGTATTTGAAATGGGTTAGTTTTGGCCAAGGATGAATGCGCATGAACATATTGCTGCCTTTGTAGCAGCCCAAACGGTGGCCACGGTTTGTTGCACCAATGCCGATCAACAATTGCATTGCTTTAGTTGCTATTACGCTTTCGACGCCGGCCAAACGCTGCTCTACTTCAAAACCTCCGCCGATACCCAACACATGCAATGGCTGCAGGCCATGAAGCAAACAGCGGGCAGCATTTTGCCCGACAAACTGCAGAAGCTGGTGGTAAAAGGCATTCAATGGTCGGGCGTACTACTGGCCGAAAACGACCCGCTGGCGGCACATGCCGGCAAGCAGTACCACCTAAAATATCCGTTTGCGCTGGCCATGCCCGGCACGGTACGTACCATTCGCCTCGATATCCTCAAAATGACCGACAACAGCCTGGGCTTTGGCAGCAAAGTGCATTGGAAAAGAGGGGAATAGAGTTAATCAAAAATCAGCAAATAGAAAAGTACAACAACAGGGTAATTGATTCTTTTCATCTGCTACAACACCCATCCGTTATACATAATGCTTACCGCCAATGCTCAGGTGTAGCACATTGTCAATGTTGTGTGTTTCCTGCAGGCGCAGCATTTCTTGCTTGGGGTAAAAAATGGGTTCATCGCTCAAATCAAACGTGCCGTAGTGCATGGGTATAAGCTGGCGGGCACCCAATGTGTGCAGCACTTGCAGTGCATCGGCCGGGCTGGTATGCGATGGATGCATGAACCACTCGGGCTTGTACGCACCAATGCCAATAATGGCAAAATCAATACGTGGAAAGAGTTGGGCAATTTGTTCAAAGTGAATACCCAATCCGCTATCGGAACCAAAGTAAATATTGCCGGCACTGCTTTCGAGCATCATGCTGCCCCACAGCATTTCGTTGAGGTCGGTAAGGCCGCGGCGGTTCCAGTGTTTGGCCGGCAAGTAGGTTACCGAAAAATCTTCTTCGATATTGTAGCGCTGAAACCAACCCGCTTCTACAATGGGGTTGCTGATTTTCCACGATCGCAATAGTGGTGCCAGTCCAAGGCCGGTTAAAATAATGGCTTTGGGATTGAGGCTGCTGAGTATTTGTAGGCTGCGCTGGTCACAATGGTCGCGGTGATTGTGCGTCAGCAATATGTAGTCGATATGTTTTAAATCGGCCGCATCCATGGGCAGCGACGTGTAGCGTTTTATCTGATGCACTACCACGGGCAGCTTACCCAATATGGGATCGGTAATAATTTGCTTGCCATTGATACTGATAAGAAAAGATGCGTGACCCAACCAGGTAATGCCATTGTCGGTATTGCTCGTCAGCTTGGGCTGATGAATGACCTCAATACCATGCTGCTGCTTTTTTTTCAGCGGCTTCAATGGTTTTTTTTCTGCCTGCCATTTCAGTACGTCCCAATAGTTGCGCTGCGAAGGCCCGTCGAGATTGATGTACTGATGTTTATCGTTCAGCGGATTGCCGCTCCAGTTGTCGATGATAAAAGGTAAAGCCGGATTGTGTGTTGGTCTTGCCATATCAGCAGCTGAATTGTCTTAAATGATGATCGAGGTGTTTCCAAATGAGGCGGCCCCAGTCTTTGCGGCCCAGTTTGCCAAACAGCGGATGCGTAGCTTCGATATATTCTTTTTGCAACACAGCTTGCAGCGCATCTGTCAGTTTTGCTTTTTCTTCTGGTAGTGTTCCCACTTCGGGCTTTGCTTTTTTTACATCGAGGCTGGGTGCCGTGGGCGATTCTTTGGGCCAAGGAACAGCATAAATAGCCAGCCATGTAAAAGGCTGATACCGAAACATGGTATTCAGTACTTTGGTATCAGTTGGTTGCAACACAAATTCCAGCTGTTGCCGGCAGTGCCAGCACATTTCGGCAATGGTCATGGTGCCCCACTGCCTTGCGGAGGTTTCTTGCAGGGCTACAAGTCGCTGTTCTATTTGCTGCAATGCTGCAGGCTGCAAAATGCTATTGGTCATGTGGTAAAGGTATTGTTGTGCAGGAAGATGAATAAAGATTCGGTTACCGCATCAGTTTACGCAACACCTGCACATACCATTTTTTGTATGGCGCATACCAGAGTGGTGTATCGCCCAAGCGATGGCTGCGCATGATGCTTTTCAAATGTGAAAACTGATCGAAACCATATTTGCCATGATAGCCGCCCATGCCGCTGAAACCCACACCGGTAAAGGGCAGGTCGGTATTGCCCAGGTGAATAACACCATTGTTCACACAGCCTCCACCAAACTGAATGCCTTCCATAAAATAGCGTTCGGTGCTGCTGCTGTTGGTATACACATACAACGCTAACGGATACGGGTTTTTCGAAATGATGGCCTTGGCTTCTTCATGTGTATCAAAACCAATGATGGGCAAAATGGGGCCGAAAATTTCTTCCTGCATAATGGGCGAATCCATTGCCACATCATCGATGATGGTAGGTGCAATAAATAAATCTGCAGCATCGTGCTGGCCGCCATGCACAATATTGCCCTGCGATAAATAGCCCGTCAGCCGGTTGAACTGACGCAGATTGATGATGCGTCCCAAGTCGGGGCTTTGCTGCGGATCATCGCCATACATCTGCAGCAAATGTTTTTTCAATGCCGCTATCAGTTTGTCTTTTACGCTATAATGAACCAACACATAATCGGCAGCCACACAGGTTTGCCCGCAATTGAGAAAGCGGCTGAAAATGATTTTTTTCGCCGTGTAATCAATACTGGCATCGGCAGCTACCACGCATGGACTTTTACCACCCAGCTCCAGTACTACTGGCGTAAGCTGTGTAGCAGCGGCCTGCATAATTTTTCTGCCTACGGCAGTACTGCCGGTAAAAAATACGAGGTCGAGGTGATGTTTGGCAATCAGTTCCTCGCTTACCTGATGGCCAGGTCCGGTAACAATGGCGATGTAATCCGGTTCAAAGGTTTCCTCAATCATTTGCTTCAGCACAGCAGCTACATGCGGTGCTTCTTCTGAAGGTTTGAGGATGCTGGTATTGCCTGCGGCGATGCTGGCCATCAAGGGTTGTATCAGCAATAAAAAAGGATAGTTCCAGGGCGCCATAATGAGGCTGACACCCCGTGGCTCTGGTACCACTTTGCTGGTAGAAGGAAAAAACATGAGCGGCGTACTGCGGTGCCGTGGCTGCATCCAACCACGCAGGTGTTGTTGCGTATGTGTGAGCTCTTTATAGGCAGGCCCGAGCTCGGTACCGTAAGCTTCAAATTCATTTTTGCGCAGGTCTTTGTACAGTGCTTCCTGCAAAGGCTGCTCGTAACGGCCTATGGCTTTGCGCAACACGCCCAGCTGGGCTTTTCTAAAACCATAGCTGCGGGTTACACCCGACTGAAAAAATGCCTGCTGCTGTGCGTACAATTGTTGCAACTCTTCAGCCGTATGGCTGGCTACTGCACCAGGATATATTTCTGTTGTCATAAATCAGCAATCGTTATTTATCAATTAATGCACACCCATGACAGCTGCCATGGTTACAATGCCTTCCAGCAAAAAACTGATCTGCAGGTTTTCGTTTTCGGCATGCTGGTTGTTGTCGTAGTTCACAATGCCAATGCTCACCGGCAGCGATTGTAAAATGGTTTCAAACATGTAGAGCGGCAGGCTTCCACCCACGGTTGGTATTTTAATCACCGCATCTGTTGTGGTAGATTGAATGGCCGCAATCACCTGTTGAGCAATGGGCAAATCCATCGGCGTTTTCTGTGCTGGGTACGCACCATCGTTCATCGTTAGTTTGGCAATCAGCGGATATTTTTTCCGCTCCTCTGCGGTGGGCTCATGGTCGAGTATGGTATAACCCTTGCTTTCGATGTAGCGTTTTACTTTGTTGAATTGCCCTTCAACCGTATTCCCTTTTACCAGGCGCAAATCCAATGCTGCCGTGGCTTCGGCAGGAATGATGTTGCTGGCCATGCTGCCCACATTCATAGCCGCAAAACCGTTGATGTTGAGCGTAGGAATATTCAGCAACTCCTGAAAATTGCGGCCATCGCCATCCGGATGAATCATCATCAATTCTGTTTGCAGCGTAGGCACCACATCGGGTATTTGTGCAATGGCTTCCTTTTCTGCTTTGCTTAGCGGCTGCACATCGTCATAAAAACCGGGGATGGTGACCATGCCTTTGTCATCTTTCATGCTGGCCAGTAGTTGCGCCAATCGCATGGCGGCATTCGGCGCCCAGTTGCCATAGTTGCCACTGTGCAAGGGTCGTGCTGAAGCGTACACTTTCAGTTCGGCGTTTATATCGCCCCGTACCCCAAACACCAGTTGCCTACGACCCGTTACATGGCGGGCACCATCGCATATCATCCATAGGTCGGCTTTCAGCAAAGCTTTGTGTTGGGTAAAATAATCGTCGAGGTGTATGGAGCCCACTTCTTCTTCGCCTTCAAAAATGAACGTGAGATTTGCCTTGGGTTGCTGACCCGATTGTTTCATCAACTCGTAGGCCGCAATGATGGCAAACACCCCCGCTTTATCATCGGCACTGCCGCGGCCATAGAGTCGCATTTTTTCTGGAATGACCGCAGGCACCGCATTGCCGGGTACAAAACTGCCGCCACGGTCGAGGCGGTCGGTGGTGAGCTGTGGCGTAAATGGCGACAAACCCTTGGCCCATTGGGCGGGGTTCACGGGCTGGCCATCGTAATGCGCATAAAAACCCATGGTGGTGGTGGCACCGGGCACTTTTACCTGGCCCACTACCAGCGGGCTGGCACCTTTTATGGGCAAGGTGAGAATTTGCGTAGCAATGCCCCGCCGCTCCATCATTTGCTGGATGAAAGCCGCATTGCGGTGAATGTTGATGCTATCGCCCATCACATTGGGAATGGCCACAAACTGCATGTACTCCTGCAACAATTGCTGCTGGCGCTGCTGCACCAATTGACGTACTTTATCGGCTTGTGCCTGTGCAAAAAGGCTGCACAAAAGCAGAACAAAAAGAGGCAGGCTTCGCTTCATCACGGTTGGTGAAAATTTGCGGAAAGCTATGGAACAAGTTTCAGAGTTTACGGGTTCACTACTTGACTAGTTCAAGGGAAATCAAAAACATGAATTTCCTGATGAAACCTGTGGAAGAAAGTTGCTGACTTTCTCAAAGGCCGTGCATAGCCCGCAGTTTTTTGGGTAGCGACTGTACCACCAAATCGTAGGAGTCTTTGGTCCATTGGAGCAGCAGCTGATTGGATATGCTGCCATCTATCAATACCGTGTTCCAGTGTTGCTTGTTCATGTGGTAGCCGGGCAGTACGGCGGCGTATCGTTCCCGCAACTCAATGGCCTGCTCCGGGTCGCACTTCAGGTTGATGCTTTCAAACACCGTCATGTTGGCGAGGGCAAACATTTTGCCAGCTACTTTAAACACCAGCGTGTCTTCATCAAATGGCAGGGTTTCTTCTGTAGCCGGTAGCGAGAGGCAGTATTGGCGAAATTGTTCGAGGTGCATTTTGGAGGTTGGGAGGTTAACGTGTTCACTAGTTCACAAGTTGATTGGTAAAAATTAGATGGCGCCTTACCACTTCCTCATTCCTTATTTCTTATTCTTTATTTCTTATTCCTTATTGCCGTTTACATTCACTCTTCCCAATCGCCCTTTCCTTTCCGTATTACCACGGGGCTGTCGGAGGTGAGATCTACTACGGTTGATGGTTCTATTTCACCCATGCCGCCATCTACTACCATGTCTACCAAACGTTCAAAGTTTTCCAAAATCAGGTCGGGGTCGGCCAGGTCCTCGGGCAGCTCGGCCGGTACGGAGGCCGATAAAATAGGATGCCCCAATGCTTCGGCTATGGCGAGAGCAATGTTGTTTTCGGGCACCCGCAAACCGATAGTCGATTTTTTGCTCTGCATCATTTTGGGCACTTCTTTGCTGGCCGGCAAAATAAACGTAAACGGACCGGGCAGGTGCTGCTTCAGCAAGCGGAAAGTGGGCGTATCCAACTGGCGGGCATACTTGCTCAGGTCGCTCAAATCGTGGCACACAAAACTGAGCAGCGCCTTGGCCGGATCGCTGTTTTTAATGCGGGCAATTCGGGTGAGTGCCTCCCGGCTGTGCATGCTGCAGCCAATGGCATACACCGTGTCGGTGGGATAAATAATAACGCCATCCCGCAGCAGGCACTCCACCACCTGTGCTATCAACCGGGGCTGCGGATTATCGGGATGAATGCGTACATGAATAGCCATAGCCGGAAAGGTAGCTCAAATGCCCGGTTTACAACCGTTTGTACCTAAGCTGTGGCAATTTTTGGTCGGTATGCAGGTATGCCTGTATATTAGTTGGGTCGTGATTACAACCAACCTGATAGCACCCTTAAGCAAATGGCTGCTGTGGCCCATGGCCCTGCTAGGCTGGCAGCAAACTGCCCATGCACAGCTCAGCAAAAGCGACACTGCCAACTATATTCAATCGTATTGGTACAATGGCATTGGCCTGTTGAAACGCCCCTTGCACTACAACGCCGAGCAATGGATTACTGTCAGTGGCTCACTGGTGTTTGCAGGCTCTATGATTGCCTTGGATGAACCCATTAATATACCCCTGCAAACCTGGAATGGCCCCGATGCTGTACACTTTGGCAAAGCCGGCGATTTGGCCGGAGGATTGCCTGTGCAGCTGGGCATTAGCGGCAGCGCCATTTTACTGGGGTCGGTGGCCAAACAACCCGGCCTGCTGCAATTTGGCCTCGATAACCTGCAGGCACAAGCCATGACCGGCGGTGTTACACTCTTGATCAAAAATCTTTTTCACCGTGCCCGCCCCGAAACCGGCAGTGGTGCTTTTCGCTGGTACGGGCCCATCAACGGTTGGGGCAACGAAAGCTTTTACAGCGGCCACACGGCCATGGCTTTTAGTACGGCCAACATGATTTTTTTGCACAGCAAAAAGAAATGGTGGGTAGGCGTACTGAGTTTTGGTGCCGCTACTGCTGTGGGCATCAGCCGCATGCAGCAGCAAAAACACTGGAGCAGCGATGTGGTAATGGGCGCCATTATGGGCACTGCCATCAGCAGCTGGGTGTACAAGCAGCAAGAAAAAAGAAGAACCGCGAGGAATCAGTTGAAGCTGACTTATTGAGCTGCATTCATGCACATCCAGTTTTTTAGCGACAGTTGTCGCTGCAGCACGGCATCCCCGACAGGAGTCGGGGACGATGTGAATGGTCATCGTCTCCCGAGGAGGACTTCCTGGTTGCCAGCATCATGCTGATAAGTAAGTACCACAGCCGTGCATCTTCTTTCATCCTCTTTTCGAAAACAGGAAAAAAGCCCCCGCAATGGGGAGCTTAACCAAGCTTTACCACGCCCAAGCCGGTCAGGGTTTTACCTTTACCGCCGTATATTTTTCGGCCATTTGCGCCAAACCTTCGAAATTTGACCTCATTATGATACAGACAGGCAATCCCGTAATCAGCATTTATACCGAAATGACGCCCAACCCCGAAACCATGAAGTTCGTGGCCAACAAACTCCTGTACCCGGGCAAAAGCATCGATTTTCCTGATGAAGCCAGCGCCGCTCCTTCGCCCCTGGCCAAAGAGCTGTTTACCTTTCCTTTCATCAAAAGCGTTTTCATCGCCAGCAACTTCGTTACCCTCACCAAAACCAACGAAACGGAAGAGTGGATGGACGTCATCCCTACCGTGAAGCAGTTTTTGAAAGAATACCTCGAAAACGGCGGTGTGGTGGTAAACGAAGAAGAACTAGCCGCCAGCAAAGCCCAGAAAGTAGCCAGCAACACCGTGGCTGCCGATGACGATGACGTGGTAAAACGCATCAAGGAACTGCTGGAAAACTACGTGAAGCCCGCTGTAGAAATGGACGGTGGCGCCATCCAGTTTAAAAGCTATACCGACGGCGTGGTAAACCTGGCCCTGCAAGGCAGCTGTAGCGGTTGCCCCAGCAGCATGATTACCCTCAAAGCCGGCATCGAAGGCATGATGAAGCGCATGATTCCTGAAGTACAAGAAGTAGTGGCAGATGCTGAATAAGCAATGTGCTAATTGGATGATGTGCTAATTAGCTAATGCAATACAGTTCGTATTTTCCAGCAACGTCTCTCGCAGAGGACGTTGCGTTACATAAAAAGTCCTGTGGCAGTTATACTTGCCGCAGGACTTTTACTTTTGTGCCATGTTACAATCTACTTTCTCCTCGCTGCTGCTGCAGATAGATACCACCAGTGCTGAGTATAAGTTCGGTTATCAGGTTGGCTCCTGGTTGCCGTTTATCGTGTTACTCTTTATCACACTTATTGTGGTTATCATCATCATGCGCAAACGCCGCAAGCAAGGAAGATAAAATGCTCATGTGCTAACATGCTAATGACATACAGCCTTGTCATTGTAACTGTCATGCATGTAACCACAGTGCTGGCTTCTATTACTGGTTCTTCCGCGCCTTTGCGTTGACCTCTATTACACCAATTTCTTGCGGCTGACAATCAACGCTATTAATGCCGAGGTAACAATTCCCGTAACTGGTGCAAACATCAGCGAACTGATGATGTAGTTGCGCAGGTTGAAATACGCAGCAGCTTCTTCAGCTGTCATTAGTTTTTGCGCCACACTGTAGTCCGTTACGTTTTTAAAATAGCCGGGCGAAATAATTTCTACCGACACATACTGCCACAGCGGCGTCAGTACTGTAATAAACAAGGTCATCAGCAGACCGCTGACAAAAGCTTTTTTAAACGTGATGGTGCCGCCATTGGCTTTACGCTTGGCACTCAAAGCAAACCAATACACCGCAATGGCCACAATCATAAACAGGTTGGTAACAATGGGATGCATGTCGATGTGTTTGTCGTGCAGGCCGGTTAGTTTTTCCAGCAGCATCCATGCCATGCCAGCCACTATAAAAATGACGGCCCATTTTATTTCATGTGCTATGTTTTTCATACGCAAGGGTTGTTTTGAAAAATGAGGTTGCCTTCGTTTTTTTCGCACGGAGGGCACAGAGCTCACGAAGAAGATTGAAGAATCAGACTATACATCATTTGTATTTATCGATGCGACCACCGCATCTCCGCGGTAAAATCTGTCAGCAAAAAACTCCACGTCTTCGTGTCACCGCGTTGCTAACAATTTATACCAATGTTGCTTCCGAAGTAATGCTGCAGTTATACAACTTCGAGATGGGGCAGTTGGCTTCAGCATCTTTTACGGCGGCAGCAAACTGCTCTGCTATAGCTCCGGGCACTTTGCCTGTTACAACGAGGTGGCTGTTGGTAATCGTGCCATTATCCAGCGTAATGGTACAGGTCGTTTCCAACGATTCGGGCGTTAGTTCCATACCACCGAGCACAAAGCTGAGCTTCATGGTGAAGCAGCCCGCATGGGCAGCGGCGACCAGCTCTTCGGGGTTGGTGCCTACGCCTTCTGCAAAACGGCTGTTGAATGAATATTGCGTTTGTTGCAGCACGGTGCTTTGTGTAGTGAGGTGGCCATGGCCTTCTTTACCAGAACCGTTCCAAACGGCAGTTGCATTTCTTTTCATGGGAAGTCATTTTTTTAAGGAATAGTAAGATAGCATATTTGTGCCCCAACAAGTGCCGAATGCAGGAACTATTTCAACAAGTCTGGAGCGGTTTGCAGCAAACCACGCCCCTCGAATTTGTGGCCGTGATAGCCGGTATAGCCAGTGTGTTTTTTTCCCGCAAAGAGCACATCCTTGTGTATCCGGTGGGTTTGGTCAACACCATCATTTTCATTTACCTCTCTTTCAAATACCACTTGCCCGGCGAAGCGGTGGTCAATTTTTACTACACGGTCATGAGCATTTACGGCTGGTGGTTGTGGGCCAAAAAAGACCAGCAACAGCAACCCGTAATGCATGTGAGTTTCAGCAGCCGCAAAGAGTGGCAACAGCAGTTGTTGTTTGCCACCGTTTGCTATTTGGCTCTCTACGGTTTTATATTACTGATGCGCCAGTGGTTTGCCAAAGAAGCCATTCCATGGGCTGATGCTTTTGCCAGTGCCACTGCATTTACCGGCATGTGGCTCATGGCCAAAAAGAAAGTGGAAAGCTGGTACTGGTGGATGGCTACCAACATTGCCAGCATACCCTTGTACTTTGTAAAAGGGCTGGTGTTTACCAGTGTGCAATATGTGGTGTTGCTACTACTGGCGGTAGCCGGCTGGTGGGCGTGGAGGGCAAAAGCGAAGAACAATGTGCCAATTAGCTAATGTGAAAATGTGCTAATGAAAAAACAATAGATTTCCTATTTCCCTGCGGCTTTGCGCAGTTCTTCCATCCATTCCACAATCAGCACAGTACGGTATCCGTTACGCATTTTTTCCAACCCAATCATCAGGCTGAGTTGCCACGCAGTGCGGGGTACGGGCGGCAGTGCAAACAAAAAAGCATCTACGAGATTGTCCGGTTTGTTGGGCGGCAATTCAGCAGGGTCCACCGGCAGCAGTGCAATGCTCACACTGTCGGAAAATGGTAACACGCAACCATTAATCTGTTGTAGTACCCGATTCATCTGGCGGTTGGCATTTTGCAAATCTGTTAGTGGTGCAAAGTTGGCGATGTACTGCCAGCTGTCTGTTTGCAGCGTATCTCTACAATCAGTAGCATGTTCTACTTCGGTGGTTTGTGCATCGGCCCAGGGCAGGCGGGTGCTGTAGCGTTCGTGGCTAAACGTCCATACACCATTGGTTTGGTAGCCGTTGCTGCTGCGCAGTTTGGTATCGAGCAGTTCGGTTATGTGTTGTTGGGTAAACAAATACATCACTTCCCGAATGGCCGAGCATTGGCGGGAGTAACCTGTATCTGTTTGAGATAGCGACACAGATGCCACACCACTAGCCAACAAAAAGAAAACTATACGCAGCATGGTAGAAAGGTAGCACAGAATGCAACGATTACAGCACTACTTCAATGCCTACAAACAAACCATCATCGGTTTCTTTTACGGGGTAGGTGCGCAAAAAATAACCTTCGCCACTGGTATTGCGGCCCGTGCTCAGCGAAAACTTGTAGCGGTGCAGCGGGCACACCACATTGCCCAGCGCATCTACCCAGCCATCGGCCATGCGGCCACTGGCATGCGGGCATTTGGCAGCACAGCCATACAATGCTTGCTGGTGGCGGGTTATGCAAATGTCTTTGCCAGCCACCGATACCTGCACCAGGCTGCGGCCGGTATTGAACAACTCGGCGGTACTTTCGGCTACTTTAAACCAGCGGTATTGTTTATCAACAGCAGACATGCACCAAAGAAAGCTTTTTTATGCCAGTCGTGCCTTTGGCGTAAAAAATTATCCACCCGCTGGCAGGGCCCATGCAGGCAGTGTAAATTGCACCCCTTATGCAGGATATTTTAGCAGGATTGAATGAGCAGCAGCGGGAAGCAGTAACGCACAAAGACGGACCGCTGATGATTGTGGCTGGCGCAGGCAGTGGCAAAACCAAAGTACTCACCACCCGCATTGCCTACCTCATGGGGCATCACGGGGTAGATGCGTTCAACATTTTGGCCCTTACGTTTACCAACAAGGCCGCCGCCGAAATGAAAGAACGGATACAGAAAATACTGGGTAATGGCGAAGCCCGCAATTTGTACATCGGTACATTTCACAGTGTGTTTGCCCGCATACTGCGTGGCGAAGCACAACACCTGGGCTACCCCAGCAACTTTACCATTTACGATACCGACGATAGCCGCGGCGTTATTAAAACCGTGGTGCAAGAACTGAACCTTGATGATAAAACATACAAGCCCAACGTGGTGGGCAACCGCATCAGCGCTGCTAAAAACGCCCTCATTACCCCGGAGGAATACCTGAGCGACAGCCACATACAGGCAGAAGATGCCCGCCAAAACCGCCCTGCTATCGGCCGCATTTATGATGCCTATTGCAAACGCTGTTTTAAAAACGGCGCCATGGATTTTGACGACCTGCTGCTGAAGATGTATGAACTGCTGCGGGATTTTCCGCCGGTGCTCCATAAGTACCAGCACAAATTCAAATACGTGATGGTGGATGAGTATCAGGATACCAACACCACTCAGTACCAGATAACCAAACTGTTGGCCGCAGCCCACGAAAACCTTTGCGTGGTGGGCGATGATGCACAAAGTATTTACAGCTTCCGTGGTGCTACCATCGAAAACATATTGCAGTTTCAAAAAGATTACGAAGATGTAAAAGTGGTGAAGCTGGAACGCAACTACCGCAGCACCGGCACCATTTTGAACATTGCCAACGAGGTCATCAAAAACAACAAGAACCAATTACCCAAAGAGCTGTGGACCGAAGCCGAAGCCGGCGACAAAGTGAAAATTGTGCGGGTCATTAGCGACAACGATGAAGGCCGGTATGTGGCCGATGCCATTCAGGAAAACAAACTGCGCAATCATTTCAGCAATGGCGATTTTGCCATTTTGTACCGTACCAATGCGCAAAGCCGGGCTTATGAAGAATGCCTGCGTCGTTCCAATATTCCGTACCGCATTTATGGTGGCATCAGTTTTTATCAGCGCAAAGAAATCAGGGATTTTATTGCCTACCTGCGGGTGATAGTGAACACCCGTGATGAAGAAGCATTGAAGCGCATCATCAACTACCCGGCAAGGGGCATTGGCAAAACCAGCATTGAAAAACTGGTGATTGTGGCCAATGAAAAAAACATGCAGATGTGGCAGGTGCTGGAGCAGGCGCAAAACGTAGGCATTCGTGGTGGCAGCCTCGAGAGCATGCAAGCTTTTGTGCAAATGATCAAGTATTTCCAGAGCATGCTCAAAACCAGCAATGCGTATGAAGTAGCCTTTCAGGTGGGCAAACACACAGGTTTGGTAAAAGAACTCTTCAACGATAAAAGTGCCGAAGGTTTGGCCCGCTACGAAAACATTCAGGAGTTGCTCAACTCTATTAAAGAATGGGTAGACGATGCCGAAAACCGCAGCATGATTGATGAAGACGGTACGCTGATTGAAGACAGCATTACCCAACCAACCGCAGGTTATGTGGCACCAGAGACTGCACCAATACCAGAACGTGACACTACAGCAGCTACCACTTCTGGCGGCACTTTGTTCGAAATGGCATCAACCCCTGATAGCAACAGCCCTGCAAAAGATGCAGCTGCTACCGCATCATTGGGTACCTACCTGCAACAAATAACCTTGCTGACCGATGCCGATAAAAACGATGATGAAAATGCCGACGTCGTAAAGCTCATGACCATCCACGCATCAAAGGGGCTGGAGTTTCCCTGTGTGTTTGTGGGCGGCATGGAAGAAACCTTGTTTCCCAGCGGCATGAGCATCAATACCAGAGAAGAGCTGGAAGAAGAACGTCGGTTGTTTTATGTAGCCGTAACCAGGGCCAAGAAAAAACTGTGGCTCACGTATGCGCAAAGCCGCTACAAATTTGGACAGGTGGTGGCCAATGAGCCTAGCCGCTTTTTGGAAGAAGTACCCGGCCAATATGCCGATCGTACTATGGCCGGTGGTGGCCTGCGCAATCAGGGCGGCATGGGCTTTGGTGGTGCCAGTGCCTTTGAACGATTGCATGGTGGCGGCCGTGGCGGCAGCAACAGTGCCGCTGCTGCAGAGCGTCGTTACGGAGCGCCTCCGGGCAAGCAAGCCGCCAGCACAAAGCCAAGCTACGTTGGACCAGCACAACCACCCAAAGTGGTGGAGCATACACCATCCTCCGACTTTGTAGCCAGCGATACCAGCGGCCTTAAAGAAGGCGATAAAGTAGAGCACCAGAAGTTTGGTTTTGGCGTGGTCATCAAAATGGAAGGGGCGGCACACAACCCCATTGCCACCGTGAAGTTTGATCAGAATGGTGAAAAGAAAATCATGCTGAACTATGCCAAGCTGAGGATTTTGTAATTGGCATGTATACCGAAACAAAAAGAGGAACTGCAACCAGTTCCTCTTTTTTATTGCTGAAAAATTTCATCAGGCTTTTACATGCTTGTGGCTGCCATCGCAGAAAGGCGGATTTTTGGTTTGCTTGCAATTACACAGCCATATTTCTTCTGTTTTTTCGGCAGTAAACTTCAGGCTTACAAAATGCTTTTGCAATTCGCCGTTGGCGTCTTCCGTCCAGCAGGCTTTGTGGCCACCATCGCAAAGCGGTTGCTTTTCGCTGAGGCCGCAGGTACACCAGGCATAGGTTTTACCGGCTTCCACTTGTACAGCGGTGGGTTCGCATTTGGCTACTTTGGGCAATTGAGTATAATCCATGTTGTGTTTATGTTTTGGTTATTGTGAATACAATTGATAGCAACGGAATGTTTATGCCTGCACGTACTGCCGTACAAATTGATACAAATTAAACTCGCTGTGCAGGCTTTCGGCAATGGCTTGTTTTAGTTGCGCCTTGCTCAAGTTTTTCATGCGTTGCTGCTGTATCAGGTGCCATGCTTTTTCGGCCAGCAGCCAGCTGCGGCGTTCGTTGGTGGCGCCTAATTGTAGCACATTCGTTATGGCTATAGTCAGCGCATCAATACCTTCCCGTTGCTGGGCGATGGTTTTTACTACCGCTATTTCATGCTGCCTGGTCATAAAGGCCGGGGCCAGCATTTGGCGCAGGTTTTTTACAAACATATCCGCATCGGGGCGGTCGGCTTTGTTGACCACAAACACATCCGCTATTTCCATCAGGCCGGCTTTCATGGTTTGAATTTCATCGCCGGCTTCGGGCACTACCACTACCACGGTACAATCAGCCAGGCCCGCTATTTCCACTTCGCTTTGGCCCACACCCACTGTTTCTACCAGCACATAGTCGAAGCCTGCGGCTTTCATGACATCTGTAATTTCTACAATGTGCGGATGCAGACCGCCCAGCGAACCGCGGCTGGCCAGCGACCGAATAAATACCTGCGGATGATTGTACCATTCACTCATGCGGATGCGATCGCCCAGCAAAGCACCCAGGTTAAAAGGCGAAGATGGATCGACACAGAGTACGCCTACTTTTTTGCCACCCGTTACCCAATGGTGGATGAGGCCATCTACCAGTGTGCTTTTACCAGCACCCGGCGGACCGGTAATGCCGATAACGGGTGTAGCCGATGCTGGCAATGCTTCCAAAAATTCAGCTGTGCCGGGCACATCATTTTCTACCAACGATATACAACGGGCCACCGCTTTGTGCTGGCCCTGCTGCAACTGCGGCAATAATGATGTGTTGAAATGATGTGCACTCATGAACTGGGTAAAGTTAGGTGTTGGCAACATCACTCACGGTACCGGATCGTAGCCACTGCCACCCCAAGGATGGCAACTGCTCACCCGCTTGAGCGACAACCAAAATCCTTTGAACGGACCGAATTTTTTAAACGCCTCCAAAGCGTACTGACTACAGGTGGGTGTGTACCTGCATTTTGGCCCCAGCCATGGGCTGATGACCAATTGATATAAACGAATGAGCACAATAAATGGAAATGCCAGCACGGTTTTCCACCAGGCGGTTTTTTGCACCGGTGCATCACCCATCGCTTCTTTACAACAACTCTTCATACCACTTATTTGGTTTCGTTTGTTGGCACATCAGTGCTTTGTTCTTCTTCCAGTTTTTTGCGCAGTCTTTTGAGGCAGTAGCGCATTTTATCGTACAGCAAATCATACGTAGGCATTTGCTTATCGAGGTATAAAAAAAATACGGAAACCTTTTTGCTCTTGGCGGTGGCAGTAGCTATCAACTCATGCTTTTGCAAGCGGTACGCTTCCCGCAGCAATCGCTTAATGCGGTTGCGGTCGGCAGCATGCTTAAAGTTGCGGGCACTGGCCGTTACACCTATTTGCACAGCAGCTGCATCTGTACTGCTGTCTGCAATGGTAAAAATCACTTTCACCGGAAACGCCGTAAATGCCTGTGCGTTAGCAAACAAGCTGTCGATCTGCTTGCGGCTTTTCAGCTTTTCTTTTTTACCCAATGTATTTTTTACAGCCGAAGTACTCATAATGATTGCGGCGCAAAGGTAGCCCTTAATTGTCCGCTATTTTGATGGCCGGCCGGCTATCGTTGGCATTGCGGGTACCGTAGGTCAGTTTAAACGCATCCAAATTGGGCTGCTGCTTGCGGGGGCGTTGCAATTCGTATTGGTAAATGGTTTGCCCGAGTTGATACAAAAACGGATGGCCAATATCTTCGATGTCGTATTTGTCATCGTTGAGCACACCGTCTTTGTTTACATAAATGGTAGCACTCAGCATATACTCCACCTTGTGGTTGAAGTCGGCCACGTAAGACACATCGGTGAGAAAGCCATAGGCCCAGCCCACTTTGTTGAACACCCGTACACCGGGCGGCATTCGGTGGCTGCCGTCGTAAAAGAAAAACTTCACATAGTTTTCGTAGTACGTTGCGGTGTCGTATTTGGGATTGTCGGTTTCGCTGGGGTAGGCCGACAGCCAGGTGCGTAAAAAGGTATAGTCGGCCGGCTTAAGCCGAAAGCGTTGACTCGTTGGTACCGACTGCGGAAACATCACTGATTGCAGCATTTGCTGAAAATCTTTCAGCGAAATATTGTTGTGCCAGCTAAAATCGAAAGGCTCGTTTACCAGGCTGTCGTATTTATTCAGATGAGCTTTGCCAATCAAAATCTTACGGCTGAAATCGAAAGTATCGGGGTTGTATTGTGCAGGCTGGCTATACAATCGTTTGCCTTTGGCATCGAAAAAACTTACCGGATTGGTATGGCGGTTTTGCTCTTGGGTAAGGCCCAGAAATTGGCGGGAAATGACCGCCGTGGGATAGCCCTTGGCCCGCAACTGCTGGTGAATGCGCTGCTGGCCCACCCATTGGTACAGGCGGTTGTAAGCATCGTTGTCGCTAATGAGAAACACCTTTTTGATAAAATGGGCAATGCTGGGCCATCCATCAGTGGCTGTTGTGTCTTTGTAAAAGGGCCGCTGCCAGGGTTGGCTGCTATCAATTCGCATATGCGTTTGCGCCGAAAGACCGGGAATGTTCAGGTCGTTCAGTTTTTCCAACGACAAAAAAGCCAGCGGCATTTTTACCATACTGGCCGGGTTGAAGTATAGCTGAGGATCGTAGTTGAAATAATAATGGGTAAAGCGGGGCTGGTTTTGAGCGTCGCGGTTGATTTGAGTGTAAATGATTTGGCAGCGGTATTCGGCCGGATTGGCCAATACCTGCTGCAGTGGCTGTGCGGGATTGGCCAGCAACAGGTGGTGCAGCAACGAATCGGTACGGGGCTGGGCCGCAGCCCCCAACCACAACAAACAACTGAATAAAACAATACGCACGGCTGAAAGATACAGCCGCGGGGCATGGGCACAAAAAAGCCCTCCGTTTCGGGAGGGCTATATGCGTTTGTCGGCGTACCCCCAGCGGGGCAGCGGATTACTTCAGTTTGCGTTCGTCGCTTACAGTCAGCTTATGACGACCTTTGGCACGGCGGCTGGCCAGCACTTTACGACCGTTGGCGGTTTGCATACGCTTACGGAAACCATGTACGCTTTTGCGACGACGGTTGTGCGGTTGGAATGTACGTTTCATGACTAATACTTTTTATACCCTTTGGTTGGTTTAAAATAAGGTGCTGCGGGAGAAGCGCAGCGGTTTATTTCAAGTTCACCAACAGGCCACCATGCCTGCCGTTTTGTGAAAGGACGGCAAAAGTAGGGAAGTTGAGGATAATGCGTGGAAAAATCTCTGTGCTGCTTTCTTCAACAAGTGTTTTAGCTGAGCAGCCATCCACACTCGGGTAACAATTTATTAATATGTGTTCAGTTATGCAATGGTTTTGCCTTTTGCGTTTCATCAAACGAATGCTTTATTCCATTTGGTTATAACTAAGAAATCCTCTGCTTTTTTGCGAAGCTCTATGCTTAGACGGCCATTTTGTTGGTTCCTTATTATTCTTTTAACATATTTGTGTGTCCAGTACTTTTGCAGCGTTTTTCGGAACAACAAAAAACTAAACATTTATGGGAAAAAGATTGCTGCTTGCTGCCATGGCAAGCCTTTTTTGTTTGATGGCCATTAGCCAGGTAACCACCAGTGCCATTACAGGTATGGTAAAAGGTCCTGTTAAGGAAGCACTGGAAGGTGCTACCATCACTGCGGTACACGTACCATCGGGTACCCGCTATGTAACCACTACCGGCAAGGGTGGCCAGTTTACACTGCCAGCTGTACGGGTAGGTGGTCCTTATCGCATCACCATTTCGTACACCGGCTATCAGGAGCGTGTAGAAAATGACGTGTTTGCTCCGCTGGGTAACACCGCCAACGTGGATGTGGTGTTGAGTACCAACGACAGCCAATTGCAAACCGCCACTGTTGTAGCCAACCGCAGTTCTATCATGAACTCAAAAGCTACCGGTGCCTCTGCTACCATTGGCCGCGAAGCCCTCAACCGCACCCCTACCATTGGCCGTACCGTAAACGACATTACCAAGTACAATGCGTACAGCAATGGTCGTTCTTTTGGTGGCCAAGACAGCCGCCTGAACAACTTTACCATTGATGGTTCTGTGTTCAACAACGGTTTTGGTTTGGGTAGTCAGGCACAAGCTGGTGGCCGTACCGGTTCTGGCGCCATCTCTTTGGATGCCCTCGAAGAAATTCAAATCAACATTGCACCTTTCGACATTCGCCAGAGCGGCTTTGCCGGAGCTGCGCTGAACGCCGTAACCCGCAGTGGTACCAACGACTTTTCTGGTTCTGTGTTCCGCTTTTGGAACAACCGCGACCTGGCCGGTACCGAAGCTGGTAAAAACAAAGTGCCTGCCACTCCTTTTAGCGTAGAAACCAATGGTTTCCGTTTTGGTGGCCCCATTATCAAAAACAAATTGTTCTTCTTCATCAACGGTGAATTTACCAAAGGTACCCGCCCTGCCCTCGACTGGCAGGCCAACCGCCCCGGTGTAACCGGTGGTGTAAGCCGTACCACTGCTGCCGATCTGGAAGACTTGAAGAAGTTTATGATGGACAACTTCAGCTACGACCTCGGTGCTATCGACAACTTCAACAACGAGTCGAACAGTAATAAAATGCTGGCCCGTGTAGACTGGAACATCAATGACCGTCACAAGCTGACCGTTCGCTATTCTCACCACGACAGTGAGAGTGATGTAATTGTGAGCAACAGTAACTCTGGCAACACTGCCGGTAACGGTAACCGCCAAAACCTGGCGCTGGCTTTGTCTGGTCAAAATACCGGTTATGGTATTCAGGACAATACCCGTTCTATTGTAGCTGAATTGAACAGCAACCTGAAGAACAAAGTATCTAACCAGTTCCTGGTTACTTACAACAAGCAAATTGAAGACCGCAGCTATAAAACAGCCGGTGTGTTCCCCACCATCGACATTTTGAAAGATGGTAGCACTTATACCAGCCTGGGTATGGATCCTTTTACACCCAACAACCGTTTGGATTACGCTACGTTTAACATCACCAATAACCTCACCTTCCTGCGTGGTAAGCATACCATTACCGTAGGTGCTTCTTTCGAAGCGTTCAAGTCGAACAACCTGTTCTTCTACGCTTCTAACGGTGTATGGACGTTCAACAGCATTGACGATTTCAAAACAGCCGCTCTTGCTTATAAGAACAACCCTAACCTGACTACTTCTCCTGTTACGCTCAACCGTTTCAACTATGCCTATACGCTGCTGCCTGATGGTAAGCTGCCTTGGCAAACGTTTAAAACACAGACTTACAGTGTATACGCTCAGGATGAAATTAAAGCCACCAACAACCTGCGCCTCACATTTGGCTTACGTTTGGATTACCTGAACGTAACCAACACTGCGGCTGATTACACCAATCCTGTAGTAGGTGGTTTGACTTTCCAAAACCCTGATGGTACCGGCACTAAAGTAAACACCGGTGAAATGCCTAAGGGTCGCTTGTATGCTTCTCCCCGTGTTGGTTTCAACTGGGATGTATTCAGCAACCGCAAAACACAAGTACGTGGTGGTACCGGTATCTTCCTGAGCCGCATGCCTTATGTACTCATCAGCAACCAACTGGGCAACAACGGTGTAAACATTGGTCGCCTCAACCTCACCGGTTCTGCCGCCAACAACTATCCGTTTACCCTCGATCCTACCCGCTATACACCTGCAACTACCAACATTGCAGCACTGCCCGCTTACAACGTAAACTATACCGATCCTAACCTGAAGTTCCCTCAGGTATGGCGTACCAACCTGGCCATCGACCAGCGTCTTCCTTTTGGCGGTGTAATTGCTACTGTTGAAGCCATTTACAACAAGAACCTGAATGCGCTGAACTATGTAGACCTGAACATGCGTGCCTCTAACGGCAGCTTTGCAGATGGTTCTGATCGTCGTATGATTTATCCTGCACTGGACCTCAGTGGTGCTGCAGCTTCTAACGCCCGTTTTGTGAATCCTCAGATTGGCAACTTGTTTATGCTCACCAACAACAATAAAGGGTACAACTACTCTCTTACTGCTAAGTTGGAAAAGCCCATCACCAAAAACTGGGGTGGATTACTCGGTTATACTTACGGTGTAGCCAAAGACATCTCATTTGTAGCCAGCACTGTAAATGCTAACGTTCCTACTATTTATGGTGTAAACTACCTGCGCAACAGCTTTAGCGATAACGACCTGCGTCACCGCATTGTGGGCAACATCAGCTATCGCCTCATGTATGGCAAAGGCATTGCCGGTGCTACCACCATTACCTTGGGTATGGTAAGTGCCAGCGGCTTTAAGCTCAGCTATACAGCCAGCAACGACATGAACGGCGACGGTCAAATCAACGACCTGATTTATGTTCCGAAGGCTGCCAGCGAAATGACCTTCCAGACATACACCAGTGGTTCTTCTACCTTTACCGCTGCACAGCAGCAGGCTGCTTATGATGCTTACATCAATAAGCATCCTTACCTGAGCGAACGCAGAGGTGGTTATGCAGAACGCAACGGTGCTGAATTGCCTTGGCTCACTCGTTTCGACTTTAGCGTAGAGCAAGACCTGATTGTAAAAATTGGTAAGAGCAAAAAAGCCAACACCTTCCGTTTCCGTATGGACATCCTGAATGCAGGCAACATACTGAACAAAGACTGGGGTGTAGGTAACCTGAGCACCACTTCTCAGCCGCTCAACTACCGTGGTCGCACTGCAGCTGGTGCACCTATCTACCGCCTGGCTACTCAGGTTGTAAATGGTACCACTGTATTGCTGCAAGATCCTTTCATCAAGTCGAGCACTATCGACGATGTATACCAAATTCAACTCGGCATCCGTTACATCTTCAACAACTAATCGTTGTTTCTTTCTTACAAAAAAAGTCGCTTCCGAAATGGAAGCGACTTTTTTTATTCCTTTACACATGCGTTTATCCGTTCTTCTTTTCCTCAGCATTGTTTGTACTGCGTGGTTACAGCAACCATCTTCATCTACCTGCAGCAAAAAAACCATGGCACAGTTGGTAGCCTATGCGCCTAACCGTACCGAACCCGTTTGGATGGCGCATCGCATGGCACCACCTGCGGTGGGCTATGCCGAAAATTCTTTGGCTGCCTTGCAAAGAAGCGTCACCCATTATCCATGTGCCATTGTTGAGCTTGATGTACGCATGACAACCGACAGTGTACTGGTACTACTGCACGACGATACGCTGAGCAGAACCACTACTGGTACTGGCAAACTACACCAACAATCTTTTGCACAAATACAAGGTTTGTGGCTAAAGGATAGCCGTGGCCATGTGCTGCAGGAACATATCCCTACTTTAGATGCCACTCTACGTGTTGCGGCCAGCAGCCATGCATTTCTTGCTTTGGATATGAAATCCGGCACTCATCCCGAACGCATGATGCAACAAGTAGCTAAACACAACATGCTGGAGCAGGTAATGGTGATATGCTATACCATTGCTGAAGCACAACGGCTGCATCAACTGTATCCCAACCTCATGCTAGCGTTGGGCTTCAACGATGCAGCACAAATAGCACAGGTACATCAAAGTGGTATTCATGCAGATCGATTAATTGCCCTTACACCCAGAGCCTTACAACCTGCCGATTATTACAGCGGTATTCATCAGCAAAACATTCCCACCTCCTTCAGTGCCTTTGGCGGAATGGATACCTTATCAAACGAAGCGTTACCTACAGCCTTTCAGGAAATGATGCAACGGGCCGGAGATATTGTTTGTACCGATAGCCTTGACCGCATGATGCGGTTGATTAAGCATTAAAGTGGTTGATGTGCTTTCGTAGTAACTCCAACATGAAAGGATGTGCAATTCGCTCCTGCTCCAACCGCATATTTTTGGTACAGCATTGTTGATACAACTTTTTTTCTGTAGCCGTAAGCAAATCCAATGTTCGTTCCTTAGCTCCAGAACCTTTTACTTCAAATTCCTTAAAAGCTTGATATGTTTCCTCATTCATGCAAAAAGAAATGGTTTGCGAAAAAAGCAATCTGAGTTGATGCAACATTTCAAAACCTTCGGCATCAATATCACCCCAGTATAGGATAGGTATTGGCGCCAGCCATTTCAGTTTTGATAATAAACTAACAGCCTTACCACTACCAAAGATTACTGCGGTGGATTCCATGTTGGGAAGCGTTAAAAACACTTCGGCATTTTCAAAGTTCTTTTTGTTTTCCAGCACAATTACTTTTTGCAATGGCCACTCAAGATTTGCCAATTCATCTACGGGTGCTTCTATATCAGTCATTCCGTTGTTATAGTAACGTGCGAAGGTTGCATCTAACAAACGAATACGGATACGGGCAGGAATGATCTTCAAGCCAAAGCGTAATTCAAACTGGCTTACGCCACTGTATTGCTGTTGAATAGCAGCTGGCGGCAGCACTTCGTTGAGCAGCTCATACAGCACAGCTTTATGCTGCTCAATAAACTTGGTATGCACCGGCACCGGAATTTCTCTGATAAAAATGCCCGGTGAAGCATTGGAAACAAAATAACTAACTACCGCCAACAGGCTATCCCAGTCAAGTTCATACTCCAGTATGCTGCTGGTATTATTGCTCATCCATGTTTTTAGTACAGGATAATGTTGCAATATTTTAGCCACGTTGCTGGTAAAGGATGCATACTCTTCCTGTTTGTTGAGATAGCCAATCAACTGTGCTTCATTATCAAAACTTATTTCCTTTATAACAGTTTGCACACCATGCTTACGCATGTGTAACTGAGTGTATGCAATGCTGTAGCCAAATTGATGATGCTCTCGGCTATGCGCAATAATGGGTTCAATTAAATCATGCCATTGCGACAACTCTTTGGGAAAAGTTTTATCAAAAGGAACAATAAGTGGAAAAATAGACTTCTGCTCCACATGTGCTTGCAACACTTTAGGATAAAGCTTCGTAATCTTCTTTTGTAAATCAACAAAGGAAATCATAACGCTAATTTTTTTCCAACGCTTCCTTCAGTTGTTTGATGGGCATATCGTACATCAAACTATCGCGGTTGGCCCTGCGCTGCACATAGTGTATGCGGGCCACAAATGGTTCTACTATTCTGAACTCTTCTGTTTTATCGGGGCTGACCACCATAATCTGCAGGTTGAGTTGCTTGCATAAATTCATGAGGTATCTGGCCTTCTCTTCATCCTGCCGGCTAAAGGCTTCATCCACACATATAAAGCGGAAGCTGCGCTGGCTGAGGCCATCGCTGGTAATGCCAAACTGATACGCAATGGCACTGCCTAAAATGGTGTAGGTGAGCTGTGCCTGTTCGCCACCGCTCAGCTTTTCGGTACCGGTGTAGCTGCGGTACGTACTCTTGTCTTCGGCACGTACTTCACGGGCCACAAACCGCAACCATTGCCGCACATCCATCACTTCGCGGCGCCAGCTTTCCTTGCTTTCTAAATCCTCAATCAGCTCTTTGATTTTTACATAGCTGGCTTCGAGTATCGAGTCGTCTTTGCTGCGGTGATACTCGGCAATATTCGGCTTCCATGCCACCAACCGATGGCGGAAATCTTTGATGTTGGGGCTGAGTTCTTCTCTGGCATCCAACTGAATATATGTCTTTGGGTTTTGGCGATAGCTGATACCAGAAAGGCTAATATTCAACTCATCTACCCTGCGACGTATTTGTTGTAAATGTTCATCCAACCGGCCACCAAAACTGCTCATGCGGTTAATCATTTCTTCGTTCAGGTACTTCTTGAAACGATCCCGCTGCTCGGCCAGTTCTTCACCCTCCAGGCGTTCGAGTAGGTCCATGTATTCACCCGCCAGGTCTACGCTTTCGGGCAGGCGGTGTGTATCGCCCCGCCAGTCAGGAAACCGCTGCAGCAACTTTTCATCCGTTGGATATTTGAACCGGTTGATAGCTGTGTTCAGCTGCCGCTTGGCCGATTCAGTTTTGCTGTTGAGCTCATCCATTTTTTTGCGGATGATATCCGTTACCTGATTGCGGACTTTCTCAATCACATCCAAATCAATGCTGTACTCAATCTTGTTGATGTACTCCAACTGAAACTCGGCCAGCTTTGTTGTGATGTCAACTCCTTCGTAAGCCATTAATATTTCATCACAACGTAGCTGTGCACTCTGCCACTGCTGCAGTTGATTGTGTTGCTTTTCTTCTTCCCTTATTTTTTCGTCTTTCTTTTGCTGCAGTTCTTTCAGCCGCTGTTGCAGGGCTTCTTTCTTCTGTTGCAGTTCTTTCAGCGTGGGGTCACCTTTTTCCAGCTTTAGCCGCTCTTTTTCTTTGGCAGCAATGTGTGCTGTTGTTGCTTCCCAATCGAGCTCTGCAAAAGATTGAAAGCGCAACAGTTCTTCCAGTGCTTTTTCCTGCCGTTCGAGGTTGTCTATTTTACTGCGCAAAACACTTTCTTCTTTGCGTAGCTGCTGCACTTTTTCTTCCCGTTGGGTGAGCTCTGCTATCAGCATGCGAAGCTTGGCGCTGTTGTCCCAACCCAGCACATAATGCTGGCGGCTGTTGCCCTTGTTGCGGTCATCCTTTTCATGCCGGTTGCCATGGCGAATCAGTCCGCTGGAAGTAATGGCATAATCTGTTTTGGCAAATTCGTTCAGGTTGTCGGTGCAGTAGTAGTTGTAGTATTTGCGCAGCTGAAACTCCACCCAATCGGCATATTCACTGTCGTGTTTGATGTCGAGTTTGTCGGGCACCGTATCAGGTTCCAAAGGCAGCAAATCGGTGAGGTAGTTGCCCTCTTTGTAACGTTCGTACACAATGCGGCCTTTGAGGTCGGTGCCCTGCACGTACTTGTTCACCATTTTGTAATACTGCTCGGGCACCAGCAACCGCTGACCAAAATTGTGCAGCAGTTTTTCAATGGCGTATTCCCATTTCTCTTCGCCTTCCCGCAGTTGTATCAGTTCGCCTACAAAAGGAATTTCAGCTTCAGTGGCGCCGCAGTATTCCAGTATCTCTTGTCGTATTTGTGCAATACGACCGGTGATATTGTTCTTTTGTTTTTTCAGTTGTTCTATATCGCCTTCGAGTAGCACCATATCGTCTTCTGCCTGGTGCCGGGCATCTTCCATCCGTACTTTGGCGGTACGTTTCTCATCCAGGTCTTTGCGCAGCTCTTGTGCTTTCTCTTCTGCCTTGCGGCGGTTTTTATCAAACTCCCGTTCGTTTACCTGCGTATCCCAACCCAGCTTTTCAGCAAAGCCGTTGTAGCGTTGTGTAGCTGCCTGCCGCTTTTCTTTTTCTGTTTCCAGCTCTTTCATTTGCCGGTCGAGCTCGGCCAGCAAGCGACCCGGCTGGCTGCTTTGTATTTGCACTTCGGTAGCAATGAGCTGCTGGTTTTCTTCATCAATCACCGCTTCAATTTCCTGTTTGCGCAGGCGGGTTTGTTGCAGTGTTTCTTCTAGCTGCTTCATGTCTTTTTCCAACAGGTTGCGCTGGTGCGTAGCAAACCATGCTGGCAAAGTTTGCCGGTGCTGATCGACTATGTATTTATCGGCTTCAATGTTTTTCCAATCGTTCCAATGCTGGCGTACGGGTTGCAGCAAGGCAATTTGCGTGATGGTTTTTTCAATATTACGATGTGCATCGCTCAGGGTTTTGAAATGGTCTTTCAGTTTTTCAAAATCGGCTTCCATGTCGGTTTCTTCCAGCATTTGTGTGCGGATGAAATCGTCGAGGTTGCCCAAAATTTTGAGGCTGATGGTTTGGTTGAAGAGGCTTTGTGCTTTTTCGCTGCGCATACCAAACACACTGCGCAGCCGTGTGCCGTATTCTTTTGGCCCGTCAAAAAATTCAATCATTTCGCGGCTGCCCTGTTTGGGATAATCTTTGCGCAACCGCTTTTTCCATTCGCCCTGTGTATCAAAATACCGCAGGTCTGTTTCGATGCTGAGCGGCTTGTGAGCCACAATAAAACTGCGTTTGAGATCGGTGCCGGCAAACCAGCGGATTTGTGCCAGCGTTACATATTGATCTTCGCTTTTGAACACCGCCAGTATCACACTGCGCACCTTGCTTCTGTCTTCCCGTAGCCGTTGAGCTTTACTACCGCTGTCGTCCTCGGTAAGGCCGTATTCGCCCAGCACATAGCTTTCTTCGGTGCGTTCGTTTTTGGTTTTGCCCTCGGCACTCATGTTGAAGCTGCGCATTCTTCGCTCTGCCGCCAGCAAGGTGAGCAAGGCATGCACAAACGTGGTTTTGCCGCTGCCATTGGCGCCAGTAAGCAGGCTGTTTTCGCCACCGGGTTCTATGTGGTAAATTTTTTCGTCGAAGGTGCCCCAGTTCCAGAGTTCCATCCGCTGCAGGCGAAAGCCGGCTTCGGCAGGATTGAGGCTAAATAAACTCAGGTTCATATATCGGCAATGAGTGTATCAGTTAATGGGATAATGGGTGTGCATGCAGAGCGTGTATGGCAAGTGGGCGAATATATTGCCCATGCCATCAAATATGCCAGTTGCAGCGGGCTATTTATAAACAATGCCGGCAGTTGAACAAATGATGTTGCGATAAACATGAAAACAAATGATTGCTTGGAAAGAACTCCAGCAGGGCATTTTGTATTGGTAAAGCACTTATTTTAGTATTTCTTTCCTGGTAAGTAGCATGGCGATAGTAATGCGCTTGCCCCACAGGAAAACAATAGCCTGGCAATAGCCATGGCCTACTATGAGCGGGTGAGAAATAGCGTGAACAAACAACATGGTGGCAACACCATGTATAAAAGCTATGTAACTACATGATCCACCTGACAACAACACAACAACAAACGGATAAAAAAAATGCCCCGCAGATAGGCGAGGCGCTAAAAAAAATCCCACGGAGTACGCAGGATTTAAGAAAAATCTTCGGCTTATAGCCTTATTGTGATAAGCTTTCGAATTTCAAATATAAGATTCATCTACATAAAAAGTAATCATGGAAAAAATTTTAGGTCTTGACTTAGGCACAAATTCTATCGGATGGGCAATAAGAGAAGTTAATCCTGAATTGGAAAATCAAATTATTGATAAAGGGGTACTCACGTTTGATAAGGGAGTGGCTGAAGATAAATCAGGAGAACACCCCATGGTTCAGAAAAGAACTGAAAGCAGGGGGAAAAGAAGAAATTATCAGGCTGAAAAATATAGAAAATGGGAACTTCTGGAATGCCTAATTCATAACCAAATGTGTCCACTATCAATTGAAGAGCTAAACGAATGGCGCTACTACACCAAGAGGCTGGGAAGAAAATATCCAAAAAACGAAAAGTTTATTCAATGGTTAAGATTCGACTTTGATGGAGATGGTAAACCAGATTTTGAACGGCTGGGTTTTAGCAAACATGAAAGTTATTACTTGTTTAGAGCATTAATTGTTGATGAAAGCAAAGTTGACATATTTCGAAAGGAACCAAGCATTATTGGAAGAGTACTGTATCAATTGGTGCAACGCCGAGGATACAACGATGGACAGAATATAGATGAAGCTGAGAAAGATGAGTTGAGTAAAACAATTATGAAAGGTGGCGGAGAGGCTGGTGCAGTTGGCGTAAATGAAATACTGCCTTACCTCGAAAAACACAAAACGCTTGGAGCGGCATTGTACTATTTACAAAAAGAACAAAAGACAAGAATCCGCAAGAGATATAACCTAAGAAGTCATTTTCAAAATGAGATAAAAGAAATATGCAGGATTCAAAAGCTTGATCATTTATACAAAGCTTTTTGGGGTGCAATAATTTGGCAAAGACCATTAAGGGGACAAAAAGGTCTTGTAGGTGTTTGCACTTTTGAACAAAACAAAAGACGCTGTCCAATTAGCCATCCTTTCTATGAAGAATACAGAACTTGGGTTTTCATCAACAACCTTAAGATTAAGCCAATTGTAAAGAATGGCAAAGAAATCAATTCGATGCCTCTTAATGATGCTTTACATCAGGTTGTGTATCCTCAATTTATTAAAGCCGGATCAGACTTTAAACTATCAAGCATCATTGCAAAGCTTAAAGAAAAAGGATTTGAAATATCCGCCAAATTCCCTGAAGACACTAAGGTGTTAAGTCTTTCGTTTATCTATCAAATAGGTAAAATATTTGGGAAAGAATGGCAAGAAAAAGTTGGATGGACTGATAGTTTAGAGGGAAAGTCTAAAGTTGTTCCGTACGATATAGAAGATTTGTGGCATTTACATTTTACAAAAAAGGATAACAAAGAAAGCGGAGAAAGCAGTAATGACTTCTTACATCGCTTTGGTTTGGAAAAGCTTGAATTGGATGAAGAAAAGGCAATAGCATTTTCTAAAATTCGACTTCAGCAAGGTTATGCTACTTTGAGTCTAAATGCAATCAAAAAAATTTTGCCTTACCTCCAACAAGGCTTCCTTTATAGTGAGGCGGTTTACTTGGCAAATCTTCCAAAAATATTGGGTATTACAACCGTTGACAATACCACAATAGAGCACTTTGCAGAGGAAGTAAAGAGAATACACAAGCAGAATAGTATCGATAAGAAAACGATTCAAGTAGTAAACGAACTAATCAACGATCAACTTAATTCCGATTCGAGGTTTGGAATGGATCCGGCTTACGAATTAGATAAGAGTGATTTCGATGACATAGATGCCAAATTTCAAGAGGTTTTTGGCAAATACAGTTGGCAAAATTTAGAAGCGGATTCTAAGAACGCAGCTTTGAAATTAGTCAGTGAAAAATATCTTTCTTTTTTGAGGAAAAGGATACACACAAAAAATGTGTTTGAAAAAACGGAAAGGTTGCATGCCAAGATTTTTAATTGGCTTAAAGAAACCTATGATGTACCTGATGAGAATATTAAACACCTTTGGCACCCATCTGAACAAGAATCCTATTTGCCAGCAATTGTCGAAAACGGGAAAGCATACTTAAGAACACCAGAACCAATTAGCAAAGGCTTTAAAAATCCAATGGCTTTAAAGACTCTTCATAAATTGAAAAGACTTGTTAACTACTTAATCAAGGTTGGTAAGATTGATGAAGATACCAGAGTGGCAATTGAAATAGCCCGTGAACTGAATGATGCGAATAAAAGAAAGGCTATTGAACGGTGGCAAAGAGAGAGAGAAAAGCACAATGCTGACTATAAGAAAATGATTGATGAGCTAAATGAAAAAACCAATTCAACCTTCAATAGCTCAGATAAAAGTTTGATTGACAAAATCAGATTGTGGGAAGAACAAAACAGACTTTGCATTTATACAGGAAAGACGATTTCACTTAGTGATTTGCTGAGTGGCAATAAGTATGACTTTGAGCACAGCATACCTGCCAGTATGAGCTTCGATAATGAACTAAAGAATTTAACCGTAGCGGATAGCTTTTACAACAGAGAAATAAAGAAAAAACGTCTGCCTTCTGAATGCCCAAACTATAATGATGAATTTGTCTTTGATGGCAAAACTTATCCTCCAATATTATCAACACTGCAAAACATCTTTGGTCGGATGGTTGAAAATGAAGTTGATATTAAGGGTAAAATTATTATCAAGCAATCGTTTGAAAAAATCGAACAATTAGAAAAACAATATTTGGAGTGGAAAGCTAAAACATCAGATGACAAACAAATAAAAGATAATATCATTATCAAGCGTCATCTGATTAAAATGGAACTTGACTATTGGCGTTACAAACTAAATACGTTTACAACTACTGAATACAAAGCCAGCTGGCGTAATAGTCAATTAAGAGATACTCAAACAATTACGAAATACGCTTTACCCTTTCTTAAAACAGTTTTTCATAAAGTTGAGGTACAGAAAGGAACGATTACTGCAGATTTTCGAAGAATTTATCAAATACAACAACCACTTGAAAAAAAGGAACGTACAAAGCATAGTCACCACGCAATTGATGCTGCCGTATTAACACTTATTCCTCCGGCTGCAAAAAGGGATAAGATTTTACTACGTTACAATGAATCAAAAGAAACTAAACAAGCTTACCATGCAAAGCCAGACCATTGGAGCAGCTTTCATCAGCAATATATACAGGCAATAGAAAAAGACATTCTGATCAATTATTTGCCAGACCATCGTACGCTTACGCCTACTTTCAAAAAAGTCAGGAAACGTGGTCAAGTACAATATGTAAAAGAAAAATTACCCAATGGGAAGTGGCAATTTAAGCATGATATCAATGGCAAGAAAATACCACTCATCGCAAAAGGGGATAGCATCAGAGGTCAATTACATAAAGAAAGTTTTTTTGGAGCGATTAAAATGCCAATCTATGAGCTAAAAAATGGCAAGTACATTCCAAAATCTGATGGCAAGGGTAATTTCCTTTTTCAAGAAAATGAGAAGAGAAATGACTCTATATTTTTTGTAGAGAGGGAAATAAACCTCTCAAATTTCACAAAGCTTGAAGACTTAGAAATAGTAATCGATCCTAACCTCAGAGTCTATCTACAGAATCTAATCAAAGAAAGGATAAGCTCAGGGAAATCATTCAAGGCAGCTATTTCAGAGCCTTTTTGGGCATTCGGTAAAAAATTTGACAAAAATGGGAATCCAATTTCGCCTATTAGACACCTTCGTGTAAAAGCAAAAGGTAGTGGTGCATATATCAATAATCCTGCTGAAATAAGAATTAGGAAAAACTATGAGTCTTTGAAGCCATATAAGAATATGTATTACGCAATTAATGGCGAAATTCCGTTTTGTGCATTGTATGAGTTAGATGGAATGAATAAAGTTGAAAGAGAACTAGTAAGCTATCCAATTCTTGAAATAGCTCACAATTTCAAATTTAATGGTCCGACAGGGATTGTAGAGGCCTACCAGAAAAAAGGCACAAAATTAATCTTACCGTTAAAAGCGATTTTGAGGCCTGGACAAAAAGTGATTTTCTATAAAGAATCTGTTGCCGAGTTATTAGACTTATCTAATAATAATTCATATTCAGAACTGTCTAAACGAATGTATACCATTAACAACTTTGATGGTGATCGAATTGTCTTTATACATCATTTATGTTCTCTTCCTCAAGAATCAATTACCACTGAAATGGAAAATCGTGGATTTAAAAAGGGAGCTTCTTTTTTGGATTATGATCATCCTTTTCAAAAATTGAGATTGAGTAAAAACGCATTGAACATGGCAATTGAGGACAAAGATTTTACATTACTCCTAGATGGAAGTATAAGTTGGAAATTTTGAACAAATGATCAAACGCACCCTCTACTTCGGCAATCTCGCTTACCTCAAAACCACTAATGAACAACTGGTGATAGAGCGGAAAGACGAGGCGCCCAAAAGCATTCCTATTGAAGATGTGGGACTGGTGGTATTGGATCATCAGCAAATTACCATCAGCCAGGCACTTATGGCTAAACTGCTGGCCAATAATGTGGCCCTCATTACCTGCAACGAAACCCACCATCCGGTGGGTTTGTTGCTTCCGCTGGATGGGCACACCCTGCACAGCCAGCGATTTCAGCAGCAGCTCGATTGCAGTGTGCCGCTAAAAAAACAACTATGGGCACAAACCATTGAAGCCAAAATACGCAACCAGGCAGCACTGCTGGCCGAGCGGCGCATAGAACACAAATACCTGCACACACTGGCCGATACGGTAAAAAGTGGCGACACTGGCAACAACGAAGCCAAAGCCGCCCAATACTATTGGAGCCGTTTCTTCCCTGATTTTTTAGACTTTACCCGCCACCGCGAAGGCCCGCCACCCAACAACCTGCTCAACTATGGCTATGCCATACTGCGGGCAATAGTAGCCCGTGCATTGGTAAGCAGCGGCCTGCTGCCGGTAATGGGCATACACCACCGCAACCAATACAATGCCTACTGCCTGGCCGATGATATTATGGAGCCATACCGCCCTTATGTAGATAGCGTGGTTTACCAACTGGTACGTAACCATGGCCGCTTTTTAGAACTCAGCCCCGGCATGAAACAACAGCTGCTGGCCATACCCGCCATGGATGTGCAGATAGACGGGCAAACCAGCCCGTTGATGAATGCCGTTACCCGCACTACCAGCAGCCTGGCCAAATGCTTTGCCGGTGAGCAACGCAAAATTATTTATCCGCAATACGGATAGTGATTCGCAGATAGCATACAATAATTTTCAAGACAGGTGAAGTGGTCTCCTTTTTGAGTCAATTTTCAACATGCAGCCTCCAGCTCTCCCCCTATGGGGGAGCTGGAGGGGGCCATCGTTTAAACGCCTACCGCATTATGTGGGTAATAGTGATGTACGACCTGCCGACCGACACCAAGGCCGACCGTAAAAATGCCGCTAAGTTTAGAAAAGACATGCTGAAAGACGGCTTTCAGATGTTTCAGTTTAGCATGTACCTGCGGCACTGCCCCAGCAGCGAAAATGCTGAAGTGCATGTAAAGCGGGTAAAGCGCCTGCTGCCGCCCCATGGGCATGTGGGCATCATTACTATCACCGATAAGCAGTTTGGCATGATGGAAATTTTTAGGGGTAAGGAACCCGAAAAAACACCAGCGGGTGCCCAGCAGTTGGAAATGTTTTAAACGGTCTTCTCTCCTCCTGCGGAGGGGTGGCCGCAGGCCGGGGTGGGTTCTTCTTCTCCGCCACCTCACAATAAAAAATCCGGCCTTGTTAACCGCCAACAGGCGAAAAAAGGGGCCGGATTTTTTATCCTGTTCAACTCATGCAAACCCCTGTGGCACAAGGCTTTTGGCCAAGCCTGTTGTTATGAGTCGAATGTAATTCAAAGATCGAAAGCAAATCACAACTAAAAAGGCATGATGGCCCGTTTATCGCTGGTTGTTATGAGTCGAATGTAATTCAAAGATCGAAAGCAAATCACAACCGTACAAACATGGTCGCATTACAGCTGTCGGTTGTTATGAGTCGAATGTAATTCAAAGATCGAAAGCAAATCACAACGGTGGCAGCTTCCGGGTGCCGTATGTTGAAGTTGTTATGAGTCGAATGTAATTCAAAGATCGAAAGCAAATCACAACAAAGATGTAAAGCAGCATTTGCCGGAAACCGTTGTTATGAGTCGAATGTAATTCAAAGATCGAAAGCAAATCACAACATGCACCAGTTGCGGCCATTTCTTTACCCGTTGTTATGAGTCGAATGTAATTCAAAGATCGAAAGCAAATCACAACCCAAAGCAGCCCGAAGGCTGCTTTTTTATGTTGTTATGAGTCGAATGTAATTCAAAGATCGAAAGCAAATCACAACGCATAACCGCCGGTGAGTGATGCATAGAGTGTTGTTATGAGTCGAATGTAATTCAAAGATCGAAAGCAAATCACAACACTGTGCCATCCGTTTTCTGGTAATCGGTGTTGTTATGAGTCGAATGTAATTCAAAGATCGAAAGCAAATCACAACTGTTTGGTGGTGGTGTATCGTTCACAAAAAGTTGTTATGAGTCGAATGTAATTCAAAGATCGAAAGCAAATCACAACTGGTCATGCTGGGTGGGAGGAGGCCTTTTGGTTGTTATGAGTCGAATGTAATTCAAAGATCGAAAGCAAATCACAACAGAAAAATGATTATTGATAACAATGAAGAAGTTGTTATGAGTCGAATGTAATTCAAAGATCGAAAGCAAATCACAACGGCGAAGTTGCCGAACCGAAAAGCTAAATAGTTGTTATGAGTCGAATGTAATTCAAAGATCGAAAGCAAATCACAACTGGTGGCTCAAGCTGCTGCAATGCGCTGGTGTTGTTATGAGTCGAATGTAATTCAAAGATCGAAAGCAAATCACAACCATTGCTGCCTTTGTAGTCCGCTATCCACAGTTGTTATGAGTCGAATGTAATTCAAAGATCGAAAGCAAATCACAACACTAAACACGGAAAGACGTGGACCAGTTTTGTTGTTATGAGTCGAATGTAATTCAAAGATCGAAAGCAAATCACAACCTTTCAATAGCACTGTGCATTGCCTCACCTGTTGTTATGAGTCGAATGTAATTCAAAGATCGAAAGCAAATCACAACACGAGTGATGTACTTCCGCAGGCATATAGCGTTGTTATGAGTCGAATGTAATTCAAAGATCGAAAGCAAATCACAACCTGTTTGGTGGTGTTGTATCGTTCACAAAAGTTGTTATGAGTCGAATGTAATTCAAAGATCGAAAGCAAATCACAACTGGCACAAGCATTATCCGCAACAACTACTGTTGTTATGAGTCGAATGTAATTCAAAGATCGAAAGCAAATCACAACAGTAGCACTCATAGCCCGGCAAGAAGTAGGTTGTTATGAGTCGAATGTAATTCAAAGATCGAAAGCAAATCACAACTGCGGTTAATGCGTTTGCAGATCGTCTATGGTTGTTATGAGTCGAATGTAATTCAAAGATCGAAAGCAAATCACAACACCCACGGCAGGCGTGGTTACCTGAGCCAGGTTGTTATGAGTCGAATGTAATTCAAAGATCGAAAGCAAATCACAACCGGTGCTGCTGATTTGTGTCATTTGGATATGTTGTTATGAGTCGAATGTAATTCAAAGATCGAAAGCAAATCACAACTGCTACGCAGGCAGTAGCGTAGTTCCATATGTTGTTATGAGTCGAATGTAATTCAAAGATCGAAAGCAAATCACAACTACAGGTATTGGCACATTAGGTGCAGCTTGGTTGTTATGAGTCGAATGTAATTCAAAGATCGAAAGCAAATCACAACCATCTTGGCCCATTTGCCTAGCTCGATTAAGTTGTTATGAGTCGAATGTAATTCAAAGATCGAAAGCAAATCACAACTATCTGAGTGAAAGCCTGTGGGATAATGGTGTTGTTATGAGTCGAATGTAATTCAAAGATCGAAAGCAAATCACAACGTTTAGCAATGCCACTGCCAACGATGACTGGTTGTTATGAGTCGAATGTAATTCAAAGATCGAAAGCAAATCACAACGATAGCAGCATTTTCGAACAGATTGTAGATGTTGTTATGAGTCGAATGTAATTCAAAGATCGAAAGCAAATCACAACCCTAAAGTATCAACCCGCACACTTGCCTTGTTGTTATGAGTCGAATGTAATTCAAAGATCGAAAGCAAATCACAACACACAGCACCTGCGTTTTGGCATCTGCGGGTTGTTATGAGTCGAATGTAATTCAAAGATCGAAAGCAAATCACAACCATCAACAAGTTTAAAACCCTGGCACTACGGTTGTTATGAGTCGAATGTAATTCAAAGATCGAAAGCAAATCACAACGTCAACCGGGTTATGCAAGTCTTCCGGCAGGTTGTTATGAGTCGAATGTAATTCAAAGATCGAAAGCAAATCACAACCTTATAATGCATATACCATTCAGCCCTCTAGTTGTTATGAGTCGAATGTAATTCAAAGATCGAAAGCAAATCACAACCTTCGCCATGTACTCATATGGATCACCATAGTTGTTATGAGTCGAATGTAATTCAAAGATCGAAAGCAAATCACAACACGCTGGAAGCTGTCAACAGATCGCTGACGGTTGTTATGAGTCGAATGTAATTCAAAGATCGAAAGCAAATCACAACCTTTGGCGTTTGCGCCGTTGCCGCCACAGAGTTGTTATGAGTCGAATGTAATTCAAAGATCGAAAGCAAATCACAACTTAACGGTTGCAACAAACTTGATTTCGATAGTTGTTATGAGTCGAATGTAATTCAAAGATCGAAAGCAAATCACAACTGAAGGACTGTGTGCTTAATACCCACACGGGTTGTTATGAGTCGAATGTAATTCAAAGATCGAAAGCAAATCACAACATACCAAAGGAAATTTGGAATCACATATAGGTTGTTATGAGTCGAATGTAATTCAAAGATCGAAAGCAAATCACAACTGATGCCAGTCGAAAGGTGTAGAAACATAGTTGTTATGAGTCGAATGTAATTCAAAGATCGAAAGCAAATCACAACTGGAATGTGAACGATGCGACCTTGACTTACGTTGTTATGAGTCGAATGTAATTCAAAGATCGAAAGCAAATCACAACTTGGGCCTGTGGCGTACTTTTTGAGGCGGCGTTGTTATGAGTCGAATGTAATTCAAAGATCGAAAGCAAATCACAACACAGAGATAAAAACATTGCCAACCCATCCTGTTGTTATGAGTCGAATGTAATTCAAAGATCGAAAGCAAATCACAACCTGTGGCGATACCGTAAGAACGGGTAATCAGTTGTTATGAGTCGAATGTAATTCAAAGATCGAAAGCAAATCACAACAGGTTGTTTTGATAGATGCTTTCTTCAATGTTGTTATGAGTCGAATGTAATTCAAAGATCGAAAGCAAATCACAACCTGCTACTTCGTAGGGGGAGTAGTAGTAGGTTGTTATGAGTCGAATGTAATTCAAAGATCGAAAGCAAATCACAACATGCCATGATACCTGAATAACGTGCAGATGGTTGTTATGAGTCGAATGTAATTCAAAGATCGAAAGCAAATCACAACTGGCAGCTATGGCGGTGGTGCCGGTAGCGGGTTGTTATGAGTCGAATGTAATTCAAAGATCGAAAGCAAATCACAACTTGATGTCGATCACTAAAACTTCGCCTTCAGTTGTTATGAGTCGAATGTAATTCAAAGATCGAAAGCAAATCACAACCTTTCACCCGTAAGGGATGCACGGGTAAGGGTTGTTATGAGTCGAATGTAATTCAAAGATCGAAAGCAAATCACAACCGGCACACCCTGGTTAATGGTTACGTTGAGTTGTTATGAGTCGAATGTAATTCAAAGATCGAAAGCAAATCACAACTGGTGCTATGTGCCGGGTATGCTTCGCTGGGTTGTTATGAGTCGAATGTAATTCAAAGATCGAAAGCAAATCACAACCGGCGGTAAATGCGGCATTTACTTCGGTGAGTTGTTATGAGTCGAATGTAATTCAAAGATCGAAAGCAAATCACAACAACTGCATTGGCTTTGCACCGGCACTTTCTGTTGTTATGAGTCGAATGTAATTCAAAGATCGAAAGCAAATCACAACCGAGTACATCTGCATCCATTTTGGCTGCATGTTGTTATGAGTCGAATGTAATTCAAAGATCGAAAGCAAATCACAACAACTGAAAGAAACCATTGAGCTGCCCAACTGTTGTTATGAGTCGAATGTAATTCAAAGATCGAAAGCAAATCACAACTAGTTGATGGTCATAAAGGCGCCCACTTTGGTTGTTATGAGTCGAATGTAATTCAAAGATCGAAAGCAAATCACAACTAAAGCTGGGCCGGTATGGCATGGCTACAGGTTGTTATGAGTCGAATGTAATTCAAAGATCGAAAGCAAATCACAACAGTAATAAGGTGTTAACCCATTAAAACAAGTTGTTATGAGTCGAATGTAATTCAAAGATCGAAAGCAAATCACAACTGAAGCGGGGTGCTTTGGCATGCAGGATGTGTTGTTATGAGTCGAATGTAATTCAAAGATCGAAAGCAAATCACAACTCTAAGGGTATTTGGTTAAACTTTCGGGTTGTTGTTATGAGTCGAATGTAATTCAAAGATCGAAAGCAAATCACAACTAAAATGGCATGATGGCCCGCTTATCGCTGTTGTTATGAGTCGAATGTAATTCAAAGATCGAAAGCAAATCACAACGAGAACAATGCAGTCTTCCAGCTCGGCTTTGTTGTTATGAGTCGAATGTAATTCAAAGATCGAAAGCAAATCACAACCTTTCCCAATTGATGGTGTTATTGGCCAGCGTTGTTATGAGTCGAATGTAATTCAAAGATCGAAAGCAATTCACAACGTAAATGGCGAAGCAAAGCTGGTACAGTTGGTTGTTATGAGTCGAATGTAATTCAAAGATCGAAAGCAATTCACAACACGACCCCGAAAGACCGTCCTACGTAACCGTTGTTATGAGTCGAATGTAATTCAAAGATCGAAAGCAATTCACAACAGGACAAGTTTCGTGTGACACGAGCCTTGGCACAGAATCCGCATCTTTAACATAACACTTAACTCTTTTGAAGTGCTTGTAGTTCAGCAGGGTTCTAATACATAATTCAACAATCCAACATCTGTTCCTTCAATTAAATGTGGTATCCATACAATTTTCTTGTGCTGCTGGAGTGCTTGTTCTACTAATTCAGTAAGAATAAATTCGGAGCCATATTGTACAGATCCTGCCATCAGCTCCTGAAAGGTCTGCCCAGTTTTTGCCAGATATTCATTAACCCTCTCCGTCATTATTTTTGCGTATTCAATTTGCCGATTGGCACTTTGTGGGATCATTAATTTTGACAATATTTTCATCCCTTTTTATTCATGGGCAAAGTTAATATCCAGCAAAGCAATATTGATATCCCCAACTTTTACCAAAAGCATAAGACGCTGCAAATACAAACCGTCGAAGCGTAGTCGGGATACTGCAAGGCCCTACGGCATGAAGGTAGTGCTCATCCGCACTATGTATGCGGTATGCTTTCAGTTGTGATCGTACTACTCCTGCCCTTCCTTTCGAAACAGCTGAATGGCGGTATTTACCGCTTCACGTTTGTTATCGGGGTTGTTGGGCTCGTACACATAGGTGAAGGGGTTAGACACGGCAATAGCCACCCGGCCAATGCCTCGTATTTTGTAATCATCGCCGTCGCCATCTTTGAGAAAGAAAACAGTGAGTTGTGCTAATGCATCTTTTACCAATACCCATTGCAACATAAATTCTTGTAGCTCTTTGTTTTTATAATACTGATACACCGTATCCGATTTGGCGGTGAGCTTGGGCGCATCGGGTACATCAAAAATGAGTTGGGCATTGTAAGGGGGTTTGCGCCACACTTGCGCATACGAAAGGGTGCCACAGCAAAGGGCACAGCACAGCAGCCATTGTTTCATGCAATACAGGGGTTTATAGTTTTTGATACATACAAACGCCTACTGCACAACTGCACAGATAGTGATACAGCATTGGAATACAATAAACAGCCGAACGGCCAGCGTTTGCACTGTGGTACTAACGCCGGCCGTTTGCGGGATATTGTATCGTTATCTGGCTTATGCTTCGATATCGCCTTTCATTTGTGTTAAAAAATATTGTAACGTGTCTTCATCAAAACGAGCTTTCAAAATACGGCGTACTTCAAAGCGATCGTCTTCACTGGCGCTACTGTCCGTTTTTAGTTTTTTGAGGTAGCCCAGTTCGCCTACTTCTTCTATATAGCGGTTCAGCTCTTTGATGAGTTTCATGCGGTTGGCCTTCTCTTTAAAAAAAGTTTCGAGCTCTACCCGTAGCAGCTTGCGGGTGATGTACAGGTTGCGGTTGCTGGTATCGTTGAGCTCAAACTCGTCGAGCATTTTGCGCAGAATCACACACAGCAACGTGACTTCATAACTCAACGGACGGCGTTGCACCAAACCTACGGTGTTGCCTTTGTCATCGAGTTCGAGTTGTTTTAAATAAGCGTAGCCATCCCGCTGGTCAATGATGAGCTCCACAGCAATTTGCTCAAACCACATGATGAGCTCCGTTTTGTAAATGCTCAGCTTGTGCCAGAGTTCTTCTTCATCATCAAATAATGGGCCTCGCAGCAAGCGGGCAGCACAACGGGCCCAGGGCTGTACCCGGGCTACATGCGGCATGTAGGCAGTGCCGCTTTGGTGTGCTTCAGTAAATAGGTTGCTCATGAAAGAATTTTTTTTAACCACAGAGGCGAAAGAGGTAAACACAGAGGAACACAGTGTTTTTCAGGTTCTTATTTCTTTATTTACTGTCAACTATCATCTGTCATCAATTTTTAACCACAGAGGCAATGGAGTCCCGATAGCTATCGGGAGCAAACGACAAACTGCCAACTGCAAACTCCTTAACCTCGGCCTTCAGCGTTTCGCCTTCAGCCTTTTATCAACTAAATACAATCTGCGGCACCTGCAGGTATTTCTGTTGTGCCTTGTCAAACAAAATATCTTCAATCGTGTCGGGTTGTATGCTGGCGTTGCGCAGGTGTACGGCCAGGCTCACGTAAGCCAGCAGCTCTGCCAATCCTCGGGTACAGCCATGTTTGTCTATCACTTGTTTGAGTGTTACTTGTTTGTGTTTCTTCAGCATACTGCTGATGTTGCTTTGCAACACCGCTTTGTCTATGCTGCCATCGTCCATCAATTTATGCAATTCCGTCAGCTGGTCTATGCTGAGGGTTGCTGCATTGGGTGCTGTGCCAAATTCATTGTCGCTGGGACGGTCGCCGTGGCGCCTGTCCATGGGCAGACTTATGTCTGGCCGGTCATCTACATAGGCCATGGGGGCTTTCTTTTCGTTGCGGTCGGCTTGCTGTATGGCCTGCTGTAATATCTGGTTGATGATGTCTCTGGTTTTGCGCCGGTTGCCTCTTTCTTTTTCTACTACAATACGGCTGAGCTTGTACCCCAGCAGCTGGTTGGTTTCTAACACTTTGATGCCCGCCGCATGCAGCATGTATTTCAGTTGCAGCAGCTGGCGGCTTTCGTAGGTAATGTCGGTATGGTCCAGCAGGTCGTACACCTGTTGCAACATGTCGGTAAACTGTTGCTGCTTTTCATCATCCATCAAAAACTCCCAGAAGGCATAAAAGCTCTTGCCCTGATCGTTTGTTTTCAACTCTTCGAGTGCATCAAACGTAAGGCGCAGTAACTGGCCTTTGCTCAGCGTAGCATCGGCATGGCGGTGGCTGATGGTTTTATAAATCTCTTTGAAGTTTTCTTCCACTTCGCGGAAGTCGCCACTCAGCTCTTTGCTCAGCCGTTCTATTTCGGCCCAGCGGCTTTTAATTTGCCATGGCTCGTACACCCGTACTTTACCGGATTGTTTAATGAGTTTTATTTCTTCATCCATCTGCCTGCGCTTCTCCTGCAGTGCTTTAATGCGTTCATCCGGATCTTCGTTTGTTTGCTGCACCAACTCCTGCACTTTGGTAAACAAATCGAGCAGTTTGCTTTCGGTGCCTACAAAATCTTTTTCCCGCAGCAGCTCCAGTGCCTGAAATACTTTTTCGGTATGGCGAGTAAGCGTTACATAGGGTTCATGCGTTTTTTCGTGAAGGTTGATGAAGATGAACCGGTTGTCTTCATCGGCCCAACGCTTGAGGTAGGTATCGGCCCGTTCGTAATAATCGCTGCTGATGTAGCTGAGTGTTTGCTGCTCTTCGCTGTCTTCCAAAAAGCCAAGGTTGGCCAAATAATCGGCCAGCTTTTGGGTGAGTTCCGCCAAATCAATTTGCAACACATTTTGCTGCCGAAACATTTTGTGTAAAAACGAAATGCTCATGGCCGCATGGCCACTGCGCAGCAGCTTCATACTGAGCGACTGGTGCAGCAAATGCTGTAGCGAACGATATTGAAAAAAAGTATCCGTCATGAAAAAAGCGGGGGTACAAAGTAAGGGGAGCAGCCGTTGTATAAAGGGCTTTGGCTGCCAATGTGCAAAACCCGGTCTCAACGCTTTTTCTCAAACAGCCTGAGCTGCGCCGGCACAATGTTGAAACTCCTGCGGTGGTGCAGGCACAATCCATGTGTTTCAATGGCCTGCCGGTGGTCGGCGGTGCCGTAGCCTTTATTGCGGGCCCAGTTGTACTGCGGATACTCCTGGTGCAGTGCCAGCATGTAGGCATCGCGGTGGGTTTTGGCCAGTATGCTGGCGGCGGCAATGCTGGCATAAGTGCCATCGCCTTTTACAAAGCACTGGTGCGGTATGCCGGGGTAAGGTGTAAACCGATTACCATCTACCAGCAATACTTGCGGCATAATGGATAAAGCTGCCACCGCCGCATGCATGGCCCGGTAAGTGGCCTGCAAAATGTTGATGTTGTCTATCACCGTTTGATCCATCATTTGCACACTCCAGGCCAGTGCCTCCTGCTCAATAATGGGGCGCAGCAGATTGCGGTCTTTTTCTTTCAGCTTTTTGCTGTCGTTGAGCAACGGGTGGGTAAAGCCTGTGGGCAAGATAACGGCTGCCGCAAACACGGGCCCGGCATAGCAACCACGCCCGGCTTCGTCGATGCCGGCTTCAATACTGTTTGGCTGATGATAAGGGAGCAACACGGGTTAAAAGTAATGGCAATGCATTGTCAATGTGCAAAGGCATCAGCATTTGTCCATTTGCATTTATTGCAAAAAGGCCTGTGTTAATAGAACTACTTTTGCCCGAATTTGTTTTACCCAAGTATATGTCAGTAATAGAGCAAGAAATACAGCGCAACAACAACAAAGCCGTGTACCGTTGGCTCATGATAGGCCTCGGCATGACCATCATTCAAATTGCCTTGGGTGGCATTACCCGCCTCACGGGTAGCGGCCTCAGCATTACCGAATGGGATGTAGTAACCGGCAGCCTGCCGCCACTCAACGAAGCGGCATGGTTGCAAGAGTTTGATAAGTACAAAGCCACGCCACAGTTTCGCTTGCTCAATACCGATTTTGATTTGAGTGATTTCAAATTCATCTTTTTCTGGGAATGGTTTCACCGCTTGTGGGCCCGCCTCATTGGCGTAGTGTTTGCCGCAGGCTTTATTTACTTTTTGGTAAAAAAGCAATTTGAAAAAAACATCATTCGGCCATTGGTGATTTTGTTTGTGTTGGGTGCCCTGCAAGGCTTGGTGGGCTGGATAATGGTGGCCAGTGGCCTGGAGGGTGATGCCGTGTATGTAAAGCCCACCCGGCTGGCGTTGCATTTCATTTTTGCACTGGGCCTGCTGAGCTATGTGTATTGGTTTGCGCTGCAGCTGAGTGTGGATGAAAAAAAACGCACCAATTGCCCTGCGTTACAAAAAGCGGCTTTGTACATTATAGCTGTGCTTACCATACAGTTGATTTACGGAGCCCTCATGGCCGGGCACAAAGCAGCCACCGCCGCTGCTACCTGGCCCGATATCAATGGCTATTTATTAAAACCACCGGGCTTGTACAAAGCCGATCATGGCTGGCTCAATTTCATCGACAATAAAATAATGGTACACTTTGTGCACCGCGGCCTTGCCTACCTGCTGCTGCTGCTGATTGTGTGGTTTTGGTGGAAAGCCAGCCGCCAGTATGGCTTGCTGCGCCGCCAATCGTGGTGGCCCATGGTACTTGTATTGGTGCAGGTGCTGCTCGGTATTTTTACCGTGCTCAGCAGCAAAGACATTGTGCCCAAAAGCTGGGGTACTTTTGAGTGGTTGGCTCAGCTGCACCAGCTCACCGGCATGCTCTTGCTGCTGGCAATGGTGCGGATGCTGTACCTTACCAGCGGCATACGCAAGGCAGCACATGCATAACGCTGGTTGTCTTTGTGTGTAAGGAAGTACAAACATGACAACTACAACCATACCCACCAGACACACCGCTAAAAAAAAGCTGAGACGCTATGCACTCGGTACCTGGTTTTCATTGCCGGTACAGTTGTTTTTGCTGCACTTCAAAAAGTATCAGGCACTGTTGTTGATCTGGTACATGTTGTTTGCCACCGTGGGTGGTTCTTTCATGAATAAGTTTGGTGCCCACATGCTCTTTTTGTACCCGGAGTATTTGGGTAAGGTAAATGCGGTTGCTACTTTTTGGGTGGGTTGCGGCTTTGCTGTTTTCCTGATGTGCTGGAACATTACCACCTTTATTTTGCACAGCCGGGAGTTTAAATTTTTAGCGGCCACGGCACAGCCTTTTCTGAAGTATTGCATCAACAATGCCATACTGCCGCTGCTGTTTATTGTATTCTATTTGGTGCAGGCCATTGAGTTTACCCGTACACAAGAGTTGTTGACTACTGCTAATATTCTGGCCTTGTCGGGTGGGTTTTTAGCCGGTCTTATCTTGGTGTTACTGATTAGCTTTTTATACTTCTTTGGTGCGGATAAAACCATTTACAAACGCCTGACGCCGCAAGCCAAAGAAACGCTGGCGGTAAAGAAACACCGCCTGCACAATTTTCGGCGGCGCAATAAGCAGCGCATTCGGGTAGACTGGTATTTTTCGGCCACGTTGCGGTTGCGGCAGCCACGCAATGTGTCGCATTATGACGATGCTTTTCTCGAACGCATTTTCAGTCAGCATCACCTGGCCGCCATCTTTTCCATCATGCTGGTGTTTGCCTTGCTGGTAGTAGCTGGTTTTTTGCAAGACAATGCCTATTTGCAATTGCCAGCAGCCGGTAGCATCATGGTTTTCTTTGCCATCCTCATAGCCTTGGTGGGTGGGTTTTCTTATTTCATGGGCACTTGGTCGCTGCCTGTGTTGGGCCTGTTGTTTCTTGGTTTTAATTACCTGTATCAGCAAAACATATTTGACCCCCGCAACAAAGCGTACGGCATTGCCTACAACGATACCACTCATGCCGCTTACAACGAGCAGGCATTGATGCAAGCCAGCGATGCCAAACACATTTCCGGCGATTCTTTACAATACATACAGCTGCTCAACAACTGGAAACAACAACAAGGCACCGACAAACCCGTGATGATACTCATAGCCAGCAGTGGTGGCGGCATGAGGGCTGCAACCTTTACCTCGCAAGTATTGCAGCAGCTGGATAGTGCCAGCAGCGGCCGGTTGTTGCGCCAAACTTTTCTCATGACGGGTGCTTCGGGTGGCATGCTCGGTGCTGCATGGATTCGGGAATTGTACCATCGGCGCCAGCAGAAAATACTCAGCGATAGTGCCGCTGCACAACTGGTGCCGGCTGTGTGGCAAGACCTGCTCAATCCGTTGTTCTCTTCATTCGTTACACGAGATTTGATGGCGCCTGCACAATTCTTTTCGTATGCCGGGCAGCGTTACATCAAAGACCGTGGGTATGCTTTTGAGCAAAAGCTCAACAGCAACACCATGGGCTGGCTCGACAAACCCATGCTGGCGTACAAAACAGCAGAAGCCAGCGGCCAACTGCCCCACATGATTTTAAACGCCGTCATTACCCGTGATGGTCGCACCGTGTATTTTAGTAATCATCCGGTTCGGTTTTTTACCAAGCGGCAAATGCCCGGGCAGCAAGTTCATCCAGATGGTATCGATTTCCATTCTTTTTTTGATGCTCAACATGCCGATAGCTTGCGGTTTTTATCGGCCCTGCGTATGAATGCCACTTTCCCGTATGTGCTGCCGAATGTATGGATGCCTACTTCTCCTGTAATTGATGTAATGGATGCTGGCTTTAGAGACAATACCGGCTTGGAAACGGCTCTCAGATTTATGCAGTTTTTTCGACAGTGGCTGCAAGCCAACTGTAGCAAAGTGCTCATACTGCAAATACGGGATAAACCCGAAGGTGGTTGGGACATGCCCTATGAAAGCAACAACATGTTTGATCTGGTAACAAAGCCTGCCTTGCTTACTCAAAACAACCTGTTTCGCTTTCAGGAGTACGACCAGCTAAAACGACTGGAATTGTTGCAACAGCAACAACCCGGCCTTATTGAACGATGGCTGTTTGAATACACCCCGAACAACCAGCAAAGTGCGGCATCACTGAGCTTTCACCTCACCCGCAGCGAGCAGCAGGATATTGTGCTGAGCATTCAACACAATGAGCATTTGCAGCGGGTGCAACAAGCCATTCAAAGCATGCAATCAAATTAAGGCACCAGCAAATTGATGCTGCCTTGCTGCATGGTAAAGTCAAGCGATTCTTCAGTTTGCACAGGATCGCCATCAATGTGCAGTGGTGCCAGTTGCAGGTTGCGAACCTGTATGCTTTTGGCCTGATAATACAGCACATGATTTTTGCCAATGGTTTCTGCCAGTGAACGCAGTTTGTTGTTGCCTCTTATCTGGCGCATCAATGCAAAAGGCAAACCCGCCTTGGGCATTTTTTGTACAATCACAATATCGAGCAAGCCATCGCTGATGCTGGCCAGTGGGGCAATGGTTACGTTGTTGCCAAACTGATTGCTGTTGGCCACACTGATAAAAAAGGCATCGGTAAAAAAGCAGAAATTTTCGATACACACTTCAAACTGATACGGATGGGCTTTGAAAAACTCCACCAATGTTTGTGTGGTATAGGTCATTAACCCACGCCGGCTGCTATGCGAAAATCGTTCGGCTACGGCCGCATCAAAACCAATGCCCGACAGCATGCAGGCAAAATGCCGGTTCACATTAAAACTGTCTGTTTTGGCAACTTTACCGGCTCGTATCACTTCGTAAGCCTGCCTCGGCTTTAGTGGAAGTGCAGCAGTTCTACCCAAACCATTGCCGCTACCTACCGGAATAATGCCAAGGTTCATGCGGGTGTTGCGCACTGCAGCAGCTACCATGTTCACAGTACCATCGCCACCACAAGCTATTACATCGGTAGCATCAAATTCTTCGGCAAAATGTTGCAGTGAGTAGGCGTTGGTGTTTGGTGAGGTATGAAAAATGTGATGTTCAATTCCATCGGCATCGGCTTGTTGTCGTAAAAAAGTTTCCAGCCCGTCTTTTGATCGGGTACCGGCCTTCGGATTAATCACAAAAAAATATCTACGTATCATACCTGCTCCACTATTATTTACGAAGGGTTTAAAGGTAAGCCTGTGCATACAGCTGAAATGACAAAATCATGTCAATTTTCACCAGACCGTACCGTTCAGAGTGCTGCAATACGGTTGTACCTTGCAACTCCATAGCACATGAAAAATACATTTATCAAAGGGTTTAAAATTATTGGCATCAGTGTAGCCGCACTGCTCCTGCTCATGTTTTTATTGCCCATGCTTTTCCCTGAAAAAGTAGCCACACAAATCAAGAGCTGGGCCAATCAAAGCATTGAAGGTGAACTCAACTTTTCGAAAGTGCGGTTGTCTTTTTTCCGGCATTTTCCCAACCTTACACTAAGCTTGTATGATTACTCACTTACGGGTAGTGCTCCCTTTGCCAAAGACACATTGGCTGCAGGTAAAGAGCTGGCCATGGGCATCAATCTGTTTTCGTTGTTTAAAGAGTCGATTGAAGTCAACAAGTTTTATGTAGATGCTTCGAGGTTCAATATTTTGGTTGACAAAGAAGGCAACGCCAATTATAACATTTACAAAAGCGATACCACTGCTGCCGTCAATACCGGCGACAGCGCTTCGGCACACCTCAATATTGAAGGCATTGTAATCAGCAACAGTAGCCTGCGCTACAACGATCAGTCATTGCCCATGTTGCTTCAAATGGATGGCCTCAACTATGAAGGCAAGGGCGACCTTAACTACAGCCAGTTTGATTTGGAATCTGAATTGCAGGCAGATAGTGTGGATTTTATATACGACGGCACACCGTATATACAACGCAAGCAGCTACGGGCAGAACTCATTACCGGCATCAATACCTCATCGCTGAGTTTCCGTTTTGCCAAAAACGATATTCTCATCAACAAACTGCCGGTCGATTTTTCGGGTAGCTTAACCATTGTAGATGATGGCTACGATATTGACATGCATGTGATATCGGGCACTACCGATTTTGGCAACATCTTTTCTGCCTTGCCGCCGGAGTATAACGAATGGTTTGCCAGCACTACATTCAAAGGCCGCTCACAAATCAAACTGGATTTAGAAGGCAAATACCGGGCAGCGCAACACCTGGCACCCAACCTGCACATGCACATGTGGGTGAATGACGGACTGATACAACACAAAGCAGCACCTGCCCCGCTAGAACATTTTTATACCGGCATCGATTTCAGCATGCCCTCGCTGAATGCAGACAGCATGGAGCTGCGTATCGACTCGTTGAAATTTTTGCTGAAAGGAAGCCCTACTTTTTTCACCCTCAGCAGCAAGGGCGTTCATAAGCCCATGGTGAAGGGGAAGCTCAACAGCCAACTGGATTTGTCGTTGCTGGATCAGGCATTGGGCCTTAGTAATATGGAATTAAAAGGGCTGCTGAATATGCGGGCCAATATCAATGGCCGTTTTGATGGCGACAATCAACTGTTTCCACCCACCAATGCCAGCATTACGCTCCGCAATGGTTTTGTACAAACCAGCTACTACCCACAGCCCGTTTCTAATTTGGATTTAGATGTTGCGATTAATGGACAAAGCGGCACCTACAACGATTTACACATTCAACTGAAACCGGTTTCTTTTCAGTTTGAACAGCAGCCTTTTTCACTCACTGCAGATTTACGCAACCTCAACAATGTAGCCTATAATATTGCAGCCAAAGGAACGCTTAACCTCGGCAGGTTGTATCAGGTATTTGCTATTCCCGACTATGGTTTTAAGGGCATGCTGAAAGCTGATCTTGCGTTGCAAGGCACACAAGCAGATTTGATGGAAGGCCGCTATCAGGCACTTAACAACAAGGGCACATTGGAAGCCATCAACTGGCAATTGCGCAGCCGCGATTACCCCTATCCGTTTGAAGTACCAACCGCATCACTTCGTTTCGATAGAGAAAAAGCCTGGCTCAGCAATACACAAATACAATACCGTGGCAACAGTATGATGCTCACGGGATATGCCAGCAATTTTATTGGTTACTATTTGCAGGGTAGTCCGCTTACCGGCAAGCTGAGTGTACGCAGTAAGAAATTGGTGGTTGATGATTTTATGGAGCTGATGCCAGCCGACAGCAGTGCTGCAGCAGATAGCACCACAGCCAGCACGGGTGTAGTTTTGTTGCCCCGCAACCTGCAGCTTAGCTTCGACGCTGTGGTAGATGAAATTGTGTACGGCCAATCTACCATCCGCAACTTTGGCGGGCAATTGCAACTGCAGCAAGGCAAGCTCGATATGCGGCAAACCCGCTTTAGCATTGCCGGTGCCAATGTGCAAATGGAAGGCAACTACTCACCGCAGCACACTAAAAGCGCCTTGTTTGCTGTCAAGCTTAAAGCCGATTCTTTTGATGTAAAAAAAGCTTACGACGAAATACCACTCTTTCGGGAAATGGCCAGTGCGGCGCAGGGTGTGCAGGGCCAGGTATCTCTCGATTATGCACTCGATGGCCGTTTAAACGAAACCATGTACCCGGTGATGCCGAGCCTCAAAGGCAGTGGCTACCTCAAGCTGGAAAATGTGAAAGTAAAAGGCCAAAAGATATTGGGTGCCATCAGCAAAAAAACGGGTAAGGATAGTTTGAGTCAGGGTAATATCAAAGCAGTGGTCATCAAGAGCAGCATTGCCAACAACATCATGACCATCGAACGCACCAAAATGAAAGTGTTTGGCTTTCGGCCACGCTTCGAAGGACAGGTGTCGCTAGATGGCCGCATGAACCTGAAGTTTCGATTGGGCCTGCCACCTTTCGGCATCATTGGTATACCCATGACCATTACCGGCACCAACGACAAGCCTGTGGTAAAACTGCGCCGTGGCAAAGAGGCCGATGAACTGGAAGAAGAGTTGGATGAAGAAGAAATAGAATAACGTGTGCTGATTTGTGTTCTAATAAAAAAGCCGCTTCGATGATGAAGCGGCTTTTTATTATTCCAGCACTGGACGAAGCCATTTTTCTGCGTACTCAATCGGTTCACCTTTTCGTTTGGCATAGTCTTCCAGTTGGTCGCGTTGTATTTTGCCAATGCCGAAGTACTGGCTTTGCGGATGGCTGAAATACCAACCACACACCGATGATGCCGGATACATCGCCATGCTTTCGGTGAGGGTAATGCCCGTGGCTTCTCCTGCATTGAGCAATGCAAACAGCTTGTATTTTTCTGTATGATCGGGGCAGGCCGGATAGCCTGGCGCAGGGCGAATACCCACGTACTCTTCTTTAATCAATTCCTCATTGCTCAGGCTTTCTTGCTGCTGGTAGCCCCAGTATTCTTTCCTTACTTTTTCGTGCAGGTATTCAGCAAATGCTTCTGCCAAACGGTCGGCCAGTGCCTGCAGCATAATCTTGTTGTAATCGTCGTGTTCGGCTTCAAATTTTTTGATCCATTGTTCAAGGCCATGAATGGTTACTGCGAAAGCACCGATATGATCTCCGGGTTCTTGAGAAATATAATCCGCCAATGAAAAGTTTGGCTGGCCTGCTGCTTTTTGTGCCTGTTGGCGCAGGAAGTTGAGCTTGGTGGTTTGATTGTTGTGCTGCAGCAACACATCATCGCCTTCGTTGATAGCCGGCCAAAAACCAACCACTCCTTTAGGTGTGAGCCATTGTTCTGCTGCTACTTTATCTAGCAATGCATTGGCATCGTTGTACAACTTGGTGGCTTCAGTACCCACTACTTTATCCGTCAGTATTTCGGGGAAGTTACCATGCATTTCCCAAGCTATGAAAAACGGTTTCCAATCGATGTACGGACGAAGTGTTTCAACCGTGATATCTGTAATTGTTTTAGTGCCAGTAAATGCTGGAGTAGGTGGTGTGTAGCCTTCCCAGTTGATGGCCACTTTGTTTTGCTGCGCTGCAGCCAGTGGCAAATAATTCTTCACCACTTTTTTGGCATGAAAGCTCTCAGCGAGTTTATCATATTCATTGCGCAGGGTATTCAAAAATCCAGATTTGGTATCGTTGTTGAGCAGGCTGCCCGCAACGGTTACACTGCGGCTGGCATCCAACACATGAATTACACCATTGTCGTACTGCGGGGCAATTTTTACAGCAGTGTGCATGCGGCTGGTGGTAGCGCCACCAATGAGCAGCGGCTGCTTCATTCCCCGGCGTTTCATTTCGTGGGCTACGTGTACCATTTCATCCAGCGATGGCGTAATCAACCCCGACAAGCCAATGATATCGGCACCCACTTTTTGTGCTTCATCCAATATTTTATCGGTAGGCACCATCACACCCAAATCAACAATGCGATAACCGTTACATGCCAGTACTACACCTACTATGTTTTTACCGATGTCGTGCACATCCCCTTTTACAGTAGCCAACAAAATGGTGGCCACCGCAGAAGTATCGGCGTTGTCTGCTTTTTCTGCTTCAATAAAAGGCGTGAGGTAGGCCACGCTTTTCTTCATCACACGGGCACTCTTTACCACCTGTGGCAAAAACATTTTGCCAGCCCCAAACAAGTCGCCTACCACATTCATGCCATCCATCAGCGGGCCTTCAATTACATCCAGCGGACGGGGCAGCAGTTGGCGGGCTTCTTCTGTATCCGCATCCACATAATCGGTGATGCCGTTTACGAGTGCATGCTTCAATCTTTCGGCCACAGGAGCCAGGCGCCAGGTTTCATCTTTCTTTACTTCCTTGCCTTTTGCTTTTACTGTTTCGGCAAAAGCAATAAGTTTTTCGGTGGCTTCGTTGTTGTCGTTGTTGCGGTTCAGGATGACATCTTCGCATAAATCTCTGAGCGTTGGTTCTATTTCATCGTACACCACCAGCTGGCCGGCGTTTACAATGCCCATATCCATGCCGGCTTTAATGGCATGATACAAGAACACACTGTGCATCGCTTCACGAACGTGATCGTTGCCACGGAAAGAAAACGACAGGTTGCTCACACCACCACTTACTTTGGTCAAAGGCATCAACTGTTTGATGCGGCGGGTAGCATTGATGAAATCAACCCCATAGTTGTTGTGCTCTTCGAGGCCGGTGGCTACGGCAAAAATGTTGGGGTCGAAAATGATGTCCTGCGGATCGAAGCCCACTTGCTCAGTGAGAATTTTATACGCCCGGTGGCAGATTTCCACTTTGCGGTCTTCGGTATCAGCCTGGCCCACTTCGTCGAATGCCATTACAATCACCGCAGCGCCATAGTCGCGGCAGATGTATGCCTGCTCTATGAACTTGGCTTCGCCTTCCTTCATCGAAATAGAGTTGACGATGCACTTGCCTTGTACGCATTTCAAACCCGCTTCAATAATCTCAAACTTAGAAGAATCGATCATGACGGGAATGCGGGCTATGTCGGGTTCGCTTTGCAACAGGTTGAGGAAAGTAACCATGGCCTGTACCCCATCGAGCAGGGCATCGTCCATGTTTACGTCGATGATTTGGGCACCGTTTTCTACCTGCTGGCGGGCTACGCTCAGGGCTTCTTCGTATTTGTTTTCCCGTATGAGACGGGCAAACATTTTGGAACCCGTTACATTGGTTCTTTCACCAACGTTTACAAAGTTCGTTTCGGGCCGAACCACCAAAGGTTCGAGGCCGGCTAAGCGGAGGTATGGTTTGATGACAGTCATGTTTTTTACCACAGAGGAATCAGAGGTTGGCACAGAGTTGCGCAGAGCAAATCTTAATACACAATTCGTTTGATTCCATCTTTTAAATGTTTACAATGAAAGTTGAGCAGGAGACCAACCTTACAACCAGAAAGTTTCAGGTAAGTGATGACTTGCGCAACATGAACATCCGTTAATGCTTCTACAGCTTTTGTTTCTATTACAACTTTGTTTTCAACCAAAAGATCTAGTCTGTATCCTACATCCAGTTTCACAGATTCATACATCAGCGGTAGTCCTTTTTCCTTTTCAGTATAAAGACCTGCTTTGTTTAACTCGTAATACAAGCACTCTTTATAACTTGATTCCAACAAACCTGGCCCTAATGCTGTGTGTACTTTAAATGCACAACCCAATATTTCTTCTGTTAGCTGATTGATGAATTCCATGTAAATACTTTGTGTGACTCTGTGTGAACCTCAGTTGCCTCTGTGGTTAAATGTCTTTATGGTTACAAAGCCTTCTCCACTACCGGCACTTCTCTCGGCTTCAGGCTTTTGACGTGCTGGGCAATGTGGCGGATGTGGTCGGGTGTGGTGCCGCAGCAACCGCCTACAATGTTTACATACCCTTCTTTGGCCCACTCTTCTATAAAGTGAGCCGTTTCGTGTGGTTGTTCGTCGTACTCACCCATGGCGTTGGGCAGGCCGGCGTTGGGGTAAGCACTGGTGAAGCAGCTGGCAATCTGGCTCAGTTCTTCGATGTGGCTGCGCATTTCCTGCGCCCCCAGGGCACAGTTGAGGCCCACACTCAGCGGACGGGCATGCGCCACACTGGTGTAAAAAGCTTCCAGCGTTTGACCACTCAGGGTGCGGCCGCTGGCATCGGTAATGGTACCGCTGATGCTGATGGGCAGCTCGGGCTTACCGCTGTCGCGGAAATATTTTTTCACCGCTACAATAGCCGCCTTGGCATTAAGGGTATCAAAAATGGTTTCGATGAGGAGCAGGTCTACGCCGCCTTCTACCAATGCCTGCACCTGTGTGTAATAGGCTTCCATGGCTTCGTCGAACCTGAGGGCCCGGTAGCCGGGGTTGTTCACATCGGGGCTGAGCGATAAGGTTTTGTTCATGGGGCCAATGGCGCCGGCTACAAATTTGGGCGTGGTGTCGCCGGTTTCGGCACGGTACTCTTCAATGGCCTGGCGGGCACATTGGGCAGCGGCTACGTTGAGCTCATGTGCAAGGCTTTCCATGCCGTAATCGGCGAGTGATACCACCTGGCAGTTGAAGGTGTTGGTTTCAATAATATCGGCGCCGGCCTGCAGGTATTGCTTGTGAATGCCCACAATGATGTGCGGCTGCGTAAGGCACAACAGGTCGTTGTTGCCTTTGAGATCGCTGGGCCAATCTTTGAAACGTTCGCCGCGATAGTCGGCTTCTTCGAGTTTGTGACGCTGTATCATGGTGCCCATGGCGCCATCAATGACTAAAATGCGTTTGCTGAGTTCTTCGCGTATGTTGCTCATAGTATGTTCAGGTTTGCACTGCAGCTGAAGTGTCCCGATAGCTATCGGGAGACACAACCGGTGCTGTAAAGTAGTACCACTGCTTGTGACCACAGTATTAAAATGCTGAACTATAAACGAGGGAAAATCCGGAGTGGAAGTACACATCGTTTATTAGTTCGGTGAAGATGCTGTTTCGTTTGTGGTGCTTCGACAAGCTCAGCATAACAAACTACTTACCCAGCAGGCCGAACAATAAACAAATCCGCCTGCCGGATGGCAAAGGTATTGCAAAATGCTGAATGGGCGGGTTTGCTAAAAACGGAAAACCGCTGCCTTGCGACAACGGTTTTATAAGTTAGGTTACCATTTTGGGGGCTTCGATTTCTTTTTGCCGCCAATTTGAAATACCCGGCTGATGTTGAAACCAAAATGAGTATCATCACCGAAAAAGTTGCCGGTGGTTTCAGTCAGGAAGGGCTTTTCAGCAATCCCTTGTCCGTTGGTAAAAATCAATTGGAAAACGTGACCACCAGTTTCAATATCAAAACCAATGGCCAGTGAGTTGCGGGTATTGGCAAATTTGTAGTCGCTCAGGTTGTAGTAGTATTCTACATTGAGGCTGGTGCTCTTGGTGAGCTTAAAGCGGCCACCGGCACCGAGTGAAATAATATCGTTGGGATCGGTAGATGTAGGCACAATATTGTAGTGCGTAAATGTAGGCATCAACTGCAGCGACAAACCTTCGGTAAACTTACGGGCCACTAACAGTTGCATGGTGTATGCCATACGGTCGGTAAAGTTGGGTTTGTACGGCAGCGAGGCGGCATAGTCATCCGTACGAATCATGCCCGCTACTACCACGGCCACAGATACGGGCATGCCCGAAGATTTTTGCTCCAAAAATTTGTACTTCACAAATCCATCGAGTTGCTTTTGATAACTGGTGCGGCCAATGCCCACCATCAATTTATCAGTAATGCCATAATCGAGACCTAAACGAATAAAAGCCTGATCGAGACCGAACATTTCTTTAATGCCACTATTGAGCTTACCAATGCGGTGTTGAATTTTAAAATCGAGAACACCAGCGGGCAATGATTCTACACTGTGACCGTTGGAAATACGGGTGGTTTTAATTGTTGCCAACACCACTTCTGGTCCTTTCTTTTCTTCCTTTTTAGTTTCCTGCTCCAGCAGTTTATCCAGGTCTACATCTTGAGCAAATACAGGTGCAGTAAGCAATACAGCAGCAGCTAACAATATGTGTTTCATTGTCGGGGGCAATTCAGACTTGAAAAAAGTATAGAAGAGATACGGGCAAAAGCAGGTACACAGGGGCAATACTTTGGCGCTGAAAGTAGCACCTGTTGTATCGCAGGCAGTAGCCGGAGGATATACAATATCTGCCTAATCGTAGTAGCAAGATGGCAGGAAAAGTGCAACCAACCCCATCATCAGGAACATTAAAGATTTATACTTCATAAATACGCTATCGTTTAGTTGTTGAGGGCGCCGGCAGCCACCCATTTTTTTATTGTGGCCAGCTGGCAACTGATGAGCTTGTAGCCCTGTGGCATGGCTGAAAAGCCAGTGAGGTAATTGATGGAACCCATGAGCCGACCGTTGGTAACAGCAGCTTTTACACCGGCATGTGTAGAGAAGTTGTAACCACCACTGGCAAGGGCACTGCTATGGCAACCAAGGCAGGCCGTGTTGATAATAGGCGCAACAGATTTACTGTAAGTAACTGTGGCTGTTTTGCCCAACAGGGAAAAAACGGCCCCGAACAGGAACTTACTGCCGAACAAAGTTTTCGACCGGCAGGCGGTTTTGCAGGCTGCGGGCCAAGGTCATTTCATCGGCATATTCCAGTTCGCCACCAAAGGCAATGCCCCTCGAAATAGCGGTGACTTTAACCGGCAAGTGGGCCAGTTTTTTCTGGATGAAATAAATACTGGTGTCGCCCTGTATGTTGGGGTTGAGGGCAAAAATGATTTCGCTGACGTGGTTGTTGGTAGCCCGTTGTATGAGGGTGTCAATGTTCAACTGATCAGGCCCAATGCCATCGAGTGGCGAAATAACACCGCCCAATACATGGTAGGTACCGTTGTATTGCTGCGTGGCTTCTATGGCCATTACATCGCGGATGCTTTCTACTACACAAATCAACTCTTGCTTGCGGGCAGGTGTAGCACAAATGTTACACAAGGCATGGTCGCTTACATTGTGGCATTGCTGACAAAACTGAATTTCCCGCCGCATTTTGCTGATGGTTTCGGCAAACATGTCTACCTGTGCGGGGTCGGTTTTTAGTAAATGCAATACCAGCCGCAGGGCTGTTTTTTTGCCAATACCCGGCAGCCTCGAAAACTCGGCCACTGCATTTTCTAATAAGGTAGAAGAGAAGTTCATGAATTGGGGCGCAAGATAAGTTGAATTGATAGCAAGTTTTTAACCACAGAGGGAAAGGAGGCGGGCACAGCGGAACATGGAGGATTTTTTTTGAACCACTAACTCTCAAAGATTACACAAGAAGCACAAAGCTTTTACCACAGAGGAAATGGAGGTAAGAGCAGAAGAACACGGAGTTCTTGCCAACCACAAACTGCATACTCCTTGACCTTAACCTTGGCGATTGGCCTTTCGCTTTCAGCCTTCGGCCTTAAGCCTACAACTCAATATCAAACTCATTTTCCCAGCCGGCCTTGATACTGAATTTTTGCTCAATGGCCAGCACTACTTCGGGTTGCATTTTTTTCCAGTAATCGCCGGTATCCCACTTGCCGTTTTGATTGGCGTCGTACAAAATACGGAGCACATACTCCCCGGGTTTAAACAGTTTAATGGATACTTTATTGCTGGTAAGCACCGTGGTATTTACAACTGCGTTGGCTTCTACCCACTGCAGCACAGGGTGCAACGAAAGATCGAGGTTGGTAAAATTCATTTTCAGCGAACCGTATTCCCGTTCGCTTTTGGTTTTAAACAGCACCGTATCGGTTTTTGTATTGATGTTGCCTAAAGTATCGGTTACAAACCCACGACCTATGCGCAAAAAAAAGTGTTCTTCTTCCTTCCAGGGGTATTTCAGTACCACCCGGTTTTCTGCAGTATCTAGCGTTAGGCGGTAGTTGGTTTTGGCTACGCCGTTGGTATCAGCCAATAGTAATTTGCTGCTATCAATAGTGGCAATGGGTTTTGAAAACCGAAACTCCAAATTGGTCAGTAAATCTTGTGGCGCATTTTCATTTGCAGTAGTTGTTACTTGTACCAGCTTGTCTTCTTTCTTACGGTTGTTGTTATCTGTGGCAGCAGGGGTGGCTTTTTTCGGTACTTCTTTTTCTGCCTCAAAAGCCCGCAATGCTATGGGTGTAGTATTGGTGCCAGTTGTTACAAGGCTACCATGAAACGCAAACTTGGTGCGGTTGCTGCTGTAGCGGCGCAGGCCTTCGTCTTTCAGTGCAAAAAGATAAAAGCTACCGGCTGGCAGTTGCTCAAACAAAAACTCACCTTTTCCATTGGGTTTGGTTACAAAGCGGGGCTTTATTTTGGCCACTGCCGAGTCATCCGGGTCGGAGTGCAACAGTATGGATAAAGTGCTGTCGGGCAAGCCCGTTTCTGCGTCCGTTACAATACCGCTCAGCTGCAAGCTGTCGATGTAACTGCCCGTGCTAAACACATATTTAAAATTGCGCAGCGGGTTCCCTTCGTTTACATCTTTTAAGGCATTGCCAAACTGAAAACTATAGGTAGTGTTGGGCTGCAGAGTATCTTTTATTTTAATATACACATGGCGCAGCCGGCCATAAATGTCGGGCATGCGTTCATACGGCGGGTTTACAATTAACTCTTGTTGCAGGTTATCGAGTTGCACGTATTCATCAAACTCAAGGGTAATATTTGTACCATCAAACCGGGTGCTTTGGTTGATGGGGGTTGCCTTTATAAGTACAGGGGCCAGTGTATCTTTTGGCCCACCCGTAGGTGGTATAATATTGGCACAACCCGGCACCAATGTAGCCCACCACGCAAGTGTCGGCAGCACCAGCAGCCATTTGTAATAAGAAAAAGCTTTGTTCATGCAGGTTGCAAACTTACAGGTGTACACAATGCCAAGGCTTGCAGCAAAGTGTGAAAATGTTTTACGGGCGTTAAATGACCCGTTTATTCTTCCGGGCGTTCAACATTCAGCATCGCTGGTTTGTATTGCTATCATGTCTAAAGTATACTCACTGAAAACCGTGCAAAAAATGCCTATCTCGTTGGAGCAGGCATGGGATTTTTTTAGCAAACCCGACAACCTGAAAGACATTACGCCTTCCAACCTGGGCTTTGTTATTCGCAGCAAACACCATGGGGTGCGAATGTATCCGGGCCAGATTATTGAATACACCGTGAGCCCCGTGCTGGGCATACCGCTCTACTGGATGACCGAAATTACCCATGTACAAGACCAACGTTTTTTTGTAGATGAGCAACGCTTTGGCCCTTACAGCCTGTGGCATCATCAGCATCATTTTACACCCATAGATGGTGGTGTAGAAATGACGGACATTGTACATTACAAATTACCAATGTGGGTGCTGGGCGATATAGCGCATGGCTTATTTGTAAAAGCACAGCTCCGGCAAATTTTTGCCCACCGTTTTCAAAAAACAACAGAACTGTTTGGCGAATGGCCCGGCCAGAAAATGGATGTACAATTTTCTTAATGCTGTTTTACACCAAGCTTACGTGCTGCGATTGCACGGCGGTGCCGTAAAAAACAGAGGCTTGTTCATCAAAACTGCGGGTATCGTCGGTAGTGTAAAAGTGCCGCAGCGCATGCTTTGAAATACGATGCTCCATCTGCGGATGCCGTTGTAAATAATCCACCAGACTATTGGCCACAATATCGCCCTGCGATACAATACGTGTTCCGGTTGGTGCGTATTGTTGTATTTTTTGTTGCAGCAAAGGATAATGCGTACAAGCCAGCAGCAGTGTGTCTATGGCTGCGTCTTGAGCTAACAGTTGCTGCAAATATTCTTGCACAAAAAAATCGGCACCGGCACTGTTGTGTTCATTGTTTTCTACCAGTGGTACCCACATGGGGCAGGCCTGCTGAAATACTTGTAACTGCGGCCAAAACTTTTCAATTTCTATTGGGTATGAGTTGGAAGTAACAGTACCCTTTGTACCGAGTATACCCACCTTTCCGGTTTGCGAAAACTGCCCGATGATTTCAGTGGTTGGTCTTATTACCCCGAGCACACGGTTGCCGGAGTCGGGCATTTTGGGCAAATCCTGTTGTTGTATGGTACGCAATGCTTTGGCACTGGCGGTGTTGCAAGCCAATATCACCAACGGACAACCTTGTGCAAAAAACCACTGTACACACTGCCAGGTGTATTCGTACACAGTATCAAAACTGCGTGGGCCGTAAGGGCTTCGGGCATTGTCGCCGAGGTAGAGGTAATCGTACTGCGGCAGTTGCTGCACAATGCTTTTAAACACGGTGAGCCCGCCATAACCAGAATCGAAAATACCAATGGGAGATTTTGCCTGCATACCTGCTGTTTACTGCGCCGTATGCGCCGACCAATACTGACCGGTACGCCACCAACGCACCACAAAGTAAAGCAATACACCCACCGGACCGAGCATGAAAGTAAATACCAAACACAGCGACAACTGCCATCTTGAAACGGCATGCTGCTGCGCATTGCCCACCATCCATAAACCAGCCAGCAAATCGAAGGCGAGGTAGTGAATCCAACCGGTGAGTACCGCACCTGCTGAGCCTTGCAACGACTGCAAGCCCGCCAGCGTTTGAAAAGATTGCATATCGGTTGGGCCGAGGTTTTGATACAAGCAAACAACATACGTAATACACAATGCTACTACTACACTGCCTGCCAGCACAGTAGTCGTTTCGGGCCGGCGATACATGAGCAGCAGGTACAGCCATGCCACAAGGGCCAGCAGGTTAACGACTTGATAAACCAATTCGTAATTCATGGAAGGATTGTTTACTTTGAACAAACAGCCAACGGTAGTTCTGGTAAAGATAGGTGGCTGTCATTCATGCAAAATATTCAACAGATGGTTCTCCTTCGCATTCGTCAGGTTTTCTTTTTATTGGGTTTGATGGCCACGCTGGGTTGTGCGGCGCAGCGCAATAAAAAAGCTACAACAGCTTCTTCACAAAGTGAAATCCGTTGGAGCAACTACCGGGGTTCGTTTACGCAGTTTATACAGCAGGCCATCCGGCAAAATGCGGTGGCTATTGTAGATAAAGATGTAACACCGCCCGAACCTGTAATCATTGAAGGCAACCTTACCTTAAAGGGCACTGGCGTTACTATTTACAATAAGCACAAGCAGCTGTTTGTGGTAGGTAGTGGTGTACATCATTTCAGTCATTTTACAGTGCAACAATCGCATGCAGAGGCAAGTGCTTTTTTATCGAACATTCAACCCAAACTGGTGTGGACGAATACACTGGATGATGTGCACATCAACGGTGGGCAGTATGGCTACAACAGCAGCCGCGGTGGCTTGTACGACGAAAAACAAGACAGTGTATTGGCGTGGAGCGGCACTACTATTCTCAACAGCACCTTCAATGTACGGTACATTGCCATTGCTGTGTTTTCGCAAGACGGGCCCTGCAAATATTTGCATATGCGCAATGTACAAATGAGCACTGCCGAATCACACAACCTCTATATTCATCCCAACGTGAGCCTACGTTTTGATAGTGTGGTGAGTGTAAAAGCGGGCAAGCTGGCCATGCATCATTTTAGTGGTGGCAATGAGCAGTTTTATTACACCGCCCGTTACTTAGAAATGAACAAGGTGTCTGCTCCAAGTAAGGCTGCTTGGGAAATGGTGAATCCTAAATCCGGATATATTCAAATCAGCAACAGTCAACTAGCGCCCTATACAACAGCCGGTGTTCAAGTACCAAAGGTTTCGGCCATCAATTGCACTTTTTACAATAGCGGAAATGGCATTATGTTTTCCGGAATAATTGAAAACTGTACCGGAGATATTTGGAGCGGCGGCAAAGGCGAACTACTCATTAAAAACAGTAGGTTTAAAGATCTTATCATGCGGCCCGGTGGAAAAGTGGTGGCAGACAATTCGCAGTTTGATATGATTTATCTGAGTGACAAAGGCGCCGACTATACACTTGAACTTGACCGCTGCACCGTTGGCGGAATTGTGGATGGCAACTCTGGAAAGGGGCAGGTAAAAATGAAAAACTCGCAACTAAAAAGCAACCGCCCAATCCGTCAGGGCATTCTAATACAACAATAACCTAACGTGCTTACACTTACGTTACAAACCGGTAGCCCACACCTTTTATGGTGAGTATTTCCAATGCAGGATCGTCTTTGAGATAGCTACGGATTTTGGTGATGTACACATCCAGATTACGGCTGTTGAAAATGCTGTCGTTTCCCCAGATGGCATTGAGCAAATCCCGTCGTTCGATGATGTGGTTGCGATGCTCAAACAAGTACAACAGCAACTCACTTTCGCGGTACGATAGTTTACGTTCTTCCTGCTGAAAGTGTAATACCTGCCTAGGTTTGTTGAATTGATACTGACCAATAGCAATGGTATCAGCATCTGCTTTTTCTGTTTGCTGCTGGCCTGTCAATTGCAACAGGTTGTTGATTCTCGCTATCAGTTCTTCCATGCTGAAGGGCTTGCGCAAATAATCATTGCCACCTTCGCCAAAACCTTTTACTACATCTTCGGTTTGGGTTTTGGCCGTTAAAAACAAAATAGGCACGGTGGCATTTTGCTGGCGTATTTCCCGTGCCAGCGTAAATCCGTCTTTGTTGGGTAGCATTACATCCAGCACACAAATAGCGGGCTGAGCTTTTAGATAAGCCTGCATTACTTTGGCACCATCGTCTTCCATCACCACGGCATAGCCGCGGCTCTCGAGTGTTTCCTTTACAATCTTGCCCAGAAACACTTCATCTTCTACATATAAAATGGTTGGCATCATGGTATGAATTTACGCCGACTGCAGTTCAATCACAAAACAAGCTCCGTGTGGTTGCACCGGCTCTACCCGAATGCTACCGCCATGTTTTTTTATCACTTCGGCTACATAGCTCAGGCCAAGGCCATAGCCTTTAATGTTGTGCGTATCGCCATGCGGCACCCGAAAGAATTTATCGAATACTTTATCGCTATACTCTGCAGGTATCCCCTCGCCTTTATCGCTTACACGTAGCTGCACACGGCCGTCGGTTTGCGTTATGTGAATGTCGATAGAAGGATGATCGCCACTGTATTTAAGCGCATTATCCAGCAGGTTGTACAGCACACTTTGCAGGTGCAGTGCATCTGCTTTTACCATAACTGCAGGTGCGGCATGCAGCTCACAATGTGCATGTGCTTTTTCCAATTGCAACCGCATGCTGCTCACTACCTGTTGTGCCAGCGCAGTCAGGTCTGTTACTGTTTGTTGCAGCTCCATTTTGTCTTGCTCAAACATCGATACCCGCAGCACTTTATCTACCAGTAGGTTAAGCCGTTGCAGTTCGCCTGCCGATATATCAAGGTATTCCTGTGTACGTTTCGGATCGTTGAGTGCATGAAAACTTTTCAATGCTTCGATGGCTACACCTACGGTGGCTATCGGCGTTTTCAACTCATGCGTCATGTTGCTGATAAAATCGTTTTTCAGCAAGGCCAGCCGTTGTTGTGTTTTCAAGCTTTTGTACAAAAACAGAAATGCAGTAATGGTAATGCCAAGCATGGCCAGTGAAAAAAAGATAGGCCACATCATTTTGGGAATAACCATCCAAAAAACACTGTCGAAGCTGGCGGCTACAATTTTCATTCCCGGTATAGAAGGCCCACGCCGCATACCAGGCGAGGGGTCATTTTCCCGACGCTGTTGTTCTTTGGCCGAGAGCAAACGAATGCTGAATGGAAAAGTCAAATCATTTTCATCCAACGCTTTGCTGTAAGATTTTTGCAAAGCCGGTAAGTCTTTTTCTGTTCCAAAAAAAGGGGCCTGTACTACGAGCTTCGACAGATCATCGCGGTTATCATTTCTCCGCTCCGCATCCAACGCTACCATACGTACCCCACCTGTACGGCGGCCCGTATCGGGTGGCGGTATGTTGATGCTTACCTGAATTTGTCCATCATTTTTTTTACCCAACACAGTATCGGTAACAAAAATGGCCCGTCGTTCTTTGCTGCCGGAGTCGGCAAACACAAATCTGCTTCGCGTTGAATCGTTCGACAAAAACTGCAGTTGTCTCCGCACCGAAGTTTCCCGAAGCACAATACCCAGCTCCCTGCGCAGACTCTGGTATTCGTCGCGGTAGGTTTTGCGTAGCCAATACCCCTGAAACAATACCAGCAGTACAATGCTGAGTACCATCAGCCAGCCGGCAGTGCGTATTTTTCGTTGTTGCGTCAATTGATAAAAGGTTAAGTCATTCAAATGTATTTCGCCCGGTTATCCTGCTGCACATTCCTTTAACCTAAATTAACTACGCACTCATCACTCTTAACCCGTTTGTGCGGGGCAGCCCTGTAGCTTTGGTAAAAATTGATTCTATGAAATGTAATTGGATAGGCATTGCCTTACTGGCTGTGTCGGTATCGGCCACGGCACAGGTAAAAGAAGGCACAGTGATTTATGAAAGAAAAATAAACATGCACAAACGCCTGCCACCAGAAGCCGAGCAAATGCGGGCCATGATACCCGAATTTCAGACCAGCAAAATGGAGCTGAGTTTTAACACCACTCAATCGCTGTATAAAAATGTGGTAGAGCCAACCAACGAACTACCTACCGGCGATGGTGCAGGTGGCGGTGGCATGCGTGGTGGTATGATGTTTCGCTTTGGTGGCGGCAACCCCAACGATGAAACTTTTCGCGACTACGATAAAGAACTGATTGTAGAAAGCCGTGAGCTGGGGCCAAAAAAATATTTGATTGACGATACGCTTCGCCCCATGAAGTGGAAGCTGGAGCAAGATACCATGACCATTAACGGGTACCTGTGCTACAAAGCCACTACAGTAACCAGTGCCTTTGGCATGGGCGGTATGCGGCCCGCAGGTGCCGGGCAACAGCGCCCCGGTGGCGATAGTGCACAAGCCGGCAATCAGCAGCGCCGTTTCAACATACCTGCTGAGCAAAAAGTAGAAGCCTGGTTTACACAGGATATTGAAACCAGCGCCGGCCCCGATAATTACTTTGGCCTGCCCGGTTTAATATTGAAAGTAGTGGTAGATGAAGGTACCATTACCTACACGGCATTGAGTGTAAACACACAAGCAAAAGCAAATGTGAAAACACCCACTTCAGGTAAAAAAATTACCCGTCAGGAATACATGAAAATGATGCAACAGCAGTTTCAGGGCATGCGTCCTCCAGGCGGTGGCGGCGGCGGTCAGCGCATCATCATCAACCAATAAGTTGCTACATATTCACTGTATACAAAAACGGTCGCTCATGTAGAGCGACCGTTTTTTTTAAATGGGACTTATTTTTTTCTTAATCTCTGCTGCTGAAGCGACTCAGTAAACGCAGGATTTCGAGGTACAACCAAACCAACGTTACTATCAAACCAAATGCACCGTACCACTCCATGTACTTGGGTGCGCCTTGTGCAGCTCCTTGTTCAATCATGTCGAAATCGAGGATGAGGTTCAGCGCAGCAATGGCTACCACAAACAGGCTGATGCCAATGCCCAACATAGAGCTATTATGCATGAAGGCTACTTCTACACCAAACATGCGTACTACCATTACAATAAGGTAAAAAATAGCAATGCCGGCAGTAGCAGTAAAAATGATAGACCTGAAACGCTCTGTGGCTTTGATGATGCGGAAATTGTACAGCAAAAACATAGCCAATGCAGTGCCCATGGTGAGGCCTACAGCGTTGGTTATAATGTTGGGCATGTTTTCTGAAAAAGCAAAATTGTACATGGCAGATATGGCGCCAATAAACAGGCCTTCGAGTATAGCGTATGCCGGTGCCAGGTATGGCGACCATTCTTTTTTAAACGTCATAACCAGTGCCAATACCAAACCGCCAATAGCTCCTACCCACAAGTAAGTGGTTACGCTTTGCTGTTTGTAAAAGGCATTCCAGGTAAATAATGCGGCACCCAATAAGAGCAGCAGCATAAAGCCAAGCTTGTTCATAGTGCCACGGGCCGTCATGGCACCACCGCCGGAGCCGGCAATAGACAAGCCCTGAAAAGATTTTTCGCCCAGAGTGGGATTACCCGATTTGAATAAAGACATAATCACTTCAATTTTAAGATTGCTAAACTAATGGTTTTGTTGTTAACCCTGCTGTAATGTAACCGAATGCCACCGTAAGCCGATGGCGCTTAAAACGCCAGCCTGAAACTGCCAAAAACCCCAAACCGGCTGGTACGGTTTTGTGGCAATGGTGTTGGTGCCACTCGCCACACTAAATCGAGGCGCAGCACTTTAAAAATATTGTCGACACCCGTGCCCACCTCTGCATAGGTTTTTCCTTGCAGCTCCTGAAAAGGATGGCCCTGCACAAAATTGAGCTGGCGGTTAGCATCGCTCAAACTGCCCCACAAAGTTTTGATGTTCCAAAACTGGCGCAGTTTCATTTTTCGGGTAAAGCCAATGTACTTAAACAAGCCGCTGCCAAAGTTTTGCTCAAAGCCCAACCCCGCATACTGATCGTTGATGTATTCAAAACGATTCATGAGGTTGAAGGCATATTTGTTGTAATAATAAATCTCATTGCCCGGCGCTACATCCAGCAGCATGTAAGGAAGGGTGCCAAATACTTTGCCCACATACCCCGAGTATTCAATGGAGCCAAATGGGGCCACTTTATGAAAACCATTTACCCTGAAATTGAGTTTGTGGTAATCGTAATTACTGTTGAGCACACCAGCCCAGCCTTTTGAATAACGGAGTTCGGCTATGGGATAATCGCTGCCAAGGCTGGTACGCAGGTAATTGCCATTCAAAAACCGTTCGAGGTAAGCAAAACGAACTGCTACCGTTGTTTCAAAATTGTTGAGTGCTTCGCCTTTGCCAGCTGTAAAATTACTTTTCAGCGGAATGTTTTTCAGCGGTTCATACTTGGTGCGGCGGGCTTCCAGTTTGAGCGACCAACCTTTTTCGTTGCTGGTAAAATATTCAATTTCCTGCCGCTCCACCTGCATAAACTTGATGGGAATATCGGGCTTGCGAATGGCCAGTGTAAAAATGTTGTCGAGGCTTACTTCATCGTAATAATTCTGTCCGTTGTCCAAATCATTTAGGTAAGATACATGCAGCATCTTCCGCGGATTTTTTTCGAAGAAATAATACATCTCCGCTTTGCCCTTGAGTTTTTTATCGCCAAAGCCGTAAGCCAGATAGCCGTGCAGATACATGTTTTTATTGAAGCCCGGCGTAGTGCCCAAATCAAAGCGGGTACGCAGGCCCTCCCAGGCATTCAGGCTTATCCAGTTAAACCACGGGCCTATTTCAAAATTGCCAAGGGGCTTGTAACCTGTGGTAAGAAACGACACCGTGTTGTAATACTGTTTGAAGATGGGCATTTGCTGCAGCGTATCAATCATTTTGTAAATGGCCAGCTCATTTTTGTTAAGCTCTTCGTGTCGGGCATCGGTCCAAAAACCTTCGTTTTTTGCTTCCGAACCCGGCAATACAATCACCTGTTCGGGCAAGGTATTTTTGGTCAGCTGTTGCAGTACCGCATCATTATTTACCAGCACATTTCTGTATGTGGTGGTTTTGCGGCCCTTCATGCCGCTTTTGTTTTTGCCAATGGGATATATATCGGCAATGAATTTATCTTTCGATAAAAACCACACCGAATCATTGATAAGCCGGTAGTCCTGATAAATGCTCAGGTTCTCTATAAAGTTGACAGTAGAAGTTGCATCAATACGAAGTTGGATACGCTGCACGGCAAAGGTGGAATCGTGTATCCAGGCATCGCCTTCAAAAGTGCTTTCGCCTTTGCGCTTTGGCGAAAACAGCCAGTGGTAATAGCGCCTGCCATTGAGCATCACCGTATCGGCTATGCGGTAGTTGTAATACGCATCGCCATTATCACTCAGCGGGCTTACAAACTGCTTATCAAACACCGGAATGAAGTTGTTGTACACGTTTACATTCTGATACATGCTACCCAGTTGTCGGGTTACACTTTCATTGTCGATGCCGTTGGTTTTGCTGGCTTTTATTTCTTCTCTTCTGCGTTTAGGATTGCTGCTGTACCAATAATCGCTGATGGTTTCAGCCAGATAAATGGGCAAAAATGGCGGGCCGTCTTCGGTGGTATCTAAATTATCGAGCACAAAGGCAAACGGTTTCAGCAGCTTCATTTCTTTGAGCTTGTCGGCATTTATCTTGTTGAGGTCGAGCTCTAGTTTATTGTGTACTTCGTAGCTGAAGTTGCTAAAGCGGCTTCGGTCGTTGTAGGGTTTGCGCCGCACAACTTTACGCCACAAAATGAGGCCCCAGTTGGCCTTGGTTTTTACCAGTACTCCACCCGAAACCTCTCTTTCTAAATTGACAATGATTGGTTTACTCAAATTGAGCTCCGCAATAGCCAATGCTTTGCGGAAGTAGCCCACATAGGTTATAAACAACGAGTCGGCTGCAAAGCCGGTGATGTCGATGCTGAATGTACCCAACGAATCGGTAACTGCGCCTTTGCGGGCAGGATACACTTCGACCGATGCGAAGGGGATGGGCTCTTCATTGTGACTGTCTTTCACAATGCCGCGAATGAGTGTGGTTTGCGCTAAGGCTACTTGTGCAACAAATCCTACACACAAAAGCAGCAGCAGCTTTGCGCCAAAAATTTTCATAGGGTGCAAAATTAACCGAATGGTGAAGCCGACTTGTAACCAAACACACAGGAAAGCCGCTTGTTTAGTCAAAGTTTTGAAAAAAATAGACCACTATAGCAGCTGCAGTTGCGCCACTGTACATTTGCAATCAATAAAATCACTGGATGTTCATCATGAAAATTGTCCGATTTGCCCGGCTTATTACCTGCATAGTTGTATTGCTTGCTGCCGTACAAGTGCAGGCGCAATCAAAAAAACAACGCAAGGCCATTGCCGCCGCCAACACACAAATTGAAAATAACCTCAAAACCTTTGTAGGCATTTTAGCCAGCGATAGCCTCGAAGGCCGCCGCACCGGTACCACCGGCGAGGCAAAAGCAGTAGCATATATCGAAAACTACTACAAACAATTGGGTATAGCCGGCGCCAACAATGGCAGCTACCTGCAGCCATTTGTAGTAGATGAGGGCAAAACGCCCAACGCCAGCCAGCTTCAGTTGGATGACCATGTGCTGAAAGCAGGCGTAGATTTTTTTCCGCTACCATGGAGTGGCTTACAAAATATTGATGCAGAAAGTGCTGCCGCCCTGCAAGAAATTGGTAGCCCTTGGTGGTACGATTTGAAAGAAGACCTCGAAGCCAACAAAAACAATCCGCACTTACTGCCGGAGCAACTCATTAGAGATAAAGCAACAGCTGCTGCTAAAATTGGCGCTACTGCGCTGCTGGTATATAACACTGCAGTAGGTGAAGAAGTAATTAAATACAATGCCAAAGACCGCTCCGATGCCGCAGCCATTCCTGTGTTTTACATTCAAAAAGAGGCGGTGCATAAATACAAAATAGATACCGACGCTTCATTTCATGTAAAAGCAAAAGCTGTATTTACTCAGCAAAAAAGAAATGGCACCAATGTAGCTGCGTTCATCAACAACAATGCAGCACAAACCATTATACTAGGTGCACACCTCGATCACCTGGGGTATGGAGAAGATGCTAACAGCCGCCACACCGGCGATGCCGCTATACACAACGGTGCCGATGACAATGCCAGCGGTACGGCAGCCCTGATGGAAGTGGCCCGTTTGCTGAAAGAAAAACCTAATCAATCATTCAACTATTTGCTGCTGCACTTTAGTGGCGAAGAACTTGGCCTGTACGGAAGTAAATTTTACACCGAGCATCCGTTGGTCGATTTTAAGCAGGTGAATTACATGATAAACATGGACATGGTGGGCCGCCTCAACCCCGAAAGCAAAGTGCTCACCATTGGTGGTATTGGTACTTCGCCTGCCTGGTCATCAGTTTTAAAAATGAATGAGCAAACAGATTTCAGCATCAAGATAGACAGCAGCGGCACCGGCCCCAGCGATCATACTTCTTTCTATCGCAAAGATCTGCCTGTGCTGTTTTTCTTTACCGGATTGCATACCGATTACCATAAGCCCAGCGACGATGCGCATTTGATTAACTATAGTGGTATGCGCCATATTGTACAATACATCAGCCGCATCATTGATAATACACCAGTGGCAGAAAAACTGGCATTTACCAAAACCAAAGAACAACAAATGGGTGGTGGCCGTTTCAAGGTTTCTATCGGCATTATGCCCGACTATACTTTTAGCGGACAAGGAGTAAAAGCCGATGGCATTATAGATGGAAGACCGGCACAAAAAGCAGGTGTGCAAGCAGGTGATGTGATTATTCAGTTGGGTGAGCACCTCATTACCAGTGTAGAAACATACATGCAAGCCCTAAACCGTTTTGATAAAGGACAGCAAACCACGGTAACCATCAAGCGGGGCAGTGAGATTAAAGAGTTTGCCATTAGTTTTTAATACCTTTTCGCTGTGGCTAAGCTGATTTTAGATAACGACCAGGTTGCGGAAGACTTTTTCGAACACGCCCGGCTATTCGGCATTCAATGCCCCGTGTCGCCACATAAATTTGTGTGGCTCATCAACAATCATTTTGGCTACGACTTTCGACTTCAAACAGACACAGACATTACTGTAGATAAAAAAACTAAGAAATTCAATTTTCCACTTTACGAATACAACGAACAATTTTTGGCAGCGAGGCATTTTATCTATTCCAACAAATCGGACGGTGAGTATTTACTACCTGAATTGAAACACACCGATTTTTTATGGTTGGTAATCAATGAAAGCAACAACGCAGGATTTTTAGAATTGCTGGGAACTGAACTCCGAAAAGTAAATCAGGTACAATTGGTGACCTTGCTCAATAACGATAAGTTTAAAAACAAACTGCAACTGCTGCAATAACCTTTTCCCTCAACACACTAGCGTATGTGGCAAGAAACCAACCATCAACTCTACCGCAAATTTCAATTTGCCAACTTTAGTGAAGCCTTCGCCTTTATGACCCGTGTGGCTATTGAAGCAGAAAAAATGGATCATCATCCACTGTGGACCAATGTATGGAACACGGTAGAAATTTGGCTCAGCACCCACGATGCGGGCAATGTGGTAACGGATAAAGACCGTACGCTGGCAGCACGTATAGATGCGTTGCTGGCGTAATTATTTCCAACGATAGTAAAGATTGGTGCTGCCTCTAAACTGCAAAGCCCCGTTGTAAAAATTGGCAAACGGAGAAGCCAGGTCTACAGCAAAAGGCTGCAGCCCCATGCTAATACCGAACTTTTGTTTGATGATAGGAATCGTCATGTTGATTTCCGGAGCAAACAGGCAGCTGAAGGTTTTCAATTCCTTTTCGTATTCATTTTCCAACATGCGTAGTTCGGCTACAGTGGGTGCACCGCTACTGCCCGGCACACCAATGGGATCGGCATGGCTACGCTTGTGTATAGCAATACCCGGTGCCAGTAAGGCCCGCACATGAAATTGTATGGCCGTTTTCGGATTTTTATTGAGGTTAAAATCGTAAGCCAGCGGCATCGTTAATGCCAGCACGTTATTACTCACACTACTGATACGAAAAGTATCGGGCAGCGGCCGACCACCAAACGGAATGATGAGTATGGATAAAAAAGCATCACCCAAATTGGAGCTGTTCATAGAAAAAGCATCGTAGCGCAAACCAAGCCCCGTGTACAAGCGGTGGCGGCTGCCATTGCTCCATTCAATCATCGCCGGCAAGTGCATAGAAAATGAGATGGTACCATTGCCCTGCCTTCTGTCGAAGATGAGTTTGTTGTTGGTTTCGTAGGCGTGAATACCGATAGATGGTGCAAAGGCGGCTTCAATACCTACGGGTTTCCATTGTGCCCATGTAACTGAAGCAGCACAAAAAACCATCGTAACAATCAACAAACCTTTCTTCATCATAGCCATTCATTTTATGGTTGTACAACTATTCGTTTTTCACCTGCAGCAGTAAGCTCACCTATGGGTTGCAACACTGCAGCAGCTAAGCCGTTTGCAGTTAATACTTCCTGTACTTGTGCTACCGCATCGGGTGCTACTGCTATCAGCAAACCGCCATTGGTTTGCGGATCGGGCAGCAGCTTGAATGCCTCCATCACATTTACACCGGGTTCAAATTTTACCTGTGTGCTGTAGGCATTCCAGTTGCGATAGGTAGCATCGGGCACTGCATTTTGCTGCAGGTATGCTGGCACACCTTCCAATACTGACAGCTGTTGGTACTGTATCGTTGCACCAAGGTGGCTGCCTTCACACATTTCTATCAAATGGCCCAGCAATCCAAAACCCGTTACATCGGTCATAGCATGTACTGCGTCTATTTTTCCCAAAGCCATCCCCGCCTGGTTGAGTTGGGTAATGGTTTGCAACAGCAAGTCATAATGTGCTGGTTGCAACAAGCCCCGCTTTTGCGCTGTAGATAAAATGCCAATGCCCAAGGGTTTGGTGAGCAACAATACATCGCCTTCTTGCGCCTTGTTGTTTTGCTTGATGTTGGCCTTTGCCACCAACCCATTTACGGCCAACCCAAAAAACGGTTCGGGGCTATCAATGCTATGGCCGCCAGCCAGCGGTATACCTGCGGCCTCGCAAACAGCACGGCCACCTTCGAGCACTTGAGCGGCCATTGCTGCAGGTAGTTTTTGCGTGGGCCAACCCAGCACTGCAATCGCCATCAAAGGCTTGCCACCCATGGCGTACACATCGCTAATGGCGTTGGCGGCAGCTATGCGGCCAAAGTCGAATGCATCATCAACAATGGGCATAAAAAAATCTGTGGTGCTAATGAGGCAATCGCCATTGCCAAGGTCGTACACAGCTGCATCGTCTTTGCTGCTATTGCCTACCAGCAAGGCTGGAAAAGCAGTAGTAGCCGTTTTGCTTTGCAACATTTCTTCCAGCACAGCAGGTGCTATTTTGCAGCCGCAGCCTGCGCCGCTGGCAAAGGCCGTTAGTTTGATTGCTTCCTGTTCACTCATGTTAACCGATTTTATGACGCAAAGAAAAAGAGGCCGAAGCCTCTTTTTACATGATTGGTGTTATTTATAATTCCGATGCGGAAAGTCCTGCATTAATTTTCACTTCTGTAATGCTGATGTCTTGTTTCATTACTCCCAGGTCAATCACAATTTGTACCGGAATTTTCACGCCGTTGTACTCCTTGTACTCTTTGTAAAATGTAATTACATTAAGCTTACCCATGGGGCCGCCATCCTGCTGGCGAACATCCTTCAATTTCAATCCTGTTTGTACATCGTAAAACGCATGGAAACTGGCACCTTCAGGTGTTACTATTTCAATATCGTAAGCATCTTTACCATCAACGCTTTCAATGCCTTTGAGGTTCAGTTTTACCGCGGTGTTGCTCAGGTAGTAACGTTCTTCGTACATCGCGGCTTTAGCATCCAGTTGTGCTTTTCCATCGGCACCTACATCTTGTTTGGCGCCCTGCATAGCCACCGTATATTCTGTGCCGTTTTTGCTTTGCTTCATCAGTTCCATGGGGCCCATTTTTACAGCTGCACTGTAACCACCGGGCATTACATGCTTTTGTTCGTACTGCATAGCTTGTCCCATAATTGATACACTACCTATGAGTGTGGCATCTTTAATAGCAGCAATGGCTGTTTCGCCGCCGTAAGCTTCAATGGCTTTTTGTAAAACACTGGTAGCAGTTACGTTTGCGTCCACTTTCTTTTCAGTAGGTGGTGCTACTTCGTTGCCATTGATGTCGAAGAATTTCACTTCGCCATACTTGCTCAGGCCTGCAGCAATCTCTTTTGCGTTACCTACTATGGTAATCACCAAATTGTTTACAGGCACATACTTATTGGCCATAGCCTGCACATTGGCCGGTGTAACGGCGTTGAGCTTGGTGAGGTAAGTACGGTAGTAATCTTTGGGCAAATTATAGCGGGCTACGTTCAAGGCAAAGCTGGCTACTGTGCCAGCATTTTCGAGGCTGCGGGCAAAGCCACCGCTCATGTAGTTTTTCAAGGCGGTCACTTCACTATCGCTGGCTGCTTCGTTGCGTATGCGGTTGAACTCATACAAAAACTGACCAACGGCGCTGTCCGTTTTTTCGTTGCGTACCGAAGCACTAGCACGGAAACTACCCACCAGTCGGTCGGTGCTTACACCACCACCGGCACCGTAAGTGAAGGCATATTTCTCCCGCAAGTTTTGGTTGAGGCGGCTGCTGAAACCACCACCCAATACATTGCCCATTACGCTAGTCGGAATGGCATCAGGAGTACCGGGTTGCAGGTTTACCGGTGAGCTGATGCTGATGACGCTTTGCACCGAACTTGGCCGGTCTACCACAGCAATCAAGGTTTTAGCAGGCTGCTTTACTTCGGCATATTGTTTTTTTGGTACGTCGCCACGGGTCCAGCTGCCAAAGTGTTCGGTGGCCAGCTTCATGGCTTCGTTGGTAGTAATATCACCTACAAAAATGAGGTACGCAATATTGGGCTTCCAATAAGTGCTGTGGTAGTTTTTAATGTCGGCAACGGTTACATTTTTTACGGTTTGTTCTGTTTCAAACTCGCCGTAAGGATGGCTCTTGCCATACACCAGCATGCCACTTACGTTGCCGGCAATGCTGTTTGGGTCGTCTTTGGCTTGAGCCAAACCACTCAGTGTTTGGGTGCGAATTTTTTCGAGCTCAGTATTGCTAAATGCCGGACGTAATGCCACATCGGCCATTAGCTGCAATAGTTTGGGAAAATTGCCTTTGAGTGATGAAGCAGATACAGAAGTGGCACTGGCACCCAGTTCGCCGCCCAAAAAGTCAACACTTTCATCGAGGGTGGCTTTGTCCATTTTGCTGGTACCGCGGCGCATCAGCGAACCGGCCATACTGAGCATCCCTGCTTTATCACCTTCTACCAGCGGGTCGCGGTCGATGGTGAGGGTGGCAGAAACCTGTGGCAGCTTGGTATTGGTTACTACAAAAACTTTAAGGCCATTGGGCAACGTAAAGCTGGCCGGATCGCCAATATTAATAACCGGTGCAGGACCGGGCTTGGGTGCTTTGGTACGGTCGATGGTTTGTGCTTGCAGGAGCATGGTGCTACATAAAGCAATGCACGATAGAAAAGTATATTTCATGATTGAAGTTCAATTAAAGTATAGAAAGAAAACAAAGTCAACACAAATAGATTACGGCTTTGGATTGGTGCTACCCTGCTGCGATTTTGGTACATAGTACAATACCACACGGTTGTCTTTTACCAAATACTTTTTGGCCACATTGCGCAGGTCTTCCCGTGTTACTTTGCGGTAGCGTTCTATTTCTGTATTGATGAGGTTGGCATCGCCAAAATATACTTCGTAGTTGGCCAGGCTTTCAGCAATACCAGCTACCGATGAATTCTGCCGGATGAAATTGCTCTCTATCTGATTGCGTACTTTTTCAAACTCCCGTTCGTCTACCAAATTGGTTTGTACTTCTGCCACCAGTGAGTCGATGGATTGCTCTACCACCTCGGGCTTCACACCCATATTGGTAATGGCGAAGTTGATGAAGAGGCCGGCATCTTCCAGAAAGAAAGGGAAGGCGCCTGCCGCTACGGCTTCTTCTTTTTCATCTACCAATACTTTGTTCATGCGGCTGCTTTCGCCACCACTCAGCAAAGTGCTCAGTACATTAAAAGCGTAATATTCATCGGAGCCCTGCTTGGGAGCACGGTAACCCTGAATAACAGCAGGCAGTTGAATATTGTCCTGAATCACATCCCGCACTTCTTTGGCCAATGGTGGCTCTTGTACTTTAGGGCGGGGCACTTCGGCGCCACGGGGTATGGGGCCAAAGTATTGTTCGATTTTCTTTTTGGTGCTGGCTACGTCAAAGTCGCCGGCAATGCTCAGCACGGCATTGTTGGGTACATAAAAACGTTTGTAAAAAGATACAAACTCATTGAGCTTGGCCGCTTCCAAATGGTCCATACTACCAATAGGTTGCCAGCGGTAGGGGTGTTTGGTAAAGGCTCGCTTAAACAGGTTTTCTACCATGGTGCCGTATGGCTGGTTATCAATACGCTGGCGTTTTTCTTCTTTCACTACCTGGCGCTGTGTTTCTACACCCTTATCGGTGATTTCTGCATGCATGAGGCGTTCACTTTCGAGCCACAGGCCAAGGTCGAGTTGGTTGCTTGGCAGCAGGTCGTAATAAAAGGTTCTGTCCTGGCTGGTGTTGGCATTGTTATCGCCACCGGCATTGGTAATGTACTTATCAAAGTCGCCACGCTTCAGGTTTTTGCTGCCTTCAAACAACAGGTGCTCGAAGAAATGCGCAAAGCCGGTACGGGCTGTGTCTTCATTTTTAGAACCCACATGGTACAATACCGATACCACCACAACGGGTACCGATTTATCCTGATGCAAAATCACTTTCAGGCCATTGGGTAGGGTGTATTTTTCAAAAGCAATATTAGGCGCCTGGCCAATGGCCAGAGCTGTTGTGGCGAGCAGGGCAGTAGCCATAACTCCTTTTTTCCATTTCATATATATCCCGGTTTTAAATAATGTGCAATTAGCGGTGCGAAAATTAGGTAGAAGCGGCTGAATACTGATGTCACTCATCACAAAAACCGGTACATTAACAGCCTCTTTTATCAAACAGCCAATTCTATTAAAGGTTAGCTACCATGAACAGAAAAATTTATTCGCTTGGGTTATGCCTGGGCATGGCTGCCGCAGCAGTTGCACAAGACGACGCTGCCAAGCTCAAACAATTGTCTGACGAAATTATGCTGCACAGCACAGCCTATGAAAATCTCCGCTACTTGTGCAAGCAGGTTGGTCCACGCCTGAGCGGCTCGCCACAGGCGCAAAAGTCGGTAGAAGCCACTGCCCGTATGCTCAAAGAAGCCGGTGCAGATACGGTGTACCTGCAGCCCTGCATGGTGCCGCATTGGGAGCGGGGCGCCAAAGAGCAAGGCGTGGTTACGTATGGCGGTAAACAAAAAGCGCTTAATGTGTGTGCACTGGGCATGAGCATTGGCACACCAACCGCCGGCATCAAAGCCGGTGTAATTGAGGTGCGCAATTTTGAAGAACTCGAAAAGCTGCCCGATGCTACCGTAAAAGGCAAGATTGTTTTCTTTAACTACCCCATGCGCCCCGAGCTGATACAAGGTGGCTATGGCGATGCCGTTCGCTACCGCAGCAATGGCCCCGTGGCGGCCGCCAAAAAAGGCGCCGTAGCCGTGATGATTCGCAGTGTAACCCACTCGCTGGACAATTACCCGCATACCGGCACCACCCGCTACGATGATGCCGTAAAAAAAATTCCGGCCTTTGCCTGCAGCACCATGGATGCCGAGTGGCTGAGCAAGCAACTGAAATTGCGCATGCCGGTGCAACTGTTTTTAAAATCGAATTGTAAGCAAGGCCCCGATGTGCTGAGCTACAACGTAGTAGGCGAAATTCGCGGCAGCGAAAAACCCGAAGAAATTATTACCGCAGGTGGCCACCTCGATAGCTGGGACCTGGGCGAAGGTGCTCACGATGATGGGGCAGGTTGTGTACAAAGCATTGAAGTGATACGTGCTATAAAAGCGTTGGGGCTCAAACCCAAACGCACCATTCGTGCTGTAATGTTTATGAACGAAGAAAATGGCCTGCGGGGTGGCAATGCTTATGCTGAGTTTGCCAAAAAGCTGAATGAAAATCACATTTTTGCAGTAGAAAGCGATGCCGGTGGTTTTGGTGTGCAAACCCTTGGTATCAGCGGCCAGCCGCATCAGTATGCAAAAATTAAAAGCTGGGAAAAATTATTCAAACCCTTTGGTATTTATGAACTGAGTGAAGGTGGTGGCGGTGCAGATATTGGTCCGCTGAAACCATTGGGCACAGTGCTGAGTGGTGTAAACCCGGGCACACAGCGCTACTTCGATCATCACCATGCTGCCAACGATGTGTTTGAAGCAGTACATAAACGGGAGCTGGAGTTGGGTGCGTTCAGCATGGTTGCCATTTGCTGGCTGGTCAGCGAATATGGTTTGTAAACCATTTTCTTTTTTTCTATACAAAAAGCCACGCTGCAAGGGGTGGCTTTTTGCTTGTATTGCCTGCACATATTTTATACATTTTGGCACTATTGATACGTGGTTGGTCACGGTTTATGAAAAGATGCCGCACAGGGTTTGTTTATTCGGGTACTTTGAAGGGATAACAGCTACTTTAGCAAGACCATTTACGTACCCGTTATAGTCAAACTATGCATATAATTTCCTGCGCATGGCGGTCGCTGTGCTTTCTCGTGTTCAGTTGCTTCTTCATTCCCTTTTTTGCCATTGCACAACAAGCGCCCGGCCCCGTTGCACTCTTCAACAGCGGTGATATTATGCAAGATGCCAGCAAGCAGTTTGAAGAAAAAAACTACAAAGGCGCCATTGGCCTGTATAATAGCATTCCTAAAAGCGATACCAATTACAACAACGCATTGTATGAGTTGAGCTACGCTTACTATGCCGATAGCCAGTACGATAAATCGTTGCAAACTGCAGCAGAAGGCATCCGGCTTTTTCCTGAAATGAAGGGCAGGTTTATGTTGCTGCAAGCCAGTGTGCTCGATGATATGGATAAGAAAACTGAAGCCATTCAAATGTATACACAATGTATTCAGCTCAATGTGTTTGACTACACCGCCTATTACAACCGTGCTGTTACTTACAATCAAACGAAGCAATACGACAGTGCATTTGCCGATTTAAAAAAGTGCCTGCTCATCAATCCGTTTTATGCATCGGGCCACTACCTCATGGCCATGCACTACCTGCGCAATGGCAATGTTGTAGCCAGTGTACTGGCCCTGCAATCCTACCTCATCATTGCCCCCGAAGGCCGCTACCTCAACAGCAGCATACAATGGCTGAGTAAAATAGCCAAGGCATCAGACGATGTAATGGAATATGCTGCTAAAGCCGACGATAGCCAGCTGGGTAGTTTTGCCCCTATACAAGCGGTGCTACTCTCGAAAGCCGCACTGGACAAGAGTTATAAGCTCAAAACAAGTTTAGAAGACAACATAGTGCGGCAGGTGCAGGTGGTAAATGAACAGCTGCAATACGATGCCGGCAACGATGATTTTGCGCAGCAGGTATACGTCCCTTTTTTGAAGCAGTTGATGGAAAAAAACTTCTTTGAACCACATGTGTACACCATGTTTGGCGGGCTCGATATTGCCGACATTCAAAACTGGAACAAACGCAACAAAAAAGTAACGGAACCCTATTTTGCTTTTGCCAACGATTACCTACGCCTCATTCGCACCACACAAGAAATGATGTACAGCAAGCGGGCACAATGCACCCAATGCTACTTGTATGAAGATGGCTACATAAATGGAAAAGGCCCATGCAATAACCAAGATTTGAGCCAGTACCATGGCAGCTGGCAGTTGTATTATGAAAACGGACAACTGAAAGAGAAAGGCCAGTTTGATGAACAACAAAACCGCCAAGGCGAGTGGGTAACCTATCACGAAAATGGACAGCTCAAAGAAGTATCGCAATACAAAGACAACTTACTGAATGGCCTTTCTAAAGGATGGCACGAAAACGGCAACCCATGGTTTGAATACACACTGCATATGGGCAAAACCGAAGGCAAAGCCATTACCTATTTTTACAACGGCCTTACACGCAGTGAGCAGCAATACAAGAACGATGTAAAAGACGGTGAAGAAATTGAATACACCTATCAGGGCATTCTTTTTGCCAAGGCCAATTACAAAGAAGGCAAAAAGCAGGGCCTAACCACCTTGTATCATCCGGGTGGAAAAGTGCGGGAACATCTGAGCTATACCGATGGTGTAGAAGATGGCAAATACCAGTCTTTTTACTTAGACGGACAACCATTTGAAACCGGCACTTATGTAGCCGGAAAACGGACAGGGCTCTGGACTTCGCTACACGAAAACGGTAAGCCCAAAGACAGCACCACTTACAGCGATAATGAAGTAACAGGGCCTTTCAGCGAATACTTCGACAACGGCAACATAAGCCGCAAAGGCAATTACAGTAAGAAAAAACTAGACGGACTACTCTACGATTATGCCAGCGACGGCAAGCTGTACAGCATGAGCTTGTTTGACAACGGCAGGCTTCGTGAAATAACTTACTATAACAAAGCCGGAGCTGTGATCAGCAGCACCAATACAAAGGGCGATAAAAACCTGATTGTATCTTATTCGGCCAAAGGCTACAAATACGCAGAAGGGTATTATAACAAAGAAGGCTATCGCAATGGTAGTTACACTACTTTTTTTCCCAACGGAAAAGTGCGGGAGCAATCCACCTACAGCGAAGGCGAACTCGACGGGCTGAGTACAGAACGCTTGTTTACCGGCCAGCCCTGGAAGGAACTTACATACAAAAAAGGCAAACAGGATGGCTATTACAAAAGCTATTTCACCAGCGGCAAACTGTCTTCCGAAGGCTGGATGGTGGCCGATGAAAAACAACAATTGTTTCGCTTTTACAACATCAACGGCAGCTACGATGTAGACGAGTATTATTTAGACAATGATCTGAATGGTTTCAGCACTTCGTATTACCCAAACAATAAGCCTTCGTTTGTGTATCGCTACGACCACAGCTGGCTGATGGGCTGGGAGCAATACGATAGCAGCGGCAAGCTGTTGAGCACCGCCAATTTTCCGGCTGGTAAAGGCGCTTACGAAACCAGGCACTTCAATGGCAGTGTAATGGTTCGTGCTGCCTACGAAGCGTATCAATTGCACGGCAAATACGAATCATTTTACTACAATGGCAAGCCCCGGCTTAGCATGCAGTACCGCTATGGCAAATCATACGACTCGGCCATTACCCGGTATTTCAATGGAAAAATTGAAAGCCGCGGACTGATGGTAAACAACGAAAAACACGGCAAGTGGCAGTACTATTTTGAAGATGGCAAGCTAAGAGAAACCGAGCTCAACAAACATGGCGAACTGCATGGCGAAAATATTTTTTACCACCCCGATGGCAGCATCGATAAATCATCGGTATACAAAGAAGGTGCCCTGCACGGCAACACCAACCTGTACAATGCAGCCGGCGAACTGATGATACAAATTCACTACGAAAATGGCTATGTAGTAAGCTATAGCTACACCGGTAAAGATGGCAAACTGGTACCCGCTATCAACATCAATCCTGAAAAAGATTCAGCCATTGGCTACTACAAAAACGGCGTAAAAAGTGCGGTGCTGCATTTTGAAAATGAAGACGAGCATGGCGAAAGAACGCTGTACCACAATACAGGTGCCGTATATTCCGTTGAACAGCGACACATTGGTTATGTACATGGTGTAAGAAAAACCTACTTCGCCAATGGAAAACTGCAGAAAGAAGAATCTTTTTACCATGGCCGGAATGAAGGTCCGCTCAAAGAGTACTTTCCATCAGGCAAGTTGAAATCAGAAAAAACATTTGTAAACGATGACCCCCACGGCACCTGGAAATATTACTCGGAAGCAGGTTTAGTAACCGAAACACGGGTGTATTTTCATGGCCTGCTTTTATCAGTACAATAAACGTATGATGCAATTGAAACAATGGATACTGGCCACAGCGCTGTGCAGCATGGCCGGTGTGAGCCAGGCGCAATCCCTGCAAGAGGTGCAGGCCCGTTATCCCAACGAAGCCGCTGTATTTCTTAATTACAAAACCGAGCTACGGCTGTTTTTGCAAAACGACACCCCCGCTGCCGAACGCAAGCAGGTAAACGACCTGATGATTCTGAGCGAAAAAAATGCCGGTCTGTTTGCACGAAGCGCAGTGTACCACAGTGGCTTTAATGAGCTCACCGGTATGGAGGCGTACACCTTGCTGCCGGGATCGAAAAAGAGAATACCCATTGGGCAAACGAAAACACAAAGCAGCACCAGCCGTTCCGTTTTTTATGATGATGTAAAAGAAACCAGCTTCGATTATCCGGCACTTACACAAGGAGCCATTGCACATATCGAATACACACAGCTGTTAAAAGAAGCGCATCTCATTACGCCTTTTAGTTATGGTGCCGGCATTCCTGGCTGGAACGTAACGTTTACTGCCATTGTGCCGGAAAACATCGAGATAAAATACATCGTAAAAAATGACCCCAAAGGCCTGCTGAAATTAAGCACGGAAAAAAAGCGGGGCACTACTTACTATACATGGAGTATGCAGCATGTAAAAAACGAAGACAGTTATGGCGATGCTCCTGACGACCGCTATTACGAACCGCATGTAATTGTTTACATCAGCAAATACAACAACAGCGCCGGCCAGCAAACCTTTGTACAATCGGTTGATGATTTATACCGCTGGAATGCATCGTTTACCAAAACCCTCAACCAAACAGAAGACCCTGCACTCAAAGCCATTACCGATTCGCTGGTAAAACCATTGAGCTCTTCTCTGCAAAAAGCAGAAGCCATTTATAAGTGGGTTCAAAACCACATTCGGTATGTAGCTTTTGAAAACGGGCTTGAAGGCTTTCGGCCACGGCAGGCTGCTGAAGTATGCAGCAAACGCTATGGCGATTGTAAAGACATGAGCAGCATTATTACGCAAATGCTGCGTATGGCGGGTATAGAAGCTTATTACACATGGATAGGCACCAGAGATATTCCTTACACCTATCATGATGTGCCGCTACCCATTGTAGATAACCACATGATTTCAGTTGCCCGTATAGATGGTCGTTGGTATTTTATTGATGGCACATCGCCCAGCAGCACCATTTACCTGCCACCCAGTTCTATACAAAACAAACAGGCGCTGGTGGGCATCAGCGATACTAAATATGAAATATTAACAGTGCCCGTAGCAGAGCCCGTTGTATCTATGGTAGAAGACAGCACGTTTTTTCATTTTACACCCGATGGTATTGCCGGTAAAGAAAAAGTATTGTACAAAGGCTACTATGCCGAAGACGTACACAACGCCCTGCTATACCGCGATGAAAAACGCCTGAAGGAGTATGTAAAAACCCGCATGGGCAAAGCCAGCAATAAGTTTATGCTGGGCGAATACAAGGTAAGCAAGCAAGATGCACCTACACTTGAAGCCAGTATTGTGGCCGATTTTGAAGTGCCGGGCTATGGTAAAAAAGTAGGCAATGAGTATTACATTAACCTCCATTTGGAAAAGCTTTTTGAAAACCAACTGATTGATACTGCCAAGCGTAAAGTGCCCAAGCAGTTTGAATATCAGGGCCATGTTATTTCGCACCACATACTTAGCATTCCGGAGGGGTATAAGGTAAGTTATCATCCTGAAAACTTTGAAGCGGAAACGAAATTCTACAAACTGAAAGTGCGGTATACCAAACAGCAAAACAGCATTATTGCCACACAAGAACTTACCACAAAAGTGCTGCTGCTGGAACCAGCACAGTTTGCCGAGTGGAATACCCAAATGCCCCGCATACAAGCACATTACAAAGAACAAATTGTTCTCGAAAAAAATTAAACACGTTCATCATGATACGATCTGCAATCCTTGCATTATTTACTTGTACTGTTTTACTATTCGCCACTCAGCAGGCAGTGGCACAAAGCCAACCCTACCAATGGAAAGCCACTCCAGCACTGCATGAGCTACCCGCACAGTATGCCAACGAAAATGCTGTGATCATTATGGATCAGCGGCTACACACATTTTTATCCGACGAAAAAGAAGGCTTGCTGTTGTATACCACGCTGCATAAAATCATCAGGGTAAACAAGGAGCAGGGTGTAGAAATGTTCAACAAAGTGTATGTGCCGGTGGCTTACGATGCCGAAGTACAAGAAATACAAGCCCGTGTAATTACGCCTGCTGGCAAAGTCATCAACCTGCCTGCCGATAAAGTATTAGACGAAGAAGAAGATGGCAGGCTCTACAAAAAGTTTGCACTGGAAGGCGTAGAGAAAGGCAGCGAGGTGGAATACATTGCCCGCATCAAACGCAATGCTTCATTTTTCGGACTGGAAGTATTTCAATCGCCGGTACCCTGTGCAGAAGCCCGTTTTACACTTACTATTCCGGCTTATCTCGTTTTTACCTGCAAAGGGTACAATGGTTTTGAAATGGCCGCCGATACAGTAATTGGTGAGCAGCGCATTAGCTATGGCAGTTGCAGCAACATAGCAGTAGTAGAAAATGAAAAGTATGCGCAAACAGCACAACACTTAAAAAATGTGCAGTACAAACTGTCGTACAATCTGAGCAAAGACAAAGACGTTCGTTTGTTTACCTGGAATCAGTTGGCAAAAAACATTTTCGACCGCTACAGTAAGCCCGAAGAAAAAGAAGTGAAGGCCATTGCTGCTTTTCTCAAATCGAGTAAGATAAATGGCGAAACAGAAGAAGCAAAAATCATTGCCCTCGAAGATTATCTGAAAAACAACATCAGCATCAACGAACAAGGTATTGGTGATGATGCTGAGCTGATAGAAAAAATAGTAAAAACCAAAGTAGCCAGCAACGAAGGCTTTACCAAACTGTTTGCCCTGTGCTTGCAGCAAATGGATATCAAGTATCAAATTGTTTTTCCCAGCAAAAGAGATGACATACCGCTGGATGAAAAACTGGAAAACTACCGGTTGATTGAAGACCCGGTGTTTTATTTTCCTGGCACGGGCAAGTATCTGGAGCCAACAAATATTTCGTTTCGCTACCCTTACATACAGCCCAACTGGGCTGCCACCAAAGGATTGTTTTTGCAAAATACCAGCATTGGCAATTTCAATACAGCATATGCATCTTTTAAAAACATTGCTATTCTTCCGTACGAGCAAAGCAGCCACAACATGGAGGTTAAACTACGCTTTAACAGCAACCTCGATTCGGTACTGATGCATAGCAAACAAATTTTTACAGGCTATGGTGCCAGCATGTATCGGCCTGCTTTTCATTTTTTGCCAAAAGATAAAATTCAAGACTTCACTCAAGAGCTGATGCAGAGTGTGTCGAACAGCAAAAACATCCGTAATATTAAAGTAGCCAACGACGCATTTGCCGATGGATACAGCAATAAGCCACTTACTATTGAAGGCGATATCAGTAGTGCAGAACTGTTTGAAATAGCCGGTAATAAATTGCTACTGAAAATAGGTGATGTGATAGGGCCACAAGTGCAGATGTATCAGGAAAAGCCACGCCAGTTGCCGGTTTCAGTAGAGTACCCTCATGCCCTAGACCGCAAAATTGAACTCACCATACCAGATGGCTACAGCATCAAAAATCCGGATGACCTGAAATTTTTCATTACTGAAAAAGCAAATGAAGAAGGTACCATGGGTTTCATTTCTACCTACAAAATAGAAGGACAAAAACTGCTGATAGACATACATGAATATTACAAAGAAACAGCGTACAGCATGGAGCAGTTTGATGCATTTCAGAAAGTGATAAATGCCGCTGCAGACTTTAATAAAGTGGTGCTGGTGCTGGAAAAAAAGAAGTAATCCACACTTCATTATTTACATAAAAAGAGGCTTTGCAATAACGATTGCAAAGCCTCTTTTTACAGAAGTAGGGGCATAAAAAAACACTGTTTTATACAGTGTTCTTAACGATGCTTTTCGGTAAGTACATTAAGAACAAGGGCCCTTGCTGGGCTTGCAATATTTAATCACGTTTACTTCAATCTTTGGCGCTAACCGTGGGTTGGTGGCTTTCAAATCAACCAGTGATTTGTACACTCCGTTGGGCGACCAAGGGATGTTGATGAGCTCTGTAGGATTGAGTGGATTGATGCCCGTAGTAGATACTGAAGCAAGCGAATTAGGCCGTACTGCATTGAGGCTTGAACCAATAAAATTGGCGCAGTTAAAGGCATCAATTTCATACCGCATCCGGGCATTGAACCGAATTTGATTCAGGAAGGCTTTGAACTCAGCAGCGTTCCAACCATCCAGGGTAATGGAGGCATTGTACTCATGTCCGGTGGCAGAAGAACCATCGTCGGCCAGCTTGCTGGTAACCGGCGACAGCGACACCGACTTATAATCGCTGGCCGGATAGAAGCCCAGTGTTTGGCTGATGGTTTGAGTGCCAACCGTTTTAGAAATGGTCACAAACACATGGCCTACACTCAAACCCGTTTGTGCCAGGTTGATTAATGAGTTGGGGTTGGCATCCACCGGAATATCTACCATTACTTTAATGGTAAACTGGGCGCCGGCATCGGGCAGGTTATCAAAGCATTTCAGGTAGTCTTCTATATTGATGCCAGCTTTATTCGTTTCTGCCTCGTCGTCCTCTTCTTCTATTTCTTCAAGGCCCGATTGATCATTTATGGTAGCAGCGCTATCGGCTATTGCAACCATTTCAGCATTTGCCCCGGCCATACCGGAAAACTGATTTACCAATTGACTGGCAATGCTGGCTACTTCTTGCAGCTGTCCGGCGGTATTTGCTACACTACTGGCGGTAAGCAATACTGCCGGTTTCTTTTCCCGAATGCTACGAGGCGATGGCTGGCGTAAACGAGGTGAAGCGGAAGTGGTAAGTGGAGTAGAAACAGCAGAAACGGATGCAGCAGATGTGGTGGTACCAACAGCAGGTGTAGGAACATAAAAATGTACCCCCACAATATTGTGCTGGAGGTACTCCAATTTTGTTGCTTGCTGCCACGTTCCCCTCTTCCCCTCTGCTCCCTTTGTTACAAGTGTTGGCTTTTTCCCCGTAAACCACGCTGCGGCCTGCAAGAACAGTAATATTACTACCACTCTCTGCATGGCGAGTTATTTTATTCAAAGCAACGCCATGATATACATTCAAAAATTTGACAAATGTCAAAATCGTGTGGATAATACGCCTCCAGGCTGATCAATTTTGGAAATTGTCAGCTTTTTCGGGGTTCAACAGAGACCAGATACGGAATTTCGGGCGGTTACTGCCAGCTGTTGGAGGGGAAATCAACAGGGGGAACAGGCAGGTGCCAAAAGGCCATTTGGTCGAAGAGTTTAGTGTTTTTACATATTTCTGTAGTCATCCAGCCAATGAATACAGTGCTTAATTGGGGTTTTTATTTTAATTGTACATCCCACTCCAAAAATGAATTGGAACTGCCTTCATCATGAAGCTCTTCATTTTTACAATAGGGGTTATAGTACTGCACTTTAAGTTTTGTTTTGGGTGTTTTCCAATCGGTAAGTGCCGCATCAAAGGTGGCCATGCCCAGCAGGCCGCAAAAAATGTACGATTCGATGCTGGTAAGCCGCTCAGCGCCGCCGGTGGCCGTTTTGCTGTATACGCCGCTGGTGGTAACAGCAGGTATGCCCAACCGGTTAATGATAGATTGGGAGGGGGCCGAGGGGTTGAGGCCGCCACGCAGCGAGTACTCCTGCAACACGCCGGTGGCATAGTTGAGGTTGCGCACTGCTACCGGAAAGTTGCCGCCATGCAGGGTAGTGTAAGCAATGTCGTTTCGAAAAACCGAACCCACTACGTTGTTGCTCACATTTACCAGCACAAATGAGTACAGTGAGTCTTGCTCATTGTAAAAAGGAATTTTGCAGGCTACAATGTCGGCCGAAGGATGGGCAATTTTTTCAAGTTGACTAAAATCAAGTTGGTCGAACTCAGCAACGGGGATTTGCTTTTTGAGCGTAAGAACCACCTTTGATTCCAGCGAATTAACCGGGTATTTCACCAGCTCTTTATGGCAGGCTGTAAGTGCCCCCAACAAGAGTATGTATACCAGTTTTCGCATGCTTTAAATTTTAATCAAAGCAAGTAAAAACTTGGTTACAAATACTTGTTATAAATCAAAATCGGTGGTTGAGAAAAGTCAAAAAAACCTGTTGCGAATTATCAAATTTTTTCTGAGCGAATGCGGCTCAGTGTTTCCAGATTAACGCCGATAAACGTAGCAATATCGCCCAGTCTGGCCCGTTGCATAATGTCGGGATGCTTCTCTAACAGGTAGTGATATTTTTCTTTTGAAGTGCGTTTACGAAGCATAAACAAACGCTCTTCACTCATTACATAATACTTCTCTGTAATAACCCTGCCGCAAATATTAAATTCAGGAAAATACTGGTAGGCATATTGCAAATCATCGTATGTAATTGCATGCACCATTACAGGTTCCAATGCTTCTATTACTTCGTTGGATGGCGTTTGGCTAAAAAAGCTGGCAACAGAAATAATTACATCACCTTCTTTCATAAACCATGAGGTGATTTTTTCGCCGTCTTTGTAGTAGTAAGACCGTACAATACCTTTTTCTACAAAACCAATAAAGCTGCTCACCTGCCCTTCTTTCAGCAGCAGTTCACCGGCTTCGTAAGTCTTTGTTTCCAGTTTGGTATTCAAAAAATCCAGTAGCTCCTCAGACAGGGGTACTATGGAATTAAGCAACTGGATAAGTTGGTTGTTTATCACGCTCAATAATTTTATGGGGCTAAAAATACATTTTCAGTAATTCTCATGGAGATACATTTTATCAAATCCTGTTGATTAGATACAAGGAAGATACAAAATTGTTACTGCCAACACTATGCCGAATTGCAAGATGAGTTATCACCACATGGTTAATTACACCTTGCCAAGGTTTTAACAACCAACGGGCTATTTTTACCCGACGTATTAATTATCCGTTTACAGGTATGAAAAAATTTGTGTTATTCGTGGCCGGTATGGCTGCAGTGGCTTTGGTACAGGCGCAAAGTCCGGCACCGGCTACGCATATTAGTTTCGAAGTAAAGCCCTACAAAAACCAATGGGTGTACCTGGCGTACTATTATGGCGGCATCAAGGCGCTGGCTGATAGTGCTTTTTTAAATGCCGACAGCAAAGGCGTCATTAAAACCAGCAAACCTTTGCCTCAGGGCATTTACCTGCTGGCCTCTCCCAACAAAAGCATTTTGTTTGAAATGATGATGGGCGAAGACCAAACCTTTTCTGTACAAGCCGATACCAGCGATATTGAAGGCTCACTTAAGTTTAGCGGCAGTTCAGAAAACGATTTGTTTGCCAGCTACACCAATTTTTTGGCTCCCCGTGCCAAACAGGCCGACAGCTTGCAGCGAACAATGGGCAGCTTATCGCCGCAAGCAGCGCAGCAGGCAGGCAATACCCTGCAGCAGCTCAATCAGCAAATAATGCAATACCGGCAAAAGCTGATGGATGAACACCCGCAATCGCTGCTGGCCCTCATGTTTAAAACACTCAAAAACGTAAACTACCCACCCAAGCTGGCACAGCCGCTTACCCGGCAAGATACCATAGCCCAATACCGCTTTGGAAAAGATCACTATTGGGATGATGTAGACTTTATGGACGGACGACTGGTGAGAACGCCTGTGTTTGAAAACAAGCTGGCCGACTATCTCGAAAACTGGGTGTCGCCTGAAGCAGACAGCGTCATCTTCGAATTTAACTGGATGATTGCCCTCGGCAGAAACGACGATGAAATGTTCCGGTACCTCATCAGCTACTTTGTAGACCACTACATGTACCCCAAAATAATGGGACAAGACAAAGTGTTTTTGCATGTATACGAGCAGTACCTGAGTGGCGATAAACCAAAGGCCGATTTTTTAAATGCTCAGCAAATGAAAATCATTCGCGACAGGGCATACATGCTCATGGCCAACCAACTAGGCACCAAAGCCTGGGATATGAACCTGCCCGACCCCACCGGAAAAATGCAAAGTATGTACAACCTGAAAGCAGCTTACACCATTGTTGCCTTTTGGGATGTGCACTGCGGCAAGTGCAAAGAAGACATGCCGAAAATGGATACCCTTTTTCAGCAAAAATGGAAAGCCAAAAATGTGCAGGTATATGCTGTAATGGTCAATGAATCGAGCCTGAACGATTGGAAACCCTTTATAGAAAAGCTCAACAGCAAGTGGATACATGTACACCAGCCTGCCGACATGCGGGCTGCCGAAGAAAAAGCAGGTACACCCAACTTCAGGCAGTTGTATGATATGCGTAGCACACCTACCCTCTTTTTGCTGGATGCCGATAAAAGAATCATTGCTAAAAACATTGGCCTCAACGATCTCGATAAATTGTTAGAGCAAAAATTTTTGAAGTAAATAAGGATTGGACGCCCAACTATGAAACACGTATTGACAACATGGATTGCTGCCGCAATAGTATGCACAGCCAGCCAGGTAGCCGTAGGGCAAACGCTTTTTACCTATGGTAAAAAAGCCGTTTCGCAGCAGGAGTTTCTCAAAGCCTTTCGCAAAAACCCCAGCAATGGTCCGGTGGTGCAAGCCATGCAAGAGTACCTGCCACTGTACATAAACTACAAACTAAAAGTGCAGTATGCCTACGATGAGCAATTAGACACACTGCCCATGCAGCAAGATGAACTGTATCAATATCAACTCCAACTCACCGAAAGTTTTATAAACAGGCAAAGCAACACCAATGAGTTAGTGGCAGAGGCACTCCGGCACAGCCAGCACGACAGGTTGGTTCGGCATATTGCATTTGCCTACCAGCCAGGCGATGCAATAAGTGAGCAAAAAGCAAAGCAGCAATCGGCTGCGGCCCGCCAGCAATTGCAAAGCAAAGCACCATTTACAAAAGTGTTGCAGCAATACGAAACAGACCCCGAAACCTTGCAACAAGGGGGCAGCCTCGGTTGGATTACCGCATTTTCACTACCATACATTTACGAAAAAGAAATTTACAGCATACAACCCGGCACCACTACATCTCCCATCAAAGGGTCAGATGCCTACCACTTGTTTTGGGTAGAAAAAGAAAGACCTGCATTAGGCAAAAGAAAAGTAGCCCAGATTCTATTATGGCAGCATGCATCTGCATCTGCCGATGAAAAAAAAGCAACCCGGGAACGGGCCGATTCCATACATCGGGAACTTCAGCATGGGCGGCTATCTTTTGAGCAAGCCGCACTGCTCTTTAGCAACGACCGCACCTCATATACCACCGGTGGCGTACTGCCAGTATTTGGTGTAGGCGAATACGATGCCGCCTTTGAACAACAGGCCTTTGCCCTTACCAGGCCGGGGCAGCTTTCTGCACCTTTCGAAACAGCGCATGGCCTGCATATACTCAAACTGCTCGAAAGCATTGCTGCACCCACCGGCCCCGATGATGAAGAAGCGGTAACGGCCTTACAACAAAAACTACTCAGTACAGACAGGGCAGACATTGCCCGTCAGGCTTTTTTGAAAACGGTGATGAAGAAAATGCAGCTCCGCGAAGAAAACATCAATAAAAATGCGTTATGGCTATTTACAGATTCGGCCATTCGCAACGGTAGCACCAAGGGTATGCCTGTTCAAAACAGCACATTGTTATTTAGTATTGGCAAAGAACAAACCCTTGCCGAAAACTGGGTGATGTACAACAGGGCTGCGGGCATTGTACCAACGGCTGCTTATGCTGCCCGTTACGAGGCTTACATACAACAAACCGCCAACAACTATTACCGCGAAAACATTACACAGTACGAACCAGATTTTGCAGAACAATTGCAGGAGTTTAAAGACGCCAACCTGCTGTTTGCTGCCATGGAAAAACAAGTATGGTCGAAGGCCGCCAACGATACCCTGGCTCTGCAACAATACTACAACAGCAATAAGGCAAAATATGTATGGCAAGCTGGTGCAGCAGCATTGATGATAACAGCTACTGATTCAGCAGCAGCCGTAGCCTATCAAACAAAACTAATGCAGCAACCTTCCAACTGGAAAGCATTGGCAGAAAGCATGAATGAGCAAATCATTACCGATAGTAGCCGCTTTGAAACAAGCCAGCTGCCATCTATGGCAAACAGCAATTTTAAGCCGGGTACTTGCAGTAGCTTGCTTTACAATAGTATGGATAACAGTTACACATTTGTGTACATTTTTGCAGCCATGCCCGGCGGCGATATCAGAAGTTTTGACGAAGTCAAAGGATGGGTGATTAACGATTATCAGCAGGTGCTGGAGCAACAATGGCTTAGCAATTTGCGCAAAAAATACCCCGTAAAAATAAACGACGCAGTTTGGCAAACACTGCTGAAAACTAAATGAACATGCATACCTTACTGCTGGTATTCAGTATTGTTTCATGAAAAAATTATACATGCGGATAGCCAAAATATGGATACTGATCATCACGGCCTGTTGCATTCAATTTGCTGCACAGGCACAACCTAAGCCAGGCCAGCAATTGCCAGTGGCAGAGCGAGTTTCACGTACGCTGGAACGATTAAAACCAGAACTATACTTAAACCCTCAACAGGTAAAAGACATGACACCGGTGTACCGCAACTTTTATACAGATATGGATAAACTGCGTAGCAACGTACAACAACCCACAGCAGAAGAAAGAACCCAATTGATAGACAAAAGAGACGCAAAGTTGAAAACCATTTTGCAAGCCACTCAGTTTGCAAAACTCAAGGCACTCGAGGAAGATGCTCAAAGAAAAAACGTTCCATAAAGGGCTACTGAATAAAAAATGCCGGACAACAGAATTGTCCGGCATTTTTTATGTAAGCGGTTACCGCTCTTGCTTATTAGGTTATATCTTCTACATTCCATTTTACTTAAATCTGCCACCACATGAAAAACGCCATCAGTTGGTTTGAAATTCCTGCCAGCAATCTCGACCGTGCCCAACTATTTTACGAAACCATTTTGCAAACCAAGCTTGTAGACATGAACATGCCGGGTATGCCCATGCGAATGTTTCCGGTTGACGACCCTATGGATCCGCATGCTGTAAGCGGCGCCCTGGTGCATGCCCCCGGTTTTCATGAACCCGCAGCAATTGGCAGCATGGTGTACCTGAATGCCAACCCCGATGTACAATTGGTACTCGATAGAGTAGCTGCCGCAGGTGGTAGCATTGTAGTGCCCAAAACCCTTATCTCAGAAGAGATTGGTCATATGGCGGTGCTCATCGATTCGGAAGGCAACCGCGTAGCATTGCACTCGGTACCTCCAGGTATGGCCATTTAATTTTTCATTGTAAAAAGTAATACAGTTGAAAATTCAACACGCTATCTGTCTTGTGTTTGTGTTGCTGGTTACAAACCAAGCAATACAAGCACAAACTGAGCAACCAATGCAAGCGTTACGAGTACTTACAGGCAGCTGGAAAATGCAAACCCAGAAGGGTGAAATTTGGGAACGCTGGCAGCAAGAACAACAGCAATTGAAGGGCGTTAGTTTTTCTGTAAAAGCAAAAGACACCACTCAATTGGAAGATGTAATACTGGGCATACACAATGGCAAACTCAGTTATGCACCCCGCACCAGTGGCGATGCTGAATCGAAACGGGTGTATTTCACACTTGTAAAACAAACTGCCATGCGGTTTGAATTTGAAAACCTGCAACACGATTTTCCGCAACGGATTGTGTACAACTTCATCGGTACCGATTCGCTGCATGCTTTGATAGAAGGACCCATCAATGGCAGCCTTCAGCAGCAGCATTATTACTACAAAAGAGTGCAGTAAACTTACTCTTTCGGAAACAAACTTTTATCGATGTTGGGAATGATGCGAAACGCATTTTTATAATACACTTTTCGCAGCACTGCATCACTCAGTCCCATGCCATACATTGGCCAAAATGCATGGTACTTTTTATGGTAAGGAAAATACTCGTCGTTGGTTTCTAACACCCGAAAGTAAGTGGCGTATTCCTCAGGTACCCAGCTGTCTTTGCCAAACAAAATGCGGTCCTGATATTTATCGAAAAAAGCCTTGGCCATGCGTGGCTGGCGGCCCAGCTCTGCTATCACCGCACCAAACTCCACTACCACATTGGGCAGCCTGGTAAGTATTGAATCCAGCTTGGCCAAATTGTTAGGATACCAACCAAAATGTGCTGCTATAAAAGTGGTTTTCGGATGCTTGGCAAACATGCGGTGTTGCTCGTCTATCAGTGTTTGCCATGGTGCGGGGTTATCAACGGCCCGCTTACGGTTGGGGTGTGTTTTCAACTCCAGCAACCGTTCGTTGTTGTTATCCATCGGTTCCCAAAACGAAGCCGGATCGGCTGTGTGTATGAGCACCGGAATGCCAAGCTGGCCGCAGGTTTGCCAAATGGCATCCAGTCGCACATCATCTACCGTTACTCTTTTTCCATCGGTATCTTTTACACTAAATCCGAGGTTTTTAAAAATCTTCAAACCATTAGCTCCATTAGCCACATCGGCTTTCAATTGTGCTACTGCCTTTTCGGTCCAGTTGGCACTGCCAACACCGTTAAAATCGATATTGGCAAACACAATAAACCGTCCCGGTTGTGTGGTCCTGATGGCATCGGTTTTCTTTTTCAAAGCATCACCATTGCCACCGCTCAGGTTTACCATTACCTGCATGTTGAGCTTGTTCATCACGCCCACCAATTGCTGCAGATCGGCTTCGCCCATATTCCACTGATGATTGTGTACATCAATAAACGGGAACTTAGCCCGCTGCAACGGTTGGCCGGGCACCACAAGCGTTGATGGTGGATTGTATTTTTCAAAATCGATGGTTTGTGCAGCAAGCGGTAGTGCCGAACCCAACAGCAGGGCGGCAAAAAACAATGGCTTCATCATAGTACTAAAATAGATATGGCTTACCTGTACAGCAAACCGCTGATAAAACAAGCATCCTCATTTACATGCTGATGCCTTTGGCCAAAGCACCGTAAGCAATGGCACACATTTCATTTTTATCGTTGAACAGTTCTACTGTGCCAAACACCCGGTTGCCCACTACTTTTTGCGTAATGGCGGTAGCCGTAAGGCTGCTGGTACGAAAAGGCTTAAGGTAATGAACGGTAAGCTGTGCAGTGGCCGTCATGCCATCTTTATAGTGCAGCAAACCCAGCAGGCCCAGGGCCAAATCGGCAATGGCTGCAATGGTGCCGCCGTGTACCGCATCGCTGCCAATGCCCCCCAAATGATAGTCTTCTACTTTGGCAATGTGCACCTGAGGTTGCTCGGGATTGCTCAGGCTGATGCTGGCACCAATATGCTGCAGTTGAATGGATTTATTGAAGAGTTCTTCCAGCTCTTTCCACTTTCCCGTGGTGGCCAGCGTACGATATTTATACAATTGGGTAAGGTTCATGGCAAATTTTTTTTCGAATCGGTTTTAAAAATACATTGATTTTCAGGATGAAACTGAATTGGTTGGGAACCCACCCCAAAATTTTAGCACTAAAAGTTCATTGTTGCGCTTTTGATATTATACCTTTAATTTCTGAATTAGTAGACCACACCCTTTACCCAACGCCTACACAGCGTAGATTGTCCCTAAACCAACCCCTTATCTGTAAACCCTAGACGTATCCGAGAGCTTCATCTGTACATGATGCTGCCAACGTATATGTTGCATGCCCTTAAACCTCATGACAAAGTCATTTTTCGGTGGCTTGGTCGCAGTGCTGTTGCTGCTGCAATCGAATATCATCCAAGCCCAAACGGGTCAATTTTATCGTTCTCGTGTAACCGGAGAATGGGCTGTAGCCAGTACCTGGGAATGGAGCAATGCCATTAATGGCACCTATACAATAGCAACTGCTGCGCCTAATAACACAGCCAATAGCATTCTCATACAGAATGGCCATACAGTTACTATAGAAAGCAGTGTTTCTATAGATGAAACCACGGTAGCAATCGGCGGAACGCTAAGATGGGTAAAGGGAAACCTTAATGTAGTTGGAAGTTCAAATAACGGACTAACTATAATCGGCATGTTTGAAGATGCCAGCAACAGTGCTGGCCTTCCCTCAGTAACATCTCCTTCGGGAATTGTTGTAACGCCAGGTGGAATATTGCGAGTAATTGTCGAAAAAAACAAAAAAGATGGTTACGCCAGTAATAATATTAACGATGGACTGAAAGAGAAAATTAACTGGCAGCATGGCTCCATTTTTGATTGGGCTGTAGACCTCGCTTTCGAAGATGATAATACCATCTATTTTCCAAATGCTGCAGAAGGGACCATTCCCATTTTTCGCATTACAGGAAGCTCCGGCACTGACCCTTTCAGTATGATTGGTAAGGGAAATCCACTTGTTATAAATGGCTTATTAGAAGTAAACAAAGCGGTGCAGTTACAACTGGCAGGTCAAAAAACTTTCCGCAACGGCATCATTGGTACCGCAAACCTCACCATGAATGCCGGGTGTGGTAAAATATTGATCATTGAGCCACTTCCGTTATAGGTGGAACTGGCAGCATTATACTCAATGCCAACGGGCTGGATGTTTCTTCGGCAGCCTGCACCCTTATCAGCAATAAAACAATTAATCAAACCAGCGGAAGTAATGGCACCATGCGCCTCATGAGCAATGCCACCCTTATAGCTCAAACATTTGAAATGAGCGGCACTGCCATTTTTCACCAGCAAGACAATGCGCATTTAAAAACAGCACATGCCAATGGCGTTTCGGGTAGCATTCAAAACAACACCTACACCCATGGTAACTACTGCCATTTCACCTTCAACGGTGCTGCCAACCAAATAACCGGTGCACGTATGCCCGCTACAGTAGGCGATGTATTCATTGAAAACAGTGGCACTGAGGGTAGCAACAACAATGTATCGGTAACCAATACGGGCCTGCAAACCATACAAGGCAACCTCACTATTATGTATGGTCAGTTTAATTTGAACATGACCCCCGGAGCCAACCTGGATTTACACGGCAATTTTAACCGCTATGTAAAGGGCACTTACAACGATAATAACCGCACTACCACCTTTAACGGAAGCAAGCACAGCGAAATTAATACGCCCCTTGTACTACCTGCCTCCGGTAGTAATCCTACAGTGAAAGATTTTGGCGTAGCCGTTGTAAACAAAAATGCTGGCTACAAAGTCATTTTAAATACCTCTACCGGCATCGATAAAAAATTAACTTTAATCAATGGTATTGTGGATGCCATTGCCTATCCGCTCTACATTAAAAATCCGGCTCCGGATGGTGCTGCCGATGGAGCTACCGGTGGAAGCATAAACTCATTTATAAATGGTGCTTTGTACCGGTACACCTCTCCGCTGATTACCGGGGCTTATCATTTTCCCATTGGTAAGAGTGACGCAAGCAAATACAGGCCCGTTACATTTACCAGTACCACAGAACCCTTGTATCTATCGCCGGGTGCGGTGTACAAAGCTGAATTTTTTGGAGCAAGCAATACCACACCAAGCACTATTGCCAGTGAGTATTTTTTGAATACCCTTCAGGGCATTTTGAAAGATGAATACTGGCAATTCGACAAAATACAAGGAAGCGACTCAGCTAAAGGAAAAATAGCCATAGCCTATACTTTTCCGGGAGCAGGAAATCATTGGAGAGATGCGGCCAATGGTATAACTTCTCCTGCTACGTTAGATGCAGCAGTACAATGTCCAACATGTTATGTAGCCGTGGTTAAGCGTAGTGCCGATATTGGTGCAGGTACCTGGAACTTTACCAAAATGCCAAATTCATTCGACGTGTATGGCAATCCACCCGAAGCCAGGCCCACCACCGAAAGCGGCTACCTTATCAGCGGTGAGTTATCGAGCTTTAGCCCCTTTACCATTGGTTTTTCTTACGACTATATATTGGGTCGTGCCAGCCTGCCCGTAAAGCTGCTCAGCTTCACCGGCAGTGCCAAGGGCCAGCAGGGCATACTCAAATGGAGCATAGATAGCGATAAAGATTTGAGCGGTTTTGTACTGGAGCAAAGCAGCAATGGCCGGCAGTATCTGCCAGCAAAAACCATTGGCCCCAAGGGCATCAGCTACAGCAACCAAACCGTACAACTGAAGCCCGGTACCAATTACCTCCGCCTGAAAGTGCAGGAAAAATCTGGCAACAGCTACTACAGCCCGGTGCTGCTGTTGAATGGCAGTGCGGCAGCCACCGTAATAGTAGGGATGCAACAAACGGTGGTACAGCAAACAGCTACGGCATTGGTTCAGTCTGCCGGCAGCCAATTGGCCGAAGTAATGCTGATAGACCTGAGCGGCAAGCAACTGCTGAGCAAATCAGTAGTCCTGCAAATGGGAATTAACCAGATACTACTGCCCGTGGACAATCTGCAAAAAGGCCTTTATATAGTACTGGTACGTACCCGGGATGGCGTACAGCGCAGCCTTCGGTTTGTAAAAGAATAGTACAATTGGTGATTTGATTTTGAGGTAAAAGCCGTTCCCCTGTGGAGCGGCTTTTCCATTTGAAAGAAGGTTACAAAAAAATAACCCTTCTACACAGCAGTAAAAATCCGGGTTCAACCATTATCTTTATCACTACCCAAAAACAAGGACTCCTAAAGAGTCCTTACCTGTTACTTACCCCTGTTGATTTCCACCCTTAGCTGCCTCCTTTTTGATGCAGCCCGCAACCCTTAAACCCCCAGCACTGATCATGCTCCGGAAAATTATTGGATTATTTTATTGTGTAGCACTGGCTGCTTCCATCGCTGTCCAAGCTCAAGATAATGTCTCAATGGCCCTGAGGGGCAGCATAAATGGGTTTGCAGAAGCAGCCATGACATACCGTTCTGGTTTTGATAGTTGGATTGTAACCGTTCAGGCGGGATCTGCCAATGCCAATGCTGGTTTTTTATTCAGCCCTGTAGGAGCCTCTTTTAATCCGAAATGGGCCAATGGCGCTAGTGTTTCATTAAATACTAAGAGCATTTGGTATGACAATGGCTCAGATGGCATATACAATCAAACATCTGGCAGTTATTACACTTTTATCAGTAGCGATCGCCCATCTGGTACCAATGCCGAAGGCTATGTATTTGAAACAAGTGCAACGCCAACCTCTGTAACGAATGTAACACAGGCACCAATAAGTAGTTCTGTAACTGCAGGACAAGCAGTAGTTGTAACAGCAACTACAGGTGCTGCACTGCCAAGCGGTCAAAAAGTATATCTACGATATGCTCCGGGAGGAAATTATAGTTCAGCCGTGGTGTTGGAAATGACATACACCAGTGGCAACGATTATACAGCCACCATACCCGGTACTGTAAATACAGCTGGCAGTACTCAAAGCTATTATGTATTTACAAGTGGCACCAACACTCCATCCAATGCTGATGCCGATTTAGCTACCATCAACCTCAACAATAATGGCGGTAGTAATTATAGCTATACGGTATTAAACCCGAGTGCAGTTTATGTGCACAATTTCGATAACCCGCCTCCAAGTAGTGCTAACTATCCCTACAACGTCAGTCCACTTACAAGTACCGGAACACCAACAGGAGTACTCGCTACAAATTTGAATAATTCGTCTTGGACAAGTAGTACTGGAACATTCACAAATTATGGCGGGGCGTCCGGACAGTCGATGGTTATTCAGCCGGCAAATGGAGTAGCAAGTACAATTTCTCTTTCACTTACTGTTGCATCAGGCTATTCCTTGAGTATTACATCCTATAGTTTTTGGCGCCAAAGAAGTAGCAATAATGGACCACAAATAAGTTCTATTACAGTAAACGGTACCTCTATTACAGGCGCTACTATTACTGCACCTTTAGCGGGAGCAAATACAGGAAACTTAAATCCCTCCGTTGCTTTGAATGGTCTTTCTGGTAACATAACTATAGTACTAAATTTAACTGCCACTACTGCAGCGGGTACAAACCTACGTATTGATGATTTCACCCTCAACGGCAACGTAGTTGCCTTGCCTGGTGCGGCCAGTAACAGCAGCGACATCATTGATAATACAAGTTATGCAACCGGTTCTGCAGAATTCAACAGTAACCCATCGTACATTTTATTTACAGATGGTACTGCTACAACAGCTGGCAAAATAATCCCTATGAAATTCAAAATAAGGGATGGCGGAGTAATGCTTAATGATGCAGATAATTTACCCACTACTTTAACGGGTATTGCATTCAATGTGACCAATACATCTGGTACGAATCGTATAAATTTTATCAAACAAGCCATACTTACCACCAGTGGCGGTACAGTAATTGGTACGTCCAGTATCAACGCATCACAAATTATTTTCACGGGTCTTACAGATGCTGCATTTACCGTACCCGACAACTCTGAATCTGCCTCCAATCTCCATCTTCGCGTTTCCTTCAATGAAGCTAATGTCATCGATAATGAAAAATTGGTATTTACCGTCGCTTCTGCCACAACAGGTGCCGGGAGCTCTGCTTTTTATTATCCAAATGGCGGAGGTGCTCAAACAGATAATGATAACGGAAACGATCGTAACCGCATCGAAGTAATTGCCACGGCATTGGCATTTGTGCAACAGCCGGGCAATACTGGTTTTGGCCAAACCATGACACCCAACCCCACCGTACAGGCCATAGATGCCAACGGAAAAAGAGATCTTGATTTTGCCAATGGCATTGTACTTACTTCTTATGGTACCATGACTGGCGCACCCATCAGCGTAAATGCCGGCAGTGGATTATCTACCTACACATCTGTAGTACATACGGCAGTCCAAAGTGGTGTACAACTCACAGCAAGTTATGCAGGCCTTACGAGTGTTGTAAGTAATCCTTTTAATATTACTGTTACAGCTGGCACTACCGACCATTTTCGCACAGCAGCTGGATTTAGCACAGGCAACTGGAATTCAACAAGCACTTGGGAGTCATCGCCCGACAATAGCACATGGGTGGCGGCTACACAAATACCTAACAGTGCGGCTGGCAGCGTTACCATTCGTACAGGTACCGTTACAGTGAGTACTTCACAATCAGCCAAATTACTAACGATTCAAGCTGGTGCTGTGTTAGTACATAATGCTGGAACCACTTTTACCATTGCAGATGATGGCAGCGCCAATCACGACATTGTGGTACAAGGTAGATATGAAATAAACGGAGAGCAGCCAACTCTTAATTCAGGAGCCACAGGAATCATTTACACCAACGCAGAGGTGAGAGCAAATGACAACTTTGGTTCTCCGGGTACCAGTGATGACTTTGCCAGAAATACTTCTATTTCTTGGCAGCACAATTCACTTTACAATTGGAATACAACTAATGCCTTTGAAACATCGGCTGCTACTTATTTCCCCAATACACCCGAAGGCACTATTCCCATATTCAGAATATCTGCAAGTACCAATGCCGGAGCTGGTGGTACCACTACTATCAATGGTATATTGGAAATTGCCGGCAGTGCAACATTTACCTGGAACAATGCCGGAGATAAAGTTTTCAGAAATGGTATTCAGGGATCTGGTACATTAATTCAAAACTCAGGCAACTGTGGCAGATATGTAATAAATGGAAATACCTCTGTGTTAGGTGTTACCTCCTGGCTTTCCCTTCGCAACAATCCAGGAAGTGGAATTGTGATTCAAAGCGGCGTTTGCACCATACTCAATAATACAATTACAAACAGTGGTCCGGTTTCAGTGAGCAATGGCTCTACGTTGGTGGCTGGTACTTATGTCATGAGTGGTAGTGCCTCTTTTACTTTGAATGCCGGCGCCACATTTAGTTCTGCCCATGTCAATGGTGTAAATGGAAATATTACAGTAACTGATACAAAATCTTTTGTCTCTGGCAGCAACTACATTTTTAATGGCTCGGTGAATCAAACAACCGGTACCCTAATGGCGGGCACAGTGGGTTCGCTCACCATCAACAACAGTGGCACGGCCAGCAACAATTTTGTTGCGCTTTCCAACAACAATACTACCGCTACCACCTTCAACATGCAGGCGGGTATTTTTAGAGCAGGTAGCGGCAATACCTTACGCATAGCTGCCGGCGGTACGGTAAATGGAAGTGGCGGCCATGTATCTACCGACGTCAATGGCGAAGGCGGTACCATTCAAATGTTGGGTGCAGGCAATATTACTGGTACACCAAGACTCTGGATAGTAGCCATTGGTAACAGTGGCACAGGCGTATCTTTTACCAACAATGCCCCTATTTATCACCAGTGCATTATCGGCAGCAATGGCTTTGTAACCAATGCACCCACTTATCAATCTGGCTCAACGCTCATTTACCGAACCAATGGAACCTATGCCCGCAATGTTGAGTGGGGTAATACCGCTGGCTTACCCGGCTATCCGCATCACGTTACAGTTGATGGAAATACCATTGTTGATTTGTTTACCAATAGCATAACTCCAGCTACGTTGGCTATTGGTGGTAACCTTCAGTTAGGCAGTAGCAATGGCTATGGCAGAATGTACCTGAACAACAATATGAACAAGCCGCTGGAAGTGCTGGGCGATGTAACAATCGGTAATGGAATTGCCGCAGCAAACACCAGCGTGTTAGCCCTCGAAGATTCTCAGCCAGGTGGTGATTTAATTTTACACGGCAATTATACCAGGCATATAGGTAGCATTTTTTCTGGCTACAATAGAGCTGTCTTTTTGAGAGGTTCAAACAACAGTTCCATTCGTGTATTGCCTCCACAACCTGCATCATCTGGCACCACTATCGATGAAATATTCCCTTATGTATTTGTTCAAAAATCAAACCCTGATGCTGAAATTACCATGAACTGTACTGTGGGGGTAAATGATCAACTCGATCTTACCGGAAACGGGCTCATCACTTCCACAACAGGCAACTATCTCGTCATCATTAATAAAAACAGCGATGCCATTATTGGCGGAAGTGCTACTTCTTTTGTAAATGGTCCATTAATCAGAAGAACAGCCAGCACCCCAAACAACTATCATTATCCTGTAGGTAAAAAAACAGGAACAGGAAGAGTCTATCGCCCATTGAGGTTTAGCACCATGAATAATTTGGGCAACGGTGATGAATTTACCGGCGAGTATTTTTCGTTTACAGATGCTACCCCTTCGGCTGGTCAAGATGATCTTTTCGGAAGTACCATAGGTGGCATCCTTAAAAATGAATACTGGCAGTTTGATAGAATACCAAGCAGTATTGCAACAGGTAAGCTTGCCATCACATACCAGTTTCCGGGTACTACAGGCGAATGGAGAGATGCTGCCGGAGGTGATTCTCCCCCGTGTGCTGATTGCAACGTAGCTGTGGTGAAAAGAAGCACAAATGCAGGAAACTCTGGCAACTGGTACTTCACCAAAACCGACAACAATTTTGATGACATAAGCACAGATTACCCAGAAGCACGATACTACAATCAATCCGGCTTCATACAGAGTGGTGAGCTTAGCAGTTTCAGCCCCTTTACCATTGGCTTCAATTTCAATACCATTTTAGGTACACTGCCGGTAAAACTGTTGGCGTTCAACGGTAGTATGCAGCTTCAAAAAGCCAATCTGCAATGGCAAATAGACAGCGATAAAGATGTGCTGCATTTCGAATTGCAACACAGTACCAATGGCACTGCCTTTACAACGGTGCATACATTGCTGCCAGCTGGCAATACTTACAGCAGCAACCATCTGGTAAGCATGCCGGGCAGGCATTTTTACCGCCTGAAAGTAAAAGAGAAAAACGGCCGCAGTTTCTACAGCAAAGTTGTGGTGCTGGTAGCGGGCAATAGTGCCACATTCATCAGCGGAATGCAAAGTACAGTGGTAAGCCAGCAAGCTGTTGTGAACCTGTGGTCGCAGCAAAACCAGACAGCTCAAACCAGCCTCTACGATGCCAGCGGCAAACTCCTGGCTCAGCAACAGCAGCAATTGCTGCGTGGCGATAATCAACTGAAAGTGGCAGCACAACCATTACCAAAAGGAATATACTTCTTGCAAGTGCAAACCGCCGATGGTGTTCGCCAAACATTGCGCTGGCTGAAACAATAGCAGTTGCATAACCTACTATCTTTAAACCATCACCATTGCGTGATGGTTTTTTTTACGATGCAAAGAGCCAACCATATTGATGCACTCTCCGGCCAGCTATTCGACATGGTAGTAATTGGTGGCGGTGCTACCGGCGCAGGCACCGCATTGGATGCTGCCAGCCGTGGCTACAAAGTACTGTTGCTGGAAAAAAACGATTTCGGTGCCGCCACTTCTTCTAAAAGCACCAAGCTCATTCATGGTGGGGTGCGTTATCTCGAACAGGCTTTTAAAAAATTGAGTGTCGGCCAGTACCGCATGGTAAAAAAAGCCTTGCACGAAAGAACCACACTCCTCCGTTTAGCCCCACACATTACCCAACCATTGCAGCTCATTACGCCCTGCCGCACCTGGCTCGAAGCCTGTTATTATTATGTTGGTTTAAAACTGTACGATTTCATCAGCGGCAAATCCCATATTGGCAAAAGCCGCTGGATGAGCCAACAGCAGGCACTGCAAGCATTGCCTGCATTGGCCGCACAAAAAATGGTAGCAGCCGTAGCTTACTACGATGGGCAGCTCGATGATAGCCGCTACAATCTTGCATTGATACAAACTGCTCAGCAATATGGCGCCATTTGCATCAACCATATATCGGTTACAGCATTACAAAAAAACGAAACCGGAAAAATAACGGGCTTGCATTGCAGCGACACACTTACCGGCAACAGCTATACATTAGCAACCAAAGTAGTCATCAATGCAACAGGTCCTTTTGCCGATCATATACGATTGATGGCAAATAAACAACTCACTCCCCGCATTAGAGTGAGCAAAGGCGTACACATGGTTTTGCCCCGAACAGTGTGGCCCGGTCAGTCGGCTATGCTCATTCCAAAAACTGCCGATGGCCGTATCATTTTTGCCATTCCTTACAAACAGCATTTGCTGATTGGCACCACCGACGAAGAAGACAATCTTACTGAAAAAGCATTTGGCCCTTCTACAAAAGATGTGCAATACTTGCTCCAGTATTTAAATGATTATTTGCAACATCCGGTTACAGAAAATGAAGTGCTGGCTGGGTTTGGTGGTCAGCGGCCATTGGTACAACAAGCGGGTAGTAATTCCACCAAAGATCTTATCCGTGATCACGAAATAGAAATAGATGCACCATCAGGTTTAATAAGTGTGCTGGGTGGAAAATGGACCACTTACCGGTTGATGGCGAAAGATGCTGTGGATGCAGCCGGCAACATGCTTGGTACACCACGTGCTTGTATTACTGCAACACTATCTTTGGTTGGCAGTCAACAATACAATTCGACAACTGTAATTAATCAAGTAGATTTTTTACCCGATTTTATTGTACAACATTTACTAAAAACATACGGCGACCAAAGTATCGTCATCATTCAACTGGCAAGGCAACAGCCAGCACTTGCCGCATTAATTCTGCCCGGTTTACCATATACCTATGCAGAGCTTCAATACGTCGTTTCGAAAGAAATGGCATTCACCATTGAAGATGTAATTAGCCGCAGATGGGGCGTAGATTTACTGAATTGGGAGATGGCCATTGAGCTGGCCAAGCCAGTGGGTAAATGGATGGGTGAATACATGCAATGGACTACACAACAAGAAGCTCGTTATACAACCGAATACATGCAGCAAATTCAATTACTCATTCAACAATCAAGATTGTAATATGGATTACATACAACACAAAACCATTTTACTTACAGGCGCCAGTAAAGGTATTGGCAGAGCTACTGCATTGGCATTGGCACATCATAAGGTAAAGCTGGGTTTGGTGGCCCGCAGCGAACAAGATTTGATAACACTCCAAAAAGAAGTAGAAGCGTTGGGTTGCCAATGCGAAATTTTTGTAGGTGATGTTGCCGATGAATCTACTGCTGTAAAAGCTGTAGCCAAAATGCAGGATCGTTTTGGCAGTATTGATGTGCTCATCAACAATGCTGGCTATGGAAACAGCAAACCCTTTGAACAGTTTTCAGTACAAGAGTGGGACGACTTGTATGCCACCAATGTAAAAGGCACTTTCTTGTTGAGCAAAGCGGTGGCGCCTGCCATGAAACAACAACAAAGTGGACACATACTCATCATTGCCAGCGATGTAGCCAAACGTACTTATCCAACTGGTGCTTTGTATTGCAGCAGCAAGTTTGCACAGCATGCATTTGGCGATGCCATCCGCAAAGAACTGCGGCCACACAAAGTAAAAGTGAGCACCGTATACAGTGGTTTGGTAGACAGCTATTTTCACGCCGAACCACAAGGCGATGCTGCACACAACTGGTGGCTAAAAAATGAAGACATGGCTCGTTCCATTGTGTTCATTATCAATCAACCGGCACATGTAGTTATTGATGAGTTTATGATTCATCCGCTGGAGCAAGACTACTAACGCAGTTGGATGCAATAGCATTATGGAAGACTGATACAAGGTGCATCTCTGTTGTAAACACTGTTTATGGCAGACATACAATTGAGCAGTAAAAAAGGCGGCCGCAACAGGCGCAGCACCCGGGTAGATCTCACCGCTATGGTCGACCTGGGTTTTTTATTGATTACCTTTTTCATTTTCACCACCACCATGTCGCAATCGGTGGCCATGCAGTTGGTGATGCCTGCTGATGGACCGGATACCAAAGTAGCAGCAAGTGGTGCGGTTACTTTACTGGCGCATCAGCAAAAAGTGGTGATGGTATTGGGCGAAGACCTTGCTTCGGCAAAAAGTTTTTCGTGGCAACAACCAAAGGAATTGCGGCAGGCATTGATACAAGCAAAGCAACAAGTAATGGCAGCCAATGGCAATGATGACAAACTTTTCGTGCTCATCAAACCCATGGACAACAGCAGCTTTGGGCAAGTCATTAATCTGTACGATGAAATGACGATTTGCGGTATTAAACGCTACGCCATGGCCAATATAAACGAACAGGAAACTGTTTTAATGGCAAAACATGTTACACCTTAATGTACTTCTTGTTTGTAAGCTTTCACCCTATCCATTGCATTGTCGCGGATGTCTTTCCAAAACAAATTGATATCGCCAATGTGGTAGTTTTTGGTGGTGAAAAACCAGTTGCCCAAAAACCGCGGCTTGCTACTCCACAAAATATTGCCTTGTATTTGCGTGGCTACATTGTGTGGCTTCGGATGATTGAATTTGTACAACACAGCACCCTTGCTTTGGCTTCGGGGTACCGGCATTGTATCCATCATCCACGTAAGCGGATTTACTACCACTGCTTTAAAATTTTCCCGCTGCACAAATTCGGGTACGTGTCCTTTTTTAAACGTACGCCAGCTAACAAAACAACCCGTTTGGTTGGGCGTGGTACAGGCTGGCAATTGGGTAAAATATTGCTCGGGTACTGGTAAGCCAATAATGTACGCAGCTATCAATTTTTTTTGAAGTGGTTTTTCTTCCACCTGCGCTTTCAGCAATCGGCCTGCATGCAATGTACCCTGGCTATGTGAGGCAATGATGAAAGGCTTGTTGCCAATCGTTTGCAAAAACAACATAAATGCACGTTCGATATCGGCATAGGCAGTATCGAAAAATGATTGGGCAATGCTATCATTAATGTAAAACGAACTGATATGTGCCTGCCGATAGCGGGGCGCAAAGAGCTCAAACCTGTTAAACACACTTGCCTGATTGAGCATGCTGCTGTAATCTGTTTTAGCATTGAGTGCCGCATCGTTTACCGATGCATTCCAATACTGCATGCTGTAGGGTTTTCCTTCTACAGCAGCGGCATCGTTATAGGTAGTGGGATGTATGAAAAATACCGCCACCGATGTATCTGTTTTTTCAAGTGCAAATGGCTTCGGCGTAGAGTCGGCCAAATCCTTTTTGTAAGGATGCGCTGCCCAATAATACAGGCTTGCATAATTGGGTATGCTATCCGCCGTTGCCGGTGGCACATAGCTTTCCATGGGATATTTACTGCTGCTACAAGATTGCAACAATAGCAGAGGTACAATGGCAATAGCCAACCATAACAGCAGTCGATTTTTTTGCATGGCGTGTGTTGGTCTGAAATTTGTTCGTACTTTAACCAATAACAACAAGCCTGCTTGCAGGTTGTTCCTCAAAATTTTTGCTTTCATATGAGTATTCCAGTGGTAGACCTTGCCCAATTTAATCAGGGCAGCGATAGCGACCGCACTGCATTTGTTTATGAGTTGGGTCGTGCCTACGAAGATGTAGGTTTTGTAGCCGTCAAAAATCATGGCATTCCCGAAGAGTTGATTGATGAATTGTACAATTATGTGCAAACATTTTTCGGCATGCCGGGCGATGTAAAAAAGCAGTACGAAAAACCAGAACTGGCCGGCCAGCGGGGCTACACCAGTTTTGGAAAAGAACATGCCAAGGGCAGCGATGCGCCTGATCTGAAAGAGTTTTTTCAATATGGCCAAACGGTGGAAGACGACGATCCTGTAGCGGTAGAATATCCGGCTAATGTAACGGTAAATGAAGTGCCGCAGCTCACACCAACCCTTTACCGTGCCTATCGGCATTTCGAAAAAAGTGGTCGGGCTTTGTTGAAAGCCATCGCCATTTACCTCGGTCTCGATGAAGATTATTTTGAACCATATGTAGTGAATGGCAACAGCATTTTGCGGGCCATTCATTATCCGCCCATTACGCAAGAACCGAAGTCAGCTATTCGGGCAGAGCAACATGAAGACATCAACCTGATTACTTTGCTGGTAGGTGCCAGTGCAGAAGGCCTCCAGATTTTAAGCAAGCAGGGCGACTGGGTAGGCGTAACTGCGCTGCCTGGCCAAATTGTGGTAAATGTGGGCGACATGCTGCAGCGCCTTACCAACAACCGCCTTAAGAGTACCACACACCGGGTGGTAAATCCGCCAAGAGAAAAATGGGGGAGCAGCCGTTTCAGTATTCCCTTCTTTTTGCACCCAAAAAGCAGCATGAGCCTGGCCTGCCTCGACAATTGTATTGATGCCGACCACCCTAAAGCATATCCCGATGCTACTGCCGGAGAATATCTTGACGAACGCCTTCGGGAAATAGGATTGAAAAAATAAATGCGTGATTTTTTATACTTACAACCAACCTCAAAAGGGTTGGTTTTTTCATGGCCAACATTATCAGGACCATAACTGTTTTACAGCAGGTATAACCTGTAATTTTGCACATCAATTTGAACCTTATGGCCAGTAGTTGGAAAAAAGTGGGAATGATAGCGGCAGTAATGTTGATGATTGCTGGCGGTGCAATGGCACAATGTTCTATTTGTACCAAAACTGCATCGCAGCTGGGTAAAAAAAGCGCCGAAGGATTGAATGGTGGTATTGTTTACCTAATGATTGTGCCATTTGTGGTAGGCGGATACATTGGTTACCGCTGGTGGCGTCAGGAAAAACAGCAACCCTAAAATTGCATCCTCATCCAGTCTTTTTTAAGGAGCACAAATCGATGCTCATCATACTGTCGGCCGTTTTTAAACACCGCATCCCGGGCAATGCATTCCAATTGAAAGCCTGCATGTTGCAACACTTTCATGCTGCCCACATTAAATTCAAATACACTTCCTTGCAGCCGTGTCAGCGGAAAATTTTGGAAAACATAATTGACCATGGCTTTTGCAGCACTAGTCATTATGCCCTTGCCCCAATAGGGTTTACCAAGCCAATAACCAAAGTCGGCACCGTAACGGTACACATCGCTGAGTGGTGATATACCAATGGCACCAACAGCTTCGCCGTTCACTTCTATCGCTAGGTTCATAGGCAACGGTTTGGCTATTTCCATACGTATAAAATCGATGGCATGCTGCATGGTATACGGATAGGGAAAATAATCCCGCAGGTTATATACAATATCAGGATTGTTGGCCAGTGTAGCAAATGCAGCGGCATCTCTTTCCTGCAAATTGCGCAGGGTGCAAGTAGTTGTTTGTATGCTAATGATTTTCATGATGCGTGTATTACCGTTTCGGCCAATTACCTTTGGATTTCACAAAAGTATTGATGTATGCGGTTGTTGCCTGTAACGTTATTGTTTGTTGTGTTGTGTTTGAACGTGCCCGGCGCAGCCGGCCAAAAAATTTTTTTGCAAGGCGTTGTAAAAGATAGTGTGCAAAATACAGGGCTTCGTTCTGCCAGTATCCGCAATGTATTTACCGGAACAACTGTTGTAAGCCGGAGTGATGGTAAATTTATTATTGCTGTAGAAAAAGGTAACATACTTGCAGTTGGAGCATCGGGGTATTTGAGTGATACACTTACTATCACAGACAGTATTCTTTCTTCTGGCTTTATTGTTTTGCAACTGCATGTGCTACCTGCTACACTGCCTGGTGTAACAGTAAGTGCTAAACTTAGTCCGTATCAAATTGATAGCATTTATCGCCGGAAAGCCTTTCTGGCAACGGTTGGCGAGGCTCGCATTACTACCGTTAGCCGAACAAACGAGTTGGGTTTTGGTGTAGGTATTAACATTGATCGCTTTAGCAAAAGAGAGAAAAACAAACGGACTGCCAGAACATTATTCGACATTACCGAAGAGGAAGCGTACATCAATTTCAGATGGAATGAAAACATCGTGAAAAAATACACCAAACTCTCCGGAGATACGTTACTTGAATTTATGCAAACCTACCGTCCCACCTGGGATTGGTTAAGAAAACATCCGGCTGAAGAAGATGTGTTGTACTACATCAACAAGTGTTTGAAAAGTTATTATAAGCGAAATGAATAATACTAAAAAGGGAATCCAGTATGTCGGATTCCCTTTTGCTTTACCCTATTTACAATGAATTATTTGCGGAGCGTAATTTTTCGCAACTCTGTTTCTTTACCAGGTTTCACTTCAATATTATTGATAGTGGTATCACGATATCCGTTTGAAGCATTTACAAACAAAGAGTATGTACCCTCTTTCAAACCACGGATTTTAAAATCACCATCTTTATCAGGAATGGCGTAAGCGGTGTCTGCACTGTTGTACACACTAATTACGGGCATTGCTTCGCGGGGTACTACTTCACCTTCTATTGAGCCTGTCTTTTTAATCGTAAACGGACGGAGCACCGGCACCAGATAAAACTGGCCATCCCGAACTTTTACAATACTGCGGGCCACATCAAAATCGAGCCAGATGCGGCGGCGGCCATTGGCAAAATTGTCCCAATCGCTGTCGCGGAGTTTTATTTCCACTTCGCTGCGGTTGCCCGGCATCAGGTTGAGTGGATAGCGGATACCGTCTTTTACCAGATAATGACCTGTGCCCAATACCAATTTTACTTTTTTAATTTTTCCGGCAGGTATGGTGCCCTGTGCTAACAGTGTATCTACGCCATTGCGTAAGCGCAGCAAGTCGTATTTACCCGGCTTTATATTGAGTGTGTGCCATACATAGCAATTATCGTCATCATTATTATCATCATCGTCATCATCACTCAATGTGCAGGTGTCCAGTTTTACCCGCACTGCCTGAATGTCAATCAGCACACTATCAAACACAGCAGGATCATCGGTAAGGTAGAGGCTTACCTGTTGAGTAGGAGTGTTACCGGTATCACTTATTTCTTTTTGGCAGGCCCACAGACTTACTACGAGCAGTAGCACTACAGCAGCTACGTTTCTGATTTTCATTTGCATACAATATTGTTTTTAGTTGAAGATGGATTGTGTTCTTCTTTACAAAACCAAAGATTGTACCAGAAGCTACGGCATATAACTGAAGGTTGTTAAAACGGGAAAAGGCGCTACCGAAACAGCTTGTTTACAGTAGCGCCTTTAACACTATGAGCAAATTTTTATCCGATAAGGCCTGCAGCCTTACTGATTTCGAGCATGCGTTCGATGGGTTTGAGTGCGGCTACCCGAAGCGATTCTTCCATAGTAAGCTCCGGCTGCTCATACTGAAGGCAGAGGTAGAGTTTTTCAAGGGTATTTAGTTTCATGTGCGGACACTCATTGCAGGCACAGGAATTATCTGGCGGGGCAGGAATGAAAGTTTTGTGCGGTTGGTCTTTTTGCATTTGGTGCAAAATGCCGGTTTCAGTAGCTACAATGTAGGTTTGGCTGCTATCGGTTTGAGTATATTTCAACAGCTGGGTAGTGCTGCCAATATAATCGGCTATCCGCAGCAGGGGTTCCTCACACTCCGGATGGGCAATCAGCTTGGCTTCGGGGTGACGGGTTTTGAGGCGGGTAATTTTTTCGAGGCTGAAAATTTCGTGGACCATGCAGGCGCCATTCCACAGCACCATGTTTCTGCCGGTCACTTTATTGAGGTAGGCACCCAGATTTTTATCGGGAGCGAAAATTATTTTTTGATCGGCAGGCAGACTGTCGATGATGGCTTTAGCATTACTACTGGTGCATATGATATCACTCAATGCCTTCATGCCGGCACTACAGTTGATGTAGGTGACCACAATATGATCGGGGTACTGTTCCTTCCATTTGGCAAACAAAGCGGGAGGAGCACTATCGCTAAGGCTGCAGCCGGCCTTTAAATCGGGGAGCACCACTTTTTTGGTGGGGTTGAGAATTTTTGCCGTTTCGGCCATAAAATGAACACCGGCAAATAAAATGATATCGGCATTGGTATCCTTGGCCTTTTGTGCCAGGCCCAGGCTATCGCCTATATAGTCGGCTACATCCTGAATATCTGGCTCCTGATAATAGTGTGCCAGTACGATGGCGTTCTTTTCCTTTTTCAGGCGTTCGATTTCAGCAAACAGATCGAGGTTGGGATCTACGTTGATGTCGAGAAATCCTTTTTCCTGTAGCTCCATCTGTTGTGTGTTTATAACTGCCATAATATGTATTAATATTTATTATTTATAAATCTACCTACTATTATTAGGAGTGTGTATATCCGTATTTCTGTTTCTCAATGTGGGCTGTAAAGGTAATAGTGTGTTGTTGTTTTGTTTTATACACCATGTTATAAACGCTCCAAATACTACAGCGTATTGGGTTTGTTGCTCTTTTCCCCATTTTCTATTGCTTGTGTTAGTTTCTGATTTGTGAACTGATGTGGTTTTACCTGAGGTTGTGGATTGTTTTTTAGGTTATGGATTACCCGCGTACAATGGTGTTTTGTTGATTTAAATGGTCCTTTTTTTGTTCTTCTTTTTTCCCTTTTTCTGGTAGTGCTTTTACTGGTTTGTTCACTTTTATTTTCGCTTTTCAACAGGGTTTTCTAATTGCTGTTTCACATGCATGTTCCACTTGTTTTGTTCTTTGTCTTACTTCAAATTTTTTTTTTGCAATACTCTGGGTTGTTCACATTTTCACCTTTGTTTTGAAGCCTTGCCAGTATTGCCTTTTACCCGCTTTTCCACAATTTTTTCATAGGTCTGTTTCCCCTATTTTTGCCATCCTTTATAAACTATATAGTACTGTATGTCTATTATTCAAACGATTCGTGATAAGGCCGCACCTGTTACCATTGGTGTGATTGCCATTAGCCTTATTGGTTTTATCCTGATGGATGCCGGCCGTAGTGGTCTTGGTGGTGGGGTTAGTCCCAAAGATGCTGTTGTTTCTGTAAATGGTGTTGACCTGAGCTGGGAAGCCTTTCAGCAAAAGGTAAAACTGAATGAAGAAATTCAGCAAATGCAGGGCAACGTGGTGGATGAAAATACCCGTCAGCAGATTTATACTGAAACCTACAACACCATCATTACCGATGAATTGTTGAATCAGGAATATGCCAAGTTGGGTATTGATGTTTCCGACAAAGAGTTTAATGACATGCTGTTTGGTAAAAACCCACCACAATGGCTTACACAACAGTTTACCAATGATAAAGGTGAATTTGATGTTGCTGCTGCTCGTCAGGCGATAAATGAATTGAAGAAAAACAAAGCGAATACGAACCGTGATATGGTGAATAACCTGTACCTCAATCCTATGATTGAAGGAACCAAGCGGAATAAGTATGCTGCGTTGTTGCAAAACAGTTCTTATGTACCAAAATGGATGGCTGAAAAAACAGTAGCTGACAATAGCCAAATGGCTAATATGAGTTACGTGGTTGCACCTTTCAGCAGTGTAAGTGATAGCGCTGTAAAAGTGAGTGATGCTGATATTATGGCTTATGCAAAAGCACATGCCAGTGAGTATGAAACAGAAGAAGGTAGCCGCAGCATTGCTTATGTAAGTTTTGACGCTTCACCAAGTACACAAGATACTGCCGATGTATACAATTCATTGGCAGCATTGAAAGCCGAATTTGAACAAACCACCGATGCAGGCGCTTTCGTTGCACGTAATGGAAGTACACTTCCTTATTTCGATGGTTACAATAGCAAAAACCGTATCCAGATTGCACAAAAGGATTCTATTATTGGTGCTGGTATTGGTAAAGTTTATGGTCCTTACCTCGATGTACAGAGTTATGTATTGAGTAAGGTTGTTGATATGAAAGTGTTGCCTGATAGTGTTAAGGCTCGTCATATTTTAATTGGTACAGTTGATCCTCGTACACAGCAGCCTACCAATGATCCTGTAGTAGCTAAGAAAAAAGCTGATAGTTTATTGGCTGCCATAAAAGCCGGTGCTGATTTTACTATGTTGGCTTTAATGAACAGCGATGATGAAGGCAGTAAAATTAAAGGTGGCGATTTGGGTTATTTTGCCAACGGTGCTATGGTGAAGGAGTTCAACGATTTCTGCTTCGGTAAGCCAAAAGGAACCATGGATATCGTACAAACTCAATTTGGTTATCATATTATTCAGGTAACAGATCAAAAGGATTTTAATCCTGCATACAAAATTGCTTACTTGGCAAAAAACATAGATGCTAGTCAAACTACTATTAATGAAGCTCAACTGAAAGCAAATGCTTTTCTTTCAAAGAGTAAAGATTTGAAAAGTTTTGAAGCCACTCTTTCTGCTGATAAGCTGACGAAGAAAATAGCCCAGGATATTAAGGCTGCTGACTATCAGGTGGGTATGCTAGGAGTAAACCGCGAATTGGTGCGTGAAATTTATAAGGCTGATGTAGGTGATGTTTTGCCTGAGCCTTTTGAACTGAACAATCAGTTTTTGGCCATCGCCATTACTGGTGAAGAGCCAAAAGGATTGCCCTCTGTAGGAAAGCTTCGTCCTATGATTGAATCTATTGTACGCAATGAATTGAAAGGTAAAATGCTGGCTGCCAAACTTGCTGGTGTAACTACTTTGGAAGCTGCTGCACAAAAGCTTAACGTTCCTGTTCTTCGGGCTGATAGTGTTTCATTTGTAAGCCCATTGCTGGGTGGCAGTGGTTATGATTTGAAAGCTGGTGGTTTTGGTTTTAACAAGAACAACATTGGTAAAATAAGTGCACCAATTATGGGTGGTTCTGGTGTATTTGTGGTGAAACCAGAAGCACAATTTGCTCAACCCGTTACTACTTCTGTGGATGAAATGATGCAGACACTGATGAGTCAGCAAAAAGGTGCCCTTTTATATGGAAGTATGGAAGCACTGCGCAAAACCGCAAGTGTGACCGATAACCGTACTAAGTTTTTATAGTATTCTTACTAAATAGGTAAAAACCTCGCCCAATGTGGCGAGGTTTTTGTTTTATGAGTTTGTACACTGTGTAGGATTGATAATTTTGTATTTCAAGTATGAGCAATGGATGAGGTGATTATAAATCGTGTGGCTGAAAGTGCATTGACCAGTTTAGATCTGGCAGCGTATTATCCTGCAGAGCAAGAAACTGCTGTCTTTGATTTGAAGCCTTTTTTGTTCATGGAATTAATACTTCGTGAAAAGGACTTCCGTGCAAGTTTGAAGGAACACGATTGGTCTGTTTATCTTAACAAATATGTTGCTGTTACTTGTACAGCAGATGCAATTATTCCAGTGTGGGCTTATATGTTGGCTGCCAGTTACCTAAGTGAAGTTGCTAAAGGCGTGTATCTCTCAGCAGGAAAAGATTTACCCAACACTGTTTTATTAGATCGTATTAGTCATATTGATGTTTCCATATTTGCTGATAAAAGGGTAGTTGTAAAAGGTTGTGGCGAATTGCCCATCAGTGAGGCTGCTTATCTTGCTATTACAGCAAAGCTTCGTCCGGTTGTTAAAAGCATTATGTACGGCGAGCCTTGCAGCACTGTGCCTATTTACAAAAACAAAGGTTAGTCTTCCACTTTTATTTTGCCTGGTCTGCTTTCATTTTGAAACCAACCTCTTCTGTAAAACCACAGTATCATTACTATTGGAATAATGATCATCACTGCTATCGTTCCATAAAATCCATAACTATGGTGTGCATACGGAATGATGTCAAAGTTCATTCCGAATACTCCGCCAATTACAGTTGCTGGTGCCATTATTGATGTAATGATGGCAAGGGTTTTCATCACTTCATTCATACGCAGGTTAATGTTATTTACATACATATCCTGTAATCCTATAATCAAATCCCGATAATTATCAATCAAATCGTTGGCTTGTACCACATGGTCGTATACATCCTTAAAATATTTGGACGTACGTTCTTGTATCAGGTCAGATTCTGTTCTTATTAATGATGCTGCTACATCTTTTGTTGGTGCAATGTTCCTTTTTAGCAATATGATATCTTTCCTGAGTTGTGATATTTTTTCGAAGGTATGCTTGCTGGTACGTTGCATAATCTGTTCTTCTATTTGTTCAATCTGATTGCCAAGTTGTTCTATCACCGCTAAGTAGCTATCTGTTATCAAATCAATCAATGCATAAAAAAGATAATCAGCTCCTTTCTCTCTTTCCCTGCTGGTACTTATTTTCAATCTTTTTCTGATAGGGTCAAACACATCCTTTTCTGCATCTTCCTGAAAGGACAGAATAAAGTTTTCGCCCATTACAATACTGATTTGTTCTTCTATTATTTCGTTCGTTTTTGTATTGATGAACAACATATTGAGCAAGCAGTACACTACACCTTCAATTTCATCCACCTTTGGTCTTTGTCCATGGCTCATTACATCTTCTTGTATTAACCAGTGTATATTGTAATGAGAACAAATTTTTTCCATTTGTTCATTATCCATTCCATCCATATTTATCCAGGTGATGGTAGGAGTATGCTTAAATGAAAAACATTCGGTTATGTCCTGAGGTTGGTGATAATTAATGGTTGAAGGATTATAATCAAATACACTGATGTGCCTTTCTTTTGGTTGAGTGCTCTTTACGGTAGCAACATGTGGTTTTACAACCGCTCTTGTTTTTTGCCGTGCAATATTTCTGAGGAATGTACGGTATGTTATTTTGGGCAAGTTTTTCCTGAATGCTGTTGCCATGTTGCTGTTATATTTACTGTATTAATGAAGATATGACTGCTTTGTCCTATTGCGTTACATGAAGTTGTTGAGACACATACCTTTTTTACGCATGGTGTTGTTGCATAGCCTCACTGCTTTCGGTGGGCCACAAGGGCATTATGGAATGATGGTTCGGCGTTTTGTACAAAAGCGACATGATGTAACAGAGCAGGAATTGATGGAGTTTACTGCTTTTGTTCAATTACTTCCAGGTGCGAGTAGTACTCAAACACTCACGTTAATCGGTTACAAACGTGGTGGTTTGGTACTTGGTTTGTTAACTCTTTTTATTTGGGTATTGCCGGCCGGCATCCTCATGAGCCTGCTTAGTTTTTTGTTACACTATTTTGATCAGCAATCTAAGGAGGCTGATATTTTCAAGTTCATACAGCCCATGGCTGTTGGTTTTTTAGCATTTGCCGCCTTACGTATGGGCCGAATTGCTATTCACAATTTGATTACAGTTGTTATTGCCGTGGTTAGTGCAGCAATAACTTTTTTATGGTTCAAAACCCCTTGGGTATTTCCTGTTCTTCTTGTTGCCGGCGGAGTGGTTACTAATTTTAGTAAGAAACGTATACCGCAGGTTGAAGTAAACAAACGAAAGATTGCTTGGGGTAATATTTGGCTCTTCGTCGTGTTTTTTGTTTTATTAGGTTTTATGTCTGAATGGGCCCGAAAGCAACAGGTGCGTATTGGTCACCAGGAACCACAATATCGTGTTTGGAACCTTAGTGAAAACTTTTATCGTTTTGGTAGTTTGGTATTTGGTGGTGGCGATGTACTTGTTCCACTTATGTATGAGCAGTTTGTCGTTCGGCCCAAAGGGGAGAACAAGTATATGACCAGTGAAGAGTTTCTTACTGGTAGTGGAATGGTGAGGGCCATACCCGGACCAGTTTTTTCTGTGGCTGCATTTCATGGTGGTATGGCCATGCGTAAATGGGGCGCTGGGTGGCAGGTTGTAGGATGTGTGGCAGGATTGGTTTTTATTTTTCTGCCCAGCGTTTTATTGGTTTTATTTTTTTACCCTATTTGGAACTACTTAAAAAAGTATGCAGTTGTGTATAGAAGTTTAGAGGGTATTAATGCAGTAGTGGTGGGTATTATGGCTGCATCCTCATTTTATGTAATGAAGGATATTTCAATTGGTTCCTTTCAAACCATTGCTATAACCAACTTGGTAGTTATGGTAGGCACTTTTTTGTTACTCAGTTTTACCAAATTGCCCAGTCCAATTATCGTAATGGTATGTTTGGCATTGGGTTTCTTGCTACACTAAATACATTATTATAAATATTAATGTATTTATCATTTGTAATAGTTATTATCCATTATTTCTGTAGCTACTGCATCGGGCACCATGTAGCGGATGGAGATACCTTGCTGTATAAACTGGCGTATCTGGGTTGAAGAGATATCTAATAGCGGAGCTTTTATGGTATGAATATTGGCACCTACTTCATTCAAAATGGGGAAGCCCGGTCTCTCATAAATATAAATTGAATGTGCCGCTATGAGTTGCTGGTAGTTTTTCCAGTGGGGGAGGTTTTGTAAACTATCACTGCCCATGATGATGGCAAATTCGTGTTGCGGATATTTCTCTTTGAGATATGTAAGTGTATCTATTGTGTATGAAGGTTTGGGCAGGTGAAATTCAATATCTGATGCTTTCAGATGTACATCATCCTGTATTGCCAGCTTCACTAAGTGTAGACGGTGATATTCATTCAATAATGTACCTGAAGGTTTCAAAGGATTTTGAGGAGAAACCACCAGCCATACCTGCTGCAGGTCAGTAGTGTGCCGTGCAATATTGGCAACTATTAAGTGGCCATTATGAATGGGATTGAAGGAACCAAAGTATAAGCCTATTTTCATACAGACATTAGTTGGCAACAAAAGGTTCTACCAAAATATGTTCAGCTTCACTCAGGCGCAGGCTCAGGTGATAGCCGGCTATCATGATGGAGATGGGATCACCCAGTGGTGCTCTCATTTCTACCAATAAAGATTCACCTGGAACACAACCCATTTCCATCAGTTTCAAAAAGATATCGTTTGAGCTGAAAGAGTGCACAGTAGCTTTTTCGCCGGGTTCCAGTTCGGAGAGTTTCTTAAGTATTGAGTTCATTACTTTGCAAAAGTATTTCTTTCTATAACCCCCTGTTTTCCAAAAGCGAAATGGCTGTCATTTTTTCTTATGCCGATGTACGGCTCAACTATAACCAGAAGCAACGACTGAGACGATTCATTGCTCATATGGCCACTCAGGAAGGGTATATGGTTGAATCGCTGAATTATGTGTTTTGTTCTGATGCTTACCTACTTGATATCAACCAACGTTTTCTCAATCACGATGATTATACCGATATTATCACTTTTGACCTTCGGGAAAACAAGAAGGATTTATCAGTAGTGGGAGAGATCTATATTTCTGTGGATAGAGTGAAAGAGAATGCTGTTCTTCATATGGTTTCTTTTGAAAGTGAATTAGTAAGGGTAACCTGTCATGGTTTACTTCATTTGTGTGGTTACCGCGATAAAAAGAAAGACGATGTGATTGCCATGCGGGCTGCTGAAGAACGATGTCTTTCCGCATTCCCGGGTTTTCAATAGTTTGTTCCACGTGGAACAAACGGTTTTACTCACGGCAAAATAATATTGGCTTGTTCCACGTGGAACATCAGGATTCGACAATACTATTGGGTTCCACAGGCTAATTTTGCCGCATGTTTCCAGAATACGATGTGATTGTTGTAGGCGCCGGTCATGCCGGTTGCGAGGCGGCCGCGGCGGCTGCCAATATGGGCAGCAAAGTGCTGCTCATTACCATGAACATGCAAACCATTGCCCAAATGAGCTGCAACCCGGCCATGGGCGGCATTGCCAAAGGGCAAATTGTTCGGGAAATAGATGCGTTGGGTGGTTATAGCGGTATCGTTACGGATAAAAGCATGATCCAGTTCAGGATGCTGAACAGGAGTAAGGGCCCTGCTATGTGGAGCCCCCGTACCCAAAACGACCGCATGCTGTTTGCTACTACCTGGCGTCAAATGCTGGAAGAAACCCCCAATGTGGACTTTTATCAGGATATGGTGAAGGGTTTGCTGGTAAAAGATGGCCGCTGCCACGGTGTAATTACCGGTCTGGGTCATCATATTGAAGCGAAATCTGTGGTAGTTACCAGTGGTACTTTCTTGAATGGTGTTATTCATATTGGCGAAAAACAACTGGGCGGCGGCCGCATTTCAGAGAAAGCCGCTACAGGTATTACCGAACAGTTGGTGGAATTGGGCTTTGAAGCCGACCGTTTGAAGACAGGAACACCACCCCGAATAGACGGCAGAAGCCTTGATTATAGCAAAATGGAGCGTCAGGGTGGTGATGAAACCATCACTGGATTCTCCTATCTGAACGTCCCAAAGATTAGTCCGGAGCAACAAATACCCTGTTGGATTACCTATACCAACGAAACCGTACATGAGATTCTGAAGACAGGCTTCGATAAAAGCCCCATGTATCAGGGCAGAATTCAGGGCGTTGGCCCACGCTATTGCCCGAGCATCGAGGATAAAATCAGTCGTTTTGCTGAAAGAGACCGCCACCAGCTCTTTGTAGAACCCGAAGGCTGGAATACCGTAGAGATTTATGTGAATGGTTTCAGCAGCTCTTTGCCCGAAGAAACGCAGATGAAAGCCCTCCGCATGGTGCCGGGTTTCGAAAATTGTCGCATGTTCAGACCTGGTTATGCCATCGAATACGACTATTTTCCACCTACACAGCTACGCTACACCCTAGAAACCAAGCTGATTCAGAACCTGTTTTTCGCTGGTCAAATCAACGGTACAACCGGATACGAAGAGGCGGCATGCCAGGGATTAATCGCAGGTATGAACGCACACCTCAAGGCAAAAGGGCAGGAGCCCTTCCAGCTGAAGCGTAGCGATGCATATATAGGCGTCCTCATCGATGATCTTATCAATAAAGGAACCGATGAGCCCTACCGGATGTTTACCAGCCGGGCAGAGTTTAGAACCCTCCTCCGGCAAGACAATGCCGATCTCCGCCTCACCGAAATGAGCCACAAGGTGGGTCTTGCTACCGACGAGCGGTACGAACTCATGCAGCAAAAGCAACAAGAAACTTCCGAGATCAAGCAATTGATGAATAGTTTTGGCGTAGAACCAGCAGAAATTAATCCCTATTTCGAACGTATTGGCTCATCACTAATTCCCGAAAAATACAAAGCGGCAAAGCTTTTACTGCGGCCAAATGTAGAAATAGACGACCTGCTGAAAGCTGTCCCACGCCTTGCCGAAGCATTACGGTCGTTTAACTCAGAAGCATTGGAGCAAGCATCCATTCAGCTGAAATACGAAACGTATATCGAAAAGGAAAAGGAACTGGTAACCCGCATGGCGCAGTTAGAAGATTTACAGATTCCGGAAACCTTCGACTACAACAAAGTACATGCATTGAGCAACGAAGCCCGGCAGAAATTCAACAAAATTAAGCCGGCCACGCTGGGTCAGGCGAGCCGTATTAGTGGTGTCAACCCCAGCGATGTTCAAATTTTGATGGTATATATGGGTCGATAGTGGAAATGCTCAAATTTTATTCATCGGGAAGACAACAAAAAAGTTTTCCCGATTTTTTTGGCCAATACCGCTGAAATGAGCCAAAAACTCCCCAAAAACGTCATTCCGGTGCTGTCACGAATGTTATTTCGTAATCAATTGAAATACAACGTCTTACAATAAAAATAGACCGATTTCAGACGCTTCAGAATACAATAACCCCTACAACACCCCGAAAGGGCTTTAAATATTCAATTCTCAGGCGGTTCATTTTTGAGGATTGGCTCTCTGTTTTTCGGCAGCATTTTGCACCTATCTTTTAGCAAATTATCTGCCAATGAGAATGTCGTTTATTTTACTCGTATTGCTTTTCAGCAGTTTTAGGGTAAGTGCACAACAAACCCCGGAAGAAAAAATTGCTGCACTTGGTTTTTCACTACCGCCAACTACGGCTCCCATTGCCAATTATGTAAAATGGGTGAAAGTGGGAAACGTATTGTACACTTCGGGACATGGGCCAACCAATGCACAAGGCGAAACCATAAAAGGAAAACTCGGTGCAACGTTAACCATCGAACAAGGATATGATGCCGCAAGAGTAACCGGATTGCAATTACTGGCCACTTTGAAATCGGCAATTGGCGATTTGAGTAAAGTGAAACGGATTATAAAAGTGATGGGTATGGTGAATTGTACCGATTCTTTCGGCGATCAACCGAAAGTGATGAATGGTTTCAGTGATTTGATGGTAGCAGTGTTGGGCGAAAAGGGAAAACATGCCCGGAGTGCAGTTGGAACCAATGCATTGCCCAATGGCATGGCCATTGAAATTGAAATGATTGTTGAACTGGAGAACTAAAAAAGCTATATGAAAAAAATATCGTTGTTTGTATTTGTGCTGCTGATAACTACCAACATTTTCGCACAACCCATTGCAAAGGCGCCAGAAGTAAAAGAAGGGGAAGGTCCGTATACCCAATTGATTTTGCGTGGTGTAACTATTATTAATGGTACCGGAGCACCTGCACAAGGGCCAATGGATATTGTGATTGAGCAAAACAGGATTGTTCGCATTGCTAGTGCCGGCTATCCGGGAGTAAAAAACGATCCCGAAAAACGAGTACAATTAAAAGCTGGTGGAAAGGAAATAAATTGTGAAGGCATGTATGACATGCCTGGCTTTATTGATATGCATGGTCATATAGGTGGAAGCGGCCAGGGAACACCAGCAGAGTATGTATTCAAGTTGTGGATGGCTCACGGTATCACAACTATTCGTGAACCCTCATGTGGCAATGGTTTGGAGTGGGTACTCGATCAAAAGAGAAAAAGTGCAGACAATAAAATTACTGCACCACGTATTTATGCATATACTGCTTTCGGTCAGGGTAGTGCAACACCCATCATCAATGGAGAGCAGGCAAGGGCTTGGGTAAATGAGAATGCAAAAAAAGGAGCGGATGGCATTAAGTTTTTTGGTGCCCGACCAGAAGTGATGGATGCGGCACTAAGAGAAAACAAACGCTTAGGTCTTCGTTCATGTATGCACCATGCACAAATGGATGTGGCTCGATGGAATGTGCTCAACAGCGCAGAAGCCGGTCTTACCAGTATGGAGCACTGGTATGGTTTGCCAGAAGCTTTGTTTACCGACAAAACTATTCAGCAATATCCACTCGATTACAATTACAGTAATGAGGAACACCGCTTTGAAGAAGCAGGAAAACTGTGGTTGCAGGCGGCTGCACCATATAGCGACCATTGGAATAAAGTAATGAATCGTTTGTTGGCATTGGATTTTACATTGGACCCAACTTTTAATATATATGATGCCACAAGAGACTTACAAAGAGCCCGACGGGCCGAGTGGCATGACTATTATACCCTGCCATCACTCTGGAAATTCTTCGAACCGAGCAGAATTAGCCATGGTTCTTTTTGGTTCAATTGGGGAACAGAACAGGAAGTGGCATGGAAGAAAAATTATCATTTGTGGATGACATTTGTAAATGAATACAAAAACAGAGGTGGCCGAGTAACTACAGGATCAGACAACGGATTCATTTACCAGACCTATGGCTTTGGATACATCCGTGAGCTGGAACTCTTGCGGGAAGCGGGTTTTCATCCATTAGAAGTTATTCGTTCTGCTACTTTATTTGGTGCACAAGCTTTGGGTGCCGAAAAAGATTTAGGAACACTGGAAGAAGGAAAGCTGGCAGATATTGTTTTGGTAGATGCCAATCCGCTGAAAAATTTACAAGTGTTGTACGGCACCGGAGCTATCGAATTAACGGCGGATAATCAAATTGTTCGAAAGGGTGGAGTAAAGTACACCATCAAAGATGGGATTGTATATGATGCTAAAAAGTTGCTGGACGATGCTAAAAGAATTGTAGATGAATCGAAGAAAAAAGCAGGTTTTAAAATCATACAACCTGGCGATACACACCAACATTGAAACAATCAAAAAAGCTCAGACACCTGAGCTTTTTTGATGCTAAAACAAACCCTATTGAAAATGTCTTGGTTATAACTTATTCAATTTTATAGACTGCTTAAATCCGCTAACGTTATCTTCTACATGTACAAAATATAAGCCTGCACTCATGTTTGCCGGTAGGCGAAGTTGCTGTGTAGGCCCTTGTTGAATGGTTATGGATTGTGTATGTATAATAGTGCCGGTAGCATTTGAAATACTCAACTTCATTTTTTGATTTGGCTTTACGCCCGACCAATTTAATTGCACTACATCTCTGGCCGGATTGGGTTGAATATTTACAGACAGAACCGATTTTTTCCAACCTACCATTTCAATAGATGAGTAAGTTATTTCATTGTTCATGTGTACCATTTTTAGCCGGTACCAAAGCTGATCGGCATTTGTATTGGGCAGGTCTGTTAATTGATACTGGTACTGGCGTACATAGCTTTTAGGATCAACTGTAGAAACCGGTGTGAAATCAACGCCATTGGTGCTTCGCTCAATAACGAAATGCTGCAACCTGTCTATATCGGCAGAAGCCCAATTGAGTAGTACTTGTTGGCCAAAAGATGCTGCTTTAAAACGCAGTAGTTTAATAGGAAGTACGCAAGTGCCAATTCGGATAACAGAACTATTATATGCTGTTACCTGGCAAGGCGCTGCATCTGCTAACGAAATGTTGGATGGCTGCGTTGCAATTACCACCCTGAAATAAACTTCCCTGTTGGCATCGTTGAACTGGTCGCTGATAATGGAATCAATCCGGCCATTGGCAAGATTGAACGGATCATTCGGTGTTGACAACTCCCGCACAGCACCAATGGCATTCCAAGGGCCGTTGGAGTTATACGACCATTGAAATTGGTATGCATCATACTGGGTAAAGCTTCCGGTTGATTCTATCCAGTTGCCCAAAACCTGAAAACGCTGCCCGACACAAAACGCTGTTGGTTCCGGATCAATAACCGGATCAGCATCTACGTTTACACTGGCACTCGGGCCACGGGTAATAATGCTGATATCATCAATAGCCCAGTCGTTACCATCGCCACCCGGCGCATTGTTGCGAATACTAAAGTTGAAATTACCACTGCTGGCACCCGTTGCAAATACAAATTGTTTTTGCACCCAGCCAAGGCTGGTATCAATAGGGCCGGTGGTGTAGTATGCCTGATTGTTAACATCAAACGTAAGGCTGGGTTTTACACCTTGGCGACGGGGGTCAGTTGCAGTGTTTGGTACACCGGTATTGTTGTTGCGAATATTATTTGAAGTCAAATTTGAATTTACTCCACAGCTGGGACACACATTTTTTAACCACGCTTTGAAATTGTAAAATGTACCTGGGCACAAACCAGAAATGGTTTGCTCAACAACCCTAGTAGGTACGTAATCCGAATTTACAAGAAGCATATATCCACCTAAGCTATCTTGATGAGCAGCGATATTTCCGAATTCATCACTGGTACCTGTATGGTCACCAGCAATATACCAATGGCCCCAAACCCTATCAGCATGATCGATTGAAATACCATTATTGATTTGTAACTGGTTGCCTGAGCTATTTTTTGAAATGGAATAATAACCATCTCCAGGAGCGGTTGTAGCAATTGTGGTTTTAGTAAGGGCAGAACTACCAAGAGTACCCGGTCCATCTATATTTGTGCCACTGCCAAATGTACCATTGTCAAAAGCTGTAAACAGGTTGGCTCCGCGACTAGTATATGAAGCAGGCAACGCAGGGTCACTCACTACTATTTGTGTAAATAAGTCTGGATTATTGGTTTCATTAACATTGAATTGTAAAAGAAAAGATTCAGTAGCATTTTCCGAATAGCTGTAAAATGTAGTTGAACTGATATCTAAAACAGTACCTACACTTATACCAGCAGGTATTTGTACTGTAAGTGAAGCAATAACTATGGAACGAGAGTTATAATAATTTGGGATTGTCGTATTCGCTCCTTGTCCAATAATACGTCCACCCCATTTGTCATTTGTTCCGGCCTCAAGCGAGGCTAATGAGGGAGCCGTAGGTAAATCTCCTAAAATAATATCTGCAAAACCGCTTGTTGAATTGTATATGCCCCTGTCATCTCCACCACCATCAGTCAAACCGGTAGTATTACCAGTTGCACCTGTGTAGGTTGTACCACATGGTGAAGCAGGAGCGCCATTGGGATCGGCAAAGTTGAAACCCTTGTTGTCAGTAATTTTCATGGAATTGGACACATAGGTAAACTGTGGGTCCACGAAAATTCTGGTCTTCACGTTGTAAATAGGGGTAGAACTGGCGTAGTCAACAGTGACTTTAATTTCTACCTGATCACCCGGTTGAAAAGTGCCACCGTTTGGGCGTGTAAGGTTCGATACACTTTGAGAAATGCGGGGAATTAAAGATACAGCTGGTGCAGCAGCAGTTGCATTAACCGCCGTAGAGTTGGCAGAATAGTTTAGTGCTAAATCATAATGTACCAGAACGTACCGGTAGTTTTGGCCAGCTACCACTGAATTATCAATATATTCTTGTTGGCCAGCAGGTAAGTTGGCAATGATGTTCCAGCTTCCGATAGCTCGTTCTCCATCATTCACCGTTTTTAAAATATCTGCATAGGTTCCCTGATCTAAAAGGGCTGTGGGTGTACCAGCGCTTCCATTTAATCTCATCACCAACGTTCCTTGCACACCCGTACTTGGGGTACCCGGGTCCGATCCTTGTGTCCACCTGAGTGAAATGGCTGTAGAGGAAGTATTAGTGATACTGACACAAGATGGTGCATTCGGTTTAGTAAGGTCTATGTTATTGCTGCTGTGAACATACATATACACGTCATCATGGTGTATTGAAACTGATGTACTTCCGGTTATGTATGAACGAACAAATGGATTGGCATCAAGTGGCAAAAGGGTACTGTTTTGCCGGGATTGAGTAAAACGTTGCCAAGTGTTTGAATTAGTAGTAATGACGTTTCCTGTTGCAATATCTCCAATACCCGCAAAAGTAATTCCCCCTCTCATTTGTCCATTTGTAGTAGACCCAGATCTTCTGCCCCAAGCAATCATGTGCACATATTGTCCGGGAGCAACAGAAAGAATGTACCCTGTATAACGGGCATAGTTGCCCGAAGTACTATTGGTGGTTACCAGCAAGCTGCGGGCACCTGTTCTAAACAAAGCATTAGAATTGCTCTGGCCTGAGGCGCCAGTAAAAGTGATAAAGCCCAAGTTGGCATCTTCCTGCCCCCGGTTAAAATTATCTTCAGTAATGAATTGTGCAAATGACACAACTTGACCTATAAGGCCAATAGCCAATAGCAGCCAATACCGGCTGTACTTTTTTCCAGGCTTGAGTAGGCCAATACCTATACAGGCATTTAACCAAGTTTGGGTAAACATAAGCTTTCCTTTCTTTTGGGTATCTTGTTAAGGGCCAAGGTTTCGAAAGGGTTACCAGGGGGGCTGTGGGTTATTCAGCCGCAGGTACGCTTATTGTATCCAGAATTTTTCAGTATCAATCAATTGTCCTTGTTCATTTACAATTTGCAACACGTACAAACCTTTTGCCAGCTTGCTGGTGTTGATGCTGGTTTGCAGCGCATTGGCAGCTAAGTTTTGTTGCAGCATTACTCTGCCCGTAGCATCTATAGTTCTTATCTGGGTATTTCCCGTGGTGCTTTTACTAAAACCCAACTGTAATACGCCGCTGCCTGCTGTATTTACCATGCGGGCAATAATGCCGCTGCTCAAAGCTGAATTGCGCAGCGCTATTTGCTTGCTGTAGCTCGTTTTGCCGTCTGTGTCTACCTGCATCAGCCGGTAGTGGCTTTGCAGAGTAGCAGCATTGGGTTGGTAAGTAAATGTGTACTGAATGGGTTGTGTGCTGTTGCCAGATACGGCTCTGGAGGTTACAAATCCAACCGATTCAAACTGCTGCCCGTTGGCTGCATATTGTACGTAAAAGCCTTTGTTATTGAGTTCAGACAGTGTTTGCCAGTTCAGTTCGTGACCTTTACTGCCTAGTGTACCACTAAACTGACCCATAGTTACCGGCTGTACCAGCTGGCAGGTGGTGTTGGTACTTACAAATGGGTTCATGTACAGGCTCAAATTGAGGCCCGATTCGGAAGGCACCGTATTCCAACTATTGTCCGACCATTTTTCCCAGGCATAGTTGGGTGTACGGCCAGAAAGGGAGGAGTAAATGGCCAAAGTATCACTAGGCCAGCTCAACGATGAAAAATCGACCGAAAGAAAAAACTTTTTAGAAGCGGGTAAGCTAATGGCGGCAGGAAAATAAATGTCGGTTTTATCATTCAGCTGCACATCTATCCGAATGTTTTCGAGGGTTGTGCTGGTAGAACCGAGCAATGCACCGGGGGTATTACTGGTACCATCGTACACCTTAATGTTGATGGTTTTATTAAGTCCTGCCTGGTTGATGCTGTTGGCTTTGGCAAAATGTATGTAACAGCGGGTAATGTAGGTGTTAGCCGTTGCAGACAAGTCGAAAAAATGGGCTTTTTCTTTATCGCCAAAGCTGTTGGTACCAGTACGATAGCCGGTGTTGCCTGCATCTACAATGATGTAATTAGCCCGGCTCCAGGCTGCAGGTATGGGAAAGTTAATGGTATCGCAGCCAGCGGCAGTGGAAACAATAGCAGTGTTGGGCTGACTGTATGCGAAACCGCACCACAGCAGCATTATCAAAAGGATAATTGCCGGAGATTTTTTCTTCATGGGTTTGAAAAGTACCAAACGAAATTAACAACTTTTGCACAACTTGTTACAACATTAATTTTTTTGCGGTAAAAACTTTCCATTCTATAAATGCCTGCCATTTGCAAAGAATGAGCAGTCTGCGGGGTTGAAATGGCATAAATAATTGAAAAACTGTGGTTTATACATTTTCAATTGTTTATAGAAGCATGTATTGGCGCATCTTCAATAAGCATAAAAAAAGGCTGAACTGCGCCTGCAATTCAGCCTGAAAATCAGCTATTGAGTTCGTTATTCGTAAATCCGCTCAATAGCCTCCTTGTATTTTTCCATCACCACTTTCCTTTTAATCTTCAACGTTGGGGTGAGTTCTCCGGTATCAATGGTCCACTCTTGTGGCAACAGTTCAAACTTTTTCACCTGTTCTACATGGTTAAAAAACAAGTTGAAGGTTTCAACCAATTGCTGGTAATGTGCCAGTACTTTAGGGTGACGGATGGCTTCTTCCGGACTCGCAAAAGCAATGCCCTGGTGCCGCATCCACTCCCGCAGGGTGGGGAAGCCCGGTACAATCAACGCACCTACAAATTTTCGCTCGGCACCCACAATCATTATTTGCTCAATGAAAGGCGATTCTTTCAACTTGTTTTCCAAAGGCTGGGGCGCCACGTATTTACCACCACTGGTTTTAAACAGCTCTTTCTTTCTGTCGGTAATTTTTAAAAAACGAATGCCTTTCACTTCTTCCCATACCCCAATATCACCCGTCAGTAGCCAGCCATCCTGAATGGTTTCTGCCGTGAGATCGGGGCGTTTGTAATAGCCCTGCATTACACTTGGGCCTTTTACCAATATTTCTCCGTCTTCGGCCAGCTTCACTTCCTGCCCTTCAATAATGGGCCCCACGGTGCCAAATTTGGTTTGGCCATCCATGCGTCGATTTACCGAAATCACCGGGCTGTTTTCGGTGGGGCCATAGCCTTCAAACACCGGAATACCACCCGCATTAAAAATGCGCAGCAATCGCTCCTGGCAAGCGGCACCACCGGTAATGATGAACTCAATATTGCCACCGAGCCCTTCACGCCATTTACTAAAAATGAGTTTGTTGGCCAGTTTCAGCTGCACGTTGTACAGCAAGCCTTTTGATTGCAGGTTGTCGTATTGCAAACCCAAATCAACAGCCCAGTTAAACAGCTTGCGTTTAGTGCCACTGAGTTCCTGCCCTTTGGCCATAATTTTTTCGAAAACTTTTTCCAATAACCGGGGCACTGTGGTGAAGCCGGTGGGTTGTACTTCCTTCAGGTTTTCACCAATCGTTTCAAGGCTTTCGGCATAGTAAATGCTAATGCCACTCAAGGTGTAGATGTACGTAATCATCCTTTCGAAAATGTGATTGAGTGGCAGAAAACTCAACACCTTTTTACCGGGCTGATTATCGAACGGAAAGCTCTTGGCAGAGTTGAATACGTTGCTCAAAATATTGTGGTGCGACAGCATTACCCCTTTGGGTACACCGGTGGTGCCACTGGTGTAAATAATGGTGGCCAAATGATGCGGTTGTATCTGCTGTTTGGCTTGCTGTAATGCTTCGGCGGCTTCGGCCGTGGGTGTTTGCTGCAGCTGTGTCCAGCTGGCAGCACCAGTTACCTCGTCAAAGCAAAAAATATGTTTGAGTGATGGCACATGCGGCGATACACTGATGATTTTTTCATACAAATCTTCCGAACCGGCAAACACACATTTTACCTCTGCATCGTTGAAAATAAATTCTAACTCACGTGGATTTGTGGTGGGATAGATCGGGCAAAGAATCAAGCCTGCTTGCTGACAAGCCAAATCAACAAACACCCATTCGGGCCGGTTAGCACTCAGCATGGCTACTTTATCGGCACCGGTTGGGCTGTAATCGCCGGCACTCAGGCCAAGGCTCAGCAGGTTGGCACTCAGCGTATCAATTATTTCCTGAACCTGTTGGGTTGAATACGTTTTCCAGTCACCATTTTCTTTTGCCGCCAGCAAGGTGTTGTCTCCAAATCGTTCCAGCCGATGGGGCAATAAATCAAACAGGCGGGTAGGCAAGCCATTCGTCGTCATGGGGCAATCGTTTAAGGCTGAAAATTCGGGGAATTGAACGAAAGCACCAGCAAATGCAGTTACTTTTCTGATAACCGATGGTTAATGCAAGAGCTGTAAAAAATAAAAAGCCCACCGTTTCACAATCGATGGTCTTTTTATAGATGGGAAAGCGCAGCTTATTGGGCCTTGTTGGCTTTGATATTGAGCTTCAGGTTTACCTCTTTTTTAATGAACCAATCGGCAGGATTGTTGGGTCCTTTATAGTTCATACCCCACAGCGTACGGTCGATGTTGAAATCGGCAGTAGTGCTTACACTGGCTGCATCAATAGTAACGATGGCGGGAAAGGAAATGCTTTTAGTAGAGTCTTTCAACGTAAGATTGCCCGTGATGATGTGGGTAGCACCGGCCAGCTTGCTGGTAGCAGTGGCAGAGTCGTATGGTGCTACACTAGCAATTTCAAACTTGGCAACGGGAAAAGTAGCGGCATCAAAAAAGTCGGGGCTTTTGAGATGGCCTTCCAGTTTGCCCTTGTCTTCGCCTTGCAGGTCGAGTACATTGAGCGAACCGATATTGATGGTAAATGAACCGCTGGCAATGTTGTTGCTGCTGTCGATAGTAAGGCTACCACCGCTGAGCATAAAAGTACCGTTGTGCTGGCCGTTTTGCTTGGTACCAATCCAGCCAATAGAGCTGCTTACGGTATCTACAGTAAAGTTGCTACCGGTACCGGTGGCTGCAGCTGTGGCTTCGCCGGTGTTGGCGCTATCGGCTTCGGGAGCACTTTGGCAGGCGGTCATCAGCAGACCTGCGGCCAGTAAAGCAGTCAATGCTTGATTCTTCATAAACGTTTAATGGTTTTAGATGATGGTAATAAAAAAGCAAGACAAAAAAAGCCTTGCTTTTGTTCACCAAAAAAGGTGCCCCAATTGGGTGAATGACTTAATGGTAATATTGACCTTCGGCCATTTTGAACAGTTTGTTTCGCTGAAACTGGTTGAAACTCACGTACTCATCGGGGTGTGTTTTGGTCCAGTTTTGAAAGGCATTTAAATTGGCAACACTGCCAAACAGCCATTGGTTGTAGGCATCAAACACCCCTTCTTGCAGCAACTGCCGCTGGTGCTCAAATAGCTTAAAAGGAAATTTTGCTGCTACCGGGCCATTGTACCAATCGAGCAAAAAGCGGGTACGCATGGCTGTGAGTATTTCAGGGTTGATGCCGTTGGTGGCCAGCGGCTCTTGCTTCAGCAACATTTTCGACGCTTCCTGCTGAAAAGGCGAAGCGTTTTTGGTGGCTTCCAGCCCAAAGGCAAACAAGCGTTTGTAGCTGTCATACATCAGGTTTTTGGTTTCTACAGTACGGGTGGTATAGCTTTCCATGTTCACAAAAATCTCACCATATATCACTGCCCAAAAATGATCGTTTTGCTCTGCATAGTACCGTGCTGCGTGGTAGTAGTTGCCCGGATATGCCGGGTCGAATTGTATGCCTTTTTCCCAGTACACAATGCCAGCGTTGGCGCCGGGCTGCACCAGTTCTAAAAACTCGCCATAGTCGGCATACAAGGCACCGCTTTTAGGAAAGGTTTGCAAGCCTATGCGGTACACCAGCTCCGCTTCTTTGATGTTGCGGCCACCCCGCAGCAGCATACAGGTAATTTGATAAGTACGGTCGTCGGCGTTTTTCGATTCAGCCATGGGCTTCATCAAATCGTATCCTGCTTTGTACTGGCCGGCCAAAAAATAAGCAAAGCCCAAATCGTTGACAATTTCGGTATTGGCCGGTTCCAGCTCGGCCGCTTTTTTCAATACAATAATGGCATTGCCGTAATCATTTTGCTGCAGGTACCGCACACCGTTTTCGTGCAGCTGTTGTGCATCCTGACTCCAGGCGGTGCTGCTCAGCAGGCAGCTGACCATACATATCCAAACTATACGCATGGCACAAATTTAGCCAGCGGTGCCAATGCGGTCAAGAAATTAACAGAACCACTATGCCGCCATAAAAAACACCTGCCGGAAAAGACCGACAGGTGTTGGGGTTTATAGCAAGCTTACCGGGCTATTGTAAAAACAAAAGAATAAACAATTGGGCCGCCAAAATGCGGGCAATGGTTACCAGCGGATACACGGTGGCGTAAGCCTGAGCCGGTACATCGCCTTTAAAATAACCATTGCAAAACGCCAATGTAGGTGGGCTGGTGTAGGTACCGCCAATCATACCGGCTATTTGTAAAAAGTTGATTTTGAAAACGAGCCGGCCTACCAGCGCTATAAAAATGACAGGGATGGAAGTAATGGCCATACCATATACGAGCCACATCCAACCATTGTTGGCCACAAAGCTTTCGTACAAGGTTTTACCGGCGTTGATACCCACGGCTGCAAAAAACAGGGCAATACCAAAATCCCGCATAAACCAGGCAGCACTTTGGTTCATGTAGCTGTGTAAATGCGCTACACCGCCATAGCGGCTGATGAAAATGGCCACCAGCAACGGACCAGCTGCAATACCCAGTTTTACCGGTACGGGCAGGCCTGGTATGGCCAGCGGAATAGAACCCAAAATGAGACCCAGAATAATGCCTACAAAAATGGTGGCCAGCTCAGGCTCTGCTAAGCGGTGGCGGCTATTGCCCAAAAATTGTTCCGCATTTTTCAACTCACTTACGGGGCCAACTACACGCAGTGTATCGCCCATGTGTACCACAAAATCCCGGGTGGCTATCAGCTCCATACCACCCCTGAAAATGCGGGTGACTTTTACACCGTATGCCGACTCCATATTGAGTTGCGCCAACGACTTTTGTGTAGCGTTGTTTTTGGTAACGGTAATGTCGCGGCTTTCAATTTCTTCATCGCTGGTAATGAAGTTGTCGGTGCTTAAACGGCCCAGCATAGTTACCACCACATCTACATCATCGGGCAGGCCCACCAGCATCAGCACGTCTCTTTCTTTCAGCACCGTATCAGCAGTGGGTGTACTCACTTTGGTAGTACCGCTGCATTTGATGCGGGTTACAATCACATCTTTCAGGCTCTCTTTGTTCAGCAGTTCGCCCAGGGTTTTGCCAAAAGCGTTGGGGTTGGTTACTCGGCACTTTACCACGCTGGGATGCGGGTAGTCTTTCTGTCGTTTTTCTTCAAACTGCTGTTGCTCATCTTTCACTTTTACCTTAAAAATTTTCATGAAAAGAATAATGAGCAATATTTCGCCCACAGCACCAAAAGGATACGCAATGGCATATCCGTTGGCCGGGTCGGAGTAGGTGCCTTGTTTTACAGCGGCTACTTCTTTCAGCACACTTTTAGCAGCACCAAGGCTGGGTGTATTAGTAACGGCACCCGTCATAATGCCCGCCATATTTTCGGCAGTGGTGCCGGTGCTGCGCATGATAATCCATGCCACCAAAAAGCTGATGAATACGGCTGTTACAGCAATGCCATTCATCACCAGCCCGTCTTTTTTGAGTGAAGCAAAAAAAGATGGGCCCACTTGCAGGCCCACGGCGTATACAAAAAGTATGAGGCCAAAGTCTCTGATATAATGCATGGTTTCGGTATGCAGGCCGTAACCGAAATGACCCATGAGTAAGCCTACAAATAATACACCAGCTGCACCGATGCCAACCTTGGCTACTTTGAGGCGGCCAAGTAACACACCGCCGGTAACAGCAGCAGCTACAAATACAATGGTTTGTGCGGTGGTGGGGTCGGCAGTGGGGTAGAGCAAATCTTTTAAAAATTGGAACATAATATGATTATTTGGTGATAGTATCTAAGAGGGCATAAAAGTACTTGTCCAAAATACCACGTTGATATGATAAAACTCATGGGCTTGCATTAAAAAAGCCGAACTGTTTCCAGTGTCGGCTTTTGTAGTAAGTGTGGGGTGAGATGTGACGAATTATTTATTGGGCTGTGGTGTATACCGCAGGTAAGGTTTTACCTCCGTCACGCCTTTGTCAAACTTTTTAATAGCATCTGCTGTGCTAATGGATGGTACCACAATAACATCTTCACCATCTTTCCAATCTGCCGGTGTAGCCACACTGTATTGTGCGGTCAGTTGCAGGCTGTCTACTACCCGCAATACTTCTACAAAGTTGCGGCCTGTGCTGGCAGGGTAGGTAATAATGAGTTTCACCTTTTTATCTGGGCCAATGATGAACAGGCTGCGAACGGTAAAGTTTTCGCTGGAATTGGGGTGAATCATGTCGTACAAAGTAGCCACGTTGCGGTCTTCGTCGGCAATGATGGGAAACTGCACATTGGTATGCTGTGTTTCGTTGATGTCGCCAATCCAGCCTTTGTGTTTTTCCAGATCATCTACACTCACGGCCAGCACCTTTACGTTGCGCTTGGCAAACTCATCGGCCAGCTGTGCAGTACGGCCCAGCTCAGTGGTGCACACAGGTGTGTAATCTGCCGGGTGGCTAAACAGGATGCCCCAGCTGCTGCCGAGGTATTCATAAAAATTGATATCGCCAACACTGGTTTTGGCATTAAAGTCGGGGGCTATGTCGCCAAGTCTTAAGCTCATGATTGATACGTTTTGATGAGCAAATATAATTGTTCACCCGAAAAGTGAACAATATACAGGAGAATTAACAGTAGCTTTGTGTACAGCGCTTACCATTATGCTTTCTCAAAAAACAAAATACGCCCTTCAGGCATTGTCGAAACTGGCTGTTAATTACGGAAAAGGACCAACGCTCATTCCGCTCATTGCCGAAGAAAAAGGGATACCACTTCGTTTTCTTGAAAACATTTTGCACGAACTGAAACAAGAAGGGTTGCTCATCAGTCATCGTGGCCGCAATGGCGGTTATGAATTGGCCAAACATCCTTCCCGCATCAAACTGGCAACTATCATTCGACTGGTAGATGGACCTATTGCCATGCTCAGCTGTGTGAGCCTGCACTTTTACGAACCCTGCGATGGTTGCAATGAAAAACACTGCGGCCTCAAGGGTGTAATGGCCGAAGCAAGAGACGCCATTTTGGGTGTGCTCGAAAAGAAAACCCTCGCCGATATTATGGATGATTGATGCGGCACATCTGCCGGCATTTTTCCCGCCATTGTTTTCCCTATCTTTCTTTTTCTAAAAGTAAAAACGATAGGCCATGCGGTATGTTGCAGCAATTGATCAGGGAACCACGTCCAGCAGATTTATGGTGTTTGATATGGGGGGCAATATTGTAGCCAGTGCCCAGCAAGAACACCAGCAAATTTTTCCGCAGCCCGGCTGGGTAGAACACGATCCCGAAGAAATAGCCGCCAAAGTAAAACTTGTAACTGCAGAAGCCCTCATAACCAAAGGCTTGCTGGCAACAGATATTGCGGCCATTGGCATTACCAACCAACGAGAAACCACCGTGGTGTGGAACAAGCATACAGGCAAGCCTTATTACAACGCCATTGTATGGCAAGATACCCGCACCGAACATTTGGTAAAAAAGCTGAACGAACAGCTGGGCCACAATGCCTGGCAGCAAAAAACAGGTTTGCCTTTTGCCACCTACTTCAGTTCATTAAAACTGAAATGGCTGCTCGATAACGTACATGGATTGCAGCAGGCTGCCGAAAACGGCGATGCCTTGTTTGGCAACATCGATACATGGCTGCTGTGGAAGGAAACCGGCGAACACAAAACCGACGTAACCAATGCCAGCCGCACCCAGCTCATGCATTTGGAAACACTGGATTGGGATGATGAGATTTTACAAACACTCAATATTCCCCGCCAAATGCTGCCGCAGATTGTGCCCAGCTCCGGCTACTTTGGTACCATACAGCAGGGGGCTTTTAAAGGCATCAATATTATGGGTGTGTTGGGCGACCAGCAAGCGGCATTAGTGGGCCAAACCTGCTTTGAACCCGGCCAGGCAAAAAACACCTACGGCACCGGTTGCTTTATGCTCATGAACACCGGCGAGAAAATAGTACCCAGCACCAAGGGCCTGCTCACCACGGTAGCCTACAAGCTGGGCCAGCAGCCTGTGCATTATGCATTGGAAGGCAGCATTGCTATGACCGGATCGCTGGTGCAATGGTGCCGCGATAACCTGGACATTATCGACAAAAGCAGCGACATAGAAACACTGGCTGCCAGCGTACCCGACAACGGCGACGTCTATTTTGTACCCGCCTTTAGTGGCTTGTACGCTCCTTACTGGCGGTCGGATGCCCGTGGTGTAATCACCGGGCTCACCGGCTATGCCACCAAGGCACACATTGCCCGGGCCGTGCTGGAAGCCACTGCCTATCAAACCCTCGATGTGCTGCTGGCCATGCAGGCCGATAGCGGCATTACCCTCGATGCACTGAATGTAGACGGTGGTATGACGGCCAACAATTTGCTGATGCAGTTTCAGGCCGATATGGTGCAAGTGCCTGTACAAGTACCGATGGTAAATGAAACCACCTGCCTGGGTGCTGCTTATGCAGCAGGCCTTGCCTCGGGGTATTGGAAAAGCGTAGACGACCTTAAAGCCAATCATCAAATCAACAAACGCTGGCAGCCAGCCATGGATCAAGACCTGCGACATCACCTGCACTTACGTTGGCAAAAAGCCATTGGTAAAAGTTTGGATTGGGTGTAAGGAAAGTTTGCAGTGAGCAGTTTGCAAGGAAATCCGGGAAAATCCATTTCATCCGTTTGCTCAGCGTCCATAAAATAGTTGGTAGTTGATTGATGGTGGTTGATGCGAAAAGCAAACCCAACATAATCTGTGCATCTGCGGCAAAAAAGTTGATAGATGATGGTTGGTAGTTGGTAGGAATACTGCATTCATACAATCTGCGTTTATCCGTTTCTATCCTGCAAATCTGCGTCCTATAAATCCGAGTCCTATGCTATTTCCCCCACAGGGGGCTAGGGGGCTTTGGCCTCTCATCCCAAGCCGTTTGCAGCTTACCGATAAACAGTTTACTTTGACCCGTTGGCTGCCGAAACCGGCCACGCAAAGTCTACATGAAAAAGCTATACCTGCTCGACGCATTTGCCCTCATCTTTCGTGCCTACTATGCCCTCATCCGCAACCCCCGCATTACCAGCACAGGCCGCAACACCAATGCGCAGTTTGGTTTTACCAATACCTTGCTCGAACTCATCAATAAAGAAAAACCTTCGCACATTGCAGTGTGCTTCGATACCGCTGCACCTACTGAACGCCATACCGATTTTACCGACTACAAAGCCAACCGCCAGGAAGCACCGGAAGACCTGCTGGCCGCCGTGCCCGATATCAAACGCATCATCCAAGGCTTCAACATACCCGTGGTAGAAGTAGATGGCTACGAAGCCGATGATGTAGTGGGTACCATTGCCTGGCAGGCGGCGGACTTGGGTTACGAAGTATACATGGTAACGCCCGACAAAGACTATGGCCAGCTGCTCACCAAAGAAGGCGTGTACATCTACAAGCCGGCGGCTTTTGGCAACGGCCCCGAAATATTGAAGGCCGAAGACATTTGCCAGAAATGGGACATTGACAATGTAGCGCAGGTGATAGACATGCTGGGCATGATGGGCGATGCGGTAGACAACATACCCGGCATACCCGGCGTAGGCGAAAAAACTGCTGCCAAACTGCTGAAGCAATACGGCAATATGGAAGCCGTGCTGGCCGATGCCGACAACATCAAAGGTGCCTTGGGCGAAAAAATACGCAATGGCAAAGAGCTGGCAGTGATGAGTAAAAAACTCGCCACCATTATTACCAATGTGCCCGTGCAGTTTCACGAAGAAGATTACAAGCTGGGCGAGTGGAACAAAGAAGCGCTGAAAGAAGTATTTACCGAACTGGAATTTAAAACACTCGGTCGCCGTATACTCGGTACCGATTTTGATGCGGCCGCTGGTGCCGCCCCGCAAGGTGTACAGCAAGATTTGTTTGGCAATGCCGTAGCCACCCCTGCTGCCAAAAGTGACAGCCTGCAAGAAAAAGACGAGCCGGTGCAAATGGAAGTGGATAAGAACATCAACAACACGCCGCATACTTATCACTTGCTGGATAACGCAAAGGCAATTGATGCATTTGTACAAGCAGCTTTGCAGCAGTCAGAAATTTGTTTTGATACCGAAACCACCAACATCGATGCCAACCTGGCCGAGCTGGTGGGCATGAGTTTTGCATTTACGCCACATGAAGCTTACTACGTGCCTTGTCCTGCTGACAGAGCCGCCACACTGGAGTTGCTGCAGCATTTCAAACCGTTGTTTGATAAGCCCGACATTACCTGGATTGGCCAAAACATCAAGTACGATTTGCTGCTGCTGAAATGGTACCAAACCGAACTGGCCGGCCCCGTGTACGATACCATGCTGGCCCACTATGTGGCCGAGCCCGAAGGCCGCCGCAGTATGGATTTGCTGGCGGCGCAATACCTCGGCTACCAGCCTGTGAGTATTACCGAACTCATTGGCAAAAAGGGAAAGGACCAGGGCAACATGCGGGACGTAGAAATGGAGAAGATAAAAGACTACGCTGCAGAAGATGCCGATATTACCCTGCAACTGAAACAGCAGCTGGCACCACTGGTGCTCGACCGCAAAGTAGACCGGGTGCTGAACGAAGCCGAAAACCCGTTGGTGAAAGTGCTCACCGCCATGGAGTTTGAAGGTGTAAGAGTAGATGAAACGTTTTTGAACGACTACAGCAAGCTGCTGGAGCAAGATGCATCGGCTGCTGAAAAAAGAGTGTATGAAAATGCCGGGGTTAAATTCAACCTGGCATCGCCCAAGCAATTGGGCGAAGTGTTATTCGACAAACTGAAGCTGGACCCATCTGCTAAAAAAACCAAAACCGGCCAATACCAAACCGGTGAAGATGTGCTGCTGAAACTCGCCGCCAAGGGCCACAATATTGTAGACGACATTCTAACGTTTCGTGAATTGACGAAATTGAAAAGCACGTATGTAGATACGCTGCCCCAACTCATCAATCCGAAAACGGGCCGGGTGCATACCACCTATGCGCAGGCGGTGGCTGTAACGGGCCGCCTCAGCAGCAACAACCCCAACCTGCAAAACATACCGGTGCGTACCGACCGCGGTCGTGAAATACGCAAGGCCTTTGTACCCCGCGACAACAACCACCTGCTCATCAGTGCCGACTACTCACAAATAGAACTGCGGGTGGTAGCGGCCATTAGTGGCGATGCCAACATGTGTGCGGCTTTCCGCGATGGCAAAGACATTCACACCGCCACGGCTGCCAAAGTATATGGCATACCCGAAAATGAAGTAACCAAAGAGCAACGCTACAAAGCAAAGAGTGTAAACTTCGGCATCATTTACGGGCAGGGTGCTTTTGGCTTGGCCGATAACCTCGGCATCAGCCGTACAGAAGCCAAAGAAATCATCGACAATTACAAGCGGGAGTTTAGCGGCATACAGCAGTACATGAACAACATGGTGAATTTTGCCAAAGAGCATGGCTATGTAGAAACCTTGCTGGGCCGCAAACGCTGGCTGCGGGATATCAACTCCAGCAATTTTACGGTACGGGGTTTTGCGGAGCGCAACGCCATCAACAGCCCCATACAAGGCACTGCCGCCGATATGATCAAACTGGCCATGATAAAAGTGCATGCCGAAATGAAGAAGGCCAAATTCGAAAGCCGCATGATATTACAGGTGCACGATGAATTGTTGTTTGATGCGGTAAAAAGCGAAGCCGAAGACCTGAAGGCGCTGATACTGGAATGCATGCGTACCGCCCTGCCGCTGCCCAACGGCGTACCCGTAGAAGCCGAAGCCGGCATGGGGGAGAATTGGCTGGAAGCGCATTAACCCCTGCCTTTAAAGGGTTTGAAGTTTTTAGTTTTTTGTTTGTGGTTTCTAGCAACGTCTCCGGTACGGTAGGTTGCGTATTTGAAAGTTTGTGTAGCGTTGCAGCAATGTCCCCTGCGGGAGACGATGCTGGAAAGATGAGGTGATATTTTTATCGATAAAAGTTTGAAACATGGCGATTGACGTTTTGCAAGCATTGGATGTAATTGAAGTAATGGAAAATTACCTTCAACGAATAAGGCCACCTGAGGAAATCAGGGCCAAACTTGACATTGCATATAAGATTGAAGGCCAAAGTATCATTGTTTTTGAAATACGGCCTCACTGGAAAAATCCTAATGAAATGGCTGAATTTCCTGTTGCAAAAACAACCTTCGTGAAAACCAACAATCATTGGAAAGTATTTTGGATGAAATCTGATTTGAAATGGCACGCCTATTCACCAAAGTCCATCGTGAAATCGATAAAGGAATTTACTCAATTAATAGAAGAAGATAAATACCATTGCTTTTGGGGTTGAGTATTTGGAGCGTAGCAAAAAAGCTCCAAAAATATTTTGCCAGCAACGTCTCCGGTACGGGACGTTGCGTAATTGAAAGTTTGATTAGGGTAGATGCAAACTCCACTGAAGGAGAAATTGCCGATAAGGAAATACCCATCTAACAATCATTTTCAATAATTTGCATTGACGGCTTTAAAAAACAATTAATATGGATGAGCTAATTCTTATATCATGGATTATTTTTTCCCTTGTGATAGCAGGTGTGGGTGCAAGTAGAAAAATTGGATTTTGGTGGGCACTACTTGCAAGTATTTTTTTAAGCCCTATATCGGGTTTAATTCTTGTTTCATTTTCGAAAGACTTACAAGATGAATATTTTAAGCGACAAATACTTGAAGAGTTGTCAATTTTGACAGACGGTCAAAAAAATATCAAAAGTGAAAAAGTGAAATCGAACGGCAGTAAAAAGGGAGTTGATGATACGGATGATTTATCCTCCAAACAAGTTGATATAGATTTAAGTGAAATTTGAATGGAGAAATTACTAAGACAAATTTATTTGAGATTTAATCCTGATTTGATTGAATCAATTCCGCATCTCCTTTCTAAGTATAAAGGAAGTGAGGATGTTTTACTTTCTGAAATATGCAAAAAATATGGCATAACTGAAGATTTATTGCAGGAGTTACAAAATGCTACCGAAAGTGAATCGTCTGGCAATTTTGAATTTGAAACTGGTGACTCTTCGTCGCTTCACAGGGTTAGAAATTTTATTAGACCAATCTCGATTATCGTTTTTGTATTGATTGTTGTTTTGCTATTGATAAAAATGTATAAAAGTGATGAGGATGTTTTACTTGAAGATAGGATTGTAAATTCTGATGTTGTTGGCTCCTTACGTGAATTCCATTTTTCTTATGCCGTAAAATCCGATCGAGCATTTTTCTACATAAAGCCAGATTTTAATACGAAAAAGAAATCTTTTCTTGTTCCTTCATCGTATCACATTATAGCGAGAGATTTTCAAAATGGATTTATTTATACTGTATTTACCAATACTAATGGACAAACTTCCAGCGGTTGGATAGCAGAGGATGATTTAATTCCTGTTGCAGCGATAATTCCCGATGCGTCAGTTGTTTACAGAACTGGAAATATCGTCAATTTAAAAGGTCATCCGGAACTTGTTAATACTTCAACTGGTGAAGGAGGCCCCGTTTGGAATTGTTTAGTACTCAAACTCGAAGTTCCCTTTCGGTTTGAATCTTATGATGGATCTACTCAGGTTATTAAAGAGATTTCAATTCAAGGAATTGGTATAGATAATCCTTTATTGGGTCAATTAGATTCAATTGTTGTTACTGGTGAGTTGGATGTTGCGCAAACAGTGCATGATTGCAGAGATGTTGTGTTATATTTTAAATGATTTGGGGTTGGTTTCAGGAAACGTTGCCTGAGGGAGATATTGATGAGAATAAAAATCGCCATCCAATTGTACTCCTCAGCGCCTCCGTGTCTTCGCGTTTCAACTTTTATCTTTACTCCAAACACCTGCCATGAAAACCGATGCCCGGGTAGATGCCTACATCCAGAAAGCGCAGCCCTTTGCGCAGCCCATACTACAGCATCTGCGTAGCCTTGTGCACCGGGTATGCCCCACGGCCGAAGAAACCATGAAATGGAGCTTCCCGCATTTTATGTACAAAGGCGATATGCTCTGCAGCATGGCCTCGTTTAAGCAGCATGCCGTGTTTGGTTTTTGGAAGGCGCCACTCATGAAAGATCCGGTGTTGCAGCAAACGGCGGCATCCGAAGTAGCCATGGGCCATTTGGGCCGACTCACTTCCCTGCAAGACCTGCCATCCGATGCACAACTCACCGCTTGGATTGAGGAAGCGATGGCACTGAATGACCAAGGCATCAAGCTGGCCAAAAAGCCTGCCGAAAAAGCGCCGGTACAACTGCCCGCTTACATCACGGAAGCCATGCAGCAACAACCGCAGGCACTGGCCGTATGGGAAGCTTTTGCCCCCAGCCACCGCAAAGAATACGTGCAGTGGATTACCGAAGCCAAAACGGAAGCCACCCGCCAAAAGCGCCTGGCACAAACCATTGAATGGGTAGCTGCTGGCAAGGGCCGCAACTGGCAGTACGAAAAGAAAGCCCATTAACCCCCTGCCCCCTAAAGGGGGTTCAGGTTTTTGTTTTTGGTTCGTGGTTTCGGGCAACAGCCGCGGTGGAAGAAGTTGCGGGCAAGAAAAAAAACTAACCTCTTTGTGCCCCTTTGTGTCTTCGTGCCTTTGTGGTTCACATGTATTTTTCCCGTAAGCTCTAGTTTTTTAATCCTGACTTTTTGGGTTCCAGCGTTCCAGTTTGGGAATACCGCTGGTGAGCATGTCGGCTAAGAAAGATGGGATGCCTTTTTGCTGTAGTTTTTTGTTGGCATACTGGCGCATGTCTTCCGCCGTCCAGTCGGGTTGTACAAAAGCACCGTTGGTAAAGCAATAGCTGCAATACATATTGTTTGCTGTGCCATCGGCATTGGTGCCCTTACCTGCCGCTCTGTCGAACGGTATACCACAACTCTGACAACTAATATACTCCATAGCCCTATGCTTAAGACTGCAAATAAAAGGATAGTTATGGGTGAAAACCCCGGAAAGCATTGACAAATACTTGTAACAACCACTACGGTAAGTGCAGCAAATGATACGCCATGGCCGCCAATGCACTACCCAGTACAGGTCCAACAATCGGCACCAGTGCATAGCCCCAGTCGCTGCTGCCTTTGTGTTGAATGGGCAACAGCATGTGGGCAATGCGTGGCCCTAAATCACGGGCGGGATTGATGGCATAGCCGGTGGCACCACCGAGGCTCAGACCAATACCCAACACGAGTAACGCAACGGGCAATGCATCGAGGGCACCGAGGCTGCTGGCGGGCGATGCAATGTGTAGCACACCAAACACGAGGGCAAACGTGCCGATCATTTCGGTAAGCATGTTCCAGCCGAAACTACGGACTGCAGGGGCGGTGCAAAAGGTAGCTTTGATGGCACCGGCATCGGTGCTGGCATCGTATTGTTTTTTATAGGTGAGCCACACCAGCAGCGAACCGGCAAACGCTCCGGCTATTTGTGCCAGCAGGTAGCCGCCCACCTTGCTCCAGGCAAACTTGCCTAAATACGCCAACGCCAAAGTAACAGCCGGGTTGAGGTGGGCACCGCTTTCGGCAGCACTCACATAAACACCCGTAAACACGCCCATGGCCCAACCGAATGTGATGACAATCCAACCGGCACCGCCGGCGTAGGTTTTTTGCAAAGAAGTATTGGCAACTACACCATTGCCCAATAAAATAATGAGTGCTGTTCCAATGAACTCGTACACGATGGCTTGCATAAGCGTTGGCTTTGCGGATGAATATACAGCCAAATGGAATGAGAAGTACGAAGGGAGAAGTACTAGGTGCGAAGGTTTTTTTGAACCACAAAGACACAAGGGAGGCACAAAGGAACACAAAGTGGTTATTTGGAATTTGCTGTTAGCAGGACATACGTGCTTTTCCTGCAAACTGAAAATTGCAAACTGCAAACTGATTGTTTGTTTCCGAAGCTAGCATTGACTCCTTTTCACTTTCTTATTCTTTATTGCTTATTTCTTATTCCCTCTTTATTCCTTTGCAGCATGAAGCCATTGATTATTTATTGCTACGATGCCTACTGCGGTTGGTGTTATGGGTTTAGCCCCGTTATCAAAAAAGCATTTGAAAACCTTCGGGACCAAATTGATTTTGAAGTGCTGAGCGGTGGTATGATACCTGCGGACAGCCCAGTGCCCATTGAAAAAATGGCGGGCTACATTGCGGGGGCCTACAAAAATGTAGAAGAGCTTACAGGCATTCAGTTTGGCGAAGATTATCTGTGGCACATCAATAACCCCGACTTGAGCGACTGGGTGATGAGCAGTGAAAAACCCGCTATTGCGCTGAGTGTTTTCAAAGAATATTATCCGGCTGATGCGGTGCTGTTTGCCGCCGATTTGCAATACGCCCTGCACTACGAAGGCCGCGACCTCTGCGACGACGAAGCCTACCGGCATTTGCTGCATAAATACAATATCGATGCAGATGAATTTTACAGCAAACTGAAAAGCGAGGAGTACAAAGAGAAAGCCTACTACGACATGGCGCTGTGCAAGCAGTTGCAGGTCACTGGTTTTCCGGCGGTGCTCATGCAGGTAAGCGATGGCAAGTTTTATCTCATTGCCCGTGGCTACACCAGCTTCGAAGATTTGACGCAACGCATTGCCAACGTGCTGGCCGAGAACCAACCCGCTTAACATGCCGCTACAGCAACTGAAAGAATTGTGGCAACTGCCCAAAGAAGAACACGAAAGCGACACCTATCGGGAAATTCAGGAGGGCATTGTATTCAAGGGGCACAACCTGTGGTTGCTATCCGCAGCAATGGTTATTGCCTGCATTGGGCTCAATGCAGGCAATAGTGCGGCCATCGTTGGCGCCATGTTGATATCCCCACTCATGGGGCCGGTCATTGGGTTTGCCTTTGGCATCAGCATTCAAAGCCGTAGCATGATGCGGCTGAGTGTACGCAACTGGCTGGTAATGGTGAGCACCAGTTTGCTGGCCTCATCCTTGTTTTTTGTAGTAACGCCCTTTCATTACAGCACCAATGAACTGCGCAGTTTTACAGAAGGTACCATCTTCGATGTAATGCTGGCTTTTGTAGGCGGCATTGCGGGTTTCATTGGCATCATTCGCAAAGAAGCCGTGAAAGTAATTGCCGGTGTGGCGGTGGCAACAGCCTGTATTCCGCCCCTGTGTACTGCAGGCTACGGCATAGCCACTTTGCAATGGAGATTTTTTCTCGGCGGCTTTTATTTCTTTCTCATCAACTGTTTTTTTATAGGGCTCGGTACCTGGCTTACCAGCACCCTGCTGGGCTATGCACATTTTTACAAAGGCCACTTGCCCAACCGGCGCAAGCTAAGTGGTTGGATGACTTTGATAGGTGTGGCTTTGCTGGTGCCCAGCATTTGGCTGGCATTTCTAAAATGGACCAGCCAACGCTTTGAATACCGGGTAAATACCTATGTTGAAAACATTCAGGCCGCCTTCCCCGATTTGGTGATTGTGAGGCACAAAGCGTTCCGGCAAAACGACGAACAGTTTGTCGATATCTCTTTGCTCAATGACAGCAGTGATGTAGCCGGCACGGTGCTGGATGCAGCCAACAGCATGGACAGCAGCATCCACGTCATCTGGCATTTTGCGCCAGATAAAGCCAGCCGCGAAGCCGCCAAACTGCGGCAGGAAATGAAACGCATGGATAGTGTGCTGCGCCGGCAAGATTCTTTGTTGCGAAACATACAATCACCTTAGGGTTTGTGCATTGAGCAATATCATTGTTCCTTTTTATCATTACATGCAACTTGCAGCATTATGATCGTAACCGTTACACTCAATCCGTGCATTGATAAGAGTTCGAAAGTGGAGAAGATGAAGCCAGAAAGCAAGCTGCGCTGTGCCGAAGTGGTACACGAGCCCGGTGGCGGCGGCATCAACGTGAGCAAGGCACTCAAAAAACTCGACACGGCATCTTTTGCGTTGTTTCCGGCAGGTGGCCACAACGGCGCCATGCTGCAAAGCCTGCTCAAAAAAGATGGCCTGCTGCACCATGCCGTAAACACCGAGGTAGAAACCCGTGAAAACTGGATAGTGTTGGAAACATCTACCAACAACCAGTTTCGGTTTACTTTTCCGGGTTTGTCGGTAGAAGAAAAAGCCATTGTAGCCCTCATCGACGATATCAAAGCTTTTGCCCCCACCTACATTGTTGCCAGTGGTAGTTTGCCGCCGGGGCTGCCGCCGTATTTCTATGGCCTCATTGTAAAAACCGCCAATGCCCTCGGCGCTAAATGCATCGTCGACACTTCTGGCGAAGCACTCGAAGCACTGCGTGGCCGCAATGCCTTTCTTATCAAACCCAACATTGGCGAACTCTGCAAGCTGTTGGGTAAAAACTACATCGACAAGGCGGATGTGCCCCACGCTGCCCGTCAGGTATTGCACGATGGTTTTGCAGAAATGGCTGCTGTGTCCATGGGTCCGCTGGGTGCCTGGCTGGTGACCAAAAGCGAACAGTTTTTTGCCCCCGCCCCCGAAGTGCCCAAGCGCAGTACCGTAGGTGCCGGCGACAGCATGGTGGCAGGCATCACCTACATGTTGCAAAAAGGCGGCAACCTGCTCGATGCCATCAGCATGGGTGTGGCCTGCGGTTCGGCAGCTACGATGAATGAAGGTTCACAACTCTTCAATGCAGAAGATGCTCGCAGGCTCTACCACGAGGTAAGGCAAAACGTATAAACATTGCCACATATATCAAACCACTTACTTTGCAACAAATGATTGCTTGTATGCAAGGCAAAAAATGGCTGCTACTCTTGGTAGCATGCGGTGCCGTATTGCTGGCTGCCGCTCAAAAAAATGACAAGGCGCTGGAAGAAGCCCTGCTGAAAATGACGCAAGGTTTCAAAGGCGATATCGGCTTTTACATCAAAAACCTGAAGACCGGCAAAGTAGCCAGTTACAACGCCGATACGGTGTTTCCCACGGCCAGTATTGTAAAAGTGCCCATCCTGGTGGGCATACTCGATAAGCTGGAAAAAGGCGAACTCAATTACCACGATCAACTGACCTATGCCGACTCGCTGTACTATGCCGGCGTAGATATTTTGGGTGCCTTTAAAGACGGCGAAAAAATTGAACTCAGCAAAGTCATCATGCTCATGTGCACCACCAGCGACAACACGGCCAGCCTGTGGTTGCAACAGCTGGCAGGCACGGGCACCCGCATCAATCAGCTGATGGATGAACTGCGCCTGCCCAACACCAAAGTAAACAGCCGCACCCCCGGCCGCGAAGAAATCCGCAAGCAGTATGGCTGGGGCCAAACAACCCCTGCAGAAATGGCCACTCTGTTTGAAAAAATGCTGCAACGGGAAGTGATCAATGGCAATGCCAGCGATAAAATGATGCGCATACTGGGCCGCAACTATTGGGATGAAGAAGGCCTGAGCAAAATTCCGCCCGGTGTATTTGTGGCCAGTAAAAACGGCGCTGTAGATGCCAGCCGTAGCGAAGTGATGTATGTAAACGGTCATAAGACGCCTTACATTTTTGCGGTATTTACCAAAAACAACGAAGACCGCAGCTGGGAACCCAGCAACGAAGCCTGGGAACTGACCCGCCGGATGAGTGATTTTGTGTGGACGTATTTCAATGCCGAATAATGAAGTGGAACGAACGGGTACTCAACTTTATACAACAGTTACAACCGCCGCAGGTACCGCCGCCCTACGAAGTGCTGTACCCCTTTGCCGATGCTGATGTGCTGCAGGCCTGCCGGCAGTTTTACAAAAAATACTATGCCGATGCAGCGCCCCGCTACATCATGATTGGCATCAACCCCGGCAGGTTGGGAGCCGGCATTACGGGTGTTCCCTTTACCGATCCCATCCGGCTGAAAGACAGTTGCGGCATTGCCAACCCTTGGCCCCGCAAGCCGGAGCTCAGCTCCATTTTTATGTATGAAATGATGGAGGCCTTTGGCGGAGTGGCTGCTTTTTACCAGCAGCTGTACATCAGCTCCATCAGTCCGCTGGGCTTTGTAGCCGATGGCAAAAATGTGAATTACTACGACGATCGCCTGCTGGCCGAAGCCGTGCTGCCCTTTGCGCAGCAATGCCTTGATACCCAACTGAACTGGCCCGTGCAGCGCAGCGTGGCCTTTTGCATAGGCGAAGGCAAAAACCTGCAGTACCTGCAGCAGCTCAATCAGCAGCACCAGTGGTTCAACCACATTGAAGCCCTGCCACATCCACGGTTTGTAATGCAATACAAGCGTACCCAAATTGATGCCTATATCGATCAGTACCTGCAGGCATTTTCCCGCCATGGCATAGCAGCCTCCTGACCGCTGGTACAGTTGCTGGTTTTTGTTTCAAATTTTTTTTGAGAACCTTGTAACCAATTGGCTCCAAGGGCGTAATACCTTGCAACCACCCCACAGAAAGAAACACTCAACCACGCTGCTATGACCGAAAGAGAGTACAATGAATGTGTAAAGCAATACGCCGACAACGTGTATCGGTTTATTGTCAAAAACCTTCGGCATACCGAAGACGCACAGGATGTGGTGCAGAGTGCTTTTGAAAAGCTGTGGGCCAACCGCGATAATGTGGATCCGCTGAAGGCCAAGTCCTACCTCTTTACCATTGCCTACAACCAAATGATAGATCATTTGCGCAAGGTGAAGCGGATGAACTACAAAGAGGAAATTCCGGAAGGCGCCCTCGGCACCGGCGACCAGCCCAAGCTGTATTTGAAAAAGGCCTTGGAAAATGCGCTGGCCACCCTCAACGAAACACAGCGTAGCCTGGTAATGCTGAAAGATTACGAAGGCTACAGCTACGAAGAAATAGGTAAGATTATGGACCTGAACGAAAGCCAGGTAAAAGTGTACCTGCACCGGGCAAGGGTGCAGCTCCGCAACTATCTCGTACGCATCGAAAACGTAGTATAACACACACCCACCACCGACGTATAATTTTCTAATCATGACCATCAACAGAAACAATTACGAAAACTTCTTCCTGCTGTATGTGGACGGCGAACTGGCCCCGCAGCAGATGCTGGAGGTGGATGCTTTTTGCGAAAAGCACCCCGACCTGGCCGAGGAGTTGCAGCTGCTGATGGACACCCGCCTCACACCCGACCACGAACTGGCATTTGAAGGAAAAGACGACCTGCTGCAACCCGAACTCTGGGATGCCGACCAGCTGACGCCGCTGCAATCATCCCTGCTCGATTTGCTCGACCGCACACCCACCGCCGACCCCAACACACTCAGCAACGAACCATTGGTACAAAAAGAATGGCAGCTGTTGCAACACACCCGCCTTACTGCCGAAGCCGCAGCCATGCCGCAAAAGCATCGCCTCATCAAAGCCATGCAGTGGGATGCCGACAACCTGACCAGCACTCAGTTGCAATTGCTGGAAGCACTGGACAATGGCGGCACATTACCCGCAGCAGTGCTGGCCGATGCCGAAACGCACAAAGACTGGCTGCTGCTGCAGCAAACGCTGCTGCAACCCGAAGCCGTGCTGATGCCCAACAAAGAAAAATTGTTGCGCAGCGAAGCTGGAGAAAAAGCACCGGTTGTTCGGTTGGCCGCCTGGAAAAAACTGGCCGTAGCAGCTGCGGTGATTGGCATTGGTTGGTTTGCTTTTTTCAACAACAGCAATACTACCACTGTAACCGAAGAGCAGCCAATGCAGGCCAAGGTGAATACGCCTGGCAGCAAACAGCCATCGGTGCAATCTGTAGCACAGGCAGATTCTAACCAACAAGTGTTGCCAAAGCAGCCGACCCCCGATGCACCTCAGGCACAGTATGCGGTCAATCAGCCGGGTAAGCAAACGCCGGTGATAACCACAACCGTGCAAACTGCCACCACGCAGCCTGCTACCACAGCACAAGACAATGCACAAAGCAACGAAGAAAGAGCCCGCATGATTGCCGCTTATCGCTTGTCGCCAGAAGAAACGGCAGCCCTTAATGCAGGCCAAACGCCTAAGGCCATGAAGGCCAATATTCAAACCGAGGCCATGCCTGCTACACTGGCCGTGCAAGCCAACAGCAATAGCAAAATGCAGGCCTCTTATGCAGCCATGACCGAAATGGAAACCGAAGAAGAAGACAACAGCATCAACATAGCCGGCGCCAAAATCAACAAGCAAAAGTTGCGTGGCGTTTTCAGAACTGTAACCCGCAAGGTCACTCGTTCGTTTGACAAAAGCGAAGTAGTAGCCGCCAACGACAACGGCGCTGCCACTATGAAGTAAACAGCATAGATTGATGCAATTTTTCAGGAAACACTTTCAACACAATAAATTCCTACAAACAATGAAGACAATGTTACTCGCAGCGGCCTGCACTACAGCCGCATTGGCAAGCTATGGCCAATCAGACAGCACACGCACCGAAACCGCGGATACCATCCGGGTAGGCAACATGACCATTATTAAAAAAAAGGGCAACACTACTACGGTAGAATCTAAAGGCGATAACACCGTACGTTGGACTTCAGGCAAAAAGAAGCCCAAGCATGTAACCACCAACTGGATGACTTTTGATTTCGGCTTCTCCAATTTTACCGACAATACCAACTATGGTAGTGCAGCGGCACAAGCCTATGCTCGTCCGGCGGCTGGTGCGCCAGCATTCAACGGCAGCGATTTTAACCTCCGCAATGGTAAAAGCGTAAACGTAAACCTGTGGATTGTTCGCCAGCGGGCCGGCATTACCAAAAACCGGGTGCTGAATGTATCGTACGGTTTGATGCTGGAGTTGAATAACTATCGCTTTGACACAGACCTGAAAACTTCTTATGTAAAAGGCAGCGATCCACATGTTTTTCGTGACAGCAAAACCTTTGAAAAAAATAAACTGGCACTGGATTATATAACCGTTCCGCTGATGATTGGTATTGATACCAAACCCAACGGTGGTGGCTTTAGCCTGAGTGCTGGTGTAAGTGCCGGTTACCTTTACAGCAGCCGCAACAAGCAAATAAGCAACGAAGCCGGCAAGCAAAAAATCAAAGGCAACTTTGATATTGAACCCTGGAAATTTCAATACGTAGGAGAAATTGGCCTCGGACCTATTTTGCTCTACGGTAGCTATGCGCCCAAGAGCATGTACAAATCTGGTTTGGATCATGCACCCTACAACATTGGCCTGCGCTTTGGCGACTGGGATCAGCTGTAAGTACAACAACTATAGATTTTTAACAACAGCCAGCAATCATTGCTGGCTGTTCTCTTTTATAACATTCATTAACCTTGGTTGGCATGATAGTAACGTTGTGGTGACTATGCTCACATTGCACCGGCAATGAATGTGGTCACTTTGGAGTATCATTTTCGCAGTTAACAACAACACGTATGACACGCCAATCTCCCGTTTCCCTGCTTGCTGCTATGTTGGTTCTGATGGTTGCCTGTGCCAAAACCGATCGGGTACAAGCCAGCCCCGGAAAAAATTCCGCCATGATGAATACGCAAATCATGGCTTTGCCTGCAGAGCCGCTGAGTGCTTATGAGCAAGCCAGTTTGCTGCACATGCGGGAAGAAGAAAAACTGGCCCGGGATGTGTATCAGGCATTGTATGTCAAGTGGGGCCTGCAGCAATTTGGCAACATTGCCGCCAGCGAACAACGCCACATGGATGCGGTACTCAATTTGCTCAACAAGTACAACCTGACCGACCCGGCAGCCAACAAACAACCCGGCGAATTTGCAGATGCCGGATTGCAACAACTCTACAACAAACTGGTGGCTGATGGCATGCAAAGTGCCAGTGCTGCATTAACAGTTGGCGCCACTATTGAAGACCTCGATTTGTTTGATTTGGCCGAAGCCATCGAAAAATCAGACAACCAAGACATAGACATGGTGTATGGCAATTTGGCAAAAGGAAGCCGCAACCACATGCGGGCCTTTAACCGTGGCCTGCAGAGCAGCGGCATTACGTATGTGCCGCAATACATTTCGCAAACCTTATTTGAAAGCATCATCAAAAGTGCTCTGGAGCGGGGCATGCAATAAGCAGCCCTGTACAAAAACTTTCAAGTCGGCATTAGGCCGACTTTTTTATTTTCAGCGCATGGTAATGCTGGTAGATACAATAACGCCGCGGCTGCAATACATGGCGGCATGGCTGGGGCAGCGTTTGCAAGGCAAACCCTTGCCACTGGTTACTACTGTTGCAGCGCTGCCATTGCAAGAACCGGTCATTAATTATTCAACGCAACAGCTTACACAAATACAATATCAGATACAACCCGACGGGTTGTTGTACGAAACGGGAATTGCTGACAAAGCTGTGCCACAAGGTCGCTGGCAAAACCAAGCCATCATTTTCCCAGCCACAGCCGGCGATCATCCTTTTGATGTGTTAGCGGCTGCGTTTTATTGCATTACCCGCTACGAAGAATATTTGCCCAAATATGAACCAGATGAGTACGGTAGGTACAGTCATACCAACAGCGTGTTGTTTCAGCTGGGCTGGTTGAAAAGACCCATTGTAGATGAATGGTTGCTGCAGTTAACCACTGCTTTGCAAGAACGTTTTCCAGAATGGCAACCTGTACCTACAAAAGCCAGCACCTTGCTCAGTTTTGATGTAGACCTGGCATGGAGTTATTTGCACAAAGGCTTTTGGCGCAATGTGGGCGGCGCTGTAAAGTCGTTGCTGCGCAATGATAAAACGGCATTACAACAACGCTTAGCTGTATTGCAGCACAAAGCTCCCGATCCGTTTGATGTATTTGCAGCGATACAGCAACAACATACAGCTGCACACATTCCGGCACAGTATTTTTTTCTGTTGGCACAAACACAAAAGGGTTACGATAAAAACATTTCACCCAATAGCACGGCTTTGCAGGCGCTGATGCGGCAAACAGCCACGCATAGTGCTGTGGGTTTGCATGCCAGTTGGGCTGCTTCATTGCAAGCGTCGGTTCTACAACAAGAGCAAGAAGTATTGCAACACATTTTGCAAATGCCCAACCAAAGCAACCGCATGCATTACATCAACTTCCGGTTGCCGCAAACATTTCGGGAGCTCTTACAAGTTGGTATTCTCAAAGAATACAGCATGGGTTATGGTACCATCAATGGCTTTAGAGCCGGTACAAGTGTACCTTACTATTGGTACGATTTGGAAGCTGAGTGTAGTACCGATTTGGAAATTCATCCCTTTGGCTGGATGGACGCCAACTCCATATTTGAACAAAAAGATACACCAGCAGATGCGGCCATCGAACTGCAACTGATGCAGCAGCGGGTACAGCAATCGGGCGGGCAAATGATCAGCATTTGGCACAATCATTTATTGGGGCTCGATGCATTGGGGCGCCAATGGTGGCCAGTGTATACCACGTATCTCCGCAATTTGTCTTCATGAAAAAAGCCCGCCACAGGGGCAGGCCGTTTTCATCACACCACACATAAATATTTTGGCTGCAGATAGAAAGTACTCGTATTATCATTTCAAAGTAAACAGGAACTTAGCATCAATCAAACTGATAATGACAATGTGCTCATAGATAGTTGCTATAATTTTGCCATATCGATGGGCCATCAAAATCTGTCGGCAACCACGCATGAACCTGCAGCAACTCGAATACATTGTAGCCGTAGATACACACCGGCATTTTGTAAAAGCAGCCGATAGCTGTTTTGTAACGCAGGCTACACTCAGCATGATGATTAAAAAGCTGGAAGAAGAGCTGGGTGTGAAAATTTTTGACCGCAGCAAGGTGCCCGTTATTCCTACCGATGTAGGCAAAGCCATTATTGATCAGGCCCGCATTGTGCTCAAAGAAGCGAAGCAACTGGAGCAAGTGGTACAGCAGCAAAAAGGCCAGCTCAGCGGCGATTTGCGCATGGCCATTATTCCTACGTTGGCCCCCTTTTTACTGCCATTGTTTTTGCCCCGTTTTTTGGCGCAATACCCGCAGGTGAAGCTGCACATTTCGGAAATGAATACCGAGCTCATCATCAAGCAATTGGAAAGCCAACAGCTGGATGCGGCTATACTGGCGACACCGCTCAAGCGGCCCACGCTGAATGAGCAACCTTTGTTTTACGAGCAGTTTGTGGTGTATGCTTCGCCGGGCAGTAAGCTCATGAAAAAGAAATATGTACTGGCCAGCGATATTGATGTGAACAAACTGTGGCTGCTGGAAGAGGGCCATTGCCTGCGTAACCAGGCCCTCAACTTGTGCGAACTGAAAAAGCAGGAACACGAAGGTTTTCAACTCGATTATGAAGCGGGTAGTATTGAAACGTTGAAGAAGCTGGTGGCCATCAACGAAGGCAGCACCATTATACCCGAGCTGGCCCTGCAAGACATGCCCGAAGCCGAACTGGATTGCATCCGGTTTTTTAAACCACCAGCACCGGTGCGGGAAATAAGCCTGGTAACGTACCGCCACTTTGTGAAGGAAAGGCTGCTGGATATTTTGCGTCAAACCATTTTAGAAAGTTTGCCCACCACCATATCCACCCAACCCGCCAAGCAACAGCATGCGGTGGCGATTGATTGAGAAAGGAACAATGCAGTAGGTAAAAAAAGAAGGGAATAACGCTTGATGTTATTCCCTTCTTTGATATTGATGAACTGAATTATCAATGCTTGATAAACCGCTCAAAAAACTCCCAGGTGCGTAGCATTTGATCCATGCGCTGGCGGTTGTTGCCGCTGCGGGTGATTTCGTGGGTGGCACCGGGGTGGCGTACATATTCTACCGTGCGGCCCAGCACTTTCAGGCTCTTGTAAAACTGTTCGCTTTGAATAACGCCCGTCCGCAAATCATTCTCTCCATGGAAGATGATGAGTGGCGTGGTTACATTGTGTACATAGTTGATAGGCGACTCTCTTTCCAACACATCGTAGGTGGCTTTTTGCCAAGGGTAGCCGCCAAAATAATTCGGCACCAATCGCCATGCGTTACCTTCTCCAAAAAACGTACGCAGGTCATACACACCCCTTTGAGCACAGGCGGCTTTAAAACGCTGGTCGTGGCCCAGCATGTAGCCAATGAGGTAGCCGGCATAGCTGCCTCCGGTTACGGCCAGTTTACTGGTATCTATCCAAGAAAATTCTTTGGCCGATTTGTCGAGGGCAGTGAGCACATCGTTCATAGGGCCATTGCCCCAGTCGTTGATGTTGGCTTGCATAAATGCCTCGCCATAACCACCACTGCCGCGGGGGTTGCTGTACACCACACCATAGCCTTTGGCACAGTAGTATTGAAACTCATGCCACATGCTGTTTTCGCCGGGGCCCCACATAGCAGTAGGACCACCGTGTATTTCCAGAATGGTGGGATATTTTTTGCCCGGCTCCCAGTTGGCAGGCTTCATCACCCAGTATTCTACTTCCAATCCTTTTTCATTTTTGAAACTGCGCTTTTCCGGTATGCTCAATGTTTTCTTCGATACCCAATCGTGATTGAAGGAACTGAGGCGTTGTTGGTTTTTGGCCACAGCATCTGCCTGGTATAACTCAAACGGATTGCTGATGTCTGTTTTTAAAAACACGAGTTTGCCCGCTTCTTCTTCAAAGCTGCCTATGCCTTCGTTGAAGCTGGTGAGTTGCTCCAGTTTTTTGCTGGCGATGTGCAGGCGATACAGCACCACACCACCATTGCTCTGGCTGGTAAAATAGAGGTACTGCTCATCAGCGGTCCAATCTATTTGGCTAATGTTTCTATCGAAAGGAATGCTGATGCGTTTACTCAAATCACCTGTTTTGGCAATGGCCAGTTTGCGTTGGCTTACAAAACTGGTTTTGCCATAGCTGTAGGCCAGCCAGGTGCCGTTGGGCGATAGACTGCTGCCGCCGAAGCCGCTGTCTGCAGCACCGAGCAGCATTTGATACACATTGCTGCCGGCATACTTTCGATAGATAGCTGTTTCCTGTTGTACCCTGTCGGGGTGCAGCTCGGGGTTGAAGGCCGCTTCGAGCAATACATCGCCGCTGTTGCCTATAAACTGCACATTGCTCACACTCATGAAACCAGCGCTGATGTTTTGGGCTACTGCACCGGGTATGGCATCTATCACAAATGCATGGGCGATACTGATGGCGGAAGAAGTGCTGCTTTCCTGCTGAAAGTTGAGCTTGCTGATGACTTTCGCTTTGTTGTCTTTTTCGTTTTGCTCCAGCCATGCACGCACTTCGGCTATGGAGCCATCGGGGTTGAGGGCTGCGTTAGAAGGCAGCAGTTGCTCATTGCCGGCAAAGCCCGGTTTTTCGAGGCTCCAAGTAGGCAGTTTTTTTCCGGGATTGAGCAGGCTGTCTTTCACAATGTCTTGCGGGCTGTAGCTGCTGTAAAACAAGATGTGTTTGCCATCGGGGCTCCACTGTGGGTTGCCGGCGCCGTTGGTCATGCGGGTAAGCTGCACCGGCTCGCCACCACCACTCAATGACAGCAAAAAGATTTGTGGTTTCATATCGGCTACCCGAACGAAGGCGAGGGTTTGTCCATCGGGGCTGAGGCTGGGAGCACTGGCCCCTTCTTTGGCGGTGGTGAGCTGGCGGGGCTGGCTTTTGCCATCGAGCTGTTGCAGCCAGATTTGCGTTTGGTAATTGTACTCCCACTTGTTTTTTTCGTCGGGTACAATGCTGGTAACGGTGTACACCACTTTGCTACCGTCGGCACTTACATCTACACTACCGGGTTGTTTTATTTTCAGCATATCGGTGAGCTGAATGAGGTTGCTTTGGGCAGCGGCGGGCAGTTGGGATGCAGCCAGTAAAACACAAATCAGAAGCAAGCGAATGGATGTCATGAAGAATAAATTTTGAACATGAAATGTAAGGATATGCCAAGATTGTTTGACGGCAAATGCCGGTGAACTGTGCAGCCGGATGTTTGTTGATAGTAGCACAAAGCCGAAGGGCTGCGGGATGGAGCGGATACCCCGCAGGCCGCAGCGCAGCAAGGGCGAGGAGTAGCAGTGACAGCCCGAACTACGGCTGAGCCGTGCACATACGCACACAGCCCCTAATTTCGCTCCGCTGCTTACAGCGACATGTTATTGTCAAATTGTTCCATTTTCAAATTAGCAAATTTTATGAGCAACCTGATACAAGAATTCAACGACTACCGGACCCGCATGAACGAGGTGATTTTGAGCAAGGATAATCTGGTGATTAAACGCCTGTGGAACCTGGACACCAACACCTATGCCGAAGGTGCCCTCAGCACCAAAACCAAAGAAATGATGGGCCTCGTAGCCAGTATGGTGCTGCGCTGCGATGATTGCATTAAATACCACTTGGGCAAATGCCATGAGCTGGGTGTGAACACAGCAGAGATGTATGAAATATTTGCCGTGGCCAATATTGTGGGTGGCACCATAGTGATACCCCATACCCGCCGGGCAGCTGAGTATTGGGAAGAGCTGCAGGCACAGGAGACTGCATAAACTGGTTGGCAACGTTTTCGTAAAAAAGCCGGGCCAAAAATGAGGCCCACGCCAGCCGGCCTGCTTTTTGTCACACTATGGAATGTGTGAAACCGGTAAATTCGCAGGAATACTTAAAATGATTGTTTGAGCATGAGTACAGATGTGGCAACAGCCCCCAAGCTTACCGCAAAAGATTTTGCAACCGACCAGGAAGTACGCTGGTGCCCCGGTTGCGGCGATTACAGCATATTGGCACAGGTACAGCGGGTGATGCCCGACCTGGGTATTCCGAAGGAAAACATTGCCATCATTAGCGGCATTGGTTGCAGCAGCCGTTTTCCGTATTACATGAACACGTTTGGCATGCACAGCATTCATGGCCGTGCTACTGCCATAGCGAGTGGCCTCAAAGCCAGCCGCCCCGAGCTGAGTGTGTGGATTGTGAGTGGCGATGGTGACAGCATGAGTATTGGTGGCAACCACACCATTCACCTGCTGCGCAGAAACCTCGACGTAAACCTGATGGTGTTCAACAACCAGATTTATGGTTTGACGAAGGGCCAATACTCACCTACATCTGAAACCAATAAGATTACGAAGAGTACGCCCATGGGCAGTATCGATCATCCGTTTAACCCACTGGCGCTGGCCATGGGTGCCGATGCGACGTTTATTGCCCGCAGCATGGACCGCGACCCCAAGCACCTGCAGGAAACACTGAAACGTGCTCATGGCCATAAGGGTACCAGCTTTGTAGAAATCTATCAGAACTGCAACATCTTCAACGATGGTGCTTTTGAAATATTTACAGAGAAAGGCACCAAGGCGGACGAAGTGCTGTTTTTGGAACACGGCCAGCCCATGATTTTTGGTGCGGAAAAAAATAAGGGTGTTCGCCTGAACGGCTTTACACCAGAAGTGGTAACACTGGGCGAAGGCTTTACGGCCGACGACCTGTGGGTACACGACGAGCACGATATTTTCAAAGCACAAATACTGGTGCGTTTGTTTGATGACCCCCGTACACCGGGCCACCTGCCTCGTCCGTTTGGCGTGTTTTACCAAACCGACCGCCCCTGCTACGAAGACGTAATGGCCATGCAACTGGAAGAAGCCGTAGCTAAAAAAGGCAAAGGCAACCTGGCGAAGCTGCTCCGTGGCAATGAAACCTGGGAGATTTTGGGGTAGTGGGTTTGTGGTTTGGTAAGTTGAAAGGTTTGCCTGACTGTTTAACAAAGAACTCTCATCATGTAGAATAAGTAAAGAAGCTACACCCAAATAGTGTAGCTTCCTTTTTTGATATAAGAACACAAGAACCGGCACATTTTTGTGCTGAAAAAAACACATCAATTTCCCTTGACATTCTCCGCATTTAATTTCGATCCCCGGTTACAAGAAAGCATCGAGTCGATGGGCTACCAAAACGCCACGCCGGTGCAAGAGCAGGTAATACCGCTCATTATGGAAGGCCGCGACCTGATAGCCAGTGCCCAAACCGGCACGGGCAAAACCGCCGCCTTTCTGTTGCCCATCATTCACAAACTCCTCACCGAGCCACGAGACCACCACTCCGTAAACTGTTTGGTGATTGTGCCCACCCGTGAGCTGGCAGTACAAATCAGCCAGGCGCTGGAAGGCATGAGCTACTTTACCGACATTGGCGGCATACCCGTGTATGGTGGTGGCGATGGCGATTTGTTTAGCCAGGAAAAAAAAGCCCTCAGCACTGGTGCCGACATCATTATTTGTACGCCCGGCCGCATGATTGCCCACCTCAACATGGGTTATGTAAAACTGCACGGCCTCAAATACCTGGTGCTCGATGAAGCCGACCGCATGCTCGACATGGGTTTCCACGGCGATATCCTCCGCATCATCAACTACCTGCCCAAAGAGCGGCAAAACCTGCTGTTTAGTGCGACCATGCCGCCCAAAATCCGCGACCTGGCCAAGAAGATTTTGCATGACCCGGCAGAAATCAACATTGCCATCAGCAAGCCGCCGGAAAAAATAAAGCAGGGTGCGTTTATAGTGTATGATGAGCAAAAAATAAAACTGGTAACACTCTTGTTGCGCACCACGCCGTACCGGTTGGCCATTGTGTTTTGCAGTAGTAAAGAGAGTGTAAAACGCCTCACCTTCGACCTGAAGAAAGCACACCTGAAAGTAGCCGAAATACACAGCGACCTGGAACAGCAGGAACGTGAACACGTACTGCTCGACTACCGCAACGAAAAAATTAAAATACTCGTAGCTACCGATATCATGAGCCGCGGTATTGATATCGACATCATTGATTTGGTGATTAACTACGATGTACCGCATGATGGGGAAGACTATGTACACCGCATTGGCCGTACTGCCCGTGCCGAAAGAGATGGCACTGCCTTTACCTTGGTGAACCCCAGAGACCAGCGCAAGTTTGCCGGCATTGAAAAACTGCTGGAGAAAGAAGTGCCCAAGTTGCCCTTGCCCAGCGACCTTGGCCTGGCACCCGAATGGAAACCGTTTGAACGCCGTGAAGGCGGCTTTGGCGGTGGCCGTGGTGGCGGCGGCAAAAAGCCCTTCCGGGGAGATGGTAAAGGCAGGCCGCAAGGCGGTGGTGGCCGGCCCGGCGGTAAACCTGGCGGCGGCAAGCCCGGTGGTTTCCGACCCAAGCCTGGCGGAAGTGGCCCCAAACCTCCGCATGCATAAATACAATTACGATACTCAACAGGCTGCATGATTTTCCTGCGGCCTGTTTGTTTTGATAGTCCTCATCTCGGGACGAGGATTCAGTGGTTGTCAGATTTTATCTGGCAGTTGTATTGACTGTAGTCGAATGACCAGTGCATCCCCGACAGGAGTCGGGGACGAGGAGCGAAACAGTTTCACGTAATTGTCGTAATGCAATAGCCCACGGTTTAAACCGTGGGCTATTGTTGCACCTCCAATAGGAGTTTGGAGTGAGGGGAGCGTTGGTTATCAAGCACCAACAACCACCCACCATTTATTTCACCAGCTTCAATTCTTTGATGATGTTGCTGGCACCACCCAGTTTATCTACACACCACAGCACGTAGCGAATGTCTACGCAAATGGTGCGGCAGAGGTCTTTGTCGAAATTGATTTTGTGGCTGAGGGCTTCGTAGTTGCCATCAAATGCCAGGCCAATGAGTTCGCCATTGCCATTGATAACAGGTGAGCCGCTGTTGCCACCGGTAATGTCGTCGGTGGTAATAAAACCAATCACCAGGTCTTTGCGAACGGGGTCGGCATAGGGACCAAAGTCTTTCTTTTTCAGCAATTCAATTTGCTTAGCGGGCAAATCAAACTCATAATCGCCGGGCTTGTATTTTTCCAGTAAGCCGCTGCTGGTGGTTACAAAATCATACTTCACGCCATCTCGGGGCTTGTACGATTTTACATTGCCAAATGAAGTACGCATGCTAAAGTTGGCATCGGGGTACATCACTTTGGTAGCGTTGGCTTCGCGGTAGGCTTTCAGGTACAGGTGGCCCAGCTCTGCATTGGCGTTGTTGAATGCATCGAGTTGTGGTTTGTACTTGTTCCAGTTTTCGCGGAAAGATTTGGCGGTATAATACAATGGGTCATTTTGCAGCGAACCGGCATCGGGGTTGCCCACAAACGTGGTCCACTTTTGATCATCGAGAATGAGGCTGTTGGCAAACGCTGCCGCTGCCCACATTTTGTACGTGTTGTCATCATTCAGGCTGCCAAAGCCTTGCTTCATGAGGTTGTAAAACATCACGGGTTGCTGGTCGGGCACTATGTCTTTGTTGAACGCCTTTACCAGCTGCCAAAGCATTTGCTGTTCGCTGGGTTTGTTCAGGTCTTTCAGCAATGCAGCACGTGCATTGCTAAGTTCGGCCAGTGCTTTTTTAGCATCGCCGCCACCCTTGGTGAGGAAGCGTTCTACCGCTTCTAAGCGGTTGGCAAATTTGATAACGGAAGGACCGGTAATGCCTTGTTCATAGTATTCTTTTTGCTTGGCATAGGGCAACCAGGCCGCGTAGGCTTTTTCATAGTTGCTGAAAATGCTGGCATACTCCGCTTTGTTGTTTTTGGTAATCCATGCCTGCAATGCATCTTCTTGTTTTTTCTTGGTGGCGTACACATCGTACTTCAGCAGTTGCTTGGTTTCGCCATCATAAAACTTCCAGTAGTTGGCCAGGCTGGCAAAGTTGCTGGCGAGTTGCAATTTCACCGCCGCATCTTTTTTCATTTCTTCAAACATGGCTTTCAACCGGATGTCACGCATGTATACGAAGGCCGGATTTTTGACATCGGTAGCCAGTTGTATGCCATACGAAGTTTCGAAACGGTTGGTGCTGCCGGGATAACCGAAAATCATGCTGAAGTCTCCTTCTTTTACACCCTTAAGGCTGATGGGTAAAAAGTGCTTGGGTTTCAGCGGTACGTTTTCGGTGCTGAAGTCGGCGGGCTTGCCATCTTTACCGGCATACACACGGAAGATGCTGAAGTCGCCGGTGTGGCGGGGCCACTCCCAGTTGTCGGTATCGCCACCAAACTTGCCTACACTTTCGGGTGGTGTGCCTACCAGTCGTACGTCTTTGAAACGTTCGTAGGTGTACATGATAAACTGGTTGTCTTTAAACATGCCATACACTCTCGCTTCGTAGTGAGTGCCGGCAGTAGCGGCTTTGGCAATGGCATCAAATACGCCGGCCTTTTTGGCTTCCCAGTCTTTCCAGCTCAGGCCTTTCATGCTGTCGAGTACTTGTTTGGTTACATCATCAATGCGTACCAAAAACTGTACACTCAGTCCGGCAGAAGGAATTTCGTCGGCTTTTGTTTTGGCATAAAAGCCATCCCTCAGGTAGTTGTTTTGCATGCTGCTGACACTGGCAATAGCGCCGTAGCCGCAGTGGTGGTTGGTAAAAATCAATCCTTCGGCACTTACGATTTCGCCAGTGCAACCGCCACCAAAAATGATGATGGCATCTTTCAACGAGCTTTTATTGATGCTGTACAATTGTTCGGGTGTCAGCTTCAATCCTTTGGCTTTCATTTCAGCATATTTCTGCTGACCCAGCAGGTAGGGCAGCCACATGCCCTCGTCGGCCATGGCCGTCATGCTCAATAGCAAGCCAATGGCTACAAACAGTTTTTTCATACTCAAGTAGGTTTAAAAATAGTTGGCACAAACCTATGCCAAATGCCTTGTTGGCGTTGCCAAATTCCGTTAAAGCCCTGCATAAAAACATGACTTGGAACAGCTCATTTTTTGATGGGACGCAGATTGGCAGGATGGGAACGGATTTGCGCTGATTTTTCTCTCGCAGGCCTCCCGGCCTGTGAGCATTGGTTACTCTATGGCAATAGATGGATAGCCGCTGATGCACGGATTTTTTTATGTAACAGTTGGACGAGGATTTGCAGGATAGGAACGGAGGAACACGGATTTTGATTGGGATAAAACAATGTTCTAATCCACAGACGATTTGCTGATCGACGATAAAAGCCCCAAAGGGGCGGAATACTTTAAGCTAAGGGTGTAGCCCTTGGTAGTAAGGAAACACAAAACAAACAAAGCCCTGAAAGGGCGGTATAAAATGATAGCCGCAGATACACAGATTATTGGATAAAAGAGTGCCTTTTCAATCTGTGAATTCGTGGCGTAAAACAATTCTGGCCACAGATGCACAGATTTTTCGACTAAAAAAAACAGCCTTCACATCATGTGAAGGCTGTTGGTATTACTTAAAACAAAGTATTTACATGCTCCAACTAACGGTGCCGTCTTTTTCATCTTTCAGCTGAATACCCAAGGTCATCAGCTGGTTGCGGATGGCATCGCTGGTTTGGTAGTCTTTGCGGGCCTTGGCTTCTTTGCGCAGCTGAATGAGCACATCCATCACGCCGCCCAGTTTGCCATCATCTGCAGCCCCTGCAGCCGAAGGGCTTTGCAGTCCGAAAATGTCTTCGAGCCACACTTTCATTTGCAATTGCAATTGGGTAAGCGTAGCAGCACTCAACGCCGTGGTAGCAATTTGTCCGCCTTTGATGCCGTTGATGATGGGCGCCAGTTCAAACATATTGGCGATTACTTTGGCGCTATTCAGGTCGTCGTTCATGAACTCGGCAAACTCCGTCACCAGCTTGTTCACTTTAGCATCCAGCTGTGCATCACCGGCACTGCTGCCAAACTTGGCGGCATCCAGTTTCTGCAGGTTTTCGTAGGCTTCCCATAGTCGCTTCAAGGCTTTTTCGGAACCTTGTAGTGCTTCATTGCCAAAGTCCAGTGTGCTGCGGTAGTGGCTCTGCAAAATGAAGAAACGAATGGTCATGGGATGGTAGGCCTGCTCCAGCAAGGGGTGATGGCCGCTGAAAAGTTCGGTCAGTTTAATCACGTTGTTGTAGCTCTTGCCCATCTTTTTGCCATTGATGGTAATCATGTTGTTGTGCAGCCAGTAGCGGGCCATCAGCTTGCCGTGGTGGCAAATGCTGCTTTGGGCAATCTCACTTTCGTGGTGCGGAAACTGCAGGTCCATGCCGCCGCCATGGATGTCGAACTCTTCGCCCAGGTACTTGCTGCTCATGGCCGAGCACTCAATGTGCCAGCCGGGAAAACCTTCGCCCCAGGGGCTGGCCCAGCGCATGATGTGCTCTGGCGGTGCTTTTTTCCAAAGAGCAAAGTCGGCCTTGTCGCGTTTCTCTTCCTGGCCATCCAGCTCACGGGTGGTTTCCAGCATATCGTCCAGCACACGGCCGCTCAGCTTGCCGTAGGGGTTGCTGTCTTTAAAGTCATTGGCGTATTTTTTTACATCAAAATACACGCTGCCGTTTTTCTCGTAGGCATAGCCTTCGGCCATGATTTTCTTAATCATTTCTATTTGCTCCACAATGTGGCCGGTGGCGGTGGGCTCAATGCTTGGTTCTACGTTATTGAACTGCTTCATGGCCCAGCGAAACAAGTTGGTGTACTTGGTTACCAGCTCCATGGGCTCCAATTTTTCGAGCACAGCCTTGCTGGCAATTTTATCTTCTGCCTGACGGCCTTCTTCTTCAAAGTGGCCGGCATCGGTTACGTTTCGTACGTACCGCACTTTGTAGCCCAGGTGGGTGAGGTAGCGGTACAGCACATCAAAGGTGACGTAGGGGCGGGCATGGCCCAAGTGGCTTTCGCCACTTACGGTGGGGCCGCATACATACATACCTACGTGGCCGGGGGTAATCGATTGAAACGGTTCTTTAGAGCGGGTGTAGCTATTGTACACATGCAGTTGCGATGCAGCAGTATCAGACATATCAAAAGAAAATTAGGAATACAAATGAATGGGGTTGCAAAGATGCCGAAGCAAAAAGTAAGAAGTGCTGATTAACAGCAACAACAACAGGTATGGTAAATGGCGGTATTCATTTGCAGGGCAATGTTACGAATAAGCATTGAGCAAATACGTGATGATGGGGTAAGGTAAACGTGAAAATTTATTTCAGCAGCTGCAGGTCGGCCACCACAGGCAGGTGATCGCTGTAGTTGGAGGGCACAGTGGCGCATTGCGTTACTTCCCATTTGGGGTTGGCAAAAATGTAGTCGATGCGTAGCGTAGGTACCAAACCCATGTAAGTGCGGCCAATGCCAAATCCTTTTTTCAAAAACGCATCTTGCCAGTTGCTGCCGCGTAGCTGCCAGTAAGCGTAGCTGCCCGGCACATCATTTACATCGCCACAAAAAATGGCGGGGTAATGGCTGCTGTCGAGTATGGGCCGAATCTGATCGGCTTGTGCACCGCGGTTGCGGAAGGCACGTTTCATTTTCTGAAAAATATTGCTCGATGCTTCTACGAGTTGCTCACTGTTGTTGCCTGCCGCTTGTTCCAAATGCGCAAAATCGTTGCCCAGCAGTTTGTACGATTGCAGGTGCGACGTAAAAATGCGAATGGTATCTTTTTTCCAGGCAATGTCGGCAAACAACAAGCTTTCGGGACTAGACGTAAAAGGCACCCGCTTTTTGAACACGATAGGATATCGGGAAAAAATAGCCACACCGCTGGTGTACTTCCATGCCACCCGTGAGTAATCTTTCGACATCACATAGTAGGGGAACCCCAGTTCCTTCATCCATTGAATATTGTCGTGCCCTTCGTGGGGTTTGTCAAACTGGCCAAACTCCTGAAAGCATACCACATCGGCCCGGTAGGCCTTGATGAGGGCATACATGTTGCGGGTGGTTTCCCGCAGGGTTTTGGGGTCTTGTGCCCCGTTGCCTTTCATGGCTTTTACATTCCAGGTAAAAATGCGGAGCTGATTGGTACTCGATGGTTTGCGTTTGCTAAAATCGGGGTTGTGCGTAGCTACCAGCACACTCAGTTGCTGCCAGCCTAGCAGCAAAGTGATGATGGAAATAAGGGTGAATTTGATTTTGAAAAAAAACCAAAACACAACAAACAACAGCAACAAAATGCAGAGGTAGGGGATGGTGAGGCTGAGAAAACTAATGAGCCAAAACGATTCCGGATTAAGCCATGGCTGCAGACAGGCCAGCAAAAAGAGCATACTCACCAACAGGTTGGCGATGATGAAAAAACGTTTGCTCAATTTTCTGAAACTAAATGCCATGAGTAGGGGCTGAAATTAATGCCAATTGGGGTAAAGAAACCTGATTTAGTTTGTTATCGCCATCCAAAATCTGCAAGTAATGGTTTATGATCGCTGATGTGGAGTGTGTGGCTGTGCATTTGCAGCACTTGTAGCTGAGGGTGGTGCAGCAGGTAATCAATGCGCAGGTTGGGTAGCACCGAATTGCGGTAGGTTTTACCCCAGCCAAAACCTGTTTCCAGAAAGGCATCTTTCAGCGGGCCTTTTACCTTGCTATACACATACGATGTGGGAACAGAATTGAGATCGGCACCAAGAATAACCGGCACTGCACAGGTATCTAAAAAAGCCCGCAGCGTTTGCGCCTGAGTAGTATGATAGGCTTGAAAGTAGCGGAGCTTTTTGAGCTTGTTTCCGGTAACGAGTACGCTGGTATCCTGCTTGTATATAAACCCGAAAGTATCGGCGGGCAATACCCCCAGGTTGAGGTGCATACTCACAAAATGCGTGGTGGCCAGCCTTACGGGTTTACCATTCATTGCTATATCGGCCCAGCCAATGTAGGGGGCATACTCCCTGTTGGGATATTGCACCCGGCCGGTTTGTATAAAAGGCCTGCGGGAAAAAATAATAACGCCCTCTGTATTGGTGCCCCACGGTTTGGTGTCGGAAAAATAAGGGGCGAAATGAACGAAAGGATAGCCCAGCGTATCACGAATGAGCGACAGGTTGGACCAAAGCACCGGGCTTGCGTAGTTCTGAAAATCCTGCATCATTATCACATCAGGTTGCTGCTGGCGTATATACTGAACGGCCACTGATCTGTCTGTACTAAAGCGGTTGTGAAAAGTATCGATACCCGCCAGCTGCTCACAATTCCATTGCATAATGCGCAGCAAATGGTTCTCTTTTTGCGTTGACCATTGACCGGAGAAAGTATGCATGGCCCATACATTGCTCATAACAAGCATACCCATGCACCAACTGTACAACCAAAACCTGCGGTAGGCAAAACGAAAGCGGTATAACAAAAGCAGCAGTACACCAAAAGCCAGCCAGGTATAGGGCCAGCCAATGCCTAAAATGCCCATGGGCCACCAATGTGCAGGCGGTATGGTGTACAGCAACAGGCTTACTGCATACAGTACCAGTGCCGGCCATGCCAACAGCCGAATAAACCACGGAGAATTGTGTATGGGGTGCTGCTGCATGAAACGGTAAACGCTACAATTCTTCGTTGCTGGCTTTTTTCAAAAAGGCCTTTTCTTCATCCGATAGCGAGTGGTAGCCATGCACACTTATTTTATCGAGCAGTTCATCTACCCGTTGCTGTGTCAGTTTTGGGGTAGCTTTAAAAGGCGCAGGGCCTTGTTTGTAGTGTAGTTTTTCTTTTTGCTTGCGTTGCTGAGCATCCTTTTTTGGGTCGAACATGTGAAAGAACCAATGGTACAATTGATGCATCCATTCGCCCCAGTCGGCACCACGCTGCACGGCTTTCATATACATCAGGCCTATGAAACCACCGGCCAAATGAGCTACCGCAGTACCTGCACCTACACTGGCTATAAGGGCATAATCTATCAATACAAAAATGAGGGTGAGCACCCACAGCGGTATACCACCCATAAGCATAGGAAAAATGCGGTAGTTAGGCGCCAGTGCAGTAGTGGCTACCGCTACTGCCATTAACCCGGCGCCGGCCCCTTCCATAGGGCGAATTATATTGATTTGCTGCTGCAGGACCGGAAAAATATTCACCGTTATCAAAAAGAAAAAGGCACCTACCAAACCACCATAGATAAAAATGGGAGCCAGGTGCCGGTTGCCCATCAGGTCTTGCAAAATGTAGCCAAAAGCCCATAGCCACAGCATATTGCTGATGAGCTGCCATACACCGCTGTGTGTAAACATGTAGCTGAAAATGGTCCAGGGGCGGCTCAGCAATTTGGTAGGTTCAGCGGGTAGCGCAAACCAGTTGAATATTTGGGTAATAAATAAGCTTTCATCCACACCGCTTAGGTAGTAACCAATGCGCAAAAAGGTTATAAATACAAACACCACGGCCGTAACCGATATAAGGCCGACCAATGCATTGTTTTCTGCGCCCAGTAAAATGGTCCGCTTTTTTTGTCCTGGAAAAGTGCCCATATCCTAAGTGTGATTTTTTTAAAAATGAGCCTTGCGGCCGAATGAACATTTACAACGAATGAACAAGGAGCGTGGTTGTGGGGGTATTGATATTTTACTTAATAAAAACGGCGCCGGTTGGTTTTGTTCCAAAAGTACACCAGCAAAAAACCTACGATAGCACCCCCAAGGTGGGCCCACCGGGCAATGTTGTCGCCGGCACTGTTACGCACAGCCATGCTTAGTTCAAAAGCTATGTACAGCAGCACAAACCATTTGGCTTTGATGGGCACAAAAAAGTAGAGATAAATGTGGGTATTGGGAAATAAATAACCGAAGGCGGCGAGGCAGCCAAACACAGCGCCACTGGCACCCAGGGTGGCTTCGCTCAGCGAGTAGTTGGCATGTTCGGTTACCAGCATCACGGCTTGCTCGGCTATCTGCAGGTTGTTGGGCTCGTACTGCCAGGCGGTGAGTATGCGGGCCGCAATGTTGTAATCGTAGCCTGAGTTGAGGTTGTAAGTATTGTAATAATTGAGGTAGGCCTGCAGGGTAGGGTGTGCCTTAAACGATTCAAAATCGCTGATAAGCTGCATGTTTTCGTACCACAAAAAGCCGAGGTGTAAGAGTGCCGCACCCAAGCCACACACCAGATAGAAAATGAGAAAACGCTTTGGTCCCCACAGGTTTTCCAGAATAGAGCCAAACATCCACAACGCAAACATGTTGCTGATGAGGTGCATGAGGCTGCCATGCATAAACATGTGGGTAAACAGCTGCCAGGGCTTAAACAGCGGCGAAAACAAATGATGCAGGGCAAACAGGTTGCTGGTATTGCCCACTTTTATTTGTAAGTCGCTGCCGGGGTACACGCCGTCAAAAGTGATCTGTGCCAAAAACACCAGACCATTAATGATGAGTAGATTTTTTATGATTACCGGCAATATCTGAAAGCTACCGGGACGAAATTGAGTCATAAGAATGCCGCTACGTTTGTTTCGGTGCTGCGAAGTACGAACAAAATCAACAATCGATGGGCGAAGGCTTGTTAAGAAAAGCAGTTTTTGCACCACCCATAGGGTTTTCTCATTCAAATGCTATTGGCTATTACCCCTTTGGTACTGCTGAATCAGCGAAATAACTATTTCCTTGGGCAATGCTTCAATGGTACGGCCCGCTTTCCCCTTCATGGTTTCTGCTGCAAACAATGAATTGATGATGGCTTCTTCAGTTGCTTCGATAGCTGCCATAAACAAGGGTGTAGTGGCTTCGTTGTGCAGGTACTGTGCAGGCACCAGCATTGCTGCCGTTGGTTGATGCGGTACTTTGTTCGCTGTTGAAAAAGCAATGACATAATCGCCGCTGCCATTGCTGGCTATGCCACCTGTTTTGGCCAAACCCATAAAGGCCCGTTTGGCCAGCCGTTCGAGGTTGCGGGCATCGAGCGGCGCATCGGTCGCTACCACTATCATGCAGCTGCCATCGGGAGTATGATTGAGTTCATCTTTCAATGCATATTTCTGCAACAGCTGCCCCACAGGTACACCCGCTATTTCCAACACGCCGCCAAAATTGGTTTGCACCAATACGCCTACGGTATAGCCGCCCAAATTGGCCGGTAGCTGTCGGCTGGCGGTACCAATGCCGCCCTTCCACCCAAAGCACACCGTGCCGGTGCCTGCACCTACATTGCCTTGCGACAGCACACCTGTATCTGCCTGCAAAATGCTTAGCACTACCTGTGCCCGGCTCACATGCATGCCACGGATATCGTTGAGATAACCATCGTTGGTTTCACCCACCACCGCATTTACACTTTGCACTTTTTCATTGCCGGGTTGTTGCAAGGTATAGTCGATGATGCCTTGTATACCTGCAGGTACGCTGAGTGTATTGGTGAGCACAATGGGCGATTCAATATTGCCCAATTCAGCAATTTGTGTGCTTCCCGCCAGCTTCCCAAAGCCATTGCCTACAAATACAGCAGCGGGTACTTTTTGCTGAAACAAATTGCCGCCGTGTGGTACAATACTCGTCACACCTGTTCGTACTGAGTCGCCTTGCACAATAGTTATCTGCCCCACTTTTACACCCTGCACATCTGTAATGGCATTGAGCCTGCCTGTGGGCATTACACCAATGCGAATACCGTTTTGACGCAACAAATTGGGAGCTTGTGCTTGTACAGCATTGGAGGCCAACAAACTAGCTACCAATAAGAATGGTTTGAACATCATGCAGCGAAATGATTTACCCGAAAGATAATGGTTGCTACTGCTTCAGCACCAGTATGCTGATAAAATGCATGCTGCCATCCAGTGGCACGGTTTCTTCATGTTGCTCAATTGTAAAAGGAAGCAGTGCCTCAATAAAAGGCTTAGCCATGAGCCGCTGTGGTGTAGCCAACATAATGCAGGCACCTGCAGCCAATTGTTGTTGCAGTACCAGCAGCAAACCGGCAAATGCAGCGGGCTCGTAGTTTACATCACTCAGTAAAATGGTTTGTGGATGCCAATGAGAAGGCAGGTGCAGCCAATCGGCTACGGTACAAGTCACGTTTGTGCATTGGTGCAGTTGTTTATTGGCCTGCATCACCGGAATGGCGTTTGGTTCAATATCAGAGCAAATGACCTGCTGCGCAAAACGGGCTGCTACAATGGATGGCAAACCAATACCAGCAGCCAGCTCCAATACCAGCGGCACTTTTACCCAACGCGGATGTTGTAATAAGAAACTCGCCAAACCAATGGATGCCGGCCAAAGCCTTGCCCAATATGGGTTTTGCTGCTCTTGCAAGCAAGCATACACTGCCGTTGGCTCCGGCAGATACACAGTTATATTCTCTTGCTGCAGCGGTATGTTTTGGTTGGTAAGTGGGAAAAGCATTCTGAACAGCCGATGTGATAATTAGCAAATGAGCCAATATGAAACAAGTAGCAATAAAAAATAAGAAATAAGCAACAAAAAATAAGGAATAAGAAAGTGTGGAAACCAGCAAGTAAGCCTTGGAACCGGATGCAGTACAAGGACGTCTATTGCTCCCTCCGTTTACGCTGCGTCTCCGCGGTGATTAAAGTGAATAGTAAATTACTTTGTGCTCCTTTGTGTATTCCTTGTGTCTTCGTGGTTCAAAATCAATTTAGCTTCTGCACTTGCTGCAAATACCACTCACCACCATTTCGGTTTTGCTGGCTTCAAAGCCTTCGGGCATGCGTACAAAAGGTACATGCACATCATCAAGGCATTGGGTGGCACTACAGCGGGTGCACACAAAATGTACATGGTCGTCATGATGGTGGCCATCGGCACAACCGTCTTTACACAAGGCATAACGGGCTGCGCCATCGGAGCCCGGTATGGAGTGAATGATGCCTTTTTCGGCAAAGGCCTGTAAAGTACGGTAGATGGTAACCCTGTCAATGTTTTGCAGCGACTGTTCTATATCGGCATGGCGAAGGGCGCTGGCATTTTGCTGCAAAAACAGCTGCAAAATATTGCGGCGGCTATCTGTAACGCTCAGGGAGTTACGCTTTAGAATATCTGTTGTTGCATCTTTCATACTCCGGCTATTTGAAGAAAAAGAGAAAGCGATTATTGAGCAGGGCTATTGCCAAAAATATTGTTCACAAAACTGCTGCGATCGGTTTCTTTCAACAATTGAGGTATGTCTTCTTTCAACGAGTTTATTTCTTTTTGTTTTAAACCATCATAAATACCGCGTACCCGTCCTTGCCTATCTACGAGTGCTAAAAACTGCGAGTGCAAAAACTGATCGTTGATGTCGCCTACGTTGTTTTTAGGATCGTCAATATGATAGCTTTCACGGGCAATATTGTACAGCTCAAGTTTATTGCCGGTTACAAATTGCCACTGCTTGCCATCGGCCCCAATGCTATCGCAATAGCGCTTTAGCTGTGGTATGCTATCGTACTCTGGCTGGCAGGTATGGCTAAGCAGTGCAAATTCTTTTTCTTGCTGAAATGCCTGGTACACCGTTTTTACTTTGCCATTCATATTGGGGCAAATGCCCGTGCAGGTTACAAAAAAGTAGTTGGCCACGTACACTTTACCTTTGTAAGTGGCTTGTGTAACCGTGTCGCCATTTTGGTTCACAAAAGCAAAAGGCTTTACATAGCTAATTACTGGCAGCTTGCTTTTCCAGTTGTCGGTACCACGAAACACAAAAAAGAAAAAACCTGCCAGGGTAAGCAAGAAGGCCGAACCGTAAATCAATAACTTTTTATTTGTACTCATGATGGGCAAAGGTATCGTTTGAATGCATTGAACTTCCCTATATTTGCAATTCTGTTGCAAAACGTAGGTCTTGAATTTTCACGCATTATGCTAAAGATAAACTGGGATAAATTGGGTATAGCTGCTTCGGTGGCTTGTGCCCTTCACTGTGCGGTAATGCCATTGTTTATCTCCAGTTTGCCGCTGTTTGGCGTAAACCTGGTGAATAATAAGGGCTTCGAATTTTTTATGATTGGCCTGGCTACAGTTTTGGGAGTTTTGGCCTTACGCCATGGCTTTAAGCTGCACCATCACCGGTATATACCCATGTTACTTTTTATTGCAGGCATTGGGTTTTTAATAGCCAAAGAGTTGGTGGGCAATCATCCTTTATGGATGATTATTGCTGCGGTGTTGCTCATCGTTTCGGCGCATTTTCTCAATTACCGGCTTTGCAGGCAGGCCAACCACTGCCATACCGGCGATTGCAAGCATTAGTATTCAGTTGTTTCTTCTACTGCCGAACCGCCTTTTCTCGGACGGATAATTTCAAAATCATCGGGTAAATGTTCGTACACATTTACATCAAAAATTTTGCTGAGCATCCGGCAGTGTTTTACGGTTAGCTCCGTAATGTTGTTTTCGATTTTGCTATACGCAGCCTGCGATATGCCCATGGCTTTGGCCACAGTATCCTGCTTCAGCATTTTTTGTTCACGGAGATGTTTGATGACAGTTCCAGGCATAACAAGTAGTTAGGTTTTGTTCAAATGTAGTGGCCCAAAACAGCATATCTGCCACGGATGTTTGCGGTATCAGAAAAAAGTAAACCAGACGTTTCCATCTGGTTTACGGTATTCATCAAACCTTTCCACTTATCTACTTAGGCCCTTTCTGGTGCCAGTCCCCAATGTTCAGGGCTGCGCCACAGGCTGCTCAGCAACAATTCTCTCATAAAGAAGAATTCTTTAGGCAGCTTGTCGTACACGCTGCTAAACAATTCTTCGTGGCCGAGCAGTTCTTTCTTCCACAGCTCACGGTCTACTTCCATGATTTTGGCAAACTCTTCCTGGCTAAAATCGAGGCCTGTCCAGTCCATGTCTTTGTAGCGGGGCATCCAGCCAATGGGGCTTTCTACACCCAGGCTATGACCTTTGGCACGGTTTACAATCCACTTGAGTACCCGCAGGTTCTGACCAAAGCCGGGCCATGCAAAATTGCCCTGTTCGTCTTTGCGGAACCAGTTGACGCCAAAAATCCGTGGTGGCTCGGGCAGGTCGCGGCCAAACTGCAACCAGTGGTTCCAGTATTCGCCGGCATGGTAGCCCATAAAGGGCAGCATGGCAAACGGATCGCGACGCACTTTACCCACTTCGCCAAAGGCGGCAGCAGTCATTTCGCTACCCATGGTAGCGGCCAGGTATACGCCAAAGTTCCAGTTGAAGCTTTGGTACACCAGCGGCATGGTGGTAGCACGGCGGCCACCAAAAATGAACGCACTGATAGGTACACCAGCGGGGTCGTCCCATTTTTCATCGAGCACAGGGTTAAGCGCAGCTGGTGCAGTAAAGCGGGCATTGGGGTGTGCCACGGGTTTACCGCTGTTTTTATCGTAAGGTTGGCCATGCCAGTCTATCAATCCTTCTGGTACTTCTTTGGTCATGCCTTCCCACCACACATCACCATCGGGCGTTACGCCTACGTTTGTAAAAATGGTATCCTTTTTAATGGATGCCATGGCGTTGGGGTTGGTTTTTTCGTTGGTACCGGGGGCTACGCCAAAATAGCCGGCTTCGGGGTTGATGGCGTACAGCTTGCCGTCTTTACCCTTGTGAATCCAGGCGATATCATCGCCCACGGTGGTTACTTTCCAGCCATCCAGTCCGGCAGGTGGAATCATCATGGCAAAGTTGGTTTTGCCACAGGCGCTGGGGAAGGCGGCAGCTACATAATTCTTTTCGCCTTCGGGGCTTTCTACGCCCAGCAGCAGCATGTGCTCAGCCAGCCATCCTTCTTCGTGGCCCATTACAGAGGCAATGCGGAGGGCAAAACATTTTTTACCCAGCAACGCGTTGCCGCCATAGCCACTACCATAAGAAATGATGAGTCTTTCTTCGGGGAAATGTGAAATGTATTTTACTGTGGGGTTGCAAGGCCATTTTACATCGGCCTGGCCTTCTGCCAGCGGAGCGCCTACTGTATGGATACATTTTACCCAGTTGCCTGGCTGCATGTGTGCCAAAACCTGCTCACCCATGCGGGTCATCAGTTTCATGTTTACCACTACATACTCGCTATCGGTAATTTGCACACCATAGCGGCTGAGCTCAGAACCCACAGGGCCCATACAGAAAGGAATAACGTACATGGTACGGCCAGCCATAGAACCAGCTGTCAACCCTTCAAGAATAGTTTTCATTTCCTTGGGTTCCATCCAGTTGTTGGTGGGTCCTGCATCGTCTTTTCTGCGGCTGCAAATAAATGTCTTGTCCTCTACCCGGGCCACATCGCTGGGGTCGCTAAAACAAGCGTAGCTATTGGGGCGCTTTTCGGGGTTGAGTTTTATAAACGTACCCTTATCTACCAGCTGTTGGCACAGGGCATCGTATTCGGCCTGTGAGCCATTGCACCAATGGATATTGTTGGGCTTAAAATGGTATGCCATGGCTTCTACCCATTTCTGAAGCTCTGTAGCAATTGGATCAGATTTACTGAAGAAATAATCATTTTGGTCGAACATAGTGTGAATATTTATGATTGTCAATTTGTTAAGACGTCTGCAATTTCCTTGCTATAATTTTCAAAAAAGATGAGATGCATCAGTCGAATTGTCTAAATATTGTCATGAAAATGTAGCAATATTTTTAACCGGGCTTGTGGATAATTACGAAAAATGCCGGCAGCAGTTTGAGCTACTTTTGAAGGGCCATCAGCAGCAAGAAGACGAGGGCTATGAAATACAATCAAACAACTTTACAAAAGCTGGAAAGAATACTGTCCGAATCGGGCTATGTGTACCGGTACGAACGGGGTACTTTTCAAAGTGGCTACTGCATATTGGAGCAAAAGCGGGTAGTGGTGCTGAACAAATTTTTGAATGCCGAAGGACGAATTAACACCCTGCTGGAACTCATTCCGCAACTGCAGATATCCATTGACATGCTGACTCAGGAAAGCCAAAAATTGTATGATGAGGTATTGAAAGCTTCGCTGGCTACTGAGTAGTTAGTAAATAATGTAACAACACTTGCCAAAAGACTTTTCCCTTGCGGAAAGGTCTTTTTTTTGACCCTACATTTACACCCTCTTATGGCGGCACTCAGCATTACATTTTTAGGCACCGGTACCAGCGGCGGCGTACCCATGGTAGCGTGCAGATGTGCTGTATGCCAATCGGCCGATGTGCACGACAAAAGATTGCGCAGCAGCATCCTCGTACAATCGGCCACCACTACCCTGGTGGTAGATGCTACGCCCGACTTTCGCCAGCAAATGCTGCAACACAACGTTCGCCGTATTGATGCCATCCTCATTACGCATGCCCACAAAGATCATGTAGGCGGCCTCGATGATACCCGTGGCTTTCAATACGTACAACAGCAACCCACACATATTTATGCCAGCGCTGCTACCCTCCAAGGAGTACAGCGGGAAATACCTTACGCCTTCGATGCGTACAAGTACCCCGGTGTACCCGTTTTCGAATTGCACGAAATCAAAAGCGACCCTTTTGTGGTAGGCGATATAGTGGTGCAGCCAATTTGGGTGTGGCATTACAAAATGCCGGTGATGGGTTTTCGCTTTGGCAACTTTACTTACATCACCGATGCGAATCGCATAGACGAAGCAGAACAGGAAAAAATAAAAGGCAGCAGCAGCATTGTGCTCAATGCCTTGCGGAAAGAATCGCACATTTCGCACTTTACCCTGCAAGAAGCCATTGACATGGTGCAGCAGCTGGAAATCCCCAACGCCTACTTCACCCACATCAGCCACCAGCTGGGGCTGCACAGCGAGATAAGTGAAGAGCTGCCTGCGGGTATGCACCTGGCGTACGACGGTTTGGAAATTCGGGTGTAACGGTTGTATATTGTGGTAAACCCCTACCACACCACTATGCCCCGTTACAACCACCGCTGGCAAAGCTGGATCAAAGATTATTTCAGTTTTACAAAATGGCAGCGCAGAGCCCTCGTCTTTTTATTGCTCATCATCATTGGCGCAGCCATTGCCCCTGTCTTTTACCGTTACTTTTTGCCTGCGCCGCAGCAACCGGCCGATGCCATTGTACTGGAAGAAGCCAAAGGATTGGTGCCTTTCAAAGGTTTCGACAGCAGCTGGCAAAACAACAACGAACACACAGCGTGGAAAGAGCCAGCCAATAACAACCGGGCTGTTGCATCTGTCAGCTATTTCATCTTTGACCCCAACACAGCCAGCGAAACAGACTGGCTGCGCCTGGGTGTAAAACCCAAAACGGTAGCCACCATTGTAAAGTACCGCAGCAAGGGTGGCAAATTCCGCCAGCCCGAAGACCTGCTGAAAATATTCAGCCTGCCCAAGGATCAGGCGAAGGCACTCATTCCTTATGTGGTAATTGCCAGCACTGCCAGCAACAACTCGTTTCGCCGCGACTCACTGCCTGCCCGGCCAACGACACCGGCTAAAAACATCGCTGCCATCGACATCAATCTGGCCGATACCAGCCAATGGATTGCCCTGCCCGGTGTTGGCAGCAAACTGGCTTTCCGGATTGTCAATTTCCGCGATAAGCTGGGCGGTTTTTACAGTATTGAGCAAGTGGGCGAAACCTATGCCCTGCCCGACAGCACTTTTCAAAAAATTAAAAGCCGGTTGCGGGTAAATGGCAGTGGCCTTCGTACCATCAACATCAACACAGCTACGGTAGAGCAACTCAAAATGCATCCCTACATCAAATGGAATATTGCCAATGCCATGATACAATACCGGCAGCAGCACGGGCCGTATCAATCGGTGCAGGATTTGCAAAAAATTGCCATCGTTACTCCGGAATGGTTGCAGAAAGTGGCGCCCTATTTTACCGTACAATAAGCCGGCGAACAGAATGCTTACAGGGTTGTTAGTCTTGATTAAACTAACAAGCGTTAGCCTATATTTGACACTCAACGATTGCTTGCCTTATGAATTTTCAACCGTCAGAAACCACGCTGCACGTAGCAGCTGCTGCCCGTGATTTTGCCGAGCAGCACATTCGCCCTTATGTAATGGAATGGGACGAAGCCCAACATTTTCCCATAGATACTTTTAGAGCCATGGGCCAACTGGGCATGATGGGCGTACTGGTACCGCATGAATATGGCGGCGCCGGTCTCGGGTATTTCGAGTACAACGCCATCATTCAGGAAATAGCAAAAGTGTGTGGCTCCGTAGGCCTGAGCCTGGCCGCCCACAACAGTTTGTGCACCAACCACATTCTCACATTTGGCAATGAAGCGCAAAAGCGCCGCTGGCTGCCCAAGCTGGCCACTGCCGAGCACATTGGCGCCTGGGGTTTGACCGAGCCTAACACCGGCAGCGACGCCGGCAACATGAAAACCACGGCTGTACAAGATGGCGACCATTGGGTACTGAACGGCACCAAAAACTGGATTACGCATGGCAAAAGCGGCGACATCGCCGTGGTGATAGCCCGTACCGGTGAGCCCCGCACCAGTGGCAGCGCTACTGCCTTTGTGGTGGAGCGTGGCACACCGGGTTTTGCCGGTGGCAAAAAAGAAAACAAACTGGGCATGCGGGCCAGCGAAACGGCCGAAATGATTTTTGACAACTGCCGCATCCCCGACAGCCAGCGGCTGGGCGAAGTGGGCGATGGCTTTCGGCAAAGCCTGAAGATTTTGGATGGGGGCCGCATCAGCATTGCAGCGCTGGCGCAGGGCATTGCCCGTGGTGCTTTTGAAGCCAGTGTGCAGTACAGCAAAGAGCGGCACCAGTTCGATCAGCCCATCAGCAACTTTCAGGGCATTAGTTTTAAGCTGGCCGATATGGCTACTGAAATAGCCGCCGCCGAACTGCTGATTCAGCAGGCCTGTTATCTGAAAGAAAGCCACCAGAAAGTAACAGAGCAAAGCGCCATGGCCAAATACTATGCCAGTGAGGTGGCCGTAAAAGTGAGTACCGATGCCGTGCAAATTTTTGGCGGCTACGGCTATACCAAAGATTTTCCGGTAGAAAAATACTACCGCGACAGCAAGCTGTGCACCATTGGTGAAGGCACCAGCGAAATACAAAAGCTGGTGATAGCCAGAGAAGTGTTGGCTTAGATGTTAGCGAAAAGGCAAACAAACAGCGTATTATTTTCAATGGAAGACATTAAGCAAAAAGCAGAATTTAGAACGCTATTGCGTAAAAAATTGACAGCGTTCCTCAAGAATTATGACTATGAACTTTCGTTAGACAATCAAAACCAGGATCAAAGCATTCCAAAAAATTGGGTATTTAGACTTCAGTACTTGGGAAAGACAAAAATTGAGATTTTCAATGACGATTGGAGAGACTATACCGAGTACTTTAAACTCAAAATAAATGACAAAGAAATCTTTGTCCTAAATCTGAACAACTATAAGAATATTGAAATTCCATTTGAAGAACTAACGGCAAAACTTATAGATAACATATAAGTCGGGATTGTATTCTTTAAGTCACGACAATTAATTTAGTAGGGGAAGTTGATGAAGCAGAATTAGTACAGAAAGACTTATGTCCCCCAATAGCTATCGGGATGGTAGATTGTAGCGGCAGTTGTTTGAACAAAACAGCTGCTGCTTTTTTATAGTCCTCGTCTCCCGACGAGGATTCGATGGTTGCCAGATTACATCTGGCTTTTGCGACAGTGTCGCTACACCACAGCATCCCCGACAGGAGTCGGGGACGATGGTACTTTGCATTTAGCCTTGAGCTTTCTGCCCTTGGCCTTCCGCTTTTAGCCTTTTGCTTATGGCCTTCCCATTTACCTTTGCGCCCATGAAAAAGTGGATGTGGACAGGCGGCCTGCTGCTGTTGCTGGCCTGTAGTGAACAACCGGCCAAACCAGTGGAAACGAAAAAAGAAATTGCAGGTGCCAAAACCGCAAACGATTCGGGTAAGCAACTCTTTTTCAACCGCTGTGCCAGCTGCCATATGGTAAACAATGACCTGACCGGCCCGGCACTCAAAGGCGTGGAAAGCCGCTGGCCCGATCAGCAAAAATTGTATGGTTTTATCCGTAACAGCGATTCGGTGATTCAACGTGACGCTTATGCCCGGCAGCTCTGGCTCGATTACAACCAAACCGCCATGCTGCCCCACCCCGACCTGACGGATGAACAAATCCGCTCCATTTTGGATTATATCCAATCAGTAAGTGAATAACCACGAAAACAGACTTATGATAACTGTATACGGCATTCCCAATTGCGACACTGTGAAAAAAGCCATCACCTGGCTCAAGGAAAACAAGATTGACTTTCAGTTTCACGATTATAAAAAGCAAGGCATTACCAAAACCATACTCAACAACTGGAGCAAGCAGGTGAGTATAGATGTATTGCTGAATAAAAAAGGTACTACCTGGAAAGCCTGTACCGCAGAAGAACAAGCTGCTGCCGCCAAAAAAGCCGGCGCCATTCAACTCATGACTGAAAAACCATCGCTTATCAAACGGCCGGTGATAGAGCAAGACGGTACTGTATTGGCGGTGGGTTTTGCTGCGGATAACTATGCTGCCATATTTGGAAAATAAACTGTGGTTCGACAAGCTCACCACTGCAGGTAGCATTTCAAATGGCTAAAAAACAAAGGCGAATCGAAAGATTCGCCTTTGTGCTGTATCAGAGTTTGTTTTCCAAATCGTTGAAGGTGGACTTGCCTTTATCCAGCAGGTCGCCGGCTTTATCAGCAGCTTGCTTGGCAAAGCCTTCAATTTTTTCGCCCATCTCTCCGGGGATGAAATCAGAAATTTTATCGAGCAGGCTGCCTTCTTCTTTGGCAGCTGCAGGTGCAGCACTGGCACCCAATACATTTTCTACGGCACCAGCCAGCATCGGAAATTTTTCTGACACAAAGCCTTTGATGACGTCGATGGTTTTGGCGGCTTGCTCATTGGAGAGACCGGCTTCGGATACGAGTTTGTTGATCAGTTCTGTCATAGGATATCGTTTTTCTTGGTTTTCAAAAGCTGGGCAAGTAAGGTACTACATGCCGGTATATTTTCAGCAAAAAGCCCTGCAATATGCAAGGCTTTTCGATTATTTAACGTCCACTAAAAAGCTGGTTAGGCTACTTTTAGTTTGCTCATTTTTCCGGTGTCAAATTTCTGCCTGGCGTACTGCAGCGTTACTTCAAATTCCTTCTCTTTTTGGCTGGGCATTTCAAACATGGCATCGGTGAGTATTTGCTCACAAATGCTGCGCAGGCCACGGGCCCCCAGTTTAAACTCCATGGCTTTGGCCACAATAAAGTCGAACACTTCGGGCTCAAAGCTCAGGCGGATGCCTTCGAGCTCAAACAGCTTGGTGTATTGGCGTACCAGCGAGTTGCGGGGTTCTGTCAAAATGCTGCGGAGGGTGTCGGTATCCAGCGGCTCTAGGTGGGTAACCACAGGCAGGCGACCGAGCAGTTCGGGTATCAAACCAAAACCTTTCAGGTCTTGTGCATTGATGAACTGCAACAGGTTTTTCTTCTGGTATTCCTGCAGCTCTTTGTCTACGTTGAAGCCAATGGCGTTGGTATTTACCCGGCGGGCAATGACGCGGTCGATGCCATCAAACGCACCACCCGCAATGAAGAGGATGTTTTGCGTGTTGATGCGAATCATTTTTTGCTCGGGGTGCTTGCGGCCACCCTGCGGGGGCACCAGCACTTCGGTACCTTCCAGCATTTTCAGCAGGCCCTGCTGTACCCCTTCGCCGCTTACGTCGCGGGTAATGCTGGGGTTGTCGCCTTTGCGGGCAATTTTATCAATCTCATCGATGTATACAATGCCTCGTTCGGCAGCTTGCACATCGTAATCGCAGTTTTGCAGCAGGCGGGTGAGCATGCTTTCTACGTCTTCGCCCACATAGCCGGCCTCGGTAAAGACCGTGGCATCTACAATAGCAAAAGGCACATTGAGGAGCTTGGCAATGGTTTTGGCCAGCAAGGTTTTACCCGTGCCGGTTTCGCCTACCAGTATGATGTTGCTCTTTTCAATTTCTACTTCGTCGGTGCTTACTTTTTGGGTAAGGCGTTTGTAGTGGTTGTACACCGCTACACTCAAAATCTTTTTGGCATCATTCTGACCAATTACGTACTGATCGAGGAACTGCTTGATTTCGCGGGGTTTTTTTACGTTGAGTTTGAAAGCACCGGGAGCGGTAAAGCGGTGGCTTTGCAAAGCCACTTCCTGCTCCACTATTTCACGGGCACTTTCTACGCACTGGTCGCAGATGTGTACATTGTCCTGACCGGCGATGAGAATTTTGACTTCATCGCGGCTTTTGCCACAAAAAGAACAATGCAGACTTGATTTTGCCATGTATTAAAGTTATATAAAACGGCCCCGCCGGGGCAGGGCCGCAAGTGTACAAAGGTATACGATGCTGCGGGTAATGCAAGCATGGCTACGTTAAAGCTTTTGAAGAATGCCTGGTACAGCCAGTAAGTTGTTTTATTTGTTTCTATCAAACAAAAGCTGACCTGAATGTTAGCCGATGGCTGTTTTTAAGCCTCGCATGCTGGTTTGCAAGCGACGCAGTTTGTCGTGGTACCAATGCAAGTATTGCTGCCTCATGGTCGGGCTTAAAAAACTATTGGCCACCAAGGCTTCTACTGCTTCGGTTTTGTGCAAAAAACTATTCAGTATTCTTTGTACTCTCACTGGTAATAAACCCATTTTCAGCCCAAAGTCATAAAAATCATCGTAGGCATGATAGCCATAATGGGCATAGCTGGGGTGTTCGTAATCTTTTTCATACAGCCGGTCGTGCAGTGCAAAATCGCCATCTTCAATATGCAATCTGGTACAAACGAGGTCGTACGCCGGAGCGAGCATTCCAAATCCGGTGCCTTCACAATCAATTCTGCCAAAGTTTTTGAGGTGCGCATCGCCATTGCTAAACAGGTAGTTAAAAACCACCAATTGAAAGAAACGTTCTTTGGCAGGTATGGATGCCGGAAAAAAATGGTCAATCAGCTCTGCCATTTGCAAGTAGCTGTAGTTGTACTTGAAACTGGTACCAGCATTTTCTTCAGTCAGTAAGGCCAACGAAGCAAAGTCTTCTTTCAGGCATCTGGTTCCGTCTCGTTTCACATCAAACCGTTTGGTGAGGTAAGCTGGGGTGCCATCTTCAAAAAAAATGAGAGCATTTTTTGCTGTACTCATGCCATACACTTGCTCAGCTATTTGCATGGTCAAATGCTCGTTGGCAGGCACCTGGCTCACATTCATCAGGTTGTCTGGTATTGGTTTTAAGATAAACTCACCACCACTATCGGTTAATACAAGCTTGTTCTTATCCAGTTTCAGGGAGTATTTTACCTGTACGCCAGAGATGGAAATACGACTGCGGTTATCAAAAAAAGGCTTAGAAGACATACCCTCATTGTTAGGTGACGCCATGGGCAGCACATGACTTACTTTACGCCCGTTAAATAAATAACGCAACGCTTTAGGCGAGTATGTAGCATAGCCAGGCTGCAGTGTAGCAGGGCATATATTAATCGGAAACATGTTGATTCATTAGATTGAGGGGGACACAGGACCTACAGTTACGGCGCCAATGGTTTCATTTGAAGCGGTATGAATAAGTAGGTCGAAATAATCACGATCATTTATTTTATTGGCTTGCAGTTGCAGTCTTTTGTTGGCGCCTTCACTCAGCATATTGAAAAAAAAGGGAAAGAGAATGGGAGACTGAAACCGGCTTGTTGTTTTAGGAAAATGAACACTGATTGCCGGGTACCTGCTATTGAACTGATAATCGGCATCATACTCAAACACATAACTACCATTATCTTGCAGGCTCAGCGTGCCGGCAAAAACGTGATTGTAGTACACCTTACCTCTTTTCATAGCGTGAAATATTCATTAGGGTGTGTGGGTGATAGTAAAAGTTTCTGCTATTGAAATTGCTCAACAAGTAAAGGGCTTACACAATCGGCGGGGGTACCCGGAGTGGATAGCTCATTGGCTTTTGCTGCAACACAATATCCATACCCAACAATTGCGCCAGCCGATACCAAGTTTCCATTTTAGCCTTTCCTGAACCCGATTCAATTTCGCGGAGGGTGCGGTCTGTAATGCCACACAATTCTGCCAGTTCAGCTTGCCGGTAACCCAGCATCTGTCGGTGTAATCTTATTTTTTCACCCAAATTTTTTAGTTCTTCAATTTCAATATTTACTGGCATCGGAATTATACCTCCTTTCCGCTAAAAGTATTAGCGAATATATATATTAAAATCCATTGAAAGAATTGAAATCGGAAATTTATTTCTGTTTTAGCTGTAAAAGCATATCCAAGAGTCTGTTTATACACATTTTATGAACAGATTCGGAATTTAAATTCCGCTTTTATCTTAAGTAAGTTGTGGTAATAGCATTCAGACTGTTGTAAAGTATTCTCCATCTTCAGCGGTAAAAGTAATAGCAAGCTTGTTAAGCTAGGGGCAATGTATGAATGGCAGCTCACGATTACAACCTTCAATAAAATAATAAGGGGCAATCTTGGTATAAGATTGCCCCTTGTATATTATGCTGTACTCTTGCGTTACAACTTGTCAAGTACGCCATCTACAATGCCGTAAGCAATGCTTTCTTTGGCGTCCATCCAATAGTCACGGTCAAAGTCTTTCATCACTTTTTCAACGGTTTGGCCGCAGTTTTTGGCGAGAATTTCGGCACCCATGAGTTTGGTTTTGCGGATTTGCTCGGCCATAATTTCGAGGTCGGCACTGGTACCGCGGCCACCACCGCTGGGCTGGTGTATCATTACTTCGCCACTGGGGAAAATGAAGCGACGACCCTTGGTGCCACCACTCAGCAAAATGCTGCCCATACTGGCGGCCATGCCCATGCACACGGTGCTTACGGGGCTGCTGATCATTTGCATGGTATCGTAAATAACCATGCCCGCTGTCACCAATCCGCCGGGGCTGTTGATGTAAAACGTGATTTCCTTGCCGGGGTCGATGGCTTCCAGGTAGAGCAGGCGACTGGTGATGTCTTTGGCACTTTTATCGTCTACCACGCCCCACAGGAAAATCTTGCGTTGCTCAATAAATTTTTTATCGAACTGCCAGCCGCTCATCATCTTTTCCATGGGCATTTCGATGGAGGGCGTTTCTGGTGCTTCCGGTTCGTCTTCGTCGTAGCGGAAGGGTTTGTTGCGGTAATTATGCTGGTTCATAGTTTGTTTTTCGTTTGTGGTTTGCTGTTTATGGTTGGGCTATGTACTGTGGCCAAAAGTGTCCCGATAGCTATCGGGAGACACAACTTGGTTGATAGTAGCACAACTGCTGGTATCCAAAACCTCCTGCGAGCCCCCTTTAGAGGGTTGGGGGTTTTATTTCTTTTCCTTTCTCGGATTGATGAACAGTACTTCGTCTACCAGGCCGTATTCTTTGGCTTCGGGGGCGGTCATCCACTTGTCGCGGTCGCTGTCGATGGCAATTTGCTCGGCGGTTTGACCGGTGTGGTAGGCCAAAATGTCGTACAGTTCTTTCTTCAGTTTCTTTACCTCATTCACCGTAATCTCAATATCAGTAGCCTGACCCATGGCTCCACCACTAGGCTGGTGAATCATGATGCGGCTGTGCTTGAGGGCGGTACGCTTGCCGTGTGCACCGGCTGCCATGAGTACTGCACCCATGCTGGCGGCCATGCCGGTACAAATGGTGGCAATATCTGGGGTGATGAACTGCATGGTATCATACATACCTAAGCCAGCATACACACTGCCACCGGGGCTGTTGATGTACATCTGAATGTCGCGGGTATGGTCGGTGCTTTCGAGGAAGAGCAGCTGCGCCGTTACAATGTTGGCCACTTCATCCATAATGGGGTAGCCCAAAAAGATGATGCGGTCCATCATCAGTCGGCTGTACACATCCATCACCGCAATGTTCATGGGGCGTTCCTCAATAATGTTGGGGGTGAGGTTGGTAACGTTGTGCTTGATGTATGCATCCAGCGTATTGCTGCTGATGCCGCGGTGCTTCACCGCATATTTTTCAAATTCTTGTCCAAAGTTCATAGCCAAAGTTTGCTGTTTAAAATGTTGCCTGCCAATACAGGCAATTTAGCGGGAAATGTGTTTCAAATATTGTGCGGGAAAAATTAAAGGACATTTTGACGGATGCATTCTATAACAGGGGAAGTATCGGCATTGTTTCATTCCACTTGTACAGTGCCAGCAGGCCAGTTCGGCAGGTTTCGCTCATGTTGGTCTAAAGCTTTTGCCAATCTCTTTTGTTGACAGCGTCCAATCTTCGGGCCAACAACATCTTGAAGCGGCGTCATGGTTGCCCGTTCATTTATCGGTACAACAACGTCAAATTGCTGTAGATTTCATTTTTTAAAAAGTTCATCATCCATCAACATGCCCATGAAATTGTCGTTCCTTCTTGTATTGCTGGCCGGTTTTCAACTTGCCCACAGCCAGTCTGCTGCCGAAGAAAAACTCCTGAAAAAGGCCAAGGCCATTCATGAAAAGGCCATCACCATTGATACCCACAACGATATCAATGTCGCCAATTTTACCCCGGAAATCAATTACACGCAGCGGCTGAGTACGCAGGTAAACCTGCCCAAAATGGAAGAAGGTGGCCTCGATGTAAGCTGGTTGATTGTGTACACAGGCCAGGGTGAACTAACCCCCGACGGCTATGCCAAAGCGTACGCCAATGCCGATGCAAAATTCAAAGCCATTCACCGGCTGTGTACCGACATTGCACCCGACAAAATTGAACTGGCCCTTACCAGTACCGATGTAAGGCGCATTGTAGCATCGGGCAAAAAAGTGGCGATGATTGGTGTAGAAAACGGCTACCCCGTTGGCACCGATATTGCCCGGGTAAAAGAGTTTGCCGACCGCGGTGCCCGTTACATGTCGCTGTCGCACAACGGCCACAGCCAGCTCTGCGATAGCAACACCGGAGAAAACGACAGCGTATGGATGCACAACGGCCTGAGCCCCTTGGGCAAAGAAGTGATTGCCGAAATGAACAAATGGGGCATCATGATTGATTTGTCGCACCCGGCTAAAACCTCCAACATACAAGCCATTCAACTATCAAAGGCGCCGGTGATTGCCTCTCATTCTTCGGCCCGTGCCCTCAACGATGTGCCCCGCAATCTGGATGATGAAGTGCTGATGATGGTGAAACAAAACAATGGCGTGGTGCAAACCGTGGCTTTCAGGGCCTATGTAAATGCGAAAAAAGCAGCAGCCTACACTGCCAAAAGCAATGAGATAATGGGGGCCTATGCCAAGCAGGAAGGCTTCGAATTATTGAACCGTCGGGCGGTGATGGAATTGCCCGCTGCTGCAAGGGAAGAATACAATAAAAAGTATACTGCCCTAACCGAAAAATACAAAGACAAAATTGCCAGCGAAGTAGTAGCTGTAGCGCCGCCGGTTGATGTCAAAGACTTTGTAGATCACATTGATTACATGGTTCAAAAGATTGGTATCAACCACGTGGGCATCAGTTCTGATTTTGATGGCGGTGGTGGTGTAGAAGGCTGGAACGATGCTGCAGAAACACTCAACGTGACCATTGAGCTGGTACGCAGAGGCTATACCAGCAAGCAAATCAAAAAGCTGTGGGGCGAAAACCTGCTGCGTGTACTCGACGATGTGCAGGAAGTAGCCAAAAAGATACAAGCCGGTAAGCTGTAGTAAGGATTAAACTACATAACGCTCATGTATTTCAGCTTACTTAGTTACTTGCTTTCCATCACTACCACTGGCACAATCATTTCTTCCAGGCTCACACCACCGTGCTGAAAAGTATTCTTGTAATAGTTCACAAAGTGGTTGTAGTTATTGGGGTAGCAGAGGTAAGTATTTTCTCGGGCAAAAATGTAGCTGCTGTTGATGCTGGGGCTTGGAAGGCCGGCTTCCTTGGGGTCGCGAAAGGCTAGGACATCGCGGTTTTCGTAGTTGAGGTTGCGGCCATGCTTGTAGCGGATGTTGGTAGTGGTTTGGCGATCGCCCACCACTTTGGCGGGAGTATTTACCCGTATGCTCCCGTGGTCGGTGGCCAGTACGAGTTTCACTTTTTTATCAGCAATTTTTTTGAGGGCTTCGTACAGCGGGCTGTGCTCAAACCAGCTTTTGGTAATGCTGCGGTAGCTGCGTTCGTCGCTGGCTAATTCTTTCAGCACTTCCATTTCGGTACGGGCATGGCTCAGCATGTCTACAAAATTGTACACAATTACATTCAGGTCGTTGCCCAGCATGTTGTGAATGTTGTTCACCAACTGCTGGCCCGCATCGTTCGTCAAAATTTTGGTGTAACTGATTTTGAGATCGCCTTTGCCCAACCGCTTCAGCTGTGCTTTTATAAATTCTTCTTCGTGTAAATTTTTACTGCCTTCGTCATCATCGTTTTTCCAAAGCTGCGGATACTGTTTTGCAATATCGATGGGTAGCTGGCCGGCAAAAATGGCGTTGCGGGCATACTGCGTAGCCGTGGGCAAAATGCTGTAAAAGCTGTCTTCGCTTACAATGCGGAAGCTCTCGGCAAAAATGGGTTGAATAGCCCGCCACTGATCGAGGCGCAGGTTATCAATGAGCACAAAAAATGTAGGCGTTCCCTTGCTCAGGTTGGGCAATACTTTTTGGGCAATGAGGCTGTGGCTCATTACCGGTGCTTCGCTGTTGCCGGGCTTTATCCAGCTGGCATAGTGGCGGCTCACGTATTTAAAAAATTCAGTGTTGGCTTCGTCTTTCTGGGTTTGAAAAACCTCCCGCATTTCGGGGCTGTCGCTCTTGTCCATTTCCATTTCCCAGTACACCAGCTTGGCATAAATTTTTTGCCATTCCTGTGCATCAGGATTGCTATTGAGTTCCATAAACAGGTTGCGAAATTCCTGCTGGTAGCTGGTGGTGGTTTTTTCGCTGACGAGGCGTTTGTTGTCGAGTATTTTTTTCAGGCTCAACAGCACCTGACTGGGGTTCACAGGTTTGATGAGGTAATCGCTGATTTGACTGCCAATGGCATCTTCCATCACATTTTCTGCTTCGTTTTTGGTAATCATTACCACGGGCAGATTGCTTTTGATTGCTTTAATTTTTGCCAGTGTTTCCAGGCCACTAATGCCGGGCATGCTTTCATCGAGCAGCACCACATCCAGCGGGTGTTCTTTTACATAATCAATGGCATCAAAACCATTGGTGAGGCACGCCACTTCGTAACCCTTGTTTTGCAAAAACAACAACTGGCTTTTCAGGCTGTCTATTTCATCGTCTACCCACAATATTTTGGCGAGGCTCATGTCGGAAGTTTCAATGTTTACGAGTGTACGGGTTGGTGAGTACTGATGTCCTTACTCCGGACTTCGGACTACCCACTCCCGACTTCTATTGCAGATATACAACAAAGCCTGCAGCAAGGCAAATACCCGTTGAACTTTGGCGATACTTTTTCAATGCACTCAAAAAAAATGCCTTGTATCAACAAGGCATTTTTCAAAGATTCGTTCATTTATTACAGCTGCTTCAGCACCAGCTTTCGCCACTGCACTTTAATGCCGCCACCATCATGAATTTGTAAAGCGATGCTGCCTTTGCCGGCACCAATTTTGGCATCGGTGAGGGTAATCATTTGCTGGCCGTTGAGCCAGGTGGTCACCGTGCCATTTTCTACGCGGATTTTCATTTTGTTCCACTCACCATATTTCAGGTATTGGTCCAGTGCAGGGTCGGGTTTGATGAGCCAGCCGCGGCCATAACTTTCATAAATACCACCCGTGTTATTTTTAGGTGGCGCTACTTCTACCTGCCAGCCGGTGATTTTTGTACCATCAATGGTGCTGCGAAAAAACACACCGCTGTTGCCATCGGCACCTTGTTTAAACTCAAGTGTCAATTCAAAATTGTCGTAGTGCTGTTCGGTAGCCAGATAGCCGTATTGCTTATCGGGTCCGCTTTCGCAAACGAGCAGGCCATTTTCTACATACCATTTTTCAGTACCGTAAATTTTCCAACCCGTCAGGTCTTTGCCATTGAAGAGTTTTATTTTTTGTGCAACCGAAGTATTCGAAACCGTAATGGCCAGCATGGCAATCAGGAGGTAGTGGATTGTCTTTTTCATGGGAGCGTTTTCGTTTTTTTTCGCACAACTTGTCCCGCAGCAGGCGGGAGAGCTCAGAGAAAATTGCCTTCGGCAATTGTTGGTGTTTTGTTGCTTTTGCTTTCTGCCTTCAGCTTTTGGCTTTCAGCCTTTTGCCTTCTATAGCTTTCTTATTTTGATGTTTTTAAACCAGGTAGGACTGCCATGATCTTGCAGGGCAATGAGGCCGGTTTTGAATTTGCCATAGTCAGGAAAAGATTCCCACTTACCGCTGTTGCGACGCTTGGTCCAGTCTTCACTCCAGGGCACAAACGACACCGTGAGTTGTCCGTTGAGGTAATACTCTACTTTGGCTTTCGTAAATACAATACGCGTTGTATTCCATTCACCGGCAGGTTTCCAGAGTTTGTTTTCAGGAGCCACATACATGGCGTAGTCGCAGGCAGTTTTTTGCCAGTCTTCCAGCTTGCCGGGGCCAGGCCAGTTGTTGTCGTCAATCAATTGGTACTCGGGGGCGGTAGCATACGGTGCTTTATACTGCGGACCTTCGGCAGCATGGTAAAAAATACCGCTGTTGCCACCGGGGCTTATTTTCCAATCTATCGTCAGCTCAAAGTCTTCGAATTTTTCATCGCCAAAAACAATATCGCCACCCGTATCACCATGGGCTGTGCCCAAGCCTTTGAGGGTGCCATTTTCAATCACCCATCCTGCAGGAAAAACGGTTTTATTAAAGCCCCGCCAGCCATTGCTGGTTTTGCCATCGAACAACAGTTTCCAGCCTGCTTTTTTTTCGGCTTTGCTCAGGGTGTTATCGGCTGTTTGCGCCATGGTAGTAAATGAAAAAGCCAAGGCAATGATGGTGCTAAATGTTTTCATGTAGCTTGTATTTTTTGAACCACGAAGACACGAAGTCCCGATAGCTATCGGGAGCACAAGGAACATTCAGCAAATGCAATCTGCTCCTTGTGCCTTCGTGGTACTGTTTTTAAGAAAGTACTTTCATATTCTCCGGATCCCACAGTACGTATTTCTTTTCGAAATAGCTGTCATTACATAGCAGTGCAGGTGCACAGGCACGGAAGCCAAACACAGGATCTTCGGCTACAGTGCCACCAGTGCGGATGGCCCGGAAGAAATTGCCGAAATGATCGTAGTGAGCACCCTTGTAGCCGTCTTCAGCTTTGTACACAGTTTCGCGGGGCGGCAGCATTTTTTTGCGTTCTTCTTTCGCCATGCCTTGCTCGGCAGCTTTGGCTTTCAGGAAGGGATCGTTGGTGCCCGCATCGGCGTTCAAACGAACCGTTACTTTTTCCCATTCCACATCCATGCTACCCTTGCTACCGTTGAGCCGCAGGTAGGTGGTACCGCTGGTGCCATCTACAAAATTGCAGCGCAGGCTCAGGTCGAAACCGGGATGTGCTTGCGTAGCCGGATAGTCGAACATACCCAGCAACACATCGGGTACATCGCGGCCATCTTTCCAGTAGCGCAGGCCACCCATAGCGGCTATTTTAGTAGGACCCATGCTGTTGGTAATGAAGTGCAGACTGCTGAAGAGGTGTACAAACAAATCGCCACTCATACCGGTACCATAATCGAGGTAATTGCGCCAGCGGAAAAAGCGTAGTGGATCGAAAGCATGCTTCTTGTTGATTTCGTATTTATCCCAGGCTACCGTTTGTGCATTGCCGTCGGCGGGGATTTTATATTGCCATGCTCCTTCCGGACTCATCCTTGCCCAAAAACCTTCGGCATAGTTGAGTTCGCCAATGGCACCTGCTGCCAATAATTCTTTGGCCTTTTCATTGCCCAAAGAGCTGACACCCTGGCTGCCCACCTGATATACTTTGCCGCTTTTTTTCCAGGCGTTTACCAGCGCCCAACCTTCGCTTACTTTGTGCAACATCGGCTTTTCGCAATACACATGCTTGCCTGCTTCCAGCGCTGCTATACTAATGGGTTGATGCCAGTGATCGGGTGTGCCGATAATCACCGCATCTACATCACTACGTTTCAGTAATTCTTTGTAATCGTTGGTGGCAAACAATTGTTGGCCCCAGCGCTGTTTGGCAGCATCAATACGGCCCTTGTACAAATCGCATACAGCGGTGATGGTTACATTGGCATGCTGCAGTGCCGATTTCATGTCTTCGGTGCCCATTCCGCCGGCACCAATCAGTCCCATGCGAATGGGTTGATCATCAGGCATCGGCATTATCCTGTGCAGCGGATGGTGAATGGCTGGCGCATCAGCAGCCAATACAGATTTGCCGGCTATCATAGCGGCCCCGGCAAGGCCCATTTGTTGTAAGAACGAACGACGGTTTTTCTGGCTCATAAGGCATCACATTATAGCCAATGAATGTAGCCAAAATATGAAGTGGTAAATAGGTAAGTTTTTTTAATAATCGTTGGCGGAGATTGAACATCATGTGTTATAAAAAAACGCCCCGGATTTTCCGGGGCGTTCATTTATTTATTCATGGCCCTTACAAATCAGCGCCATGCAGATTAATGTGCGTGGTGGTGCTGGTGCTTGGCAAATTCTTCGGCGCTTACTTCTTCGTCGTTGAATTTGGTTACCTGCGACTCAGCCCATGTAAACAGCTTGTCGGTCATCAGCTGGTTGTACATCTGGTCGATGTATTTGCGGTCGCTCATCATACGGTCTACATAGCTGTCGAGCCATGCAGTGCTTTCATCCAGCGTGGTTACGCCCATGTAGCCCATCATTTGGCGCTTCGCAAATTCGCGGAGCTCTTCGGGGTTTACCTGCAGCTGGTTGTCTACGGTGAGCTTATCGCTAATGAGGGTCCACTTCAGCGAGTTGGTAAACGAGGGAAACTCGGCTTCTACTTCCTCGGCAGTCTTGGGCTTTTCGCCACCACTCTGCAACCAGCGCTTCAAAAAGTCAACGGGCAGTTCGATGTTTGTATTGTCGATGAGGTAGTGATAGATTTCGTCGTGCACCTGGCTACGAGCTTGGTTAGCCCAGTAACCTTCGATGTCTTCTTTTACGGCCTGCTTAAATTCTGCTTCGGTAGCAATGGCTTTGCCTGGGAACAGTTGGTTAAAGAACTCTTCGTTGAGGTCACGCTTTTCTACAAAACCAATTTTGGTAATGGTAATCTTGAATTTTTTGCTGCCCGCATCGGCTACTTCATTCAGGCCGAGGTCGCCTACAATCCATTCTTTTTCTTTGGCTTCAAAAGCTTCATCCAGTGTAACAGTTATGCTGTCGTCTTTTTTCAGGCCATTGAGCTGAGGGCGAACGGCTTCAGCAAAATAGCTTACCAGCAGGCTGTTGTCTTTGGTAGCGCCGCCTTCTACAGCATTGCCTTCAGCATCAACTTCGGTAAAGGTTACGTTCAGCACACACTGGTCGTTGTTAACCGTTTCGGGCTCCTGCATGTTGCCATAACGGTTTTGCAGGCGGCTTACTTCTTCTTCAACCATTTCGTCGGTTACCTTCACCTTGCGGCGCTTAATAGTTGCGTCGGCAGGGTTGGCAACAGTGTAAGCAGGTTTCAAACCAATTTCAAAACTGAAACTGTATTCAGCGGGTTGGTTCATGTCGAGCTTGGCTACCGTGTCTGCATTGTCATCGGTTGGCAAGGGCTGAGCAAAAATCTCTGGACGTTCTTTATCGAGGTAGCCGTTGATTTCTTTTTCAACCGAACGCAATACTTCCTCAGTAAATACGCTGTTGCCAAACATTTTCTTTACGTGGCCCAAAGGAACCATGCCGGGGCGGAAGCCGGGTACATTGGCTTTCTTAGCATAATTCTTCAGCGCCTTATCAAACGCCGGATAGTAATCTTCCTTGGTAATTTGTACGGTGAGGCGGTCTGTGAGCAGGCCTACATTTTCCCGGGTAACTGTTGCCATTGTTATTGCAAAATTTGAAGTTTGAATTTGAGCGTCGGCCAATTGGTCTTTCTCTCGGGCCAGCACCCAATCCCGCATCCTTCCGGATTTGGGGCTGCAAAGGTAACGGAATCACCCCTTGCAAATACACACTTTAGCAGAAGCCTTTTCGCCCCTGCTAAGGGTTTGCGCCGTATCCCAAAAGAAATTAGCATTAAAAAACTAAAAATGTTAGTGTGCAAAAGAAATTGCCCCTATCTTCACCGCGTTAATACTTTTATATTTTAGTAATGGCCAAGAATTCTACTAACACCGAAAACGAGACTATGAGCAACAATGCCAACGCCGAAAAGCTGAAGGCCCTCAAGCTAACCATCGACAAAATCGACAAAGATTTTGGCAAGGGTAGCGTAATGATGATGAACGAAAAGGGCACCGCCCAACTGGAAGTCATTTCAACCGGCTCCATCGGGCTGGACACCGCTCTGGGTATTGGCGGCTTGCCTCGTGGCCGGATTATTGAAATCTACGGTCCTGAATCGAGTGGTAAAACCACGCTGAGCACTCACGTAATAGCCGAAGCCCAAAAGAAAGGCGGCATGTGTGCCATTATTGATGCGGAACATGCCTTTGACAGCAACTATGCGCAAAAGCTGGGCGTAGATGTAGACAACCTGCTCATCAGCCAGCCCGACTACGGCGAACAGGCACTCGAAATTGCCGACCGCCTCATTTTGTCTGGCGCCCTGGATGTTGTTGTAATTGACTCAGTAGCTGCACTGGTGCCAAAAGGCGAACTGGAAGGCGAAATGGGCGATAGCAAAATGGGTTTGCAGGCCCGACTGATGAGCCAGGCCTTGCGTAAGCTCACCGCTACCATTAATAAAACCAATACTGTCTGCATTTTCATCAACCAATTGCGTGAAAAAATTGGTGTGATGTTTGGTAACCCCGAAACCACCACCGGTGGTAATGCCCTTAAGTTTTATGCTTCTGTGCGGTTAGATATTCGCCGGGTAAGCCAGATAAAAGATGGTGATGAAGCCGTTGGTAACCGTGCCCGGGTAAAAGTGGTAAAAAACAAAGTGGCCCCGCCTTTCCGTCAGGCTGAGTTCGATATCATTTTTGGTGAAGGCATCAGCAAGAGTGGCGAAATCATTGATATGGGCGTAGAGCTCGGCATTTTACAGAAAAGCGGCAGCTGGTTTAGCTACGAAGGCAACAAACTGGGACAGGGCCGCGATGCGGTAAAAGAACTGGTGCGGGATAACCCCGAACTGAGTGCCGAAATCGAAGCCAAAATCAGAGCGAAAATTCAAGAAATGCAAGCGGCATGATTATTGCCTTGACTATTTTGATCCAGGTTGTTTCTTAACGCAGGCGAATTCTTTTGCCAGCATCAGCAGCCAACGGATTTTACAGCAAAACCGCCTCCACCAGCCAGGGGGCGGTTTTCTATTTTCAGTTCGTTAACATCTTGCGGGTTTTACGCAAAAAAGCCCACCAAAATTGGGTGTTTCCCGTATTGCTAACCGATATAGTTTGTTGCACTTTTACACACTCGATAGGTTGCTCATACGAACCACCCGACGAGTTTGACCCTTTACCCCTGAAACAAACCACCTGCAACACCTGCGCCATCACACCCGGCGTGGGTGTTGTCTTTTTTTTATCGGGTGAGGCGGTACACCAATACGGCTGCTCTTTCTGTAAGCCGTGGTAGTTCTTTCATGTTGATGATTTCGCCGGGAGCATGTGCACCACCGCCACTGGCACCCAAGCCATCAATACAATCAACATACTGAGCCACCCAACTAATGTCGCCGGCACCGCGGCTACCGGGGTCACCTGCTTTTACAGGCCCCAAGCCCATGGCCATGCTCACATCGTTCAGCTGTTGTACCAACTGTAGGTTGCCCGGCTTGGGCTCCATGCTAGGAAAGCCATCATAAAATTCTATTTGTGCAGCAGTGCCCCGCAGGTTATTTACCACAATCTGACGCATGTTGTTGCGGGCATTGGCTTTTTGTTGTTCGCCCAAAAAACGCAAATCGCCATACACCACCGTAGCCGGTGCTATAATATTGGTTTTGCCACTCACCGTAGCCCGAAATGCTTCATCATTGGTGTTGAGTTCTGTTCCTCCTGCTATTACGCCCGGGCTAAAGGTCAGGTACTTTTCGCCTTCCAATTTTTGGCGAAACTCCGTCAAAATTCTGGCGGCTTCATAAATGGCGCCATAGCTGCCATTGGCGCCAAACATGCCTGCTGAGTGAGACTGCTTGCCTTGCACCGTCAGCTTCCAGCTGCTGCTGCCACGGCGTCCAATGGCCACCGTGCTGAAGTTTTGTGCGGTTTCAAAACCCAAGGCAATATCGCTGGCTTTGGCACGGGCAATAAAATCTTGCCGGCTTACCCATTCCGGCGAGCCAGTACTTTCTTCATCGCCGGTATAGTAGCATACAATCGTGGCGTCATCTATCAAATTCAAATTGGCCAGTGCCTGGCAAATGGCCAGCATCATTACATTGCCGCCTTTCATATCAACCACCCCTTGGCCGGTAGCTGTGCTGTCGTTAATCATGCGGAAAGGATTGGCTTCCATATCGGGTTCAAACACCGTATCCAAATGGCCAATCATCAAAATGCGTTTGCCTTTTTTACCTTTTCTGTAAGCTACTAAATGACCGGCACGTTTCAACGAATCGGGCAGGCTAATCCACTCTGTGGTGAAACCAATTTTGCGATACGCCGCAGCCAGTTTTTCGCCCACGGCTTTTACCCCGGCAATGTTGAGCGAACCGCTGTTGATGTTCACCGTTTCTTTCAGCAGCTCCACATTGGCCGCATGCTGACGTTGTACTTCGGCCACAATTTTTTGCTCTGTTGCAGTAAGTGATTGCGCCTGTGTAGCTACTGCCGCCGCAGCAAGCAGCATCAAAAAGAAGAATGATTTCATGCGAAAATTTTATTGAACTGGAAAACCTTTGTCTATCCAATCAACCTTGATATTGGTAGACAAATTGAGTAGTTGATGTTTGGTAAAACCCATGCTATTGAGCAGTGCAAATGCCGGCCGGATATTGGGGCAATTGCGAAACGGACAACACCCACAGTAAATCACCACGGGCTTGGATTTATCCTGTTGTTGCAATAAGGTTTTGAGTTTGGCAATATTGGCCGGATTGCCACCGGGGCCAATGTCTACCGAACCTTTGATGATAGCACCCGGCCCAATGCTGATGATGAGTGGCACCTGCTTGCCCGACTGAATATTGGCCGCCAGTTGTGTCGGCGGCATCAACTGATGGGGCTGCCAGGGCTCTGCACCCGATGGTTGAGCACAGGCCATGAACATGGGCATGCAAGCAATAAGCAACAAACCATAATAACGACGCATATGTGTAGCCATGCCGTAAAGATAGGCGGTAGCTATACCCGACATAAACAAAACCGGCTGCCTGTGCAGGCAAACCGGTTTGTACTCATGGTTGATCTTCGTATGGATCGGGTGTGATGGTGCTTATCCAAATGCAACAGCATAGCGGCTTGCCTGCTGATCTTTCTCATCCAACTGCGGCATCATGGTTTTAATGGTGGCTGTTGGCAGCGATGGCCGCAACACAGGCACGGTAGATTTCACAAATACCTGTTCGGGGTGAATACTGTATTCAGTGGGCAATTGCCATTCCAGCCCTTCGGCAAGCATCAATGCATCCACGTTATGACGCTGTACATAATCGTTGAAAACACGTTGTATGTCCAGGTATAAAAAATCGGTGTAAATGCTATCGATCTGACCGTTTGATTGCTGCCTGATTTTTTCTACTTCGTTGCGGTACGCTTCTGTAAACAAGCTGAGGTATTTGCGTTCACGGGGCAGCATCAACAAATCCATCGGGTCATTAGAAATCCGCATGATGTGCAACAATACAATTTGCAATTGCTCATCGGGAAAGGCCTGCATGGCTGCTCTTACCGCTTGCAAAGACTTTACTGTAAAATCTGTAGGTACAATCAATTTCATCATGGTGCAACAATTGAGGCCTTCATCAATCAATTTCGATTGATGATGCAAACCTAGAACCGCTGCAGCAGAAAGGTCTTAAGATGGCATTAATCATTCATTAGAATGTGCTGAGCAAGAATGATGGCATTTTTAATGTGGAGATTAGAAATTCTAATCTGGCTTGGCGCTGTACATGAGTTGCGGCAGTACAATGGTAATACTGGTGCCTTTTCCTTCTACCGATTCCACGGTTATTTCGCCATGGTGCAACCGAACAATGTTGCGGGCCAATGGCAAACCAATACCATAGCCCATGTAGCCACTCACATTGGAGGCACGGAAAAAAGGATCGAAAATATAAGGCAGGTCTTTGGAAGGAATGCCAATGCCTTTGTCGGCAATGCGAATGATAAGGTTGGGCGAATGCACATCCAGACTTACCAGCACTTCGTTGTTGTCGGAGTACTTGCAGGCATTGATGAGCACATTGGAAAAAGCAGATTGTAACAAATCTTTATAGCCCCATAACTGCAGCTGTTCTTCCTGCTCGGGCAGGTGGCTGAAATCGAAGCGAATGCGATTGTTGGGGTAAATGGCATCGGCCAGTTCTTTGGCACGAAGCAGTTTTTCATCAATACGCAACCGTGTCATTTCTTGCCGGCCACCATCAAAGCCGGTGCGGGCCATGCTCAGCAGCGAACGGGTTATTTCTTCCAACCGCTCTGCCTGCTTTTGAATGGTTTGTAACGATTGCTGATATTCTTCGGCACTGCGGGTTTTCAGCAAGGCCCATTCTGCTTCGCCCATAATGCTGGTGAGCGGTGTACGCAGTTCGTGTGAGGCATTGCCAATAAAACTTTTTTGCGACTCGAAAGATGTTTCCAGGCGGTCGAGCATGTGGTTAAAAGTGCTGGCCAGTACGCCCATTTCATCTTGGCCCGATCCTTCGGGCAAACGCACCGTGAGGTTATGCACTCCAATGTCTTTGGCTTTGCTCGTAAAATCGAGTACGGGTTTTAAAATGCGCCGCGAAAACAAAAAGCCCACAAAACCCAATATCAGTGCTTTGATGATGAAGCTGGCGATAAGCAACCATTGCAGGTTGTTGAGAAACTGTACACCATAATCGTTTCTGCCCGACACTACCACCACATACTTGCCCCAGCTTTCGGGCACGTACAAACCGGCATACAAGGTATTGCCATCGCGGCCTACGGCAGAGCCCTTGGCTACCGCATCGCTAATGAGGCTGGCAGGTATTACCGCCTGCATGCCACTGTCGGGTTGCGACTGCTCATTCAGCCGAATGAAATATTGTTTTTCCGAAGGCAGTGTTTCAATGTATTCATTGCGCAGCTCATTGAAAGCCGTATTGCCTTTGGCCGCATCTTCAAGTGTAATACGGGCTGCCAGCCTTGCCCGTAGCTCTAAGCGTTTGTAGAAATCGGCAAACACATTTTGGTTGGCAAAAAAATACACCAGGCTGCTAAACAGCAACACAATGGCCGCTACCACTGCAATGAACAACCCTGTTAGTCTTGCTCTAAGTGTCATGCTCTTGCTGCAGGGCATACCCCATGCCAATGATGGTTTGAATGAGTTTTTGCTGGTGTGGCTTGTCTATTTTTTTGCGCAAATAGTTGATGTATACATCCACCACATTGGTGCTGAGGTTAAAGTCGATGCCCCACACATTTTCCAAAATATCTTGCCGGCTGAGTACCCGGTTGGGGTTTTGCATCAGGTACTCCAGCAGGCGGTATTCGGTAGCCGTGAGTGAAATGGGTTGCCCGTTTCTTTCTGCTGCTTTTTTGCGGGGCAGTAACACCAAATCGGCCATTTGCAACGGTTGATCGTTGCTTGTAGGTGCCGCATCGCCGGCCGTAGGCTTGGCCCTGCGGATGAGGTTACGCACCCTGGCCATCAGTTCGGCCAGTTTAAACGGTTTCACCATGTAATCATCGGCACCCGCATCCAAACCGTGCACAATTTGCTCGGTGCTGGCCAGTGCGGTGAGCATGAGTATGGGCGTATCAATGCCTTCGCTGCGGAGGGTGGCGCAAATTTCCAGCCCTGTTTTGCCGGGCAGCATCACATCCAGTATCAGCAGGTTGGCCATTTGCTGCCGGGCCAGCGATAGTGCCGACACGCCATCAAAAGCCAGGCTGATTTGATAGCCGGCTTCACTCAGCCCTTTGTGCAGCAAGGAGGCTACATCGGGATCGTCTTCTACTATTAAAATGGAAACTGGGGTTTGCATGGTATGCTGCAAAATAGCACTTGCTGATTTAGGAGCGGTATATCGTTTTTGTAAAAGACAATGAGACAAGGATGTGTAGAAAATGCAATGGGACACGGATTTGCAGGATGAAACGGATGTTCACGGATTCGTTGATCATCAACTTTTTTCTGTGAAGCAGGCTAATAGAGAACCGCTGCTTGTTTAGCATTGGCACATTTTCATATTAGCTAATTGGCACATTGGCATTCCTCCTCGTTACCTTTGCCGCCTCATTATGCGCAAAAAGAAAAATCAGTTTGTACGTGGGTTGGAGCTCACGGCCTACGCTGCCGAAGGCAAAAGCCTGGGCCGGATAGATGGTAAAGTGGTGTTTGTAGAAAGAGCCGTGCCCGGCGATGTGGTAGATGTATTGCTCACCCGCAACAAAAGCGATTGGGCCGAGGGTGTACCCGTGGAGTTCATTAGCTACAGCCCCGACAGGGTGGCGCCTTTTTGCGAACACTTTGGTGTATGCGGCGGCTGCCAGTGGCAAATGCTGCCCTATGAAAAACAACTGGTTTTTAAACAACAGCAGGTATATGACCAGCTCACCCGCATTGGCGGTGTGGCGGTAGAAAACCTGTTGCCCATAGCGGGCTGCCAGCAAACCACCGGCTATCGCAACAAGCTGGAATTTACGTTTGCCAACAAACGCTACCTCAGCCGCGAAGAACTCAACAACCCCGATGTAACTGCCTTGGGCAGCTTTGCAGGCTTTCATGCCAAAGGCGTGTTTGACAAAGTGGTACACCTGGGCCACTGCCACCTGATGGCCGAACCAGCCAATCAGATACGAGATGTGCTGCGCCAAAAGGCCATCGACATGAACATGCCTTTTTACGACGTGAAGCAACACAACGGCTGGATGCGGGGCGTACAATACCGCCTGTGTACCACCGGCGATTTGATGGTGAATGTGATGCTGGGCTATGAGCAAAAAGACATGCGCCAACAGCTGCTCGACAACTTACTGCAGCAAGTACCGGTCATCACTACTTTGTATTATACCATCAATACCAAGTTCAACGATAGTATGATGGGCCTGGAGCCACAACTCTATTTTGGGGCCGCCCATGCTACTGAAAAGCTGGAAGATTTTCGGTTTCTCATCAGTCCGAAATCGTTTTTTCAAACCAATACCAAACAGGCAGAGAAGCTGTACCAAATTACCCGCGACTTTGCAGAGCTGGATGGCACTCAAAACCTGTACGACCTGTACTGTGGTACCGGCAGCATCGGTATTTTTTGCAGCAAGGGAGCCCGGCAGGTAATTGGCGTAGAGTTGGTAGATGAAGCCATTGCCGATGCCAAAGCCAATGCCGCACTGAACGGGCTGGATCATACCCACTTTTACGCTGGCGATGTGATTGACATTTGCGACGATACTTTTTTTGAAAAACATGGCCGACCCGACGTGATTATTACCGACCCACCACGGGCTGGCATGCACGAAAAACTGGTGCAGAAAATATTAGAGATGGCCGCACCCACCGTGGTGTATGTGAGCTGCAACCCTGCCACACAAGCCCGTGACCTGCGCCTGCTGGCTGCCAAATACGAGGTAACCAAGGCCCAACCGGTCGACATGTTTCCGCATACCCACCACATAGAAAACGTGGTGCAGCTGAAGCTTAGGTAGTGAAAGAAAATGCTACGTCATGTAAAGGCAATATGGTGATGTTGCCAATAAGTTTTGCAAGCAACCGCAGGTATACAAAAAAGCCTCCCAATGTTGAGAGGCTTTTTTTAATGTATATGTCCAACAGGTTTTATCTGTTCATGCTAAAGGCAATGGGGTTGCTGCTGTAAATGGGTTTGAATTCGTCTTTGCCAGACACCCATGTTTTAAACACCACTTTAATTTCGGAAGTATTGGCCCCTTTAGGAATTTGGCTGTAAGGAATAAACAGTTCAAAATCATCGGGTGCATTTTTGTTGGCACTCAATACCTGGCCTGGTTCCAGTACAAAGTTGCGGTACGTGGCTACGGCACCACTTACATTGTACGATTTATCGGTGGCGGGCAATGCACGGCCATCTTTATCATACACAATGGCGATAAAGTAAACTGTGCCTTTTACACCAGCGGTACTTACTACAAACGAAGGATAAATGCGCAGTCCCTGATTTACCGGATCATGCTTGATGGTAGTGGTGGTATATTCCGATACGTTGATGCGGGGCACTTCGTTGGCACGTACACCATCGCGGGGATACAAGATGGCAGCCATGCGTTTGTCACCATCACTCATCACCATGTTCCATCCTACGCTGTAGCCATTTTTGGTGTGGCGAGGATTAACAGGGTAGTGCATAATACTCTTCGGATCATACGCAGTACCATTCGTATAGGTTTGCTTAGCTACATACACCACCTGGTTGTCTACATCGTCTTTGCCCCAGCCTACTTTGGCATAGTCGGCATACAGGGTATCCATGTTCCACTGAATACCGCTCATGGGGCTAAAGTGTTCGTGCATCATACCAATGGCGTGGCCAAATTCGTGTACTACTGTGCGGCCCCAAGAGTTAGATGCAGTAAGACCTACAGAGTCGAAGTGCATGGTATGCTCGTTTTGTGGCACAGAGTTGCAGTAGGTGCCCAGCATAGAGTAGTTCGATTTTTTCTGGCTAAACATCACCCGCACATTGGCACGGCCGCTTTGCACAAATTCAAACTTGATATTGGCAAACTGTTCCCACTCACGGGCATATTGTTTTACCATTTCCTGCAGGCGTGGGCTACCATTCATGAACTTTACATAAATGGTTTCACCAACATCCCACAAAAAATAATTGTCGGCAAGGCCACGTGTTTTGGTAGTGTCAATAAAGGCCACTTTGGCCAGTCTGGCTTCCGCTTCTTTGGTAGCGCATATCTGTGCCTGTGCACTGCTGTACATACTCATTATGGCCAATGCCATCCCCGCGGCTTTCAATACTTTTAAAGATTTCATGCGATATGTTTTTTTAAGGTGGATGATTGACTGATTGCTTGTGTTGTTTTCACAAAAGCCCGGTAGCTTTATTGGTACTTTGTGTGATGAGATAACAACATGCAACCAGACAGTTGTGCTAACTTGGGTAAAACTAAGCTATGCGGCTGTGCCCGGGCATACCCGCCAATGGGTATTTTTAGTGTGTGCAGGTTCGGCTACCTTTTCACCGTAAATTAAGCACAAACTCTCTTATGCCAGCATCTTACTGTTTCAAAAAAAAAGAAATACGATTCTTGCCAGTTGTAGCATGGCTGTGTTGCTGCTTTTTGTGTATGGCTTTTGCTACGGCAACACATGCACAAACTAAAAGGGCATTGCTCATAGGCGTAGGTACTTACCCCGATGTACGGTGGAAGCCGCTCAGCTCTGCTAATGATATTGCGTATTTAAAAACAGCCTTGCAATTACAAGGCTTTCAGCCCGCTAATATGTTGGTGCTTACCGATGCAGCAGCTACCTACAAAGGCATAGATGATGGCTTTGATCAATTAAAAAAACAATGCAAACCCGGCGATGTAGTGTATGTACATTTTTCGGGCCATGGCCAGCAAATAGAAGATGATGAAGAAAACCCCGATGAAGCAGACGGCTATGATGAAGCACTGGTACCTTTTGATGCACGGGGCAAATACGACCCGGTAAAATACTACGGGCAACATCACTACCGCGATGATGCACTGGGCCGCCAGCTGGAGGCGCTGCGCAATGTGCTTGGTAGCAATGGTAGCTTGCTGGTAGTAATAGATGCCTGCCATTCTGGTACTGCTACCCGAAGTGGCAGCATTGCCATTACCCGTGGCGATCCGGCACCATTTGCCAGCCCCGAATACAAACCCAAACTCAAAACCACCCTGGGTGCACGTACCACTGCCGAAGGGTTTATGAGTGCTGCACCACTCAATACAGCCAACATGGTGGTGTTTAGCGCCAGCAGCCCCAATCAGGTAAATTATGAAACCCACGATGCCAAAGGGCAGGGCGTAGGATCGCTGAGTTATGCAGTAGCAAAAGCGCTGCAGCAACTGCCCCGTCAGGCTACTTATCAGCAGTTGTTTGCTTCGGTAAAAAGCATGATACAAGCTGAATACCAGCAGCAACTACCGATGATGGAAGGCGATGGTACACAGCAGGTATTTGCCGGCAGCTACCTGCCACAATCTAAACAACTGCAGGTAGACCGCTGGACAAGTGATAGCACGTTCATTATTCAGCAAGGGCAACTACAAGGTATTTATGCCGGTACTTTGGTACAGGTAAAAACGGCCGGCTCCAACAGCACAGTTACAACAGCGGTGGTTACAGAAAGCAATGCGCTGTCATCTGTATTGCAGCCCCGCCAACAAATAGATAAAGCCATGCCGTATAATATTCACATCATCAGTTATGGCACAGCGGCTGTGCAGTTGCATATAACATTGCAGGCAGATAAAACAGTTCCAAAAACAACCACCGACGCGGTGCAAGCCTGGCTAAAAAAACAACCCGGTGTAGTACTTTCCAGTGCGGGTGATTATTTGCTTCTCCTGAGCAAAGCCACCAACGGTACCAGCATGGAGCTGCTGGAAAAAGGTGATGTGGTACAGCACAGCACTACTTTGGCTACGGGCAAAACTTTTGACGCAGCTATGCAACAGCAGTGGCAGCAAGCACTCAAAGCCACTGCCCGCAGCCGTTACCTTCGGCAAATGAATGATGGTGGTCCGCTGGCAGATAAAGTGCAGGTAATCATTGCCGCCGAAGGCATGAAAGATGCATCCAATGAGTGGAAGCTTACACCCGGTTCTGAATACAAAATTTCTATCATCAACAACAGCGATACAAGGCTCTACTTCAACCTCCTGAATATTTTGCCCAATGCCAAAAGTCAGGTGTTGCTGCCACAGCCCGATGAGCAACCTCAAGACTATTCTGTTGGGCCCGGCCAGCCTTTTGAAATAGATGGCATAGCGGTGGATGATAATGCTACTGAAGGCAGAGAATATTTGCGGGTGGTATTGAGCATACGGCCGATTGACTTACGCCCCGTGTTCGAAGAAACACCCGATGATAGCCGCAAACGTAATATTGGCGGCACATTTGAAAAGTGGCTGAATGAAAGTTTGGAAAATACCGGAACTGTACGTACCAGAAGCGGCAATGATGAAGTAACTATTGTAAGTGCTGGATTTCAGGTAGTGAAAAAGTGATAAACCCTCAACACATGAAACGGAAGCTGTATTTGCCCATTCTGCTTGGCACTATGCTGATGACTGTATGCAACCATCTTTTGTTTGCACAAATACAAACACGATCTGTTCATGTGTTTGTAGATTCGGCCTTTGTACGAAATGACAGTTCATTGCTACTGCTAAGGCACGGTAGCAATGTAGGTTTGAAACTGCATCAGCAAGGTTCAGTCATTGCCCGATACCTGAAAGCATTTGAAAAAGAGAACTATAACGAAATTGGATTTGGGCGCATCATTGCACTCAACAGAAATGCAGCATTGCTTTATATGGGCAAAGGCATTGGTCAAAAACAACGGCCCATTTTAAAAGATGATTTGGTAAAGTTTGACTACCGGCCAGCTACTGCCGGCGCCATATTTACAGAACTCGCCGCCCGGGGCATCATTTTTACCGACATATCTAAAAAACCGCACTATAGCTTACCGGGTATTATACAAATGCCCAGGGGGATACATGAAGATTCACTCATTAAGCAAATGATTGCTGAGTTGAAAGAAACCGTTGAAATGATTCGGCCTTCTACAGATAGCAGCAGTTCGCTAATGAAGCCCCTGCCTGGAGGTCGTTATAAAGGACGCACGGTGATAGACATTATGGATAATGCTACGCCACAAGATGTAAGAGAGTACATCTATTTTGTACTGAGCTACCCCGGCAAGTACATGGGCTATTATTATAAGTTTAATGAAACATTTGCTACCTGGGTACTGAACGAAGCGCCATCTGGCAGCTGGGAGTACATGCTGCAATGGCAACAACTGCAAGACACACCCGATCAACTGCAAAAATGGCTACGCCAAAAAAGTGCTGTACTGCGCAAAGAAAAACTCACCGGTATGTTTTTCGATGAAGCGGTGAGCTATAGCAAAGAAGATAAAAATGATAGTGCACTGCTCATGATAAAGGCTGGCTTGAACATAGCGCAAGTCATTAATGATACCTTGGGTAAAGCCTCGCTATGGCAGGCTTGGGCACAAATTTATCAGGACAATGAACAGTACGCCGAAGCCATCCGCTGCACCGATAGCACATTGCGCTACGCAAGCATGGCAACCAATCATGCTTATTTGTTTGCAGCGTATTTTAAAAAAGCGTATTGCCTGTACAAAAGCAGCAACTATACACAGGGTAAAAAAGTACTGGCTGATGCAGAAAAACAACTATATAGTTATGCAGGTAAAATGAAAACCAACGACTCTCTCGACCATTGGCGTAAACGCTACGAGTACGAAGGGTGGATTGACTACTCTGCAGGCAACTATGAGCAGGCAATGAAAAATATGCGTAAAGCCATTGCTGTAAATCAGCAACTGGTATCTGCATCGGCTACCGAAAATATTGCCAGCGATTATTGGTATGTGGGCCGTATTTATAAAGAGCAAGGTTTCTACGACAAGTCTTTAAAGGCTTATGATAGTGCCTATACCATGTATGCACAACTCAATAGCGATTACTCCATGGCCTACACGCAAAACGATATTGGCCGTGTGTACTACAGCATGGGTAAATATGCCGAAAGCAAACGGTATCATCAATTGGCATACGCCGCCATGCTCAGGCTGGAAAAATGGGATAATGCAGGGTATGCCAAATCAATGCTGGCCAGTAATCTGGAAATGGAAGACAGCATTGCTGCTTCTATAGATGCACACAACACGTCAATAGACTTGCGCCGCAAGGCGAATAACAAAGATGGCCAGGCATTCAGCTGGAAAAAACTGGGCAAATTGTATGAACGAGTGGGACAGAAAGCTGCAGCACTGCAAGCCTACGATAGTGCAGCTCATTTTTATGCCGCCATTGGCGATACATCGCAACAAGCACAAAACCTGCTGAACCTTGGCCAGGTGTACGAAAATGATAAAGACTTTAGAAAAGCCCGTTCGTACTACGAACGGGCCGCAGACGTATTGAAAAGATTGCAGAGTAAATCGGGCTACATAGATGCCCTGTTCAAATTGGGTTCCGTTACCTGGACAATTGACTCAGTTGCTTCTGAAAAGTATTACACCGCATGTTTGCAAGAATCCAAAATTGTAAACGACCGGGTAAACCAACTCTACAGCATGGTAAATTTGAGTGCATTGGCTGGCAGGCGAAACGATTTTGTAACCGCAGAAAAATGGATGCAGGAAGCATTGCCACTCGCATTGGCTACAAAAGATCCTGCCATGGAAGCAAAGTGTTACGAAAACATTGGCGGGCTTGCTGAAAGCCGTTTGAAAGTGGCTGATGCATTTTATTTTTATCGTAAAGCTTCACAGATTTATGATACACTCGATAAGCCCAAATACCTGCGTTCGCAATTGCGCCTGGCCAACCTGATGGTATCAAGTGGTAAGGCAGATAGTGCAGCCATCATCAACAAAGCGGTGATTGCACAAGCTGCTAAATCAGGCTACTCATTAGAGCAGGGCGATGCATTGATTGCCCTGGCATTTCAATACACCTTACAGGCCCGCTATACCGAAGGGTTGGCGCTGAGCGATAGTGCTGAAAGAGTGTATGCCTTATCGGGCAACAACAACAGCCGGGCAGCTGTGCTCGGTAGTAAAGCGCTGCAACACATGGGCATGGGTAATTATGAAGCCAGCATTCGCAGTTTTGCTTTGGCCGATTCTATTTACAGCATTGAAAAAAATGAATGGGACCGCTCTATTGTTGCCAACAATACTGGCGTAGTGTACACACATCAGGGGGCTTATCAAACCGCCATTACCTATTTCAGCAAAGCATTGCAGTTGCGGCCCTACAAAAGCGATGATGAAAGCAGCATCCGCTCCAGAGCCAATATGGCAGAGTGCTACATGTACCTCAAGCGAAACGATTCGGCACTGGCCATTTTGCAACCGCTGTATCCCATTGCCCGCAAAGAACAACTCTCCCGATTAAGTGGTAGCATGGCCATGACCATGAGCCGCATTTATATCATTGAACAGCAGCCCGACAAAGCATTGCCTATGGCACAAGCTGCCTACGACGACGCCAGTAAAAACGGTATTCCCGATGCACAGGCAGAAGCTTTGATGCTGTTGGGTGTGCTCAACAGAGGCAGCAACAATACAAAAGCGTTACAATACCTGCAGCAAGCTACAGCCTTGAGTGAAAAGTATAACATGCTCACCATTGGATGGGAGGCATATTATGAGTTGGGCGAAAATTACTATGCACAAAAAGATTTTCCTAATGCCATTGCTGCTTTTAAAAAGGCGGCTGATCTGATTGACAAAAACAGCAACAATATTTTTGGTGGAGAAGATGCCCGCAAAACTTATCAATCGAGTGGTAAAAAACCAGAACTCTACACCCGTTTGATTTCGGCACTCACCGCCACCGGTGCTACAGAAGAAGCCTGGGCTTTTGCACAAAAAACACAACAGGAAGCAGTGAAAGATTTGTTGGGTTCGCTTAGTGCAGATGCCAGCAATGCCGATAAAGCCGCAGCTCTGCAAAAGCTACTCGATCTGCAACAAAAAAGAAGTGGCATCGACAAGAGTATTCAGCAACTACAGGCCAATGCAAAAGGCAACAATGCTGAACAGCTGAAAACGCTGCAGCAAACCCGTGAAATTTTGGAAAAGGAATACCTGAACTATGTAACCGTTTTGGTAAAAACGTATCCTGATATCGATGGCTATTTTTCTAAGAATGTGAACCCTGAAGATTTTAAAGACATCAAAGAAAATATACCTGATGATGTAGCCATTGTGTTGTATTTGCTCAATGGCAAACAGCTGCTCATTTTCACTGCTACAAACAAAAAAATTGCAGTAAAAGAACAGCTGCTTACGGCTGATCTCGAACCCATGGTAGACCAATACATTGCTACCTTGAGTAACCCAGCAAAAACTGCCAGTGGCAAACCGTTGGTGCTGCGTAGCACCATCAAGAAAAAGCTGACACCACCGGCAAATGCCAAACCATTTGCAGAGCAAAGCGATGCTTTATACCAGCTGTTGATAGCACCTATCGAAGCAGATATCAAAAACTACCAGTCGCTGTGTATTATTCCCAATGGCAAACTCAGCAATCTGCCTTTTCAGTGCATTGGTAAAAAGACGGATGATGGCAATGTGCGGTACCTCATCGAAGATCATGGCGTGTTTTACACCAACAAACTCACCGTGTTTTTGAAGGCTGGTCGCAAGGATAAAAGTCTTGCTTCATTCACTGGTTTTGGCAACCCCGATAAAAGCCTGAACAGTGCAGGCAAAGAAGTGGAAGCCATTGGCAAGATGCTGAACACGACCAATATCTTTCTACAAGACTACGCCACCGAATCCAAAGCCAAACAGAGTTTGGAGCAAACCAAGTACATCCATTTTGCTACACACGGTGTGCTCAACTACACCGATTTCAGCAGCTCTTACCTCAAAATGGCCAATGTACAAGATGGTGGTGAAGATGGCGAATTGCGCATAGATGAAATCAAATCACTTAGTATTAACGGTTGCGAATTGGTGACTTTGAGTGCCTGCGAAACAGCGGTGAACCAAGAGCTGAAAAAAGGCTGGTACATTTCGCCTGCCAATGCATTTTTGGTGAGCAGTGTACGAAGTGTGGTAGCTAGTTTATGGGCGGTAGATGATGACGCCACCAACATATTGATGCAAGCATTTTACCAAAACCTGCAAACCATGGATAAGCAGGAAGCCCTGCGCAAAGCACAGGCCACACTGAGTGCTACACCTGGCTTTGAGCATCCGTTTTACTGGGGCGCTTTTGTATTGTACGGCGATTGGCGATAACGACTACAGCTACAGTTGTACATTTGAGCACAACATTTGTCCTCATGCAACACTGGCTGACCAACGCACAAATTTTTACAGGTACCGAATGGTTGAGCAATGCACATGTATGCGTTGCCGATGACCGGATAGCAGCTGTAACTACCGAACAGCCTGCAGCAGATGTACCACAACACAACTGCCACGGGCATCGCTTGCTACCGGCGTTGATAGATGCACAAATCTATGGTGGTGGTAGTCGTTTGTTTGCACAGTACCCCGATGAGGAAAGCCTGAGCTTGCTGGCTGCAGCCAACCGCAAAGGCGGTACAGTGGCTTGTTTGGCTACCATTCCAACTTTTCATATGGAACGCATATTGGAAAGTGCGAAAGCTGTGAAAACCTATATCGCTAATGGCGGTGAAGGCATACTAGGCCTGCATTTGGAAGGCCCTTTCATTCATGTAGAAAAACGGGGAGCCCATGTAGCCGAATGGGTAACGGTGCCCACCGTGCAACAAATAACCGAGATACTAGAAGCCGCAGACGGCTACTTAAAAATGATCACCGTGGCACCCGAATGTTGCAGCAATGAAGTGCTGCAAATGCTACAAGATGCAGGTGTGATTATTTCTGCCGGGCACAGCAATGCCAGCTATGCACAAGCACAACAGTTTAGCAGGCGAGGTGTACAAACCGTAACGCATTTGTTCAATGCTATGACGCCGTTGCACCACCGCAACCCTGGCATACCGCTGGCAGTGTTTGAAGATGAAAACCTGATGGCATCCGTTATTCCGGATGGCATACATGTAAACTATGGCATGATACGCATGGCCAAGCAACTGATGGGCGAACGTTTGTTTTTCATTACCGATGCCGTAACGGATTGCTATGAAGGACCGTATCAGCATGTACTCAATGATGACCATTATGCATTGCCGAATGGTACGCTGAGCGGCTCTGCTATCAGCATGTTGCAGGCAGTACGCAATGGCATCACGCATATTGGACTGACGCCGGATGAAAGCATTCGCATGGCGGGTTTGTATCCGGCCAGGCTGTTGCAAATCACAGATGATTACGGAAGCATTGCCGTGGGCAAAAAAGCAGCACTCATAGAAGTGGATGATGATTGGAACCTGGTGAAGCAATATGGATTTTAGAAAAGCATTACTGCTTCATCAACTCCAATGCTTTTTGCATTGCAGCATCTCTTCGGTAGCGAATATCGCTGCTGTTGGGCATCACTTCAATGTCGGGCATCACGCCACGTCCGTTATTGGGCAGGCCGGCATGGGTAATAATGCGAAACAACGGCAACCTTGCTCTAATGCCGGTGTTGGGCAAGGTAATGTCAGGTGTCATTACGGCGCTGTTGCCACGGGCACCACCACCAGTTTCTTCACCAATGCGTACTGTTTGTGGCCTGTCGGCTATGTGTTGCAAAAACAAAATGGATGCAGAAAAACTGCGACCATTCATGAGCACATACAATTGGCCATCAAAATGATTGTAGCGTTTGGGCTCATATAATTTTCTTTCCATCAAGCCCATGTGCCTTCTGCCATCGGCTTTGTATGGCGCTATTACCCAACCAAAGAGTTTGTAAAACCAATGCACTTGCACAGCAGCAGGTTTCGGAAAATTAAAACCTACAGCACTTACCGAATCGGCAATGCGAAATGGTTGATGGGCGAGGTATCTGGCCAGCATGGCGCTGTTCGAAATTTTGCCACCACCATTGTCGCGGATGTCTACTACCACATGTTGCATCTCTTGCTTCGCAATGCTGCGAAAGCTGCGACGGACAAATTTTTTAAAACCATTGCCACTAAAACTGCTGATGCGCAAATACGCATACTGCCGGGCAGTATCAATGCGCATAAATCCAAATGCGTGACGCTTCATACCATCGGGCTGTGGACGAGGAGCCGGAGCTCTCACCGCTTTGTTGCGGTTGCTATCGGGCAAGCGGGGCATTTGCAAACCCACTTTGGCTATTTGTGATTTTCCGGCACTGTCTACATACTGAATGTTGTACGTAGGTTTCAATCCATACATCCAGCGAAAGCGGCTGGGAAAGCTGGCACTCAAAATGGCGTCGGCATAGCGGTGGGTAGTACCATCAACTGATATGTACGCTTCCATTTGGCGGATGAGTGTATGCACGGGCACACTATCGATATGGGTGATGGCAACGCCGCGTTTTACACTGTCGCGGTTGGGGCCGGTGTTGTCTGTTACAATCATGCTGTCGCCCCACACTTTTACCTGCAAGGGAAAGCTGGCACCTGGGCGGTTGTTCAGCGCTTTGCTGATGCTTTTGGGCGACATGATGGAAGTGTGCCCGCATCGAATGGCTGCTGTGGCATAAGCCAGTCGCAGCCTGAACTCAGGTTCAGGAAGACTATCTGTAAGTGAACGAATCAATTGTTGAAAGCGGGCATCCACTGTATCGGCGGGAGTGTACCAGTTGTACGATGGATGCACCTGCCGGTAGGTTTGCCACAGCAGTTGTGCATCTGCTTGCATTTGTGCAGGGCTGTATTTTTTGCCTACAACATATTTGCTGCCTGTGCAAGCCTGCATCAGCCATAGTATCGACAGCCATAAAACTCCGGCATATTTCCTGCACCGCATCTTCAAAAGTAAGGACTACTTGCTTGTGGCTATCACCCGTTGAATATCGGGGTCGCCATCTATGTTGCTCATTTGGCGCAGCACCCAACCACTATGGCGGCTCACAAATTTGCTAAGCGGTTTTACCGTGTATACTTTGGGGTTGCGCAAACAAGCAGCTATTTGTGCAGCCTGCTGCCGGGTAAGTGCCGAAGCAGGTTTGCCATAATAGCGTTGTGCCGCCGCTTCTATACCAAACACGCCTTCGCCCATTTCGGCTACGTTGAGGTAGAGTTCTAAAATACGCTGCTTGCTGTACAGCGTTTCTATCATGAACGTGAAATACACTTCGAGGCCCTTGCGTACCCAACTGCGGCCCTGCCACAAAAACACGTTTTTGGCTACCTGCTGGCTAATGGTGCTGCCACCTCTGATGCGGCCGGGTTTCTTTTTGTTGTAGGCCAATGCTTTTTCAATGCTCTTCCAGTCGAAACCGCTGTGGTCGGGAAACAACTGGTCTTCGGCAGCCATTACCGCCAGCTTCGCATTGGGGCTAATGGCATCGTACGACACCCAGTCTTTGCTGAGGCCGTGGCCACCGAGCAAGCTGCCTATTTGCGTTAGTGTAATGGGTGGCGGAAATACCCAGATATAGAGAATGTACACAAACTGTGCTATCACCAATACAAGCACGGTACGTTTCAGCCGTTTCCAAAATTTTTTCATGGCTGGAAAAATAAGGCACAAGAACCAATTGCTGTGTAGTGGCTTTTACTCTACCACCGAAAGACGGTAGTTTTTGCCCAGCGTATAGCTGCTTTTTTTGAGTTTGGCAATGGTGTAGCCCACTGCTGCGGTACCAAGGCCACCAATGATGTTGGCAATATTGTCTTTGCCAAAGGGTGGATCTTTTTCCCGAACGGTATTCACCAAATTAAGCGCCGTGTAGCCAAGCCCACCTGTCATGAGTACGCCTTCAAACCAGCGGTTTCTTTTGCGGGGCAATGCGCCCACATTGGCCATACTAAAAGCTATGGGGTAACGGCCTGCTGTATCCATGCGAAAAGTGCCCCAAGGTGTAGGCACCCGCACCAGTTGAAAATACGTGAGGAACAAGGAATCCCGCACCAGGCTGTCGAGCCGGCCATTTACAGGCATTTTATCTGTAGTAAAAAAAGAAATGGTACGGCCAGGGTAGTAGCGCTGAATGGTTTTGTTGTTCTTTTTCAACAACAAAGCTGTTGCCTGACTTTGACACAAAGCAGGAAGCAGTAGCAGCGAGGCGATGTACAGTAACTTCACCTTTCAAACTTAACGGGCAATAGTCAAAGTGATGGAGCCAATTTGTTAAGGCGAACGAAATAAAACGGAACGGACAGCTTACTGCATGATGCTGATGATGAGCCCGCCAAAAATGGCGACACCAAAACCAATGAGGATAAGCGCAGAAAGCTGATGAATTTTATGCAGGGTGCGTGGCGTAAGCAAGAGGCGAATACGACCGGCAAAAAACACTTTCAAAATATCGGTGGCCAGCACGGTTACCAGGCAGGCAGCAAACAACAAGGTTCTTTCCCGCAGGGGTAAAAAAGCAAAAGCCGTGCAGGTGCTGAGCCAAAAGAAAATAGGGCCGGGGTTGATGAGGTTCATGAAAAAACCCTGCAAGGAAAAACGCAGCATATCCCGCTGCCGAAAACTGATGTTGAGATCATTGGGGCTGTCATCTTTCGGGTCTTTGCCAAAGAGCAAACTATAGGTGCCCATAATAATTAGAATGAGAGCTCCACCGGCAGCAATCCAGTTTTTGTATTGTAAAACGGAGCTCAACAATTCTGCGGCCAAATTGCCAACAAGTACCAGCAGTACATCGCTAAGACTAACGCCTGCTATGAATGCATAGCCTGCTTTGTGGCCCAGCTTCATGCTTACTTTGAGAATGGCAAACACGATGGGCCCTACCGCTATGGATAAGAACAATCCCAACCCGATGCCTTTCAACAAAATATCCATGCAAGCTTATTGTGAGGCGGACAATTTACGAAGGCTGGGTGGCTGTGCCAACCTTAATCTTGTGCGACTGCAGAAACTGCTGCCAGTCTTCCCACATTTTGCCCTTCAGCACCCGCGGAAACTTGTGCTGTGCACCAATTTTTCCTTTGCTGGCCATAAAGTCGAGGAACGCATGTTCGGGTAGTACTGTCAGCAAAACTTCTTTCAACGCATGCTTGCGTTCTACTTCGTAGTCATCGTTCAGCTGCTTCAGCTTGGCATCTAAGAGCAGGCGAAGCTGAGCTTCATCAACAGGATCGTCGCAGGCTACAAACCAATGGTGAGCAAAGAAATTGCCATAAGGGATGCCCGCCACCGTAAACTCCGGAATGCACACATTGAGCTCATTGGCCACCATTTGAATGGCCCGGTTCATATTTTCTACACTCAGGTGTTCGCCCACCAAACTCAGGAAGTGTTTGGTGCGGCCGGTGATGATGATTTCGAGATGTTCGAGGTCTACAAAGCGAACGGTATCGCCAATAAGGTATCGCCACGCACCGGCATTGGTGCTGATGAGAATGGCATAGTCGCGGCCTTCTTCTACTTCATGAATCATGAGTGCCCGGGCATCGGGCAGCATGTTGCCTTCGGCATCAAAATGCTGTTCGTCAAACGGCACAAATTCAAAGAAGATATTGTTGTTGATGGCCAGCTTCATGCCCTTGGCATGCTGGCGGTTTTGGTAGGCCAAAAAGCCTTCGCTGGCTAAGTAGGTTTCTATGTAAGTAATGGGCTTGCCCAGCAGTTTTTCGAAGCCTTTTTTATACGGTTCCATGGCCACGCCTCCGTGTACATAAAAGCTGAGGTTGGGCCACATGTCGTGGATATTGTTGAGCTGGTAGCGATCAATAATTTTTTCGATGCACAGCTGCAACCAGGCGGGAACGCCTACGATAAAACCAATGTCCCAGTTGGGGGCGTTGGCAACAATCTCTTCAATTTTTACGGCCCAGTCTCTTTCCTTGGCTATGCGTTTGCCCGGCTTGTACAGCCGCTGAAACCAAAACGGAATATTGCGCTGCTGAATACCGCTCAGGTCGCCGGCGTAGTAGGTGGGTCCTTTTTGCAACTCGGTACTGCCGCCCAGCATGAGCCATCCTTTGGGCAGGGCGCCAAAGTTGACATCGTGATAGCCGGTGAGGGAAAACAACTGCCGCAGACTGGTTAGGGTGTTGGCCTTAATGAGGTCTTTGGTAATGGGAATGTATTTGCTGGCCGCTTCGCTGGTACCGCTGCTAAGGGCAAAAAATTTGATCTGCCCCGGCCAGCAAACATCGGGCACACCTTGCAGGGTTTTGTGCCAAAAAGCATTGTACAGCTTGCTGTAATCGTAGGTAGGTACCCGCTGCTGAAAGGCTTTGCCGGCATGGCGGCTCATGAGAATTTCATCGAAACCAAACTGCTGGCCAAACTCGGTATAGCGGGCCTTGGTCAATAGTTTTTTCAGCACTTTCAATTGCATACGCCGGGGGTCGCCGGAGGAGATGTAGAGGCGTCGGGCAATAGACTGCGGTAAAGGAATATTAATGAGTGCCATAGGCAAAGCAACAACAATAGGTAAAGTGCCCACGAATGTACGGGATGCCTATCTATTGGATGCTGACTGTGGATGAGTTTGTGCTGCGGTTGGCTTTTGCCAGCCAAAAGCCTGCAATGCAGGCCAGTGCAGCTACTGCTGCCACAACCAGTGCCACTTGCCCCAACCAGGGCGTGGCAGTTTGTTGTGCACGGTAAATACCGAGCATTGCCCACACCACTACGGCGGCATACAGTGGCTGCCGAAAACCTGCTCCTACCAGCAGGGCGAGTAATCCGGCCACACTCATCATTACCGCCGACCAAACAGCGGGTTCCAGTGGTCCGCCCTGCCAGCCAACATGCACCAATAAGGCGGTGCTGTTGGCAATGGTGGCCACCGAAATCCACCCGAAGTAAATAACGAATGGCGCAAAAAGCAGCCAGCGTATGGAAGCAGTAGCTGTGGCTGAAGCCTTTTGAATGCGTTGAAACTGAAGGAAGAGAAGCGTCAGCAGTACCAGCATGAGGCCAAGGCTGAGCCATACCTGCAGGTAATGCCAGACCAAAATCCAACTTACATTAATGATGCCGCTGATGATGAAGAGGGGGGTGAGTTGCGCTGCCGCATTGCGTTGCGCTGCGGTGGCTTTGCTGCTGAGCAGCCAGCTACTGCTGATAATGACAAACAACAACAGCCAGGTATAAATAACCGACCAGATGCTAAAAGTGAATCCATCGGGTACAAAAAGGTTGGGGTAGAGGGCCGATACCTGCCCGGTATTGAGCCCGTTGATGGGCAAAATATTGGCCATGGCATTGGCAAAAAGGGTGAGCAAAAAACTCAGCCAATTGAGGAGCACTAGCCCTTTGGCAGAAGATGTAGCAGACATGGCGGCAACAATTTTTATAAAAGAAGAACGGCTAAAATAATTTTTTGTTTGGTTGAACAATGGAACCCCCTATTTTTGCAACCCCGAAAGGGAAATTCCTCCTTAGCTCATCCCGATAGCTATCGGGAGGTTAGAGCGGAAAACATTCCTCCTTAGCTCAGTTGGTTAGAGCATCTGACTGTTAATCAGAGGGTCGCT
>NZ_DAIRUZ010000008.1:0-238466 GCF_036803085.1 Phnomibacter sp. | reverse complement strand
CAACACCAAGAATCCTGCAACAATCATGTGAAGGTGATTGTAGAAGATGATTGTAATTGTTTACTTTTCGGTTGTATAACACGGCTATAAGGTGTAAGCCTTTTACGATCTCAGGCATGTTCACTCAACCTAAGTTGCAGTCATCAAGATTGTAAACAGAGTATAGTTCAACATACAACTTGTATCATATTTATTTTGATACCATTTTACTGATGAAAATATTTTAGTGTAATAAAGGTTATTCAACCACGTTTAAAAGAAAAAAGAGACTGTCTATCGACAATCTCTTTTCTTTGGTCGGGACGACTGGATTCGAACCAGCGACCCCTTGCACCCCATGCAAGTGCGCTACCGGGCTGCGCTACGTCCCGAACATTTTCGGGCTGCAAAAATAGCGGTATCAGGTAATGCAGCCAAACTTTAATTGAATAACAATTCGTCTTTATAGTGATGAAAAAAACTTTGATTTTTCTCCATTTTTTGTGGGCATGTTTGTTGCCAATTTCAATAATTGCACAGCGAATTGATATTGACTTTTTTGCAGGCATTTGTAACTATCAGGGAGATTTGCAGCCTGCTGTTGTTACCGGACAGAATGCAAGTTTTGGTGCAGCCGCCATAGTTAAATATGGTGTTACGGACAATATATATCTAAGGGCTGGTTTTTCTTTTGGCAGTGTTGCTGGCGATGATGCGAACAACAAAGAATCGCTACAGTTTCGGAACCTCAACTTCAGAAGTGGCATACAAGAATTTAGTGCTGCTGTTGAATATCGCTTTCTGAGTAGTGAAAAGTCTTCTGTGAGACCATACGTTTTTGCCGGCGTTGGTGTGTTCAAGTTTGATCCCTATACATTTACTGGAGCAACTGGTACAAGAGTGTATTTACAGCCGTTGGGTACAGAAGGGCAAGGTTTAGCAGCCTATCCTGAAAAGGAAATGTATAAGCTCACTCAGTTTTGTATTCCGTATGGCATGGGTATTAAATGGCAACTCAACTGTAATCTGAATGTTGGATTGGAATTCAGGCATACTAAAACTTTCACGGATTATTTAGACGATGTGAGTGGCCGTTATGCAGATCAGAACCTACTACTTAGTGGCAGAGGACCGTTGGCTGTTGATTTGGCCTGGCGTGGTGATGATTACAATGGTGCGCCTTATCCGGCAGCGAACACCTTGAGAGGAAATGCCGGGCAAAAGGATTGGTACTATTTTGCCGGATTAACTTTTGGATTAAAACTAAACGATTGTAATTCAGGAAGATTTAGCCTTGGCGGACTTTTTAACAGAGGTAAATCTGGTGTAAAAGGTATGGATTGCCCGAAGGTGTGGTAGGTAGAAAAAAGAAAAGGAGGCTAGACAGCCCCCATTTTCAAAACCCTAAACCCTTAAACAGTTATGAAAGTACAAAGTCCGTGCCAAAAATTGTATATACTACAAATAATAAATTATTTATTTAAAAGGTCATTTGCCTCATTAATAACTAAATGTATTGATAAGCAATTCAATAGGATCAATCTTCATGAAAAAAAATATTATTTCTCCGCTTGTTTCCTTTTTTAGTTTGCTTTTTTTAGGCTGTACTGCTCAGGCTCCGATAGCAGAAAACAGCACACCGCAAACCCTGCTTTGGCGTATATCCGGCAATCAATTGGCTAAGCCTTCTTATTTATTTGGCACTATGCACATTATGTGTGCCAAGGATGCAATTGTTTCATCTCAATTGCAGCAGGTACTCGATAGCACCAAACAGGTGTATTTTGAAGTTGATCTGGACAATATGGTGGAAATGATTGGTTCTATTAAAGCGATGGCAATGAAAGATGGGAAAGGCATTCGCGATTTTCTAACGCAGGATGAATACGATCGGGTTGCCGCATATTTCCAAGGAAAAAGTCCACTGCCTTTTAAAGTTTTAGAAAGGTACAAGCCACTACTGTTGAGTGCTATGATTGCGGAGCAAGCCATGCAATGTGAAGCCACCAATGGAATGGAAATGATGATTTTAGCAGAAGCGGCTAAACGCAAAAAGGAAATTCTCGGTTTGGAAACCATGTCTTACCAAGCTGGGTTGTTTGATAGCATACCCTATGCTACACAGGCAAAAGAATTACTGAAAGCTATTGATAGTGCAGGCGTTGACAATACAGAAGTACAACAGTTATTAGAGGCATATAAAGCACAAGACCTCGAAAAAATTAATGCACTTACTATTAAAGAAGAAGGATCGCTGGAAGGTAATCTTGATTTACTACTGTATGGCCGAAATAGAAACTGGGTACAAAAAATGCCGGCACTGATGAAAGAATCGAGCAATTTATTTGCCGTAGGCGCCGGGCATTTGCCAGGAGAAAATGGCGTCATTCAACTGCTGCGAAATGCCGGATACACGCTTACTCCTTTGCTCAACGAAATGAAGCCATCGGCTACAGCCAAATAAGAAAAGCCCGGAGGAATTTATCCTGCCGGGCTTTTTATTTTCTATCGTTTTCTATATTAAAAACGTTCGAAAGCAGAGAAGAAGAAGTTGCCTTCGATGGCAGCATTTTCATCGCTGTCGCTACCGTGTACGGCGTTTTCGCCTACGCTGCGGGCAAAACGCTTACGGATGGTACCTTCTTCAGCGTTAGCAGGGTTGGTAGCACCAATGAGTGTACGAAAATCAGCTACTGCATTTTCTTTTTCCAGAATAGCGGCTACAATGGGGCCGCTGCTCATGAACTCAGTCAGTTCGCCAAAGAAAGGACGCTCTTTATGTACGGCATAAAAATCACCAGCCTTTTCGATGCTGAGGCGGGTTTGCTTCATGGCCACGATTTTAAAACCAGCTTTGATAATTTGGTCCAGGATGGCACCTGCATGACCATCGGCCATTGCATCGGGCTTAATCATGGTGAAAGTACGATTACTCATAGTGTTGCATTTTGAGGCGCAAAGGTAAGTGCCGCCAGCACTGCAGCGAAAGGAATCTGGTATTTTCTGCGTTAAAAAAAGCTAGAGCAGAATGCCCTGCAAAAAGAGGTAGGCCACGGAAAAATAAATCACCAATCCTGTTACATCTACCAGTGTGGCTACAAAAGGGGCAGAACTAACCGCTGGGTCAGCGCCTAATTTTTTCAATGCCAATGGCAACATGGAGCCGCTGAGTGTACCCCACAGTACAATACCCAATAGGGTGATGCCAACAGTTAAACCAACCAAATGGTAATGATCGCCGTACACATTGGGGAAAATGGCATGCCACACCAATATGCGGAAATAGCCAACTACACCCAATACCGTACCCAACATCAGCCCACTTAAAATCTCTCTTTTAAATACCCGCCACCAATCTGTTATGGCCACATCACCGGTGGCCAATGCCTGAATAATAAGCGTACTTGCCTGGCTACCGGTATTACCACCACTACTGATGATAAGAGGAATGAATAGTGCTAATACAACAGCCTTCGCTATTTCTTCTTCAAAGTATTGCATCACCGAGGCGGTGAGCATTTCGCCCAAAAACAAAATCACCAGCCAGCCCACCCGCTTTCGAAACAGATTCCATACAGATGTGTCGAGATAGGGTTCATCTAAGGCCTCGGTACCACCAATTTTTTGCATGTCTTCGCTGTACTCTTCGGTAGCTACCCAAAGGATATCATCGATGGTAACAATGCCGAGCAGCTTTTCCGTTTTGCTCACAACCGGCAGGGCTACGCGGTTATTCATTTTAAACACATCCGACGCCACTTCCTGGTCATCATCGGCATGCAATACAATCACACGGCCATCTATGAGCTCATTAATTTTTTTATCGGGAGAAGATAAAATGATGTCCCTGATTTTGATGTCGTCGACGAGGTTGCCGTCTTCATCAATTACATAAATCACATCAATGGTTTCAGAGTCTTTGCCGAAACGACGAATAAGCTCAATAGATTCTGCAACAGTATTGTGTTCGTACACCCACACATAGTCGGGCGTCATCAATCGGCCCACGCTGTTTTCGGGATAGCCGAGCAAACTGAGGGTGGTTTTGCGTTCCTCAGGATTCAGCAATTTGATGAGCTCCCGTACCACGCTGCTGGGTAGTTCTTCCAAAAAGTCGGTACGGTCATCCGCACTGAGTTCGTTCAGCAGCTCGGCTGTTTTAAAAGGAGGAAGTTCTGTGATAATGCGTTTCTGCTCGGCGAGGTCAAGAATTTTGAACACACTGGCCGCCCGGTGAATAGAAAGGCTGGCAATAATTTGTGCTTCATATTCTTCATAGGCATACACCAGGTTGGCCACGTCGCTGATGTTCTGATCATTCAGAAATTCGGCGATGGCCAGCTTGTCCGCTTCGGCTATCAACGCTTCAAATTGTTCGTTGATAGTGAGGGCTTGTTCCAGTTCCTGCTGCAGCTCTTCCGACATGCGATAAAGTTAACTGTTGGGTGGGCAAACTAAGTCAAAAAATGGCAGTGCCAACCGAATCACGACAATTTAATCTTGCGTATCCAGCAGTGGGGAAACGGTGAAAAATCAGGCAAGGTTTGATGCCCTTCAAACAACGCAAAACAAGTGCTGCCGCTGCCACTCATGGAGGCATACACTGCTTGGTTCGTGTAGGCGTAATGCACAATTTCGGCAACGGTAGGATGCGCCATTCCCACAACTTTTTCAAAATCATTTTTCACTACATGCTGCCATTCTTTTACGGGAAGCGTGGCTATTTCTTGCAAAGAAAAAGCCGGAGGTTGTGGCGTAATTTGTTTGAAAGCCCAGCCCGTATTTACATGAATACCCGGATTGATGAGTACCAACTGATAACCACTTAATGGCAACGACAATGGCTCCATCATTTCGCCACGGCTCCAGGCAAAACAGGGTTGATTCAAAATAAAAAAAGGACAATCGCTACCCAATTGGAGCGCCATATCAATAAGCTGTGATTGGCTGAACCCGAGCCCGAATTTTTTATTGAGCAACAGGAGTGTATGAGCTCCATCGCTGCTGCCACCACCCAGCCCGGCACCCATGGGAATGGTTTTGTGTAAATGCATTTTTACAGTGGGCAAATCCGGTTGAATGGACCTCACCAATTGCAAAGCTTTTACACAAAGATTGTTGCTGCTGTTGCCATCAATGCTGAGGCCGGTTTGCACAAATGCATCTTCGTGGTGTGGCACTACTTCCAGTACATCATGCACCGGTACGGGGTAAAACACCGTTTCCAAATCATGATAACCATCTTCCCGCTTTCGCACAATATTGAGGCCAATATTGATTTTGCAATTGGGAAAAATGACCATGCGGTATTGCTATAAAATAAGGTTGAAAATTAGCGACCGGTTTTCCGGTTGTTGATTTCGTTACGAATGGCAGCCGCTTTGATGTAATCTTCAATGGCTACCATTTCATCGAGCAACTCTTGCAACTGTAATAGAGACATGCGGCTGTAATCATCGCCTTCTACCGGCACAGGTTCTTCTTCCTTGGCCGTTTTTTTCTTTTTGCTTCCACTGGCACTGGAGGAAGTGCCTTCCACATGCAAGCTTGCCTCTTCGATAATGTGGTTGTAAGTATAAATAGGACAACCATAACGAACCGCCAAGGCCAATGCATCGCTGGTTCTACTGTCTATTTCAATAGTATCGTTGGCTGCATTGCATACCAGTTTCGAATAAAAAATACCCTCCTGCAAATCAGAAATCACAATTTCTTGTAGCTCGATATTAAAAGCCAGCATGAAATTTTTCATCAGGTCATGCGTCAAAGGCCGGCTGGGTTGAATATGTTCCAGTACCACGGCAATGGCCTGAGCTTCAAAGGCCCCAATCACAATAGGAATGCGACGGGTACCATTCACTTCTCCCAACACCACGGCATAGGAATTCGTATTGGTAATACTGTGGGAAAGTGCTACTATTTCCAGTTCTATCTTGTGCATGATCGGGGCAAAAATACATGAAATGCCTGTTAGAAAGCGCCAATGCCAGCGAGTGCCGGCACACTTTTCCCAACAAAAAAGCCACACCCGCAGGTGTGACTTTTCTAACCAAAATCCGAAAGGCTTTATGCAATACCCTTCAGCTTCTTCACGGCTTCTGTGAGTTTGGGTACCACATCAAAGGCGTCGCCTACAATTCCGTAATCCGCTGCTTTGAAGAAAGGCGCTTCCGGATCTTTATTGATAACTACAATGGTTTTGCTACGGTTTACACCAGCCAGGTGCTGAATGGCACCACTAATGCCAATGGCTACGTACAGGTTAGGTGCGATGGCACCACCGGTTTGGCCCACATGCTCGTGGTGCGGACGCCAATGCGCATCAGCTACAGGGCGGCTACAAGCTGTTGAGGCACCCATGGCTTTGGCCAGGTCTTCTACCAGTCCCCAGTTTTCGGGGCCTTTGAGGCCACGGCCACCACTTACTACCAGCTCGGCTTCGCCCAAGGGCACGGTGCCGGTTACTTTTTCTACAGCCGTTACTTTTATTTTTCCGCCATCAGCTGGCAGGCTTACAGCAGTTACTGCTGCAGCACCACCTGTGGCATGAACGCCAAAAGCATTGGGGCTGAGGGCAATGATTTTTACATCGGTCAGTAGTTGCACATTGGCGTAAGCCTTGGCGCTGAACACGTTTTTCTTTACCACAAAACCATTGCTGGTATCGGGCAGGGCAATGGCACCGCTTACCAAACCTGCTTTGAGGTTGGCACTGAGGCGGGGTGCTACGGCTTTACCGCTGGTGTTGCTGCTGAATACAATCACTTTGGCGCCGGCCTGCGTCGCCAATGCTGCAATAGCCTTGGTGTACACCTGTGCATCAAACTGGTTGAATGCGGCGTTAGCATCGTGGTGTACTTTGCTGACACCATAGTTGCCCAATGCTTCGAGGGAAGCATTGTCTACAGCGCCTAGTACAACTGCTTCGGCAGTGGTACCAAGTTGGGCAGCCAGTTTGCTGCCATAGCTCAGCGCTTCGAAAGTGGATTTTTTTATTTGACCATCGGCCTGATCGGCGAATATGAGTACCATAGGATAATTTGAAAATTTGAGAATTTGGAAATTTGAAAATGCAGTGTGATGAAATTGAATATTGTGTTGAGTACGGTTGAAATAGTTGAAGGGAGTGACACAACTTGGTTCAATAGAGCTTCAGAAGCTGGCTAACCCTTGTATTTATATTTCATTTTTGTGTGATGAAAAGAGTTTCTCAAAAGCCCCTTTAGGTCCCGATAGCAATCGGGATGGGGTTTTTATATCACTTTCGCTTCTTCGTGCAGCAAGCGGATGAGCTCTTCGGGGGTATCGGCAGATACAAGCTTCACACCACTTTTAGCCGGAGGCATTTCGAAAGACACTACGGTGGTGAGGGCTTCTACTGCTACCGGTTCTTTTACCGCCAAAGGCTTGGTGCGGGCACCCATAATGCCTTTCATGTTGGGAATGCGCTGTTCGGCCATTCCTTTCTGGCAGCTTACCACCAGCGGCAATGAGGTTTCCAATTTTTCTTCGCCACCTTCAATTTCGCGGCTCAGGCTTGCGGTACCACCAGCAATGTCGAGTTTGGTGGCCAGGCTTACAAAAGGCTGGTTGAGCAGTTCGGCTACCATGCCGCCAATGCTGCTGCCGTTGTAATCAATGGTTTCTTTACCGGTGAGTACGAGGTCGTAACTACCTTCGGTTGCTACCGCAGCTATTTGGCTGGCAATATAAAAGCTGTCGCTGCTTTCGGCGTTCACCCGAATGGCATCGTCGCCGCCAATGGCCAGGGCCTTGCGCATGATGGGCTCGGCATCGGCCGCACCAACTGTGAGCAGGGTAACATGGCTGGCTACACCAGCTTCTTTCAATTCGAGGGCACGCACCAAGGCATACCATTCGTCGTAAGGATTCACAATAAACTGCACGCCGGCATCAGCAAACTTCGTGTTGTTGTCTGTGAAGGCTATTTTTGCCGTGGTGTCAGGTGTTTTACTGATACAAACCAGAATTTTCATATGGCTAATGATTGATTAGAAAAAATGGTTGTTTATGCAACTATTTACAAATATAGCGGAGCAAGGTTGACATGTTCTGCAATTTTGGAGAAATTTTTACCAGCAACATGCAAAGAATTGACAAATTAAAAGAATACCTGCAGGCGCAACCCAACGATAGTTTTTTGCAGCATGCGCTGGCACTGGAATACATCAAACTGGGCGATGATGCCGCCGCACAACCACTATTTGAAAATGTGCTGGCTCACGACCCGACTTACATTGGCACTTATTATCATTTGGCCAAACTGCTGGAGCGTACCGGAGAAAAAGACAAGGCCATTGCTACCTACGAAAAAGGCATGCAACATGCCAAAGCGGCCCGTGACATGCATGCATACAACGAGCTGCAGGCCGCCTGGGAAGACCTGACTGATTATTAAAACTCACCGATTGGTACATCCATTGTTTGCTACATTTCAACAAGAGCTGCAAGCCCTGCTGCCAGCTGGCCATAGCGTATTGCTGGCCATTAGCGGCGGGGTAGATAGTGTGGTGTTGGCGCATTTGCTCAAAACAGCCAATGTGCCTGTTACGCTGGCGCATGTCAACTTTCAACTGCGGGGGAAAGAAAGCATTCGGGATGAACAATTTGTTTGCCAACTGGCGCAGGATTGGAACATGCCTGTAGAAGTGATTCGGGTAGATACCCATGCCTATGCAGTGGCACACAAATGCTCGGTACAAGTTGCAGCAAGGCAAATACGTTACCATTGGTTTGATGAACTGCTGGCAGCTAAACAACAAGCGGGTGAACGTTGCTTTTTGGCTACTGCACACCATGCCGATGATTCGGTGGAAACCTTTTTCATCAACCTGCTGAGAGGCACAGGTTTGGACGGATTGCAAGGCATTGCTGCGAAAAGAAATCACATCATCCGGCCGTTGCTTTTTGCAACCCGCCAAATGATAGAAGCCTATGCCACAGCACAACAACTCAGTTGGGTAGAAGACAGCAGCAACAGCCGCAATGATTATGCCCGCAACTTCATTCGCAACGAATGGTTGCCTGCCGCCAATGCATATTTTCCGCAGGTAGCAAAAAACATTGTCCATACCATCGGTCATTTACAAGAAGCCAAACAATTGTACCAGCAAGCATTGCAACTACACAAAAAGAAATTGCTACATCAGCAGGGCAGCGAATGGCATATACCTGTACTGGCTTTATTGAAAGCCACGCCACTGCGCAGCATTGTACACGAACTCATTCAGCCTTTTGGTTTTGGCGAAGCACAAATAGATGAAGTACTGAAACTCTGCAACGCCAATAGCGGCAGCTATCTGCAGGGTAATCAGTGGCGCATTATCAGGCATCGCAAATGGTTGATTATTGCACCGCTGCAAGCCGCAGATCCGATTCATTATTTAATGGATGAGCCAGCCGGAACTTTGGAGACGCCGCAAGGGAAACTAACCTGGCAAACCAAAGCATGGCAGCAGGAAAATGTGCCTCAACTACCAGCCAATGAAGTATTGCTCGATGCAAGCATAGCAACATTTCCAATGGTATTCCGCCCATGGACGGCGGGTGATTATTGCTACCCCTTGAGCATGGCCAAAAAGAAAAAAGTAGCCCGCATGTTGATTGATCAAAAGCTGTCGAAAACGGCGAAAGAAAAACTGTTTGTGCTGGAATCGAAACAACGCATTGCATGGGTGGCGGGCGTTCGAATGGACGACCGATTTAAAATTACGACTAAAACGAAGCAGGTGATTTGGTTACGGTTGGATTGATAGGACGCGGATATATGGGACGCGGATGTTGCGGAAAGAAACGGATTTTCGCGGATTAGTTTTTTGCCGTTGATTCACTGGTTTTTCAGATAAATAAAATGGGAGTCAAGTTTACGTTGACTCCCATTTTGTATGTGCTAAAATGATTCGCTTCGCTAAAAATCGAACCGGGGGTGTTGAATGGCTTCGAGAAAGCGGGGGATGGTATCACGATCGATAACGAGTAATGCTACAATACCAAACATGGCACCCCAGAAATGCGCATCATGATTAATGTTGTCGCCGCCTTTTTTGCTCATGTACTGTGAGTACACCAGGTACAACACACCAAACACAATGGCGGGAACTGGTATCACAAATACATAGATGGTGGCCCAGGGCACCAACAAAATAAAAGCAAACAACACGGCCGATACGCCGCCTGATGCACCCAAGCTGGCATAACTGTTGTTGTTGCGATGTTTGATATATGTAGGCAAATCACTCACCACTATGCCCAGCAGGTAAAAGATGAGAAACATATACTTGCTTATACTTCCAAATTGGGCGAATTGAACGGCAAAATATTGTTCTTCGAGCAGTCTTCCGAAAAACCATAACGTAAGCATATTGAAGCCAAGGTGCATGACATCGGCATGAATGAAACCAGAAGTGAGCAAACGATACCATTGGCCCCGGTTAATAGCCGGCGGATACATGATTAAATCGTTGTACACTTTGCTGCTGTTGAAAGCAGAAAAAGACACTAAGGCTGTAACGATTATAATAATAAGTGTATGTGTCATTTCTTGGTTTTAGTGATTTCTACCCGCTCCATCATTTTTTCTACCCACAAAAAAGTAGCGGGGCAATACTTGATGTTTTGCTTGTGGATGTAGGCATAGCTTTCCATCGGCAGTTTTACCAAGTGCGGAAAGCCGCGACAATCATCGGGGCGTACTTCGTAAATATTGCATTTGTTGGTATTGAGGTCGAGAAAAACGCAGGGCTGTTGCTGCATGCGCCAGTCTTTTTCTTCCTCATCATACATCAGGTACTTGGCTTTAAAATCTTTTACCGACATGCCCAGGTGTTCGGCAATGCGCTGCTTGTCTTTCTTCTCCAGTGTAGGCGTCATTTTTTTGCAGCAGTTGGCACACTGCAGGCAATCTACTTCCTGCCATACTTCTTTTTCGGTGGCATGGGCTATATCAATGATGTCGCTCACATCGCTTTCTTCCAAATGCTTGATGAATTTGCGCATCGGTTTCTTGTTCTTCTCAAACTTCTTTTCCAGCGACGATAGTTTCATAACGGCTCAGGTTAATGACGCTTCCTATTTTTTATTTTGAAGCAAGAGCAGCAAATTGCAGCATCGGTCATGCAATTCCAAATAATCAGTCAAAATATTAGCAGCAACCATGTGGCAGCCTTACAAAAAAGGGTTTAAAGCCTACCTGCAACTGGAGCGGTCGCTGAGTGAAAACTCAGTGGATGCTTACCTGCACGATGTGGAGCTGCTAACGCAATGGATGTTGCTGCAAGGCCTGCAAAAAAATCCGGCTGCCGTAGTGCAAGAAGACCTGCAGCAATTTTTGAAAGCCATTGCAGAAATGGGTATGGGCGCCAATAGCCAGGCCCGCATCATCAGCGGGTTGCGGGCATTTTTCAAGTATGCCATGCTGGAGCAAATAGTGCAGCAAAACCCCACCGAATTGCTGGAAGCACCCAAGCTCAAAAGAGCCTTGCCCGAAGTATTGTCGTTTGGAGAAATTGAAGCCATCATTGGTGGCATTGACCAAAGCACCCCTGAAGGTGTGCGTAACAAGGCCATGCTCGAAACGCTGTACAGCTGCGGTCTTCGGGTGAGTGAGCTGGTAAATTTGCAACTGAGCCAGTTGTACATGGATGTAGGTTTTGTAAGGGTGTTTGGCAAGGGTAGCAAAGAACGGTTGGTGCCCATTGGTCGTGATGCCATCAAATACATTCAACTGTACCGCGACAATGTGCGGGTACATGTGCCGGTACAAAAAGGCGAAGAAGACATGGTGTTTCTCAACAACCGTGGCCGAAGGCTGAGCCGCGTCATGGTGTTCCTCATCATCAAAGCCATGGCCGCCAAAGCAGGCATTACCAAAAACATTTCGCCACACACATTTCGCCACAGTTTTGCCACGCATTTGGTGGAAGGTGGTGCCGACCTTCGTGCCGTGCAGGAAATGCTGGGGCACGAAAGCATTACCACTACAGAAATCTATACACACCTCGACCGTGAATACCTCCGCGAAACCCTGCACCGTTTTCATCCGGCTTTCAAATCTTGATGTTTATTCGACACAATTCACTTAGCAACCGTTTTGAATTTCATAGAAGCTAAGTAGTGATGAAACAAGTTAAACAGGGGGAGGCGTTGGCCCGGCAAAACGGGCGGAGCCTTCGGGTTTGCCTTGAATTTTCTTTGGTTACTTTCTTTTTTTCAAGAAAAAGAAAGTAACAATGCTGCAACAGGAATGGACTTGATAGATGAAACACGCAATACAGTTCAGTAACAACAATCTTCTCAATAGCCATTCTGAACCACTGGTAAAGTAGCATCCGTCTCCTCAATACTGCGACCAGTTCCTTTACTTTGCTGCCACAATCAGTAGCATGAAAATTGCCATCACCTACGAACGGGCCAAAGTACTGCAAGCACTGCGCTATCATTTCATTTCACGGAATGAAGTAAAGCTGTTGCTCATTCTTGTAAATGTGTTTGCGTTTCTGTCGGCGGGCCTTTTTTTCTTCAAACTCATTCGCCCTTTTCCTTTTCTTATCAGCTCCGTTTTGTGGTTTGTACTGATGCTTACCTTTTGGTTTTGGCTACCACGTATTATTTACAGTCGTACCCGTACGTTTCAAGAAGACATAGACCTCACCCTACGCAGCGACGACATTTTGATAGAAACTGAAAAGGGGTACACCACCTGGGGCTATCAGCGGTTTAGTTATTTCATGGAAAGCCCGTATTTCTTTCACTTGTACATCAACGATAAATCGTTTTTTCTGATACCCAAAGATGCCTGCACCGGCGATGCCGATACCGTGTTGGTTCGTCAGAAGTTGAAGGAGAAGATGGCGTTTAAATAAGTTGGTTACCGCAATTGTTTTTCCATTTTATGGTGTGGCACCGTTACTTCTTCAAAAGGTTCGCCCACTATTTTGTAGCCCAGTTTTTGGTAAAAGCCCAAGGCCGTATCCCGTGCATGCATGGTGAGTTTGCGGTAGCCTCTGTCTCGGGCCAGGTTTTCGGCAAATTGCATAATAGAAAAGCCGATGCCTTTGTGTTGCAAGCGGCTGTTCACCGCCATTTGGCGCAGCTTTACGGTGTCGTGGTCGAGTTGTGTCAAAATACAGCAGCCCAATATGCGGCCATCATCGAAGGCGCAAATCAGGATGTCGTCTTTTTCTTCCTCTAATTGTGCTGGTGTAAAACTGAGTCCCAACGGCCGCCGCAGCACTTCCTCCCGCAGTTTCACCATTTGCTCATATTGTGCTGAGCCATGTTCTATTTGCATGAGTGCCATGTGCTCAAAATAAGGTTGTATTGTACAACTACCAAATTTTCATGCCCTTTTGCTGCGGTATCCTGGGGTTCTTTGCACACGATGGCGTAGATTCTTGCACAATCTTTTCACCCCACAGGCTTTCGGCACAGGGCTCCCAAGTGATGCGCCTATATTTGCGGCAAAATCACATCAATCATGTCCGCCGATCCAATATTTCAACTCCTCCAAAAAGAATTACATCGTCAGCGCACCGGCATTGAGCTCATTGCCAGCGAAAACTTTACCAGTCTTGCCGTGATGCAGGCTATGGGTAGTGTAGCTACCAACAAGTATGCCGAAGGTTATCCTGGCAAGCGTTACTACGGTGGTTGCGAAGTGGTAGACGAAATTGAAACACTGGCCATCGAACGCATCAAGCAGGTGTTTAAAGCCAGCTGGGCCAATGTGCAGCCGCACAGTGGTGCCCAGGCCAATGCGGCCGTTTTTCTGGCCTGCCTCAAGCCCGGCGATAAAATTCTCGGCCTCGACCTGAGCATGGGTGGCCACCTTACTCATGGTAGCCCCGCCAACTTTAGTGGCAAAACCTACGAAGCACATTTCTACGGTGTAAAGAAAGATACCGGCCTTATCGATTACGAAATGCTGGAAGAAAAAGCACTGAGTGTAAAGCCCAAAATGATTATTGTGGGTGCCAGTGCGTACAGCCGCGACTGGGATTATGCCCGTGTTCGTAAAGTAGCCGATGAAATCGGTGCCATCATTTTGGCCGACATCAGCCACCCAGCAGGTTTGGTAGCCACAGGCTTTTTGAACGACCCATTTGATTATTGCCATATTGTAACCAGCACTACCCACAAAACGTTGCGGGGGCCTCGTGGTGGTGTTATTATGCTGCGCCACGATTTTGATAACCCGCTCGGTGTAAAAGACCCCAAAGGAAACATCCGCTCTATGAGTGCCATGCTCGATTTAGCGGTGTTCCCCGGTACACAGGGCGGCCCGCTGGAGCATGTCATTGCTGCCAAAGCGGTAGCCTTCGGCGAAATACTGACCGATGAGTTTACGGCCTATCAAAAGCAAGTGCAGTTGAATGCACAGGCATTGGCCAAATGTTTTGTGGCAAAAGATTATCAGCTCATCAGCAATGGTACCGACAACCATCTGATGCTGATAGACCTGCGCAACAAAAACATCACCGGTAAAAAAGCACAGGAAACATTAGATCTGGCACATATCACCCTCAACAAAAACAGTGTGCCCTTCGATGATAAGAGCCCGTTTGTAACCAGCGGTATTCGCATTGGTGTGCCTGCTGTTACTACCCGTGGTATGAAGGAAGCCGACATGCAGTTTATTGCCAACGTGATTGACAATGTGCTGATGAATGCAGACGATGCCAATGTAATTGCTACGGTAAAAGCGGAGGTAGCCGGATTTATGCAACAGTTTCCGCTGTACCCAGAGTTGGGGTAGTGGTTAGTTGATTGGTTAATTAGGTGATTAGTTGAGTAGTAAATTAGTAATTTGTTGATTGCCATCTTCTATTCCCAATCCCAAATTGCATTATTGCCTTTAGCTTTATGCATTAAGCTCAGCCTGTTTTTATTAGTAAGTTTTTAGAACAAACACATCTTATGATACAACGAATTCAATCTGTTTGGTTATTGCTGGCAGCTTTGGCAGTGGCGCTGTTGTTTAAGTTTCCCGTGTATGGCGGAATACTGGCAACCGGCGAAGCCAAAGATTTGCTGGTGGGTCAAAATTACCTGCTGTTTATTGTGGCTGCTGTATTGGTACTGTTTCCGGCCATTGCCATTGCGCTTTTCAAAAACAGAAGCAATCAGAAAAAGCTCATATGGGTGAGTTTATTGCTCAATATTGTTTTCATCGGTCTTATCTGGATGGAAGTAGGTGATTTTAAATTGGCCAATCCCAACTTTACTTCTAGTGTTTACAAAGTAGGAGCTATCCTGCCCATTGTGAGCATTGTTTTGCTTGTACTGGCAAACGCCGGTATTCGCAAAGATGAAAAGCTGATTGCCAGTGCTGACAGGTTGCGTTAATACATTTACGTTATTTTTCTTGCAGTAATAAAAAAGGGTAGCATTTTGGAGTGCTACCCTTTTTCTGTAATGTATTTAACCCTAATAAATGCCTTTCACCACTCCATCCATTTTTCGGACGAAGTATAATTTCCTGTTTTCAAAATAATGAATCCGGCTATTGTCGGCGGCGTCGGTTACGGGCACAAAGTCAAAGTCGTTGAAGATTTTATATGTCCTGTCGTTGGCATGGTCGGCAAAGGTTTCCAACGCCGGATTGGCTAAAAGATTTTGCACAAACCGATATGTAATTTCAAACCCTTTTATAGCCATGTCGCTGGGCTTGCTGTTTTGTTTTCGTGCGTAGGTTTTACTCAGGCTATTGTACACATCTACATTACCCGATGAAGAAATGAATGGTGAGCTGAAAGTAATTTCCACGCCTTTGTATTCAGCCCGTTTAAAATCTACATCGTCCCAGTTGGGCATTCCTACCACATGGCTTTTATACTTGGGTTGCAGGCTGCTCAGTTGTTTCACAAGCCGTTGGCCAAATGCACCATCCATAGTGGCAGTAATGAGGGTGTTGTTTTTATTGCTATCCAGCAGGGCCTTCACCTGTGCCACCTGAAATGAATCGCTGAGTAGTACGGTTTTCCAGCGCAACCTGTTTCCGTTGGCAGAGGTTGCGGCTTCTTCCAACCAGCTTTTCAGGTAGGGTTCCACCGTTCCTTTGCGGGTTACAAACACCAGGTTGTCGCTACTGTGGTTGCGTTGCAGGTATTGGTAAATGCCGGCGCAATGTGTTTTGAGGGTGGTATTGAGCAGGTACAATTCCGGTGTATTTTTTATGCCCGCATCATTGGGGTAAGTGGCCGAAATCAAAGGAATATGCATGCTGTTGGCAAAGGCGGCCATCTGCTTCAGCTCATTGCTGTTTTGTGCAACGGCTATTAGCAGTTTCGATTGCTTTACCGTTGGACTGTACAACGTGGTGCTCAGGCTGGAAAAGCGACGGGTATCCACCACTTCTATGTGTACCTGCGCTCTTTCTTTACTCAGGCTGTCTGCCGCCATGAGTACGCCATTGTAAAACTCCAAATAAGGCAGGGCAAACCGGGGGATGCTGTTGCCAAACTTGTATTTGTCGGCATTGTATATAGAGTCGAGATGGAGCGGTAGTAATACAGAAACCACGGGTTTATCTACGGGTTGCTGCTGCGCAAAAGCTGCAGTAGCTGATAGCAGTAGGGCTACCAGCCAGCTGGCAAAAAGTGGAAGGAGTATGCGATGTTTCAAAAGGGTCATTTTTTTCATAAAGCGACAAATTCCGGGCCGGAAAATAGGCGTTTGTTGCGGAGCAGTTCGTTGCCAAACCGCTAAAAAAGCGAAACACCTGTTTCTGTTTACCCAAAACTCCGGCTTTTGGGCTCATAAAAGGGATAGCCTTTGCCGTAATGGGCTGGGGGCAAAGTTGATAAATAGCCCTGACAATCAGCAGATTCATTTGCCGGAGGCGCTACAAACACCCGAAATTCGGCGCAAAGCCAGTGGCGATAAGCAGGGCGCTTGATTTTTTTGCTGGTGTAGCGGTCATTTTCCCCTACTTTTGCGCCTCAATTTTTTAAACATGAAAACAATTACAATCGAAGGACAACTGAGGACCGACATTGGCAAAAAAGCCACCCGCCAATACCGCTCTCAGGACCTGGTGCCTGGTGTAATTTACGGGGGTGCGCAAGAAGTTAACTTCGTTGCTCCGGCTTCAGCTTTTAAAGCTCTCGTGTACACATCAGAATTCCAGTTGGCAAAAGTTACCGTAGACGGCAAGTCTTACACCTGCATCATGAAAGACCTGCAGTTTGACAAAGTGTACGACAAGCTGACGCACATTGACCTGTTGGAACTGGTAGACGACAAAGCCGTAGTAGCCAACCTGCCTGTAAAGTACGTAGGTAGCGCTGCTGGTGTAAAAGCCGGTGGCCGACTGATTACAAAAATGAAAACGCTGAAGGTGAAAACCCTGCCTAAGTTTTTGAAATCAGCTATCGAAGTAGATGTAACCAACCTCGAACTGAACAGCAACATTCGTGTAGAAGACGTAAAACTGGAAAACATGGAAGTAATCAACTCTCCCCGTATTCCAATGGCTTCTATCGTAATGACCCGTCAGTTAAAGCAGGAAGAAGCAGCTGCTGCAAAAGAAGACAAGAAGAAGAAGTAATCCTTCACCGGATGATTTCCTTATGGCTCCCCGCTGCGCTGGCAGTGGGGAGTTTTTTTATGTAAAAAAAATATCAGTTTCAACTCCAACGGAGGCCCATTGCCCTGCAAGCCACGGCACAACCGTAATTTCGCAGCCGTATGAACAGTTATCTCATTGTTGGCCTGGGCAATATTGGCGCCGAGTATGCGCAAACCCGCCACAACATTGGTTTCGACGTAGCAGACGCTTTTGTAAAACAACACGATGGCGGCTGGCATATCGACCGCCTGGCCGAAGTAAGCCAGTTTAAAATAAAAGGCCGGGCTATAACCGTAATAAAGCCCACAACCTACATGAACCTGAGTGGCAAAGCCATGAAGTTTTGGCTCGATAAAGAGAAAATTGCCCTCGAACATTCGCTGACCATTGTAGATGAACTGGCCCTGCCCTTGGAAAAAATACGCCTCCGCCCCTCGGGTAGTGACGCCGGCCACAACGGGCTCAAAAGTATTCAGGATTATACCGGCACCAATGAGTTTCCGAAGCTGCGGTTTGGTATCGGCAACAATTTTCCCAAAGGCCGGCAGGTGGATTTTGTATTGGGAAAATGGAAGCCTGATGAGCAGCCGCTGGTAGCGCAAAAAATTGACACCTGTGTATCGGTGATTACCAGCTTCATTCTCGAAGGCATTCAGCCCGCTATGAACAGGTATAATAACCTGACTTTTAAATGATTGTGGGTAAACTCAACTATGCGGTGATAATGGCTGTATTATATTTACGTTGGCTGTAAACCTATCCTGGCAACAGGCGATTTTTTAAAACGAACCCCTTACTAACCGGTTTTTTAAAATCCCTCCGCGTATGAAAATCATTTGCATAGGCCGCAACTACGTAGCACATGCCCAAGAATTGGGCAATGCCGTGCCCGATGAGCCGGTCATTTTCATGAAACCCAAAAACGCTTTGCTCACACCGGGCAATCCGTTTTATTATCCGGCTTTTACCAACGAGCTCCACTACGAATGCGAAATAGTGATTCGGATTTGTAAAAACGGCAAGTTTATTCACCCCTCACAGGCGCATCATTACTTTGAAGAAGTAACGCTGGGTATTGATTTTACTGCCCGTGATGTGCAGGACAAACTCAAGAAAAAAGGCCTGCCCTGGGAAAAGGCCAAGGCTTTTGACCAATCGGCTGCGATTGGCGAATTTGTACGCTGGGAAAGCCTGCACGATCCCAACAATATTCATTTCACTTTCCTTCGCAATGGCGAGCAGGTGCAGGAAGGATTCAGCAATTTGATGCTGTATCCCATTCACCAAATCATTGCCCATGTAAGCGAATATTTTACCCTGAACATTGGCGACCTCATTTTTACCGGCACCCCAGCTGGTGTGGGCGAATGCGTGGTGGCCGATCGCTTCGAAGGATTTTTGGAAGACCGCAAGTTGCTGGAAGTAGAAATTAAATAAGCGTTTGGGTATGTAGCATTTGTTGGTAAAAGGCATGTGTGGCAGGCAAAAGGATTTCCCTAAAAGATTGTAAACGCCAATTATTGATGATACATTAGGACATCAATCATTGGCTCATGAAAACAATCAATGTGTTTTTTTTCTGTTGCATTTCCTCTTTTGGTGTGGCACAAAATGTAGGCATTGGTACCAATGCTCCACTAGCCAGACTGGCTGTAGACAGTAGTGTCATGATAGACCAGTCGAATAGCAATCAGGGATTTTTGGATAATGGCTCACTGTTTTTCGGGAGCGACAAAAGGGTGGGTATTGTTCGTAGCTTTTTGGCTGGCTCTTCGGGTAGAAACGGAATCGGATTTTTTACCAACAACGCCCGCCGCATGACCATTGACAGTACGGGACAGGTAGGTATTGGTACTATCAATCCGCTGCAAACACTACATGTAAATGGCTCCGCTTACATTGCTGGTTATTTGGGTATTGGCACATCTGCTCCCGATTATGCTTTTCAAAACCTGTATGGTTATAATCACATGGCCTACGGTTTGGGCCTGGGTACTGTGCCCAACAGCACTTACCTGCTCGATGTGGGGAGTGGACCAGCCCGCTTTCAAAGTGACGTTCGCATCAACGGTATTTTAAATCCCAATAATGCACTGGCCATTGGCAATAATACCAGCATTGAAGGCTCATTAACTGTGAACGCAGGAAAGGGTGTTGCATTCAATGCCAACAGTGGCACCAATCTCCGCATCTATCAGTTTACCACCGCTACTTTTAACGCTGTACTGGCAGGTCACGCCATCTCGGCAGAAGGAAGCATCGCTTTTAATGGAGGCTTCACCGGAGTGCCAAGGGTATTTGTAGGCGATATTGATGTAACTGGTGGCACAGTTGGCCAATTGTACATGGTGCAACTACAGCTATATGGTTGTAGTACCACCAGCGGTGTTACCTCTTGCAAAGCAAGGCTAATCAACAACAGCGAAAATCCAGTGAATTACAGCATCACCTGGAATTGTATAGCCATTGGTTATTGATTTACTACGAACATTTTTCTACTGTTGTTACTAGCAAGTTGGTAGTAGTTTTTTATGTCTTCGACAATTGTGGTCATCCCTACTTTTGCCCTGCTTAACAAAAGCAGCTTGCCTATTTTATGATTGAACAGCAATTGTTGCACAAGGCCTACCGGCTAATGTATGCCAGCGTATGCATGGCAAACAAGTACGAGGAAAACCGCAGTGTTTGTAAATATGTGCACAGCACCAGCCTGGGCCACCAAGCCATTCAACTGGCCGTGGCTTTTCAGCTTCGCCCCGAAGATTGGGTAAGTCCTTACTATCGCGATGAAAGTATTTTATTGGGCATTGGCATGGAACCAGTCGACCTGATGCGGCAATTGCTAGCCAAAGCCAACGATCCGTTTAGCGGTGGCCGCAGTTACTACAGCCATCCCAGCCTGAATGATGCCGATAAGCCCCGCATTATGCACCAGAGTAGTGCCACAGGTATGCAGGTAATTCCAGCTACCGGTGCAGCACATGGTTTGCAAATGCTGAACAAGCCTGGCTTGGTGGTTTGCTCTCTCGGCGATGCCAGCATGACTGAAGGGGAAGTAGCAGAAGCATTGCAGGTGGCCGTGCTGCACAAGCTGCCCATTTTGTATTTGGTGCAAGACAACGGTTGGGGTATTAGTGCCACTGCTACCGAAAGCAGGGTGATGAGTGCCGTGCAATATGCGCAGGGTTTTCCGGGCCTTACGGCAATAGAAATGGATGGCACAGAATTTACTCAGTGTTATAATACTGTAACTGATTTGCTGCAACATTTGCGCAGCGGTGCCGGGCCGGTGTTGCTGCAGGCCAACGTGCCTTTGCTTGGTCATCATACCAGTGGTGTACGAAAAGAGTTTTATCGAAACGAGACCGAATTGCAGCAGGAAGCTGAAAGAGACCCGGTGCACAAGCTGAAGGCATTTTTGCTGGCTAAAGGATGGACAGAGGAACAGTTGCATGCCATAGAAACCGAAGCGCAGCATTGGGTGAATGATGCCTTCGAAGCAGCACAAGCTTCGCCCGACCCCGATGCAGCTACAGTAACGCAACATGTGTTTGCGCCAACAACAGTATTGGAAGAAAAAGGCAACCGACAACCCGCCAACGCTGGTGCTATACCCATGGTAGATGCGGCGTTGTTTGCCATTCGGGAAATCATGCAGCAACATCCCGAAGCGGTGTTGTACGGGCAAGATGTGGGCCGCCGCCTGGGTGGTGTTTTCCGCGAAGCCGCTACACTCGCCGATCAGTTTGGCGACAACCGGGTGTTCAATACCGCTATTCAGGAAGCGTACATTATTGGCAGCACGGCGGGCATGAGTGCTGTAGGCGTAAAGCCAATTGTAGAGATTCAATTTGCCGATTATATCTATCCCGGTTTTAATCAGCTGGTGACGGAGCTCAGCAAAAGCTGCTACCTCAGCATGGGTAAGTTTCCAGTGTCGGCGGTAATACGGGTGCCTACAGGGGCGTATGGTGGTGGTGGCCCGTACCACAGCGGCAGCATCGAAAGCACCTTGCTCAGCATCAAGGGCATCAAAGTAGTTTATCCTTCCAATGCCGCAGATATGAAGGGCTTGATGAAAGCCGCTTTCCTCGACCCGAATCCGGTGGTAATGCTGGAGCACAAAGGATTGTACTGGAGCAAAGTGCCCGGTACAGATGCCGCCAAAACTCCAGAACCAGATGCAGATTATATCATTCCGCTGGGCAAGGGTCGCATAGTGCAGGCCGCCAGTGAAGCCGCTATTGCAGCAGGTGAATCCTGCTGTGTGATTACGTATGGCATGGGTGTGCATTGGGCAATCGGCGCCGCGAAAGCGTTTGCGCAGCAAGTGGAAATCATTGACCTGCGGAGTTTGTATCCTTTGGATGAAGCCATGATGTATGCAGCAGTGCAAAAACATGGCAAATGCCTGGTGCTGACGGAAGAACAACAAGGCCACAGTTATGCAGAAAGTTTGGCAGGGCGTATACAGCAGCATTGTTTTCACTACTTAGATGCGCCGGTGCAGGTAATGGGTTCATTGGATCTGCCAGCTGTACCCATTCATGTACAGCTGGAAGCGGCTATGCTGCCAACCGTAGCCAAAGTACAGGAGCGGTTGCATCACTTGTTGAAATCTTAAATAGCTTGTCAGGGCTTGCTTATATTCGTTACCTCTAAAGCAACCACATGACTAAAGCATTTTATTTTTTGGCAGCCGTATTGCTGGGCAATGCAGTAGCTGCTCAACAACCCTTCACACTCACTGGCAACGTGAGTAAGGTAAAAGATCCGGTAAGCAAAGTGTACTTGTCGTACTATGCCGATGGCGAAAGCCACCGCGATAGTGCCGAAGTAAAAAACGGAACATTTACGTTTAAGGGTACACTCAATGAAGCCATATTGGGCAACTTGATGGTACGCATCAAAGACAGTGCCGGCACCGGTTTGCGACCATACAACATGCGGAGAGATGGGTACGGCATTTTCTTGCAACCCGGCAAACTCAGCATCAGCAGTGTCGATTCTTTTTCGAACGCAACTGTAAAAGGTTCTGCTGCGCATACTGCTTATCTGAAGCTGAAAGCCATAAACAAAGAGCTGGATGACAAAGGTGCGGAGCTCAACAAAAAATATGGTGAATACAGCCGTGCAAAAGATGAAGCTGGCATGAAGCAAATAGAAAAAGAATTTGATGCCTTAGAAGCACAAATGAATGCCAATTACAGAAAGTACATTACGGAGAATACACAGTCGCCTATTGCGTTGTATGCACTCAACCGCTACGCCGGATACGACATCAATGCTGCCGATGTAGAGCCCATTTTTTTATTGTTGCCCGAGGCAATCCGCAATAGCTCGGGTGGTAAAGACATGGCAGAAAAAATAGACAAGGCGAAGAAAACCGGCATCGGTGTTATTGCCATGGATTTTACGCAGAATGATACACTCGGCAATCCTGTGTCATTGTCCTCTTTCCGTGGTAAATATTTACTCATCGATTTTTGGGCCAGCTGGTGTGGTCCTTGCCGTCGTGAAAACCCGAATGTTGTGGCAGCCTATCAAAAGTATCATGCCAAAGGTTTTGATATTTTGGGTGTATCACTCGACCAGCCCAATGCCAAAGAAAAATGGATGAAAGCCATTCATGATGACAACCTTACGTGGACACAGGTTTCTGATTTGAAATACTGGAAAAATGAAGTAGCCGTACAGTACGGCATACAGGCTATTCCGCAAAACTTCCTGCTCGATCCGGAAGGAAAGATCATTGGCAAAAACCTGCGGGGCGAAGAACTGCAGCAAAAGCTGGCCGAAATTTTCAAATAGACAAATGCAGTTTTTTTACAGAACGCTGTGCGGTGAATGGCTTTCACTGCACAGCGTTTTTTATTGATGAATACCTGCTAAACATCATCAACCGTTCAACAATGCTAAAATCTGCGGGCATTATAGTAAAGGCAAAAAGCAAGCGGCTTTACAACTTACTTTTGTGCCCTCAAAAATAGCCTGATCATGAACCTGCGAGTAAGTAACCGTGGCGAAGCAATGCCCGCCAGTCCCATTCGGAAACTGGTGCCCTACGCCGAAGCTGCCAAGAAAAGAGGAACAAAAGTGTATCACCTCAATATTGGTCAGCCCGATATTGAAACCCCTGCTGCCGTGCTGGATGCTGTACGCCACAGCGATTTCAAAGTATTGGAGTACAGCCACAGTGCTGGCAACGAAAGCTATCGCCGCAAATTGGTAGGCTACTACGAAAGCGTAGGCGTACATGTCAATCATCAGCAAATCATCATCACCACCGGTGGTAGCGAAGCTATTCTGTTTGGCTTCATGGCCTGCCTCGATCCGGGCGATGAAGTAATTATACCTGAACCCTTTTACGCCAACTATAATGGCTTTGCAGTAGCTGCTGGTGTAAAAGTGGTGCCCGTTACCTCGCATATCGAAAGCGGATTTGCGCTGCCGCCCATTGCCGATTTTGAGAAAGTAATTACACCCAAAACCAAGGCCATCGTTATTTGCAACCCCAATAATCCTACGGGGTATTTGTACAGCAAAGCCGAACTGGAAAGCCTGAAAGAAATAGTACTCAAGCACAACCTGTATTTGTTTAGCGATGAAGCGTACCGTGAGTTTAGCTATACCGGTGAACTCATGAGTGTGATGCATTTGCAAGGTGCCGACGATCATTTAGTGGTGATGGATACCATCAGCAAACGCTACAGTGCTTGTGGTGCCCGACTGGGTGCATTGGTGACTAAAAACCAGGCTGTGCTGGATGCAGTGATGAAGTTTGCACAGGCCCGCCTGAGCCCGCCATCTTTTGCACAAATTGCCGGCGAAGCAGCCATCGAATTACCTGCCGATTATTTCACCGGTGCCAAAGAAGAATACCAGCGCCGTCGCGATTTGCTGGTGCGCCGCCTCAATGCCATGGAAGGCGTGTATTGCCCCAATCCGGGGGGTGCGTTTTATGCCATGGCCAAATTGCCCATTGATGACAGCGACAAATTTTGTCAGTGGTTGTTGGAATCATTTGAGCATAACGGACAGACAGTGATGCTGGCACCTGCCACCGGCTTTTACGGCACTGCAGGTTTGGGTAAGCAAGAAGTTCGGCTGGCGTATGTGCTCAATCTCGAAGCCATCGACAAAGCCATGGATTGCCTGGAAGCAGCACTGAAAGTGTATCCGGGAAAAACAAACTAATTATTTCAATAATTCTTGGAACAAAGCTCCTTCGGGAGCTTTTTTTATGGAAAAAAGTGGCACAAAAAAAGCGACAAAGAATGTCGCTTTTTAGAAGAGTAGCGAGGAGCAGACTTGAACTGCCGACCTTCGGGTTATGAATCCGATGCTCTAACCAGCTGAGCTACCTCGCCAAATTTTTTGCATTTGGCTTTCGGGTTATGAATCCGATGTGCTAACCATCCCGATTGCTATCGGGAGAGCTACCTCGCCAAATGGGTTGCAAATGTAGGGGGAAAATCAGTTTTCTGCCAAACACAAGTTTGATTTTCTGCCGGGCCTTTATTTTATCACCACGCCGCTGATGGTCAGCACCTTGGTTTCGGCCACATTCACCAGCTTCACCGTAATTTTTTTGGTAAAAGCCCCGGGTTCTTTGGCATCGTAGGTTACGGTAATGGTACCCTTGCCGCCAGCCATCACCGGCCGCTTCGGAAATTCAGGCTTGGTACAGCCGCATTCGGCGGTGGCGTCTTCAATTATCAGGGGCTTGGTGCCGGGGTTGGTAAAGCTGAACTCGTAGGTCACAGGCTTTTCCTTGGGTATTTTACCAAAGTTGTGGCTGCTAGTTTCAAAGCGAATCAAGCTATCTACCTTGGCTTGAGCCCACAGTAAACCGGTGAGACTGAGTAACAGGGCAATAGCCGAAAATCGAAGTGTTTTGTTCATTTTCATGGTAATTGGGTATGAAAAAAGCGCTGTGGTGGCAGCGCTTTTATATATGGTAAAACTCAATTATTGTTTGATTTTGCCCACAGCACCATTGGTTGGGGCTGGTGTGGCAGGGGTAGCTTCTACAGTACCGGTAATCATAATTACTTTTTGCTGGCCACCGTTGTAGGTAATGGTAATGGGCTTGTCGAAACGACCAGCGGCAGCAGCATTAAAGCCAACTTTAATTTTTACAGATTCGCCGGGGGCGTAAGCGCCAGCTTTAAATTCGGGGGTAGTGCAACCGCAACCGGCTTGTACCATTTCCAGCTTCAGCGAGTCGCCCAAACCTTTCAGTTCAAAAAAAGTATACACGGGCTTGCCTTGGGCAATTTTGCCAAAATCGTGTGAGGTTTCATTCAGCCACAGGCTTTCCTTTTTTTCCTGAGCAAAGGTGGTGGTAGCTACCAGCATCAGGCAGGCTACAAAAGCGAGGAGTTGTTTCTTCATAAAATCCGGTTTTTAAGCGTGGTGCTAAATTATTGCAATTGCGTTGAATGGCCGCCGCCCGTTCCTGTTAAAATTCCTGTTGTCATGGTTTGGTAAACTATCCACAGCGGCGGCCGGTGGCTATGCCAATGCAGCCCGATGCGCTACATTTGCGGCATGGAAAATCAGATTGCTGCAGCCCAACATGCTGAAATCCTATCATTTGAGAGTTTTCGGCAGGAGGTATTAAAAGATTTTCGGGTGGCTGTAACCAGCAGGCAGGTAAGCCTGATGGGCCGCCGCGAAGTGCTCACCGGAAAAGCCAAGTTTGGCATTTTTGGTGATGGCAAAGAATTGCCACAGGTGGCACTCGCCAAGTTTTTTAAACCCGGCGACTGGCGCAGCGGCTATTACCGCGACCAAACCTGGATGTTTGCCCTTGGGCAGGCAACCGTGCAGCAGTTTTTTGCGCAGCTCTATGCCGACCCTACCAACGAGCACGACCCTTGGAGTGCCGGCCGCCAAATGAATGCCCACTTTACCAGCAAAAATGTAAGTGCTGATGGTGAGTGGTACAACCTTACCGAGCAATACAATACAGCTACCGATATGGCTCCTACGGCCGGGCAATTGCCCCGCTCTGTAGGCTTGGCTTTGGCTTCCAAAACTTTCCGTCATTTACCTGAATTACAAGAGCTGAAACACCTCAGCCAGCAAGGCAACGAAGTGTGCTTTTGCTCCATCGGCGATGCCAGCACCAGTGAAGGCCATTTTTGGGAAACGGTGAATGCGGCATGTGTACAGCAAATTCCGCTGGCCCTGTTTGTATGGGATGATGGTTATGGTATTTCAGTACCCAAATCCATTCAAACAACCAAGGGCAGTATTTCTGATGCATTGAAAGGTTTTGAAATAACCACCGGCACCAACGGCATGCACATTTACAAGGTAAAAGCATGGGATTATGCCGGCATGTGCGAAGCCTTTGAACATGGCATTACCATTTGCCGGGAGCAACACATTCCTGTGCTTTTTCATGTAGAAGAAGTAACACAGCCACAGGGCCACAGCACCAGCGGCAGCCACGAACGTTACAAATCGGCAGAGCGGCTGGAGTGGGAGCGGGAGTGGGATTGCAACAAGAAATTTAAAGAGTGGATCATTGCCAACGAGCTGGCTACAGAAGAAGAACTCGACGATATAGAAATAGAAGTCAAGCAACATATTGTTGATAGCAAAAACAAGGCCTGGGCCGATTATCTGGCACCAATTAAAGATCAGGCAGCACAAGTGCTGAGCTTAATGCAGCAAGCTATTGATACTGGTGCCGGCGATGCTGAAAAAATAGCTGCAGCACTCAATGAACTGCGGCAAAACAAAGAGCCGATGCGCCGCAATGTGCTGAAGGCTTTGGGCACTGGCATCGACTTTAGTAACGGATATGTATTGCAGCAAATGATGCAATACCGACAAGAGCTGGAGCAACTCAATGAAGGGCTCTACAACTCACATTTGTATGCTACTGGTAGTGCAAGTGCTCTACGGGTAAATGTTGTAGCACCTTATTATCACGAAGAGTCGCCTACCATTAATGGTTATGAAGTACTCAACCGGTATTTCGATGAGCTGTTTACCAACAACAAACGGGTGGTGGCTTTTGGTGAAGACCTCGGCAATATTGGCGACGTAAATCAGGGCTTTGCAGGCTTGCAACAAAAGCATGGCATCGGCCGCATATTTGATACCGGCATTCGTGAAGCCACCATTATGGGTCAGGGCATTGGCATGGCACTGCGTGGCTTGCGCCCCATTGCCGAAATTCAGTACCTCGACTATTTGCTGTACGGCTTGCAACAACTGAGTGACGATGTAGCCACCCTGCAATACCGTACCAATGGCCAGCAGAGTTGCCCCATCATTGTGCGTACCCGTGGCCATCGGCTGGAAGGTATTTGGCACAGCGGCAGCCCCATGGGTATGATTATAAACAGCCTGCGTGGCATGCACATTTGTGTGCCCCGCAACATGGTGCAGGCAGCCGGCATGTACAATACCTTGCTCGATAGTATCGATCCTGCACTGGTGATTGAATGCCTGAATGGCTACCGGCTGAAAGAACAACTGCCTGCCAACCTGATGGACATGCGTGTGCCGCTGGGTGTGCCCGAAGTATTGCGGGAAGGTGCTGATATCAGCATTGTTTCTTACGGCTCTACACTGCGCATTGTTGCAGATGCTGCTGAAAGACTGGCGCAGTTAGGCATTGATGTAGAAATCATAGATGTGCAAACGTTACTGCCTTTCGATATTCACCACAACATAGTGGCTTCATTGAAAAAAACAAACCGCATATTGTTTGTAGATGAAGATGTGCCCGGCGGTGCGGCAGCCTTTATGTACAACCATGTAATGGAAGTACAGGGTGGCTACAAATGGCTGGATGCTACGCCTCGTACACTCACTGCAAAAGCACATCGCCCTGCGTATGGCAGCGATGGCGACTACTTTAGCAAACCCAATGCTGAAGATGTAGTACGTGTGGTGAAAGAGATGATGGCAGAATAAATGTATTGGCAACAGTATTTTGTAACAGCTGTGTGGCCTTTGCTGCACAGCTGTTGTATTAACAAGCAAACACCACATGCCCGAAATCAATTTTCTCTTGCTCATTGATGTACTGGGCACAGCCAGTTTCGCCATCAGCGGTGCCCGTATGGCATTGCAAAAACAACTCGATGTATTTGGTGTCATTATCATTTCGTTTGTTACCTCTATTGGTGGTGGTACCATTCGGGATGTACTGATGGGCAATTTTCCTGTAAACTGGATGCGCAATGAACTCATTATTGCGGTGATACTGGTAGCATGCATTGGTACCATGCTGGTGCGTGGCTTGCATCAAAAATTATCAACCACTTTATTTCTCTTTGATTCACTCGGGCTTGGCTTGTTTACCATTGCCGGTATGAGCATTGCATTGTCTGCGGGTTATTCGCCGGGCATGAGTATTGCCATGGGTACCATCAGTGCCTGCTTTGGCGGTGTCATCAGAGATGTATTGCTCAATCAGGTGCCGCTTATTTTTCACAAAGAAATTTATGCATCTGCCTGCATTGCCGGAGGGCTTTTGTATTATGGCCTTACACAAATGAATGTATCGCAGCATCTTGCTGAAATAGTAAGTATTATTACCATCGTTTTGATTCGGGTAGTAGCCGTGAGGTTCAACCTCTCTTTACCCGCTATTCATCAATCATCAACTTCCACAGAAAAATGAACTTAACCATATACCAGGTCGATGCATTTACCAACGAATTGTTCAAAGGCAATCCTGCTGCCATAGTGCCGCTGAAGCAATGGTTGCCCGATGATGTAATGCAACGCATTGCCATGGAAAACAACCTGGCCGAAACGGCTTTCTTTGTACCACTGTATCCGGCGGCTCATGGCGGTGCCGATTATCATATTCGTTGGTTTACGCCTACGCTTGAAATTGATTTGTGCGGCCATGCCACTGTTGCCACAGCCTTCGTGATTGATAAAATGATGAAGACCGGAGAGAAGCATATCACTTTTAGTACCCAAACTGCCGGGCATTTGGAAGTGAACATTCAAGATGATTGGTATCTACTCGATTTTCCGGCCCGTATGCCCGAGCCGGTGGTGGCTCCATCCTTGTTATACAAGGCCTTGGGCGTGAGTAATGTGGTAGAGATACTGAAGTCGAGAGATTATTTTGTGGTGCTGGAAAATGAAGATGCGGTGCGGGAAGTGAAGCCAGACATGACCTTGCTGAAACAATTGGATACCTCAGGTGTAATAGTAACAGCAAAAGGCTACAAGGCCGATGCTGTAAGCCGCTGCTTTTACCCCAAAGCAGGTGTAGATGAAGATCCGGTAACGGGTAGTGCTCACTGTAATGTAGTACCATACTGGAGCCAGCAACTCAATAAGGCGCAGTTGGTATGCCGGCAAATTTCGGCAAGGGGAGGTGAGTTGGTTTGCGAACATCGCGGCGACAGAGTGATACTCGGTGGCAAAGCGGTGTTGTACATGAAAGGAGAGATTTATTTACAGCAATAAAAGAGCGTTATGGCGTACAAAAAAACAGAACAGTATGACGAACAAGTGACTGCAGACCTCGCAGCGGCCTATCGCCAAACCTTGGCATTGCTGGGCGAAGATGTGCAACGGGAAGGTTTGGAGAAAACACCGGAGCGTGTAGCTAAAGCCATGCAATACCTTACACAAGGGTATCAGCAAAATGCCATCGACATTCTCAACTCTGCCAAGTTTAATGAAGATGTGAGTGAAATGGTGATTGTGAAAGACATTGAACTGTACAGCCTTTGCGAACACCACATGCTGCCCTTTGTGGGCAAGGCGCATGTTGCATACATACCCAATGGTTATATTACCGGCCTTAGCAAAATAGCCCGTGTGGTAGATGTATTTGCCCGCCGCCTGCAAGTGCAGGAAAGACTGACAACTCAAATTTTGGAATCGATAGATGAGGCACTCAACCCAATGGGTGTAGCGGTGGTGATTGAAGCCAGCCATTTTTGCATGATGATGCGGGGCGTCAGCAAGCAGAACTCCGTTACAACTACATCGGCGTTCAGCGGTGCTTTTACCAAAGAGCCAACACGCAGCGAATTTTTGCGGTTGATTGGTGCGAAGCTGAGTTAGTGTTTGACTTCAAAGCCCCACGGTGCTGGCGGCGTCGCCACAGGTTTTGATAAATCAAAACGAATGCTGTATTGTCTGTCGCTGCCTATGCGGCGCAGGTTGTAGCTGAAGTATTGGTTCATCCGCAATTCCATCCACCACACGTTAGCGGCAGCATTGGGCAATAGATTTACAGTAAACTGATCGGCTGGAAAATATTGTACAGTTGGCAAACCGGTACTGGTTGCCAATCCACCATATTGTGTCACTTTATCAGGATGGCCATCTTCATGCCGGTGATCGTGGCGCAATTCAATCAAAGAATCTTTGAGTGTAAGCACCCATGTACGTGACCGGTTGTTACCTACATGAAAAGGAATGCGGATTTCATGGCTACTGCATTGTATCACATGCATCAGCAATGTCTTGTTGGCAAAGTTTGTATCATTGGCAGGTGCCTGAGTAACGGTGCCCGCAAATGCTTTACCACAAAGGCTTTGCAGGTTTTTCCAAAACTGTAATGAAGCAGCGCCTGATGATGAACTGCTTTGTGCATGAACCGAAACCGAGAAACAAACACTCATTAAAAACAGATACATCAATTTCATACGCAACATTTTAATGCAAGAACCTCTTGCTGTATCCGGGCAAGATAGCGGATGGAAATCAGTTGTGAAACTTGAATATTCAGCATCTTTGCGGCTCATCTTTTATTTATGAGTAAACACGCCTTTGTATTTCCCGGTCAGGGTGCCCAGTTCAGCGGAATGGGCAAGCAACTGTATGAAACCAGCGAAGCGGCCAAAGCATTGTTTGAGCAGGCCAACGACATTCTCGGCTTTCGCATTTCCGACATCATGTTTGCCGGTACCGATGAAGAACTGCGCCAAACCAAAGTAACACAGCCGGCTGTTTTTTTGCATGCATATGTAGCTTTTAAGATGCAGGCTACCGAGCAACCAGCCATGGTGGCTGGTCACTCGTTGGGCGAATTCACGGCATTGGTGGCCAATGGCTGCCTGAGTTTTGAAGATGGCCTGCGGTTGGTAAAAGCCCGTGCCTTTGCCATGCAGCATGCCTGCGAAGCAGAGCCCGGAACCATGGCCGCCATTCTTGGTTTGGAGGATAGCAAAGTAGAAGAAATATGCGCTGGCATTGATGAAGTAGTAGTAGCGGCGAATTACAACTGCCCCGGTCAGTTGGTGATTAGTGGTTCTACCAAAGGCATTGAAATTGCTTGTGAGCAAATGAAAGCTGCCGGTGCAAAACGGGCATTGCCCCTGCCTGTCGGTGGTGCTTTCCACAGCCCTTTGATGCGCCACGCCGAAACAGAATTGATAGCAGCTATTGAAGCAGCACAATTCAACGAACCTTCTTGCCCCGTGTACCAAAACGTAGTGGCCAAAGCAGTAACGAATCCTGCTGAAATAAAAGCCAACCTCATTGCACAACTCACCGGCCCCGTAAAATGGACGCAGTGTGTGCAGGCCATGGTGGCCGATGGTGCTACTCAGTTTACAGAGTGCGGCCCCGGCAAAGTATTGCAGGGATTGGTGCAAAAAATAAACAAAGAAGTAGCGGTGAGTGGCCTGAGCTAACTACACAAATACAAACTTGTGAAGGCTACCTGTTTCGGGTAGTCTTTTTTATGTATGATAGCCAAATAAAAAGCCCCGGCGTGGTTACTCAGGAACTTATGGAATGGTTGGATGAAGAGTAGCAAAGCATGGTGTTTTTTGTACATACAAAAAAAACAGGTGAAAGTTTTTTTTATTTGGAAAAAGGGATTTGCGGAAAAATAAAAGGCCGGATGCTGATAAACGCATCCGGCCTTTTCTATATTGTAAGCAGCGGTTTATGGCTTTTGCTTAATCTCAATTTTCAGGTTTTGCTCACCATCTTTCAGCAAACCCTTGTACTTGCTGAAAGTGGCGGAATCCTGTGCAGTACCATTGATAAATAACTGACCGTCTTTTACTTCAATGGTAAAATTGCTACTGTCTACCAAACCATCAGCCTTAAGCGCTGATACGATGGGTGCTTCGGTTGCTTCGCCAGCAGTTTTTTCTACGGTTACTTCAATGGTTTCATGTTTGGCCGCACCATGTGCTTTGGCCGTACCGTGTACCTGTGCCAAAGTTGGGGCAATCACCAATGATACAATCGACATCAGCTTGATGAGGATGTTCATCGAAGGACCAGAAGTATCTTTAAACGGATCACCTACGGTATCACCAGTTACAGAGGCTTTGTGTGGATCGCTTTTCTTGTAATAGATTTCTCCGTTGATTTCTACACCTTTTTCAAAGCTCTTCTTGGCATTGTCCCAGGCGCCACCGGCATTGTTTTGGAACATACCCATGAGCACACCACTTACGGTAGCACCAGCCAGGAAACCACCCAACGCTTCGGGGCCCATAATAAAACCAATGATGATGGGCGACAAAATAGCAATGGCACCGGGCATCATCATTTTCTTGATGGAAGCTTCAGTAGAAATGGCCACACATTTGTCGTATTCTGGTTTGCCTTTACCTTCCATAATACCGGGGATGGTGCGGAACTGACGGCGAACTTCTTCCACCATGGCCATAGCAGCTTCACCTACAGCACGAATGGCGAGAGAAGAGAAGATGAACGGAATCATACCACCCACAAACAAGCAGGCCAGTACATCGGCTTTGTAAATGTCGATGCCTTCAATGCCGGCCACACCTACGAAAGCGGCAAACAATGCGAGGGCAGTCAGCGCTGCAGAAGCAATGGCAAAACCTTTACCAGTGGCAGCGGTGGTGTTACCTACGGCATCGAGGATATCGGTTTTTTCACGAACTTCTTTGGGCAGTTCACTCATTTCTGCAATACCACCAGCGTTGTCGGCAATAGGGCCGAAAGCGTCAATGGCGAGTTGCATGGCAGTGGTAGCCATCATACCGGCGGCAGCAATAGCCACGCCGTACAAACCGGCACATTCGTAAGAACCCCAGATGCCGGCAGCCAGTACCAGAATAGGGAGCATGGTACTTTCCATACCTACTGCCAAACCACCAATTACGTTGGTTGCATGGCCGGTGGCACTCTGGCGGATGATGCTCATCACTGGGCGTTTACCCATAGCGGTAAAGTATTCGGTAATGATGCTCATGAGCGTACCAACGGCCAAACCTACCATGATAGCACCCATTACACCGTGGCGGGTAAATTCCAAACCACGCAGTTCCATGGTTTCGGGCAGCAACCAGTACACCAAACCTGCAGAAGCAGCAGCGGTGAGGATGATAGAACCCCAGTTACCCATGTTGAGGGCTTTCTGAACAGTATCAGTATTGAGGCCTGCATTCTCGCTGATGCGAACGAAGAAGGTACCAATGATAGAGAAGATGATGCCGATACCAGCAATAAGCATGGGCAGCAAAATGGGCGACAAACCGCCAAAAGCATCAACCGAAGTGGTTTCCTGACCAAGTACCATGGTAGCCAACACGGTAGCTACGTAAGAACCGAACAGGTCAGCACCCATACCGGCTACGTCACCTACGTTATCACCTACGTTGTCGGCAATAGTGGCGGGGTTGCGGGGGTCATCTTCAGGAATACCGGCTTCTACCTTACCTACGAGGTCAGCACCTACGTCGGCAGCCTTGGTATAAATACCGCCGCCCACACGGGCAAACAACGCAATCGATTCCGCTCCGAGAGAAAAACCAGTGAGCACCTCGATGGTTCTCAGCATCTCCGGACCGGTAACCGCAGCATCGGCGGGTACAAAAATCATTTTCAAAACAATAAACAGGGCACCCAGACCGAGCACTGCCAAACCGGCAACACCCAAGCCCATAACAGCACCACCTGTAAATGATACATTGAGGGCTTTGCTCAAACTTGTTTGTGCAGCTTGTGCTGTACGAACGTTGGCTTTGGTGGCAATACGCATACCAATGTAACCGGCTGTAGCACTAAACACGGCACCAATCACAAACGCAATGGCGATAGACCAGTGGCTGTTTTCGTTGCTCATGCTCATTACGCCGAGCAAAATGGCTACCAGCACCACGAAATAGCCCAGTATTTTCCATTCAGCCTTCAAAAACGCCATGGCGCCTTCGGCAATGTATTTACTGATTTCTTGCATCCGTGGGTTGCCAGCGTCTTGCTTGCTTACCCATTTAAACTTGAGGAACGTGTACAGCAGGCCGACAATACCCATGGCCGGTACAGCGTAGATCAAATTCTCCATAATAGTAGTTGGTTAATGATTCAATTTTTGAAAAGGTGGGCAAAGATAGGGGTTGCCCCCCAAGGTTACGCCGAAGCCCCGGGTTGGAGCAAGAGTATATTTGGCCAATGTCCGGTCTGGGCAGGCCTTTTACCTGAAAAAGCAACAAATACAACCAGCTTTTGATGAAAACTGGCGGGTAAATGAACGAAGCGGCATAGCGATTAGCAGTAGCGTTCGCTATAAATGCGCTGATGATGCCGCACATGCCCCACCATAATGAAGGCCAGGGCATTCACAGTAATTGGTTGTCCCGATGCCACGCCTTTGTTCAGCAGTTGTGCCGGTGTAATGGATTGAAACAGCGTAATGGTCAGCTGCCGCAATTGCAATAGTTCTTCTACCAAACTTGAAATGCTGCGATGGATAGCCGGTGCTTCATTGGCCCATGCATTTTCATCGAAGCCGGGCAGGGGTTGCTGCTCACCACGGGCAATGGCCAAGGCCCGGTAGGCAAATACCCGTTCTGTATCGGCCATGTGCTGCAACAGTTGGGCTACGGTCCATTTGCCAGGGGCATAGGCAAAGTCTTTTTTCGTTTCCGGAATCTGGCGCAGCCATTGCTCCATTTCTGCCAATGAACCTTTCAATGTGTCGAGAGCATCCGTTTCATGGGCGGCACAGTAGCTTACATAGGTTTGGTAAAAAGGGGCGTAGTCGCCGGTTACAGGTAGTGGCATGGCTATTGTTTTGAAGAGGTAACGGATTTGGAGTTATGCTTGCTCTCTATAAGTTGTGCGGCTAACTGCACGGCATTGTACGCATTCACCACACCGCCGGTTTTGCAGGCCTCCCGAAGGGTCATTTTTTCCTTTTTTTCGCCGCCGGGTTTTGGGTAAGGTCTGTCGCTATATCGGGTATCTACCGATTGCTCAATTACTTGTTTTATTTCTACCGCCGTAAGCTGCGGAAAATAACTCCGCAACATAGCGGCAATGCCACTCACCACCGGCGCCGCCATGCTGGTGCCCTGCAAAAATGCGTACTTGTTGCCTGTGGGTACGGTAGCATAAATTTTTACACCCGGTGCCATTACATCCACGGTTTGCCGGCCATAGTTGGTAAAGTCTGCAATGAGGCCGCCTTTGATGCTGTTGTCGCTGCTGGCACCAACCGTAATGAAGTTGGGAGCGATGGTTCCATTGTTTAAAAACGGTGTAGGGTATTGCGGAACCGTATCAAGAAAAGCTGCATCATTTCCCGCTGCATGCACCAGCAATACATTTTTACTGGCTGCATAGGCAATGGCTTCATCCACCCAATTTTTTTGCGGGCTAAGGCCCTTGCCAAAACTCATGTTGATAATGCTGGCACCTTGGTCTACCGCATAGCGAATGGCAAGGGCTACATCCTTATCGTGTTCATCGCCGTTGGGTACCGCCCGCAGCGGCAATATGCGTACGTTATCTGCTATGCCATCAATACCAAGTCCGTTATTTCTTACAGCAGCTATAATGCCGGCCACATGTGTGCCATGCATGGCCGTGCCTGCCATTACATCTGCATTGCCGTAGTTGCGGCTTTGCCAGTTGTTTTCATCATCGCCGGTTATTTGCAATCGGTAGTTGGTCGTTGGTTTTTCTCGCAGGTAAATGATGTCTTCTTTTTGCTGAATGAATTCCCGCATGCCTTCCATAAACTCCACATTGGTTTGCTCGGGCTCTACTTGCAAAAGGGTATAGATGCGCAGCAAATTCAGTTTGGCTTTTCTGGCTTCCGGGCTTTGTGGTATAAATGTTTCCAGTTCAATGGGCGTAAATTCATTTTTGCCCCACTGTGCTGCAATAATGGAATCGTATTGCAACATGGTGCGACTGGTGGCATTCAATATCTTGAGTATGAAGCGGTCTTCTTCGGTTACGGTTACTGCTTTTTGCACTTGCAACCACAAACGAAAATCTGCTTTTGCTTGTGGTGACAACAAGTTGCTGTCTATTTGCCGGTTGTCGAATTGCGGTGCCAATGCATGAAACAGACGTGCAGCTTCTGCGGCTTCTTTTTCTACATTTTCGCCGTTGCGGTTACCCAAAAAATTCCAGCCCAGTGCATCGTCGGGGTAGCCGTTGTTATCGTCGTCAATACCATTGGCGTTATTGTCTTTGGTATTGCGCCAGAGTATGGGTTTCAGGTCTTCATGCGTGGTGTCGATGCCGCTGTCTATCACCGCTACCACAATGGGCTGGCTCTTGCGGCCTTTGAGAAAATCGTAGGCTTTTTGCAGCGAAATGCCGTAATAACCGTCTTGTTCTTCATCAAGCAGGTGCCAGCCTTTTTGAATAGGTTGTTGGGCCATGGCCACTTGCGCCGTACTAAACACTGCTACGAAAAAGCAAACTATCCACCGTTGAAGCATACTACAAATTTGACAAGCAACGCCGCTTGCATCCTGTTAAAAATAGTGGGCAGCAATATAGGCGATATCTGCGGCCACATGAGAGATGGTCGTTTCCGATTATATAAAAAGTGCTGCCCGGAGACAGCACTTTGATGAGGGGGTATAGAAAAAATAGCTTATCCCAAATTGAATTGGATGCCTTGCGCCAGTGGCAACTTGTTGGTGTAGTTGATGGTGTTGGTTTGGCGTCGCATGTAATTTTTCCAGGCGTCGCTGCCACTTTCGCGGCCGCCACCGGTTTCTTTTTCGCCACCAAAAGCCCCGCCAATTTCTGCACCGCTGGTACCAATGTTCACATTGGCAATACCGCAGTCGCTGCCGGCAGCACTCAAAAACTGCTCGGCTTCCCGCAGGTTCAGCGTCATGATGGCGCTGCTCAAACCCTGCGGCACATTATTTTGCATGGCAATGGCTTCGTCAAGCGTATCATATTTCATGATGTACAAAATCGGCGCAAAAGTTTCTGTTTGTACAATGGGCATATCGGGCGTTACCTCAGCAATACAGGGCTTTACATAACAACCGCTTTCGTAGCCGGCGCCTTGCAGCACACCGCCTTCTACCAAAAACTTGCCACCCTGCTGTTTACAGGCTTCAATAGCATTCAGGTAGTTCTTCACGGCATCAGTATCAATCAACGGACCTACGTGGTTGTTGCTATCCAGCGGATCGCCAATGCTGAGTTGCGCATAGGCATTAGCCAGTTTTTTGCTGAATGTATCGTACACAGATTGATGAATGATAAGGCGACGGGTAGATGTACAACGCTGACCGGCCGTACCTACCGCACCAAACACACAACCAATCAGGCTCATATCCAGGTCGGCATCTTTGCTGATGATGATGGCATTGTTGCCACCCAGCTCCAACAGGCTACGGCCCATACGGCCGGCTACGGCTTTGCCTACTTCCTTGCCCATGCGGGTGCTGCCGGTTGCACTAATCAGCGGCAGGCGATGGTCGTTGCTCATCCATTCGCCCACTTCGCGGCCACCGTTTACAATACAACTTACGCCTTCGGGTACGCCGTTTTTAGCAAATACATCTTGTACAATCAGCTGACAAGCTACTGAGCACAGCGGCGCTTTTTCAGAAGCCTTCCAAATGCAGGTATCGCCGCAAACCCAAGCCAGCATGCTGTTCCAGCTCCATACGGCTACCGGAAAGTTGAAGGCACTGATGATGCCTACTACACCCAGCGGATGCCACTGCTCGTACATGCGGTGGCCGGGGCGTTCGCTATGCATGCTCAGGCCATACAACTGGCGGCTGAGGCCAACGGCAAAATCGCAGATGTCAATCATTTCCTGCACTTCACCCAGGCCTTCCTGCAGGCTTTTGCCCATTTCATAACTCACCAGTTTGCCCAGTGCGTCTTTGTGCTGGCGGAGGGCTTCACCAATTTGGCGTACCACTTCGCCACGGCGGGGTGCGGGCCACTGGCGCCATGCTACAAAGGCTTCTTGTGCCTTTGCCACAACGGCTTCGTAGCCGGCTTTATCTGTGGCCGTTACCTGGCCAATGAGGCTGGCATCAACGGGAGAGTAAGATTGAAGTTGGCTGCCAGTACTGCTGAGCCATTGGGCACCGGTAGAAGTGCCGGCATTGGTGGCCTCCAAACGGAGGGCCTGCAAAAAATCTTTCATGTTGTAAGCTGTCTTGTTAAGCAATCGATAGCCCCGCTCGATTGCGGCGGGAGCGGCGCAAAGGTCGGATTTTATCCGCAGGAAAAAGTCCGGAAGTCGGGAGACCGAAAGTCCGGAGTCCGGAGACCGGAACCGAGAGTTTTCTCCCCTCTTTGGAGGGTTCCCTTTAGGACGGGGTGGGTTTCTTCGCTCAAGTTGGTCACCTGATTAAGAAGGAACAACTAGCAAATGACGCCTTATTATTAACTTGCTAAGTCTAACTGCAATTACCTTCGAATGTCAATGTGGAAACAAAATTTGTCAGCAATTATTTTTCTCATTACTTGTATGAACCTAATATCAGATAGAATTTGTGGACAAAATGATGCCAGAGTAAACAAGCAAAAACTTGTTGAATTAATTGACTCCGGCTTTGTTGCTAAAAAGGAGAAATTGATATATCGTCATGGATATTCTGATCCTAATTTGGACTTATATATTTTAAAGGATAAGTCTAATTTACTTTTTTCTAAGGTACTTAATGAAGGCTTCTTCGTAGATTTTGATACAAATAGTAAATCATTTTTAAGGTTTATTGATATCAACGTTCCTCTAAATGAAGCGATAGCAGATTTTCTTCATTTAAATGAGTGCATCAATAAGTATGAAAATTCATTTAAAGCTTTTTTTAATAGTGAGAAGATTTCCTTTCTTAATGGGGACAGCACACTTCTAAAGCTTCTTTCAGAAAGAGCGGCAGATGTTAGAAAAAACTCTGCACTACGCCTCCCATTATTTGTTTATATCGGCGAAAAAATTCGGTCGTTGAATAACTGGCAATGGGAAGTTGATTTTGGTTTGAATATTGCTCATACAGTCTTTGTAAGGAAAAGTGATGGTGAAATTTTCAATCCAAAGAGGCTGGTAGATGGATATTTTTCAGAAGGGGTTGATGACGTTTGTTTTTTGATAAACTTTTACTTGAATGTCAGTGGAAATGTGAAATAGGCGACATATCTCGCCTTAACAACTGGATTAGTAGTCATTGTCGAAATAGTAACCATTAACTCACAGGCCGGGAGGCCTGCGAGAGCACAGTTGTATTAACGGTTCCATTTCACCCCACCCATCAGCCAGCGGCGGGGCATCACAGCGCCCAGCAGGTCGCTGTAGCTCACATCGCCTACATTATCTGCCTGCACAAATACACTCAGGTGACTGCTGATGCGGCCATCAATTCGAACATTGGTAAGCCAGTAGTTGGGGGTAATGCTGGCATTGATGGCATTGGCTTTTTGTTCGCGGCGTTGCTTGTACAAACCATTCACCGCAATGGTGATGCGGTGGTATTGATACACGATGCCATAGTTGAACAAGAAACGTGCATGAGAGCTGATATAGAAACCAGGGGTAGCGCCATTGCTGTTGCTGTTGAGCCACACCAATCCGGCATTGCCCTGCAGCCAATGCTGCGGCTTCCATTGTTTGCGGTAGGTAATGTCTGTTTCAAAACCATTCGTTTGCACACTGGCAATGTTTTTAGCCAAGGCATAGGTACCCGTCGGTACAAGGTTTACCTGACGGGGCATTTGCGCATATGGTGTAGTTACAAAATCTATCAGGTTGCGTTGTTCGCGGCTAAACCATCCCGCTGCAATTTTGATGGATTCGGCCAGCCATACATCGGCGCCGGCTTCGTAGCTCCAAGATGTTTCTGGTTCCAGATCGGGATTGCCAATGCTGCCGCTGGCAACGAGTGTCCGGTTGTAATTGTTGAAGCGTTCGGTAAAGTCAGCATCACGTATGGTTCGTCCAACACTCCCCCGCAATTGATAAAAACTACGTTTGTAGGAGAGATTCAATTGGGGCAATAATTCTACGCCACTGCGTTGGTGAATGTCCAGTCGCAGTGCTGGTTCTGCCTGAATGTATTGACCTATTTGCTGATGCAAAACAGCGAATACACCTGTTTGCGAAACGCTGTGATTACCGCGGTCGTTACTCTTGATTTGCTTTTGCACAAATTGAAGTCCGGTAGTAATGCTGCTCTTTGCAGATAACTCAATATCGGCCACACTCAACGCTTGCCAAACCGATGAATTGTTTTGATTGGGTGTACTGCGTTTGTTGAAGCTGTATCGGTCGTCGGTGGTTTTGTAACCAGCATCCAGCCGCCATTTCAGGTGCTTTCCGGTATAGCCGGTTTGCACATGATTCCATTGTGTAATCACCCGTTCACGGGCGGTGTCGCTGGCAAACGTGGTGTAAAAATTTTGCGCTGCAAAGTCGCGGTAATCGTACGCTACTCTTGCAGCGGTGTACCATTTTTCATTCCACTGGTGGCGGTACGATGCAGAGATGGTGCTGGCATCTAAAAAGCCTTTGGTGCCCCGCTGTTGCTGACCTGTGGCATGGTTGCTTTGTATGCCTGCACTTACAATACCTTTTTTCGTAGTAAATGTGCCGCCTACACTGGCATTGAATAATCCATATTCACCCATGGCTATTTGTGCAGTGGTTCGTTGCTTACGTTGGTTGGCAAAGCTTTTTGTAATGATGTGAATGACACCACCCACAGCTTCTGTACCATAGAGGGCAGATGAGGCGCCTTTCAATACTTCGATGCGGTCTATTTCCGAAGGGGCAATGGGAATGTAGCTGCTGAAATGCCCGGTCAGCGGGTCGTTCAACCGGATGCCATCGAGAATCACCAGCACTTGCTGAAAGGTGCCGCCCCGAATGACCAAATCGCTTTGGCTGCCCATGGGTCCTCGGGCCTGCATTTCTACACCCGGTATGTAGCGCAGCAATTCATCAATGGAGTGTACGGGTAGTTGGTAAAATTGCTCACCGCGGAGTACCACAATATTGCGACCAGTTTTGGAGGCTTGCAAAGGCGTGATGCTTGCGGTAACCGTCACGGGGTCGAGGCCTGTGCCTGTACTGTCTTGTGCCATTAACGATTGTGTTAGCATAGCGCTAACAATAAGCAGTGCGGAAATACGCATGTATCTGTCTTTGGTTGGGCGGCAAATATAGGTGGCCTGTAAAAAGCCGGTTTGTCGAAGGCGGGAACAATCCAGCTACTTTCCTTGTTTATAGCCCGTAAAACTTTTTTAAGCGATACCAACCATTAGTTTTGCTGCTGTCTAATCCATCCATCATGAAGAAACTTGTTGCTACAGGCATCCTGGTCATTTTGTGTACTGCAGCTTTTTTGCAAACCGGCAAACCTGCCAATTATGAAGCGGGCAAAAAAGTGTACACGCAGGTATGCATGTCGTGCCACATGGCCGATGGCAAAGGCATCAGTGGCATGAATCCGCCACTGATAAAAACCGAATGGGTGTTGGGCGATAAAAAACGCCTCATAAATATTGTGCTCAAAGGCATTGAAGAACCACTGACCGTTGATGGTGAAGAATACGTGATACCCATGCCTGCTCAACCACAATTGACCAATCAGCAAATTGCAGATGTGCTCACGTACATCCGTAATAGTTTTGGCAATAAAGCATCAGTGGTAACTGTGGCGGAGGTGAAGAAGGTGAGGGGGGAAACCCCCAACCCGATAGCAATCGGGACACTAAAGGGGGCTTTGAATTACCTATTTGTTTTTTGTGGGCGATGAAAAATCAGACATCGTACATCAGACATCAGAAATCATCAGTACGATTCTGCTTCACTCGGAAAATCTTTTGCTTTTACATCGGACACGTATTGCTGCACAGCACCTGTGATTTGTTCGTGCAGGTTGAGGTACTGCCGTAAAAAGCGGGGCTTAAATTCCGTATTGATGCCGAGCATATCATGCATTACCAGCACTTGACCATCGCAGTTCACACCAGCGCCAATGCCAATGGTAGGAATGTGTAAACTTTCCGATACTTCTTTAGCAAGGCTGGCAGGAATTTTTTCGAGCACAATGGCAAAGCAACCTGCTTCTTGCAGCGTTAATGCATCTTCCCGTAGTTTTTGTGCTTCAGCTTCTTCTTTGGCCCGTACCGTATAAGTGCCAAATTTGTAAATGCTTTGTGGTGTCAATCCCAAGTGACCCATCACCGGTATGCCGGCATCCACCACTTTTTTTATGCTATCTAATACCTCACGACCTCCTTCCAGTTTCAGGCTGTGACCACCTGTTTCTTTCATAATTCGAATGGCAGAAGCTACGGCAATATCGCTGTTGCTTTGGTAGGTGCCAAAGGGCATATCAATCACCACCAAACAACGTTGCACACCACGCACTACACTTTGTGCATGGTATATCATTTGATCGAGTGTAAGTGGTAATGTGGTTTCATGTCCGGCCATTACATTGCTGGCACTGTCGCCCACCAAAATCACATCAATACCGGCTTGGTCAAACAACCGGGCAAACGAAAAATCGTAGGCCGTTATCATGGCAATTTTGCTGCCATCGGTTTTCATTTTCAGCAAGGTATTGGTCGTTACTTTTTTTACTGCAGAATAGGTGCTCATAAAAATATTTTTGGGGCAAGAAGAACAATTGCCATAGGTGAAAAAACAGTACAAGCAAGTTTTGTATTGTTCATCTAAGCTACTTTAACCATTCGATATCAAAGTTGTTTTTCAGCGTCGGATAGCTGCATGTACAGGTGTTGAATCAAGCCGTCGGCCAATCCAATTTTGGGTACATAAATAAGATCGGCATCTGCCCATCGCATGGCATTGATGTAAATTTGCAGGGCGGGCAAAATTACATCGGCACGGTCTTCCCGCAGGTTGTAATGCAGCATTCTTTCTTCTAAGGAAAAACTGCTGAACTCTTTGTAATAATCCCGCAAGGTTTCCAGCGATAGCGGCTTTCCATCTTTCTTTTTCGACATGGAAAAAACTTTGTTGATATTGCCGCCACTGCCAATGGCAACCATATTGCTCAGCCCTTTTACATTTCGCTTGATGGTATCTTTCATCACATCCCACTGGTATTCGGCTATCATGCCTTTGAGTAAGCGGATGGTGCCAATATTGAAGGATTGTTTGAAGACCAGTTTGCCTTTGGAAAAGCAGGTTGTTTCGGTGCTACCGCCGCCTACATCAATGTACAGGTAGTTGTGGTCGGTGTCCATGTTTTCGGCAATGTGGTTTTCGTAAATCATGGCGGCTTCATCCGAGCCGCTGATTACTTCAATATCAATGCCGGTTTCCATTTTTATTTTGCGCAGAATGTCGGGGGCATTGCTGGCATCACGCATGGCGCTGGTGGCGCAGGCTTTCATGTGTTTTACATCGTAGGCATTCATGAGGTGTTTGTAAGCCTTCATGGTTTGCAAAATCATGCCCGTTCTGTGCGGTGAAATTTTTCCTTCTGCAAATACATCCATACCCAGCCGGAGGGGTACCCGCACCAGATTTATTTTACTGAAAACAGGCTTGCCTTTTTCATCGTGCAGCACATCTGAAATGAGCAGACGGGCTGCGTTGCTACCAATATCTATTGCTGCCAAACGCATGCCCAAATAAAGGCTATTTTATCCATTTGAAGGGGAGCTCACGGAGCTGAGTTTTTCGCACAGATTGCACAGCGTTTTTTATTTTCTGCGAAAATCCGTTTTCATCTGCGTTAATCCGAGTCCAATCTAAACCGCATACCATTATGACAACCTGCTCACTTTATCGCTTTCATCAAAACGGGGATGAGCAGGGGATGCCAGTTTTTTGGCAGCGAGGTATTTGTACACTTCAATCTGCGATTTGATTTTGCGTTGACCTTTGGTGGGCACGTATTCGTTTTTCAGTTTGCCTTCCAGTTTGCGGGCCTTCACGTTATCGCTGAGCTGAATGTCCAATATGTCGAGCAGTTCTTGCTTGATGTCGGGGTCGGTGATGGGTACGGCAGCTTCCACCCGATGGTCGAGGTTGCGGACCATAAAATCGGCAGAAGAAATGTACAGCTGCGGTTTGCCATTGTTGTGAAAAGCCAGTACCCGTGCATGTTCCAGGTATTCATCTACAATGCTGATGCACACCGGTTTGATGGCTGGCTTGGGCTTCAGGTCATCAAATACAGCACAGAAAATACCCCGCACAATTAAGCGGACAGCTACACCTGCTTGCGCTGCTTTGTACAAATGTTCAATGAGCAATTGATCACTCAGCGAATTGATTTTGATGGTAATGGCTGCAGGCTTGCCGGCTTTGGCGTTGGCGATCTCTTTGTTGATGCAGGCCTGTATGTTTTTGCGCATGCCCGTGGGGCAAACCCACAGCGTTTTGCAAGCCCGCAATGGCGCCATGCCAGCTGTTGGTTTTTCTAAATAATTGAACAACCGGTTGGCATCAGCCATGATGAGGCGATTGCTGGTGAGAAGGCAATGATCACCATAAATGCGGGCTGTTTTTTCGTTGAGATTGCCCGTGCTAATGAAGCCATAATGCATGAGGCGGTTGCCCGATTTGCGGGTGATCACACAAGCTTTGGCATGCACTTTCATGTTGGGTACACCCGTTAACACTTTCACGCCTTCCTGCTCCAATACTTCCTTCCAGTAGAGGTTGGCCTCTTCATCAAAACGGGCTTTCAATTCCAGCACCACCGTTACTTTTTTGCCATTGCGTACCGCATTGATGAGGGCATTGATAATTTTGCTATTGCTAGCCAAACGGTATGCTGTGAGCTTTATGCTTTGCACGTCGGCATCCATGGCAGCTTCCCGCAGCAGGTGTATGAGTGAGGTAAATGAATGATATGGAAAAGAGAGCAACACATCTTGCTGCTTCAATACATCAAACATTTTTTTGCCATCATCCAATGCCGGGTGTATGAAAGATGGCTTACGTGGATTGCGGGTGTTGAACACATCCGGAAAATCCATGAAGTGACGAAAGTTGTGGATGCGGCCACCGGGAATCAGGTTGTCTTTGCGGCTCAGATTGAGGCGGCGCATGAGGTATTCGAGCAAGCCGGCATCCATGTCTTTGTCGTACACAAAACGTACGGGCTTGCCTTCGCGGCGCCGCTTGATGCCCTTCTCAATTTTTTGCGCAATATCGGTGCTGATATCGTTGTCGATGTCGAGCTCAGCATCTTTGGTTACTTTAAAAAGATGGGCATTAAAACTGTCGAAATCGAAGTAGGCAAAAATGTGTTTGAGGTTATACCTAATTACATCTTCCAACAGCATAATGTGTTGCTCACCTGCTTTGGAAGGCAACAACACAAAACGGCCGTTTGCTTTGGCCGGTATTTCTATCAGTGCATATTTCTGTTGGTACGACTTGCTTTTTTTGCGCATTACCACCCCGAGGTAAATAGACTTATCCCGCAGGTAAGGCATCTTCGGAATGTCTTCTATCATCAGCGGAATGAGGTTGGGGCTCACTTCATCATCGTAGTATTTTTCTACAAAAAGCTCTTGCTCTTTGCTCAGTTGTTTTTCGTTGATGAAATGAATTTTTTGCTTGCGGAGTTCGCCCAAAATATTCTCCCAAATACGGGCAAATTCATGCTGTTGTTGCAGCACCACTTTGTGTATTTCTTCCAGTATGTGATCTGGCGATTTTTCGAGGTGCATGGCGGCTTTTACGCCTTTCTTCATCACCAGTTGCATACGCTTTAGCGTAGCTACCCGTACCCGGAAAAATTCATCCTGATTATTGGAGTGAATGCCTAAAAAACGAATGCGTTCTTTGAGGGGTACAGTAGGATCGTTGGCCTCCTGCAATACCCGGGCGTTAAAACTCAGCCAGCTAATATCTCTCGGAATAATGGAACGTTTCTTCTCAGCCATACAAATGCATCTTCTACAGTCGTTTCAAATGTAGCGAAGGCCGCAAATGGGCAATGTTAAGTTTCTGAAAGTAAATGACTAGGCAGGTTGCTGCATGCGTTGGATTAGCCCCGTGGTGGATATGCCATCGATGAGTGGATTGATGACCACCCGGCCACCATTGGCCAGTACTTCTTTGGCACCGGCAATTTGCTCCACAGTATAGTCGCCGCCTTTTACCAGCACATCGGGCAGCAGGGTTGTAATCACATGTAATGGGGTGTCTTCTTCAAAAATGACTACGGCATCTACCATTACCAAACTCGCCAATACCAATGCACGGGCCTGCTCATTGTTGAGCGGTCGGGTAGGGCCTTTCAGTCTTTTTACAGAAGCATCGCTGTTCACCGCTACAATTAATCTTTTGCCTTCGGCTGCAGCCTGGCTCAGCGAAAAAATATGGCCTTCGTGCAGCAGGTCAAATACGCCATTGGTGAAGCTGATGGTATCGCCTTTTACCCGCCAGGCAGCTACCATTTTGGCCAGCGTGGGCAGGTCGAAAATTTTGGATGGGATGGCGTCGGCTTTGCGCATTATTCTTTGTTGCGGTTTACAATCGGCATTACAATAAGGGCAAACAAACCACTCACCAACGTGATGGCCGTTTGGGCAGCCCAGTTGAGGCGGCCAAAAGCCAAACCTACCACATTGGGTATGTCAAAACGCACCAGTGTTTTTTCTACCATGAACTCGTAGGCACCGATGCCGCCGGGTGTGGCTATTAAACCAATGCTGCCAAAAATGAGCACACTCAAAGCGGCAGGAAAGCCCAAATGTTCTACCGGCGGGAAGGCCATGAAACCTATCCAGATGCCAAATAAATACAGGCTCCAGATGAATACAGAATGGAAAATGAAGAGGGGCAGATTTTCCACTTTGCGAATGGATTTAAATCCTTCCCACACTCCACGGGCAATGCGTTTGATGTTTTGCACCAGCTTGCTGTCGGCTTTTTTTACAAACAAATAACGCAGGCCAATAATCAGCACCAGCAAAATGCCAAGTATTACAAACAGTTTTGTGTAGGAAGTAGCCCCTTCTTTATTGCGAACCATATCAGCAAAGGCATCAAATGCAAAACCCCCAATGCGATCGAACTGAATGGCCACCATAATGATAGCCACAATGCCCATGCTAATCATGTCGACGGCTCTCTCTACGAGTATAGTGCCTACCAGTTTATCTGGTGCAACTTTTTCATATTTCGCCAGCACGGTACACTTCATTACTTCGCCCAGGCGGGGCATCAGCATATTAAAAAAATAACCGAGCAATACGGCAAAGTAGGTATTGATTTTAGATGGTGTGTAGCCCAATGGTTTCATGAGCATCATCCAGCGCAGGGCACGGCTGTAGTGCGATAAAAGCAGGGCACCCAATACCGGAATAAGGTACTCGTAGCGGGCCAGCGACCAGGCAGACTTGAGATACTCCAGCTGTTGCGGTGGCAGGCGGGTGCTATTGTACCAAATGAGGCCAAGACCGAGGCCCAATACAATTACATATTGAATAACCGCCTTATAGTTAATCTTACGCATGGGCGCTAATTTACAAGAGTGAAACGGGTTGGGTGGGGCGGGTTTATTCGATGCCTGTGTGTAAACTCAGGCAGACAGTTGATTGCCTTCTAACGGAAAAACGACTTTCGGCTGAAACGATTTTGCTGCTTCAAATTCCATTTGTGCATAGCTCATAATAATAATAATGTCGCCGGGCTGCACCAGTCGGGCCGCAGCGCCGTTCATGCTAATGATGCCTGAGCCACGCTTGCCTTTAATGACGTAAGTATCGAGGCGGTTACCATTGTTTACATCTACAATGGTAATTTTTTCATGGGCTATCAGGTTGGCAGCATCCATCAGGTCTTCGTCGATGGTGCAGCTGCCTACATAATGCAGGTTGGCTTCTGTAACCACCGCCCGGTGAATTTTCGATTTCAGCACTTCAGTCATCATCATCATCGTTGCAGCAAATAAGGGGGCAAAATAAGGGAGAAATCAGTACTCACATTGTTAACGCATTATGGCTGTGCCACGGGCAGGTTGTCGATAAGGCGAACGGCCCCCAAAAATGCGGCGGCAATAGCCAGCATGGGTTCTGTAGCCGGCTCGCTTACCGGCAGCAGTGTGTCTGCATGTACCAGGCTGATGTAATCTATTTTATGAAAGCCTGCAGCCAATAGTTGGCTGGCCGCTTTTGCTTCCAGTTCTGCTATGGGTAAATGCCTGGCATTGGTTGCCATTTGTTGTAGCGCCAGGTACATGGCTACTGCAGCCATTCTTTCTGCCGGGCTGAGGCGGCGGTTGCGGCTGCTCATGGCCAGCCCGTCGGACTCTCTTTTGGTAGGTACCCGCAGCATTTGTACCGACAGTTGCAGGTAATCGATCATAGCCTGCACCACCATGCATTGCTGGTAATCTTTTTGGCCCATCACCAACAGGCCGGGCTGCACTTGCTGCAGCAGCCTGCTTACCACCTGGCATACCCCTTGAAAATGCCCTGGCCTGAATTTTCCTTCCAGTACATTTTCCAGTGGCCCCAGCGGGTACTGCTCCAAATTAGCTGTACCTGCTGGATACATTTCGGCTACTGATGGCAGGTATAGAATATCGGTACCCGCAGCTTCCAGCAGTTGTATGTCTTGCTCTATACTTACAGGATAGTGTACAAAATCGGCGGCATCATTAAACTGTGTGGGGTTCACAAAAATGCTGACCACTACCAGCCGGGCTTGCTGCCGTGCGGCATGTACCAGTTGCAAATGGCCATCATGCAAGGCACCCATGGTGGGCACAAAAGCGGTTTGTACATGATAGGGCTGCTGCATGGCCATGGCCTTTTGCAAAGCGCTGTTGGTACGTACTATTAACATGGATGTGGAATGATTTGGCGGAGCTTCGGCTTTGTCAACCTGTCTGAAACACTATTTTCAGTACCTTTGCCCACCTTTTGAAAGGAAAAAACTGTGGTTGAATGAGCACAAAGAAAAGAATTTTATTCATCGCCAACGAGATGTCGCCCTACCTGGAGCTGACGGAATTTGCGGAGACAATGAATCGCCTGGCGATATTGTCGAACAATAATAATCTGGAGGTTAGATGCATCATGCCCCGGTTTGGCACCATCAACGAAAGGCGCCACCGCTTGCACGAAGTGGTAAGGTTGAGTGGCATCAATGTGAGTGTGGACGATGATGATTTTCCTTTACAAATTAAGGTAGCCAGCCTGCCTAATGCCCGCTTGCAGGTATATTTCCTCGACAATGAAGACCTTTTCAAACGCAAGTTTGTGTTTCATGACGAGGAAGAAAAGTGGTTTGAAGACAACAACCTCCGCACCGTATTTTTTTGCAAAGGTGCCCTTGAAACAGTGAAGAAATTTGGCTGGCCTCCGGATGTGATCCATTGCAGCGGCTGGATGACCGGATTGATTCCCCTGTATTTGAAAACGGTATATAAAAAAGAACCAGTATTTGCTCACAGCAAGTGTGTGTACACTGTTGGCCCGGAAACATTTACCGACAACCTGGGCGAAAACTTTGTAAAAGTGGCTCAGATAAGTGATGTACTCAAGGAAAAAGACCTGGCAGCCTTTGCCGATGGCTCTAACCTGGCTATGATACGGGGTGGCGCTACCTGGGCCGATGCCATCACATTTGGCGAACCCGATGAGCAGATGCATCCTTCTATCATCAAAGATTTTGGTAAGGTAAAAGGCAAGAAAGTATTGCGCCACATGGGGCGCGACGCTGATTTAACAGACTATTTGAACCTCTATAACGACCTTGCCGACAACTGATTTTTTGGCATTTCCTCCATTCAATAAAAGACTGACCTGGTGAATAGATTTCTGAAGCCCGGAGCTTCCGCCTTGCTCCTTGTACTGTTAGCAGCAGCCTGTACCAAAATTGAAAACACCACCTTGGGTAGCGATCTTATCCCTTCCGTGGATAATATCAACACCTTTGATACTGTACTGGAAGTGAATGCCTTCAATGTCATTCCGCCAGATTCTACCCGCATGTTCATTAGCGAAGCACATGTGGCTGGCGCCATTGACAATGACCCGCTGTTTGGTAGCTCACGGTCGACGCTTTTTTTTGAATTGAAGCCCAACCTCTTTCCCTACACCATTTCTTTGGATAGCATTACCGCCTTCGACTCAGCTGTGTTGGTGCTGGACTATGCCGGCTATTACGGCGATAGTGTAAGCCCCGTAAGGTTGAGGTTGTACGAGGCCGACAGAAAAATGTATGCTGACAGCAACGTTCGCCCTAATTATACTTTACAACCCGATTTGGCTGCCAATACCAGCCGTTTTTGGGGTGAAAAAACAATGATGCCCCGTCAGTTTCGGGATACGATAGAAATTAAGCGTGGCGATTCGTTGTACAAAAAGGTAAACCGTCAGCTGCGTATACCACTAAACCGTTCATTAGCCGAAGCGCTGTTTCGTCAGGATTCTTCCGGAACGGGAGCTTTTAAAAGCGATAGTTTATTTAAAGAATACTTCAAGGGCTTTGCGCTGCAATGCGAAGGACCGGCCAATGCCTTGTTGTATTTTCAATTGAACGGTGCTAACACAGGTATAGAGTTTTACTACAGAGCCAAGGTATTGTCCACAGGAAGAATAGATACTACTTCCACCCGCATGCCGTTTTCTTCTTTGTGCGGCCACGCTATGAAGTTTGACCGCAACAGAAGCGGAGCCGAAATCATGAGTTTCATGAATCCGGATCCCAACAAAGGCAGTACACAGCTGTACATCCAAAACGCTCCGGGCACCGAGGTGAAAATTAAAATCCCCGGTTTGCAAAGCCTCACGAACCGCATTATTCACCGGGCAGAGCTCAGGGTTACGGAAATGAGTCCCAACGGATCAACCCCATATTCGCAGCTGCTGCCGCCAACATTACTGTATCTTGATGTGGCTGATACTGGTAATATTTACAAGGGCATACCTTATGATATGGCGCCACTCACCAACTATTTCTGCTTCCCAAGCTCGGGCATCGAGTACTTCTATTTTGGCGGCCCAAGCCGACTGGAAATGGTGAATGGTGAACCGCTTGCCCGGTATTACATGAACATGACCCGTTACATTCAGGGTGTAGTTACCCGAAAAGAACCTGTGTATGAGTTCCGGTTGTCATCTCCTTACTACCTGTGGTACCAAAATTGCAACAGCAACAATTTTTCTTATCCTTCCAATGTGTTCCGACTGGTAACATCCGGCAATCAGATAGCCAACCTCCCCGGTAATGGTCGTATCAGACTGGCCGGTAGCAACCATCCCGATCCCAATAAGAAAATGCAATTGCGCATCATTTATTCCAAACTCTAATACATAAAGAGCCTGCGCCTATATTTGCGGGCGAAAAAAACAATTTTATGCCATACCTATTCACTTCTGAAAGCGTAAGCGAAGGCCATCCCGACAAAGTAGCCGACCAAATTTCAGATGCACTCATCGACAATTTTCTGGCCATCGACCCTAATAGCAAAGTGGCTTGCGAAACATTGGTAACTACAGGTCAGGTAGTATTGGCCGGCGAAGTAAAAAGCAAGGCTTATCTCGATGTACAAGACATTGCCCGTGATGTAATTCGCAAAATTGGATATACCAAAAGCGAGTACATGTTCGAAGCCAATAGCTGCGGTATTCTCTCTGCTATTCACGAACAATCTTCTGACATCAACCAGGGTGTTGATCGCAAAAAGAAAGAAGAACAAGGCGCCGGCGACCAGGGCATGATGTTTGGCTACGCCAGCAATGAAACAGATGACTACATGCCTTTGGCTCTCGATCTGGCGCATAAAATTTTGATTGAACTGGCTGCATTGCGTCGCGAAAACAAGCAAATCAAATACCTGCGTCCTGACGCTAAAAGCCAGGTAACACTTGAATACGACGATAACAACAAACCAGTTCGTATCGATGCTATTGTAGTTTCTACCCAGCACGATGATTTTGATACAGAAGCTAAAATGCTGGAAAAAATTAAGAAGGACATTGTAAGCATCCTCATTCCAAGAGTGAAGGCGAAGTACAAAAAATACGCCAGCCTGTTCAACGATAAAATCAAGTATCACATTAACCCCACCGGCAAGTTTGTAATTGGTGGCCCCCATGGCGATACCGGTTTGACTGGCCGTAAAATTATTGTAGATACTTATGGTGGTAAAGGTGCACACGGTGGTGGTGCCTTCAGCGGCAAAGACCCCAGCAAGGTAGACCGTAGCGCTGCTTACGCTACCCGCCATATTGCCAAAAACCTGGTAGCCGCCGGCGTTTGCGACGAAGTACTGGTACAGGTTTCTTACGCTATTGGTGTGGCTCAGCCCACATCTATCAACGTGAATACTTACGGTACTGCTAAGGTGAAACTCAGCGATGGTGAAATTGCTAAGATTGTAGAAGGCCTGTTCGACATGCGTCCTTACTTCATTGAGCAGCGCCTCAAATTGCGCAATCCCATCTATAGCGAAACTGCTGCATACGGACACATGGGCCGCAAAAACGAAATCGTTGAGAAAACTTTCAAAGGAACAGACGGTAAAACGTTCAAAAAGAAAGTAGAACTCTTTACCTGGGAAAAACTCGACTACGTACCCAAGGTGAAGAAAGCATTCAAATTGAAATAAGCATTGAACGCTATAAACCAAAGCCCTGGCCAAAAGCCGGGGCTTTGTTGTCCGCACCATTATCCTTCGTACATTTCTTTATTAAATCAAATGGCTATACCTCACATGAAACGCATGGGGAGTCCAACATTTCGCATCGCCGGCTTTCCGGCACTCATCATGCTTATTGTGATGGCCATACAAGGTGCTGCGCTGAAAACAGCTACCACACCCATGGGTATTCTTGACCTTGAATTTGCCGGCACGGTAGCCAGGGTGGATGAAATATTGCAGGCATGGCAATACCTCAACAATACAGCCCTTTGGAATAACCTGATTGACTACGGTTTTCTTACTGCTTACAGTTTCTTTTTTGCCAAAGGCATACAATTCTTATTGAACCAATGGCCAATCGAACGCTTGCAAAAACTAAGCGGAATTTTGCTCTTGCTGCCCTGGGTGCCGGGCATACTCGATGCTATCGAAAATGCTTTTATGCTGGGCTGGCTGCTCAACTTTGTGCCAGCATACTCTCCGGCATTGGTGTATTGGATGGTATGTGTGAAATTTGCACTGGCTGCATTGTTGTTCATTATTTGTTTTCCGGCATGGCTGTACAATTTTTACCTGCTGATGCGGCCTAAATCATAACTATGTTCATCAAGAAAAAAAACATCATTGCGGGTAGAAATCCGGTGATAGAAGCCCTGCAGCAAGGCAGTGGCGTCGATAAAATTCTGTTGTTTAAAAACGCTTCCGGCGATAATGTGGCGCAGATAAAAGAACTGGCCAAACAGTGCAATGTGCCCATTCAATATGTACCCATTGAAAAGCTCAATCAACTGACCAATGTGCAGCATCAGGGTGTGATTGCTTTTCGTGCTTCTGTGCAATACCTCGACTTGCAACAGGTGATTGATTTTGTAACGGAACAAGGCGAAGCACCTTTGTTTTTCATCCTCGATGGCGTGACCGATGTAAGAAACATTGGTGCCATTGCACGGTCGGCTGTTTGCTGTGGGGTGCATGCACTCATCATACCCGACAAAGGCGTAGCCGCTTTGGGTGAGGATGCCATGAAATCGAGTGCCGGCGCATTGGAGCAACTGCACATTTGCCGGGTCAATAGTTTGATGAAAGCCGTGGACACCTTGCACCTCAACGGCATCAAAGTTTTTTCCAGTGAAATGACTGCAAGCACTATGTTACATGAACTCAACCTCACCGAGCCTTGCGCTGTGGTAATGGGTAGCGAAGACAAAGGCGTGTTTGGCGGTTTGCAAAAGCAAAGCGATGCGGTATTCAAAATTCCGATGGCTGGTACATTCGAATCACTCAATGTATCTGTTGCAGCTGGTATGATAATGTATGAAGCAATGAAACAACGATTGTTTGCATGACCGATAAAGTGTACATCACCGAATGCCCGAGAGATGCCATGCAGGGATGGCCGCATTTTATAGCTACTGAAAGCAAAGTGCGTTACATTCAGCAACTGCTGCAGGTAGGTTTTGATACACTCGATTGTGTGAGTTTCGTGTCACCCAAAGCCATACCACAAATGGCCGACAGTCACGACGTGATGCGGCAGCTTGATAAAGGCAACAGCCATACAAAGCTTCTCGCCATTGTGCTCAATGAACGTGGCGCTGCCGATGCCTTGCAATATGATGCCATTGATGTGTTGGGATTTCCCTTTAGTATTTCTGCTAGCTTTCAGCAGCGCAATGGCAACAGCAGCATTGACGAAAACTGGGAGCGACTGCAACGCATTCAGGAGTTGACAATAGCAAAGCATCAATCGTTATTGGTGTACATCAGCATGGGTTTTGGCAATCCCTATGGAGATGCTTACAATCCGGAAATTGTGCAAGAGTGGATTAGCCGCATAAAAACAATCGGCATTCAACAGATTGCACTGGCGGATACTGTTGGCGTAGCTGATGGCGCATTGGTACAAACGGTCACTGCTGCTACAATCGAAGCTTTTCCTGACATGCAAATAGGCGTACACTTGCACAGCAGTACGCACAACATGCAGCCCAAATTGGAGGCTGCGTGGCAAGCTGGTTGTCGTCGTTTTGATGGAGCACTAAAAGGGTTTGGCGGTTGCCCCATGGCCAACGATGATTTGGTGGGCAACATGCCTACAGAAGCCATCGTGGCATTTGCACAACAGCATTCTCGTTATCCTATCGATGAAGAGGTCCTGCAAGAAGCCCTGGCCATGTCAGCATCCATTTTTGTATAAAGGTCAAACGTCACGTACATGGATTTCAGATTGGAACTGTCCGTAAAGCCGTTGCCGCAGCGCATCAACATCCGGCAGAAAGTGGCGCTGGTGGGCAGTTGCTTTACCGACCACATGGGCAGTCGTTTGCGCAGTATGAAAATGCCAGTGCTCGAAAATCCGAATGGCATTTTGTTCAACCCGGTAAGCATACAGCAAGCAGTACAATCATGGATCGAGCAGCGGACATATACGGCAGATGATTTATTTTTTGCCAATGATTGCTGGACGTCGTGGGATTTTCATGGGCAATTTTCACATCCCAATCAAAAACAATGCCTGCAAGGCATCAACGCATCCATTGAGCAGGCACATCAATTTTTACAACAAGCTGATTGGCTCATTTTGACACTGGGCTCTGCGTTTTTATACGAATTGAATAGTAATGCTTTGGGCGGCTCTGTTGGTCAGGTGGCTGCTAACTGCCACAAAGTACCGGCCAATCATTTTGTACACCGGTTGGCTACACTTCAAGAAATAAACGCTGCATTAGAAAAACTGATTACACAGGTTCGGGCTTTCAGTCCATCCATTCGAATACTGTTTACCATTAGCCCTGTGCGGCATTACCGGGAAGGCTTGGTAGAAAACAATCGTAGCAAGGGAACCTTGCATTTGGCTGTCGCACAAATGCAACATCAGTTTGATGATGTTTTTTATTTTCCTGCTTATGAATTAATCATCGACGATTTACGGGATTATCGCTTTTATGCAGAAGACATGGTGCACCCCAACTACGCTGCCACCCGCTACGTGTGGGAGAAATTTTCTGCCTCCACTTTTGATGAAGAAACACTGTTGCTCATGCAGCCACTGGAGCAGTTACGTACCGCCATGCAGCATCGGCCTTTGCATCCGGATACTGCGGCACACCAGCAATTTTTGAAAAGCATGTTGGCCAAAACGCAACAACTCTCCACCCGTTATCCTTTTCTGGATGTGAGCGAAGAGTTGCAGTACTTCGGTGGAAAAAATGCTTAGCGGATGATGGCTGCAGCGCTATCCAACGAAATGAAAATATTGTCACGCATTACTTTGGCTTTTTCATACTGGTCTTTGAAGTAAGCGCCACGTTCTTCGGTAGTAGGTTGCTTGGGGTCGGGCTCAAATTGTGCCATCCAATCGTCCATGCCTTTTTCGGCAGCTGCCAGTTGCAGCTTTACTTTTTCCAACCGAATCATCAGCATTTCGTTGGCTTTATTTTTAGTGGCTTTCAGCGAATCAATTTGTTGCTGTGCCGTTTTTTGCAAGCCTTTCAGCTGGTTCATTTTGGGCATCGCTTCATCGTGCATGGCAATGACTAACTTGTACATGCTGTCTTCTAACGTAGCAGGAATGGCAGCGGCAGTGCTTGTTTCGGTGCTGCTGTTTTCTTGCGGAGTGGTTTTGCAGGCAGCCAGCGATAGTAGTGCCAGCAAAGCCCAAACGGTTGTCTTCATACAATAGATTTGAGGAGCAAAGTTGCCGATTATTTTGCACTGCTTCGTGACTAAACTCATAAAGATGCTGTTGCTCACAGGTTAAGCCAACATTATTTTTTTGCATGTTTTTTATGAACATTGACAACTGGCAATACATTGGGGCCGCATTTTTGTGTCAGATCTTCCATAGCAGGTATTTGTAAACCATCAGCCATGAAAAAATATGCCATAGTAGTAGCCGGCGGTGCCGGAAAACGTATGAACAGCGATTTGCCCAAACAGTTTTTGCCCCTGTTGGGCAAGCCTGTGTTGTACTATACGCTGAAAGCTTTTTTAGACGCTTATGAAGACCTGACTGTGGTGCTGGTACTGCCAGAAGAACACATTGAGAAGGGCCGTGAAATTGTTGATGCCTACTTTAATCCGGATCGTTTTGTTTTTACAGCAGGCGGCGAAACACGATTTCATTCTGTAAGAAATGGAGCTACTATGGCAGCCAACGACAGCATCATATTTGTGCATGATGGCGTACGCTGTTTGGTAACACCACAACTCATTCGCTACTGCTACGATTCGGCGATGCTCAATGGCTCGGCTATACCCACCATTGGCGCTAAAGACAGCATTCGCCAGCTTACTGCTTCGGGTAGCATGGCTGTAGATAGAACTCAGTTTAGAGTGGTGCAAACGCCGCAAACCTTTCACAGTAAGATTTTGCTGCCTGCCATCAATCAAATTGAGTATAAAGAAAAATTTACCGATGAAGCTACGGTAGTAGAAGCTTTTGGTATAGATGTGCACTTGATGGAAGGAGAAGAAACGAATATAAAAATTACCACACCGGTTGACATGACGATAGCGGAGCAAATTTTGCTGAAGCGCATGAGTGCCGCCGCCATTGGTTTATAATGCTATGATTTCAACTTGTTGATTGGCCACGGTAGCCGGTTGATATGCACACAAGGATATGGCTTGTTTATACTGCCAAACTTGCTGTAAAACGAAGCGACATTCGGAATATCTGAACCTTCAAAATCAAACAGGCTGGCCTTTGTTGCGTATGCTGCAATAACGCTATCCAGCATTAAATACACCGATTGATGGTTGCGGCCATCCGTGGTTGGAGCACCCAATATGTAGTAAATTCTGCTTCGGTACAGGCCAAACAATCCGGCACATAATAAGCTGTTGGTATTGGTGTCTCGTACCGCTTGTACAAAGCCGAGGCCTTGATACTGTAACCATTTTCCGGCAGCTATCAACCTTTGCATTTGTGCAGAGTTGGCTTCAGAATTCAACTGGCCATATTGTGCTGTATATAATGCTGCTACTTCTTCAACAGTTACATTGTTACAAACAAACTGCTGATACCGATTTGCACGGCGAATATTTTTCTGTGCATCCTTGTCGTATTGATTGTACAAGGTTTCGTATGGCCTGGAAAGCGGCAATACAAAATTATTACGCCAAGTGATCTTTGTTTTTGGGGTATTCCTGAGACAATGCGTTTCATTTCCATCGAATGTGCCGTACCTGAAATGCTGTGTGGCTGCATTGTAAAAAGCAGCTTCTATTTCGGCAGTAAGTAAGTGCCGGCTAAATATGCCGCCTTGTGCCAGCCCCCACGGCTGGTAGAGGTATGCAATGCCCCATTTCTTTTTTTGTGGCAAAGGCATAACGGCTTCGTAGTCACCCATCACTAAGGCATCCCATTGTGGGCAAATGCAATGTAGATAGCCGCTAAGTGCATACACCAATCCGTTATTTGCCGAATGGATACAGTAATCCCATTTCGCAAAATCTATATCTGCATACTTCAGGAATTGTATGTGATGAACCATTGCCATCACAACAACTTAATGCCAGACACTTTGGGTGATAACGCTTGTATGTCGATGCTAAACGTGAGTCGTTTTTGCCACCAGCTGGGGCCACCCGCTTTAAAAGGATCGTTTACACTGTTGGGCTCTTTGAATGCCGCACTCTGCAACACAGGATAATACACATGAATAGCATTGAGCAGTGGGAGATGAACACCAATACTGTACAAAAACTTTTGCTGAGTGCTACCAGCCATCCATGGCGAAGCAGAAGTGCCTACATCAGCAAAAATTTTGAATGAAGTAGGGAAGGGCAGCACACTCAATGGATTGAATTTATTGGGTATATCGATGTCGGCATTCAATGCTATCAGCCAGTTGTCGAAATAGTCTACACCATTGGTTTTGAGGCCCGGCACTACGGCGCTAAAATCGCTACGGTATTTAAAGCCACCATCCCGCATAGTTATTTGCCTGCCCGCTACACCCACCGATTGGTTGCGGTCCATAAAAGGTGAACTGTACGTGTAATCTTGTGCACCATTGGGGGCATGCATGGTAAAATGATAGCGGCTGTTGTTATTGCGTACAGTGGTTGTTTTTTCTGTGAGGTAGAAAATTTTTCCTGCAAACAAACGGATGTCAATGCCCTTACCGGTTTTGTCGTAGTGCAGAAAATATTTTGCAGTAATGCTACTGCGTACAATGTCTTTTACCTGCTGCACTTGTAAGGCTACACTCCATGGATAAAGTTTACGTTGTTGAGCCCAGGTAAATGTCAACTGCGGAATGATGGTAGTGATGGAGCCGTTTTTGCGACTGTAAAAAAGGGTATCTCCCGGCGGAGGCGGGCTGCCAATACTCAACTGTTGTTCGCTGATGATGAAGGTTCTGAAATCTATAGTACGTTGTAAAGTACTTAAGCTATTGCGTGGCTTTAGTTGCAGTTGTATGCCCGGTGCAATTTTGCTGAAGCCGCTGTAAATAGAACCACCTACACTATCAATGCCATCGTTTGTATTGAACCTGGCAAGGCCTGTGTACAATTCAAACCGCTTGATGGTGCCCTTGCCAAACCAATGATAACCAATGCGGCCATACCCCGTAATGGTTTTGCTACCCGTGGCAAACATGGGCGTTAGCACAAACTGCAATTTGTTGTTGGGAATATTGTAGTTGTTGATAGTGAGCCCTACCTGAAATTTATCATACATGTTATAGCCCAGCGCCGGTGCCAGATTGATGTATCGAACACTGTCGTTGTAAGCAAAGCTGAAAAAGCCTGTTGGTTTGGTCGTTTTTTTTGCTGGTTGTGTAAGTGGTCCTGTTTTGTGCAGCAATGAAAAAACATCTTGTAATGAAGACTGCGTTACACTTTCTGCCATTTGCTGAAAGGCCTGTGGCGACGGATGTTTGAATTGCCATTGCTGAAAATATTGCTGCATCAATACCTGCATGTTGTTTTTGCCAATGCGTTTTTCTAATAGCTCCATCCAGTCTGCAGCCTTGTTGTACACGGCCGGATAGTGTGTCAATGGAAACACCGTATCCGGTGTATTGATGATGGGTACGTCTTCATGGCGGGATACATACAATTGTTGCAACACTTGCATAAAATCAGCAGGCACTTTTGCGCCTTTATTGGTATGCTGATAGTATGTCTGCATGTACTTCCGTTCAACAAACGTATTCATCCCTTCATCCATCCATGCATGGTTTCTTTCATTGCTGGCCAGTATTCCTTGCAACCAGTTGTGGCCTACTTCGTGGGCAATAATCTGGTCGAGCATGGCTTCGTTTTTCAGTTTTACATTCAGCAATGTAATCATGGGATATTCCATGCCATCGGCTTCGCTACCCGGTGATGCCACTACCGACACCTGCGGGTAGGGGTATGCACCTAATTGCTGGCTGTAAAAACGCAAAGCTCGTTTGGTAAAAGAGATGGTTTGCTGCCAGCGTTCTGCATCTTCCGGCAATACATAATTCCACACATCTATGGTACGGTTGGCAATGTTGCAGGTGTCGTGTTTTACAATAAAACGCTTGTCAGCACTCCAGGCAAAGTCTACCACGTTGTTGGCTGCAAAATGCAACGTCTTCATTTTTCTGCTGGAAGCCGGCACAGGAAATGGCTCAGGCTGCTTACCGGTTTTAAACAATTCTTTTTTGACTGGGGCACTAACTACTGGCGCCGATTTCTTTTTTAGCATCCATGCTTTTTCTGCAGCACTTTGCAAGTCGCCGGTAGCAGCTACTACATAGTTGTCGGGCAGTGTAATGTGCACATCGTAGTTGCCAAAGTTGCTGTAGTATTCGCCTACAGAAAGGTAGGGCATGGGGTGCCAGCCATCGGCATCGTACATCGCAATTTTGGGAAACCATTGGGCTACTGCATAAAACTGCTTGCGTTGTCCGGAGCGGCTAAACAAAGCCGGCAAATGCACATGAAATGGTGTTCGCAATTGCAGCTGCTGTCCGGGCAATAATGGTATCGGTAGTTGCAGTTGTGCAATGTCGATATGCGTAGGATGATCTTTCAGCGCAGCGGGCAAACCATTGGCTGTAAACTGCAACCGGTTGATGTAGCCTTTTTCATCGGCTTTGGAAAAATAAAAGTCGAGATTGCCTTCCAGCAATGTTTGTTCGCCAAATGCGGTGCTTTCATTTTTGTAGGCATTGGGCCACAAATGAATCCACAAAAAATGCAGGGTGTCCGGCGAGTTGTTGATGTACTGAATGGATACAGTACCATCCAAACTATGGGTGGTATCATTCAGCCGAACCTGTATTTGATAATTGGCTTGCTGTTGCCAGTAGGATGCAGCAGGCTGCGCCCAACCAATACCCATACCGGCTACCACAAATAAGGCTATAAAGAGGAGACATTTTTTCACGCTGAAAAAATACAATAAATAGCGGTACGTCCTTCTGTAGCTATAGTAGATGTCAGTAGTTTTTGTAGTCAATTTCTAGGGCCATCAAATTACAAACGGCTGATTTTTTGTGCCGCTATTTGAAGTATTTTGCTGCATTAATTTATATGCATGCAAAAGATTGTTTTTTATAGTGCTCAACCTTATGATATCCGTTTTTTTGAAAAAGAAAATGCCGCTTTTGGTTATGATCTCGAATTCTTTGATGTACAACTGCGCAGCCATACCGTGCAGCTGGCAGAAGGTGCCGACGTAGTATGCATTTTTGTAAACGACCATTGTCATGCAGGCATTATTGAAAAACTGGCTGCCCTTGGTGTAAAGTTAATCGCCTTGCGCTGTGCGGGTTTCAACAATGTAGATGTAGCAGCTGCAGCTGCACATGGCATTGGTGTGGTACGTGTGCCAGCCTATTCGCCACAGGCCGTGGCCGAGCATGCCTTGGCCTTGATGATGACGCTCAACCGCAAAACGCACAAGGCTTACAACCGGGTACGGGAGCAAAACTTTGCATTGAATGGCTTGTTGGGTTTTGATGTGTTTGGCAAAACCGTAGGCGTAGTAGGCACCGGCAATATTGGTCAGGCATTTGCCAAAATTATGCTGGGCTTTGGCTGCAACGTGCTGGCTTTTGATGTGGTAGCCAACAAAGATTTGGAAGCCATGGGCGTTACCTATACCAACCTGCCCGACATGTTTGCATCGGCTGACATAATCTCCTTGCATTGCCCGCTGATGGACAGCACCCGCCACATGATTAATGAATCGAGTTTGGCTACAATGAAAAAAGGCGTGATGCTCATCAACACTAGCCGGGGTGGTTTGGTAGATACAAAAGCCGCCATTCATGCACTCAAGAATGGCCAGCTGGGTAGCCTCGGTATTGATGTGTACGAGCAAGAAGAAAAATTATTTTTCCGCGACCTCAGCGGCGATATTATTCAGGATGATACCATTCAGCGACTGATGAGTTTTCCCAATGTTATCATCACGGCGCATCAGGCATTTTTTACACAAGAAGCATTGACACAAATCTCCAATGTTACGCTGGGCAATGTGCAGGCTTTCTTCAATGGCGAGTTGCGCAATCAAGTAAAAATCTAACACACGATCCAATTAAGCCCGAAGGGCTGACATGATTATAGTAAAGGGAAAATTTATTTGTACAAAACCCCGAAGGGGTGGTATAAACAAAGCATTTTTTGAGGTATTGTTTCACCCCTTCGGGGTTTGGCTGATTAATAATGAATGCTGTTTCTACAATCATATCATCCCTTCGGGATTGTGAAAGTTTAAATAGAGGATAGTATCTGTTTTGATTTTCAAACACTGAAAATCTAAACAGCTATTGCCTGCTTCATAAAGCTGTAGTACAATAGAAAAACAAACGGACATTGTTATGAAAAATTTCTTGCTGCTGATGGCTGTAGGTTGCTTTTGCCAAGTGGCTTTTGCACAAACTGCTCCGATACCAGAAGTGAACCTTGACCGTTACAACAAACTGCGGCACCAACAGCAGCTGGCACCATTGGTGCAGAAAAGAAACCAACATCAACTGCCGCAAGGTTTTCCGGCAAACATCAAGCAGCCAAATTCAGTGCAATTGGCACTTTCGCATACCAATGCTTTGGGCGAAGTGTACGTATTACCACAAGACAAAATGCCGATGCTCAAACCATGTTTTCAAGATAATACGATGTCGGCAAAAACGGATACTACCAATAGTCAAGTAAATTTGATTTGGAAAATATCTAATGCAGCACAAAATCAGTCGTCTGCATTTTGGCAAGTAAAAAAGTAATGAAAATATATGATATAACTGCCACTTTTAAAATCCCAATTTACTGATAGCATAAACTGTCATGGTTCATAAAGAAATAAATATCCATCTATAAATTTTGAAATAATCATGAATGTCTCGAGATTTTGTTTTTTTCCTATTTTATTTTTGCTGGGGGTTACTATTTTTTCATGTTCTAGTATTGAAGAAAGGGCAATTGAAATCAATCAAAAGAATGTACTAGATAGTTTATATGACCTTCCAATTTCAGAAAAAATAACAGGAACAGGTATTGAAAATCTAAACTTGATAAGAGGGTTAAAGGGAATTCAATTAGGGCTTCATTATAATGAATTCGATTATTTAAGACTAAATGTTCCCAGTAAACGATTTAAAATGGTTCAGGCTGATGAAAATGAATCTGGATTAAAAAGAATTTTTAGTACAACTAATGAAGACGGAAGAGAATATGGGCTTGAGCTTGTCTTCGCTAATAATAGATTAGGCCTAATAAAAATAAAGGATTTGGATTCCATTGAAATAACAAGAGAATCATCAATTTTTAATATTCCAGAATATGAAGATTATGTTGAAGTTTTTGGTGAGCCAAGAATGAAGAATAATGATGATGAAAGGCGTTATTCTTATTTAAAAAAGGTAAAGCAAGTTGGATGGAATTCATATTTACAGCCAGGGAAGTATTCAAATTTCTCTGAATATGCTAAATGGGTAACTAACGAAGTCGAATTTTTGTATAAATCACTCTATTTAAGATATTATTTTGATGAAAGTGACACCGGAGGACAGCTAGTCTACAAATCAAAAAGTTTAGAGTTCAAGACAAAAAGTATTGGTCTACGTGCTACATTAGACAGTGCATTAAAGGTTGAAGCTCTCAATTATGAGAAATTTGTTAAAAAAATTGTAGACGGTATTGAAGGAAAGAATCTTAGTACAAAAGAGAAGTTCAATCGGGCAATTGAAAAGTTTAAATAACAGGACAAATGAAAAGTCTTTGATTTTTAAGCTTTAAAACACTCAGGGAATTTTGATCACAAACCGGATATCCGATACCCGTACTAATTTTCCATCTGCAGTTTGCGCCTCGCCAAAGGCGTAACCTTTTGCAATGCCTGTACTATGTGAGTATTCTTCAATCACTATCGTCATTACTTGCCCGGTTTTCCGCTCCAGCACAAATGTGTTTCCGATTCTGTCGTAGTAATAAAATGCGGTACGTTGCGTACTCACATTTTTAAGGTCGCGGTCAAATACCAGCGGCGACCAAAATGAGTTGAGGATAAGCCCCGAATCTATAGAGCAAGCCGATGGGCCAAAAAAAGTAAACGCATCACGGGTTGGGGTAATCACGGTACGGGTAAAATTGCCACAGGCTTTTGACTTAGGCAGTTGAATGCGCCAGGTATCCACTGCTTTTCCGAAACTATCTGCCACACATAAAGCGCAGGGCAAAAATTGAAGGCTGTCTTGACGGGTGGTATCTGGCGCTGGAACAAAGTTGCTGCTGTCGGGTAGTGATCCGCCTTCATAACTGTATTCTTTGGTACAGCCGGCTATGCTCCACCAGCTAAGGCTAAGTATAGCAGCAATAAACAAGAAAGAGGAAAGGCGCATGGCAGCAAGCTTCTGCTTTAAAAGTAATTGTTACAACAACGCCACTATTACAAAAAAATCTCCGAAGCGTTCACTTCGGAGATGGTTCATATTGTTGCCAGCTTATCTGTCGCAGCGGCCACTGCTTTGCAGCAAGCCGTGAATGTCGGTATTGAAGGTATCGGCAGATTGCAGCTCACTGAGTGTAAGATGCATACGGTAGCGCCAGTAATGCTTGGGATTGGCCGGTACATTAATGCGTTCTGCATTGGGGTCGGTGCGTCGCAGTTCGGCACTGCTGCCCAGCAAATCCTGCAGTTGGAAAATGCTCCACATGGCCGGACTGTACACGTGTTGGGTAATGATGGCCCGGTTAATCCATGGTTCACAATAGAATGGTGCTTCGCCCCACTGGCCCAGTTGCTCGTTGTAAAAACGCTGGGTGGTGTCGCGGCTTTCTTCCCACCAGCCACGAATGGTGCTCATGTCGTGGGTGCTTGGGGTTACTACGCTCAAATAAGGGGCATCGCCGGGATGGAAAAATTCTTTCGTGGGATCCTTCGGCATGCGTTGAATTTCCAGGCTTAAAAAGCCAAGGTCTTTCATTACACCGGGTACACAATCGGGCACCATGCCCAGGTCTTCACCACAAATCAGCATGTTGGTGCTGGCTTTGAGAGCCGGCAGTTTTTGCATGGCTTGCTGGCGCCAAAAATCATTTTGCCTGCGGAAAAAATAATTCACGTACAACTCACTCAGCTGGCGGCGTACATGCTCATTCAACCACTGATAGCTGCTGGTGCCTTCCATGCCAATACGGAAATGATACTGGGTACCATTGCTGCCGGGTTCTTCAATCAATATCACGTTGCTGATGCAATCGTACAGCTTCAGCTTTATCCATTCTTCTACTTCAAAATGCTCTGTAAACCAGGCTTCCACTTTTCGTTGCGTTGCAAATGCATCCTTCATGCGCAAGCTGCCCCAGCCCATGTCTTCGAGGAAGGTTGCTTTTACCCAATCGGCTTTTTCACCAAACCATTCGTTTACCAACTGTTCGTTGATGAAGGGCTGGCAGTAGCGGTTGTAATCAAACCAAATGCCTTTTTGTGCAAACTCGTCGATATGCACGGGCAGGCAGGGCACAAAGCGGCCGAGAATGCCTTCCACTGCATCCATAGGAATGCTCCAGATGCGGAAGAAACCTAAAATATGGTCAATGCGGAACGCATCGAAATACAAACTCATTTGCTCAAAGCGCTGCTTCCACCAGGCAAAACCATCGGCTTGCATGCGTTGCCAGTTGTAAGTGGGAAAGCCCCAGTTCTGACCCTTCACCGCAAAGTCGTCGGGTGGTGCACCAGCTTGTGCATCCATATTGTAGAGTTCTGGCTGTGTCCATGCATCGCAGCTGTGGCGGTATATGCCAATGGGAATATCACCTTTTACCACCAAGCCTTGTGTATGTGCATAGTCAACGGCTGCTTTCAGTTGCAGGTGCAAATGCCATTGTACAAACAAATGGATGGCCACGGCATCGTACGACTTGGCTTTGGGGCTCAGCAGCTTGGCTACATTTTTAGCATCGTAGCTGCTGTGGGTTTTCCAGGTATGAAATTCGGTGGTATTGTATTTATCCCTCAGGTAGCAAAAAGCCGCGTAGGGCTCCAGCCAGTGCTTGTTTTGTTCAAAGTATTCCTGATAGGCTGCGTCTTTTTGCCAGCTGTCTTTCTGTGCTTCGTACAGTGCTTTCAGGTATTGCCATTTCAGCTGCATTAACGCTTCGTAGTCTACATCTTCCAGTGCATTCAGGCGGGCTTTGGCTTCGTCCAATCCTTTCAGCAAAGCAGCGTGTTTTTTACCCGCAACTTTTTCCAGATTGATGTATTGCGGATGCAAGGCAAAGGCTGAAATAGCTGCGTATGGGTAGCTATCTGTCCAAGTGCCCGTGGCCGATGTATCGTTGAGGGGCAGCAGCTGAACAAGCTTCATACCCACCTGCTTACACCAGTCGGCCAACTGTGGTATGTCGGTAAATTCGCCCACACCCAAGCCGTTTTCACTCCGCAGGCTAAATACGGGAATGGCTACTCCGGCACCTTTAAATGTATTGTTGGGCAAAGCAGCAAAGCCATCGTGTAAAATCACCAATTGCTTTTTAACCATGCCATACAGCATGCGGTTGCTGCCGTCTTCGTAGCGTACAAGCTGCTTGCTGGCCGTGTTGTACACGCCGTATTTGTAAGCAATGGGAAACTGTGCTTTGCTCAGGTTGAGGCCGGCGGTGTACCAGTTACCTTCTTTGCGCATTACGATGCAATCCGCTTCGTTCCAGCTGCCCAGTGCGGCATCGCTGCCCAGCAAGCAAAGGGTTTCGTTGCTACCCAGCAGCGGTGCTTTTACTTTAAAAATATGGTTCACACCTTTGCTGCTACCTGCTTTTACTTTTTCGCCGGCATACTCAAACAGGGTTTGGGTAAAGGGCTGGGTGTAAAAGGCATTTTCAAATTCACCGGCATAGTTCCATTGGTCTATCACCTGTATTTCGGGCGATTTAAGTTTGGCCACATCAATGCTGCGGTCGGTAGGCCACTCAATGCTTTCGTAACCATCGCTATTGCGCAACATATATTTATAGGTAAATGCCGGTGTATCGTCGGCCACATCTATGCTATGGTGCCACAAATCATCGTTGAGGTAATGAATGGGCATGGCCTGCTGCGGGTCGCCATTACCGAGTTCAGGAATATTTCCCGACACAAAAAAGGTTTGGCCATAAGTGCTACGGAACCGCAGGTAAAAATGAATGGTAGTCATGCTGGCAAGGTTGAAAGAATCGTCAGCAAATGTAAGCACTGGTCTGGTAATGTGTAGTATTTACGCAAAGTATTCTTGTAAATGCTGCGTAAAGGGTGGATAAGGCTAAACAATTCGCCAATACCGGAAGGGGCAGGGGGTGTAATCCGTTGGTTTGCCTTAGCTTCGCAGCGTTTTCAAATAATCCATCATTCTAATCAAAATATCTTCCGATCATGTCGTACGACGTAATTGTATTGGGCAGTGGCCCCGGCGGTTATCCTGCTGCTATCCGTGCTTCGCAGCTGGGTAAAAAAGTAGCCATTATCGAAAAGGAAAGCCTGGGTGGCATTTGCCTCAACTGGGGTTGTATTCCTACCAAGGCGCTGCTGAAGAGTGCTCAGGTGTATGAGTACCTGAAGCATGCTCAAACCTATGGCATCAATGCCAGCGGTACCCACGACTTTGGTGCTGTGGTAAAGCGCAGCCGCGGCGTTGCTGATAAAATGAGCAAGGGTGTTACCTTTTTGATGAAGAAGAACAAGATCGACGTGATCATGGGCTTTGGCAAACTGGTAGCCGCCAATAAAATTGAAGTAACTGCAGCCGATGGCAGCAAGCAGGTGGTAGAAGCTAAGAATATTGTGATTGCTACCGGCGGCCGTGCCCGTCAGCTGCCCAGCATGCCCATCGACGGCAAAAAAATTATTGGTTACCGCGAAGCCATGGTACTGCCTGAGCAACCCAAGAGCATGATTGTAGTAGGTAGCGGCGCTATTGGTGTTGAATTTGCTTATTTCTACAACAGCATGGGCACCAAGGTGACCATCGTAGAATTTTTGCCCCGCATTGTACCGGTAGAAGACGAAGACATTTCGAAAGAACTGGAAAAGCAATACAAGAAGAGTGGCATCGACATTATGACCAACGCCGAAGTAACCAAGGTAGATACCACTGGTGCCGGTGTAAAAGCCACGGTAAAAACCAAGGATGGCGAAATCACCCTCGAAGCCGACATTATGCTGAGTGCTGTTGGTGTGGTAGCCAATATTGAAGGCATTGGCCTCGAAACCATTGGTGTAAAAACTGATAAGGGTAAAATCATTGTGGACCAGTATCAGCAAACTTCTGTGCCCGGTGTATACGCCATTGGCGACTGTACTCCCGGACAAGCACTGGCACACGTGGCCAGCAAAGAAGGCATCAACGCTGCCGAGCACCTGGCCGGTCACAAGCCCGAAGCCATCGATTACAACAACATTCCTGGTTGTACTTATTGCACTCCCGAAATTGCTTCGGTAGGTTACACCGAAGCCAAGGCCAAAGAAGCCGGTTACGAAGTGAAAGTGGGTAAGTTTCCTTTTATGGCCAGCGGTAAAGCCAGCGCAGCCGGTGCTACCGAAGGTTTTGTAAAAGTGATTTACGATGCCAAGTATGGTGAGTTTTTGGGTTGCCACATGATTGGTGCCAACGTAACAGAAATGATTGCAGAGGCAGTAACTGCCCGTAAGTTGGAAACAACGGCGCATGAAATTCTGAATGCTGTGCACCCGCACCCCACCATGAGCGAAGCACTGAAAGAAGCGACTGCTGTGGCTTATGGCGAAGCCATCGATATTTAATTCAAAGGATTAGACAGAATAAAAAAGAGGTTAGTGTTGAGCTAACCTCTTTTTATTTATGCAGTATTTTTTTTTACTGATAGCTATACTCAATCCTTCCTTCCGGCTCTTTGTATTTGTTGAATACGCCTTCTTTCAACTTAAGACCACGGGCATCGTACACATAGCGCCAAATGCGGTACATGTTGCTGCCGGCTTGTACACTGGTTTGCTGGCTGATTCGGCCTGCAGCATCGTATTCAAATATGAGATCAGGCAATATTCTGCCGGCTTTTTTATTGGGTCGTGCAATGTCGGTAAGCTGTTGTTGCTCGTTGTAATAGTAGAACCAGGTTTCAATTTTTCGATTGCCTTTCCACCATTGCTCCTCGCCGGGTTTGCCGGTTGTTTCGTCGGCTATAAAAATCACTTTGGTCGTGTCGCTATTGTTTTTAATCCGGAGCATGGTCGTTGGCATTCCTTTACTATCGTAGCTGTACAGATGTGTTTCGGTTACGCTGAACTGCTGCAATGAATCGTTGGTAAGAATGCTCATGAGCAGCAGTTGCCCTTTCTCGTTGTACTGATATTGCGTTTCACTACGCAGCGTACCCGATTCATCCACCGTTTTTATCAGCCTGTTGGAGGCGTCATAATAACTGGTAAGTACGGAGCTGTTGGTGTAATCCGATTTGGAAGTGGTGGTGAGGGTTTGCTGTGTAGCATTTACTTGCTGATACAATACAAAGTTGGCAGAAGGGCTGCCATCAGCATCAAAGCTGCTGGCCGTAATTTGGCGAACGTTGTGCTGCTTGAGCAGGGCAAACTGTGCCGATGTTTTGGCTACCTGCAATACATCTTGATAATAAAACTGTGCCCCTGCTTGTGTAGCCAGTATGGTACCCAGCAGCAGCAGGCTTTTCCTAATCCACATGTGTTTCATTGTTTCGCCAAAATTAGCGGGCTTCAGCCGCAGTAGCAGTGTTAATTAATCCACCGTGGCTGTGCAGCCTTTTGTAGTATTTTACGGCGTTCAAAACAACCAATGTGCCCCACTCGAAATATGATTCAAGTTTTCCATTCTATTCATCTGCATGTTGCTGTTAATCGCAATGCAAAGCATTTTATTTACAATTAATTCTCTTCTTCAAGCATAACTATTTTTTAGCATGACAACCGGCGAACGATTTGAACGACTCTTGCACATTATGGACGAACTACGGGAGCAATGCCCTTGGGATAAAAAGCAAACCATTGAAACCCTGCGGCCACTCACCATTGAAGAAATGTATGAACTGGCCGATGCTGTGGTGGAGCAAGACTGGAAAGGCATTCGGGAAGAAATTGGCGACCTGTTGCTACACATGGCTTTTTATGCCCGCATTGGCCGGGAGGAGCAGCAGTTTACTATGGATGAAGTGATTGATCAGATTTGCGAAAAGCTCATCAGCCGTCATCCGCATATTTATGGAGATGTACAAGTGGCCGATGAAGAAGAGGTAAAAGCCAATTGGGAAAAATTGAAATTGAAAGAAGGTAAAACTTCTGTGCTGGCGGGTGTGCCCAATGGATTGCCTGCCATGGTTAAGGCATGGCGCATGCAGGAGAAAGCCCGCAAGATTGGGTTTGAGTGGGAGCACAAAGCCGATGTGTGGAAAAAAGTAGAAGAAGAAACTGCTGAGCTGAAAGAGGCAGAAATATTGGGGGTGCAGGAAAAAGTGGAAGAAGAATTTGGCGACCTGCTGTTTAGTCTGGTAAATTATGCAAGGTTTTTGCAGGTAGATCCGGAGCTGGCACTGGAGCGTACCAACCGCAAATTCAAATCACGTTTTATGCAAATGGAAGTACTCGCCAAGGAGCGAAACTTGTCATTGGAAAACATGAGTTTGCAGGAAATGGATACCCTGTGGAATGAAATCAAAAAGCAGTAACCCAACACCTTGAAAAACAGACTTCAAACCGTATTTCCTTATTTACTGGTATTGCTGGCGGCCTGCTGGCTTTACTCGTTGTCTGTTATCATCGACCGGTATTGGTTGAAGTATGCCAGCTACGAATCGCTGACAGAAAACTTTCAGGAAAAGCTAAAAGACAAGGAAAAATCTTTCTTTGATTTTGTAAACGAAGAGCAGCAATTGCTGCAACAAATCAGTAGCGGAAAATATGCACTGTCGCAAACAAGCGTAATTGAAGAGCAGCCATTTTACTTGTTTTTATACAGAAGCAACCAGCTGAATGCAAGGCCGTTTTATTGGAGTACCAATCAGGTAGAGCCACCGCAATGGGTACCGCAGGTGGCAGAAACGGGCAAACTGCTGCGCTATGGCAACGGCTATTACGAAGTACTGCGCAAACGAGTGCAACTCGGCAATGAAGACATTGAAGTTATTGGCCTCATTTTATTGTATAGGGAATACTTTATTGACAATGCCCGCTTGCACAAAGGTTTTCCGGGTTTTAAACCGATGGATGGTCGCTTGTTGTTTAGCACCACACCTACCAATTATGTAATTGAGAATGTAAAGAACGAAGCACTATTTTATTTACAACCAGCCCTCAATGAACCACTGAAATATTTTTCGGTTGCCACTTTGTTGGTGCAGTTACTCACCATGGCTATTTTGATTATGATGGTGAGTCGAATTGCATCTGCCATCATTCAAAAAGGCCATGCACTGTGGGGCTTTTTATTTTTTGTGAGTTGTTTTGTGGGCTTGTGGTTTAGCATCCGGTTTGCAGGGGTGCCTATCAATCTTGATCAGTTTTCGTGGCTCGAAAAAAGTGAAACACTGTCGCTTCCGCCTGCTGGTCTGCTCGATTTGTTGCAGAACTCCTTGTTCGTTTTTTGGCTGGGCGTTTTTCTCACGTTGCAATCACAAAAAGTGGGGCAGTTGCTCACCGGGTTGAATTACAAACTGAAAGCACTCATTGCAGTAATATTGGTAGCAGCAACAATTGCCATTCATTTTGCTGTGGTAGAAAAACTATGCTCATTGTATTTGAGCAGTGCGGTTGCGTTTGATTTCAACAACTTCTTCAGCCTCGATTATACCACAGTGCTGGCGTTTCTGGTGTTGTTTCTGATGTTGTTGGCACACCTCATGCTGGCCCGTTTTTTTGCACGTTCCTTACTCTTTATTACAGCGGGCAATATTCGTTTTGTATTGTTGGCGTTGCTTGCAGGCGGCTTACTCACTTTATCGGTAGGTTGGTTTTTACAGTTTAAAATCCAACTGTTGTTTTCCATGCTGTGGCTCATTGTGTTTGCATGGTTTATTTGCCGCTATCCAAAGCCTGCGTTTCCACTATCAACAGTGCGTATCGTTTCGTGGTTATTTATTTACTCGTTATCAGTAGGAGGCCTGCTGAGCAACTTATCGGCTGAGCGGTTGCGCAACCGGTTGGGAGATATTGGCAAAACATTACTCATGCAAAACGACGAAACGAGTGACTATCTGGTTCGTTTTGCATCGGGTGGTATTCGGCGCCTCGATTGGAATGCAATCATTGAACAGTGTAAAGATTCCGCTAGTAGTGCCAGCATCCGCGATTCGCTGACGAAGAAATATTTCAGCGGGTATCTGCAAAAATTTGATACCCGTTTTTACTTTTTTGATGCGGCGCGGCAGCCGGTCAATAATCCAGGCAAGGAGTCTTATGAGTCGTTGCTTACATTGTTTCAAAACAATAAGAAAGAAGAAGGCTACCCATGGGTGGCTTCCTTTGAAGAAGCTTTCGACAGGTTTGGTTATATCATGACGTTTGAAGTAACCTCGGCCAACAGTACCGAAAATACCGGACATGTATTTGTGGTAACCCGTTCGGAAGTGATGCGCAATGCCATGCTGGCACCTGAGCTTTTTCGGCAGATACAAGATTTTGCGGTGGATTTGCCACCGGGCTTCAGTTATGCATGGTACAAAAACAATCAGCTGATTGATCAGTATCGTAATTATCCTTTTCCATCTGTATTGCCTGCAAAAGGGCCGCAACATCAATCGGTTTGGTTGCAGGAAAAAACAGATGCCTACGAAACATGGATGAATGCAGGCACCAATTCAATACTTGCAGTAGCCGGTCAGCGCAATGTATGGATTGGTTTGGTATCGCTGGTGGCGTACATGTTTGGTGCTTTTCTTGTTCTCTTTATGTTGCTACGGGCTGTAGGAGGTTTTTTGCAAAACAAAGTTTTTTTTGTGCAGGTGTTTCGGCCGGTTGTGCTCACCATACAAGCACAAATCCGCTTAACAATTATTGCTATTCTTGGTTTGTCATTCATCATCGTTGCCTATATCACTATTAGTTTTTTCATTAACCAGTATACCAAAACAAACGAAGAACGATTGGCCAAAAGTGCAGCCTCTGTGTCGGCAGAGTTGGCACAGCAATTGCCCGGCGATATGCTGAATTATGATCCTGCAGGTCAGCAAAACGTAGTAGCCGCACCGTTGCAGCAAATAAGTGAAAACCTTGATGTAGATGTGAGTTTGTACAATGCGGCAGGAGTGCTCATTGCCAGCACACAAAATGTATTGTTTGTAAAAGAGGTAATTAGTGAACGAATGAATCCAAGGGTGTATTATCAGCTTACCCGTGGGCAAGTGCACCGGCATTTGGAAAATGAAACCATTGGTAATCTTGAGTATAGCAGTATTTATCAACCGGTACGTAATTCGTTTGGTGGGTTGATGGGCTATTTGCAAATACCATATTTCGCTACGCAAAATGAATTGAAACAAGAGATATCCAACTTCGTTGTTATCCTCATCAACATCATTGCATTTGTGTTTTTAATATCTGGTGGTTTGGCATTGTTAATTAGTGGTAGCATCACCCGTTCGTTTGCCATTATTGCCGACAGAATGAATCAGATCAGGCTCTCAGAAAAAAACGAACGCATTGAATGGAGTGGTAAAAATGAAATTGGTACACTGGTAGAGCAGTACAATAAAATGGTGGATCAGCTGGAGTCGAGTGCTGCCAGGCTTGCGCAAAATGAAAGGGAACTGGCCTGGCGGGAAATGGCCCGGCAGGTGGCGCATGAAATCAAGAATCCACTAACACCCATGAAGCTGAGCCTGCAGTTTTTGCAAAAAGCCATCAAAGAAAAAAGCGCCGATGTACCACAGATTTCTGAACGGGTGGCTACCAACCTGGTGAGCCAGATTGATCATCTTGCGAAAATTGCCTTCGAGTTTTCGCAGTTTGCCAATATTGGTCAGGTAAAAGCTACCGAGTTTGATTTGCATGCTGTGCTGAAGGATTTGGTGATGCTTTACGAAATTCAGGATAACCTTTCTATTACCTGGGAGCCTATTGAATTGCCTGTGGTAATTAATGCCGATAAAACACAAATGAACCGCTTGTTTACCAACTTGCTGCAAAATGCATCTGAGTCGGCGGGTGGTAATTATGCCGTACATGTGAGCATTACAGAATCACTACGCGGAGATAAAATATTACTGGAGGTAGCTGATAATGGTCCGGGTATTGCAGCTGAAGTACAGGCCCGTATGTTTATGCCCAACTTTACTACCAAAAGTAGCGGCACAGGTTTGGGGCTGGCCATTTGCAAAGCCATTGTAGAAAAAGCCGGTGGCAATATTTGGTTCAAAACCAAATACCAACCTGATGGTACAGGAACGGCATTTTATGTTGAACTTCCTTTAGCCGGCTAATGTTTTCGCTGCTTTATTTTGCTCCAAAAATTCTTCAAATGCCTGCAGAGAGAAGCTGCTCAGGTTTTGCTGTTTGCGCAGCATCCCTTTTTGCGCAGCCAATACGCCATACCGTGTGTCGGCAAAGCCTTCTACGGCATGCGCATCGGGGTTGATGGAAATGAGTATGCCTTTGTTGACAGCCTTTGGAATCCAGCGCCAGTCAATATCCAGCCGGCGGGGGTGGGCGTTCAGTTCGATGCACACATGGTGTTTGGCACAGGCTTCTATGAGGGCGTCGTAGTTTACAGGATAGCCTGCCCGGCTGAGCAACAATCGGCCCGTCATATGTCCGAGAACGGTAACTGCAGGATGTGCAATGGCCGTTAGTAACCGCTGCATGGCCTTTTCTTCAGTCATCTTCAGGTTGCTGTGTACAGATGCAATTACCAAATCGAAACTGTTGAGCACTGCGTCGCTGTAATCAAGAGAGCCATCGTTGAGGATGTCGCATTCAATGCTCTTGAAAATTTTGAACGGTGCCAGTTGCTTATTAAGTAAGTCAATTTCTGCATGCTGTTGAAGAATACGTTCTTCACTCAAACCGTTGGCATAACCGGCCGATTTGCTGTGATCGCTGATCACCAGGTATTCGAGGCCTTGTGCTTTAGCGGATTCAGCCATCTCCCGAATGCTGTTGCTGCCATCGCTCCACACACTATGCGAGTGAATGATGCCTTTAATGTCCTGTGGTTGTATGAGTTCAGCACTTATATTTCCTGCAGCATCTATTACATCTTGAGGTAAATCACGAAAGGCTGGCAATATGTAGGGCTGTTGAGCCGCAGTAAACAAATCTTCTTCTGAGGCAAAGGCTGTTGTTGTGAGTGATGCTATAATGCTGTTGCAAAATGCATCAGGCCCTGTGGTAGTTAATAGTGCATGTCCCCAAGTTTCGGAGCTGGTGGTATGAATAAACAGTTGAGGCCCGTTGTTGATTTGATAGCACAAGCCGTTGGGTAGTTCTTCTGTCAAGGTTAATGCATCTAGTGGTTGTAACAATGGCATTACAGCTGTTGCATCGGCAGTAGTAAGCAGGTCAATGCTATCGACTGTTTCCATTTGTCTGCGAATACTTCCTGTAATTACAGTCTTATGAGTTGGCAGCTGTATCTGTAGCAATTGCAAAAACTGTTGCGCTATTTCTTCTGCTTGTTGAAATAAAAACCATCCTTGTTGATTGAGGTAAAAACGAATGGCGTCTGCAACATTGTTTTGCGTTTTTTCGCCAAATCCTTTATACAGCGTTAATCTGTTTTCGTTGCAGGCATATTCCAATTCACCAATTGTTTCGATGCCCATTTCTTTCCATACAGTATGAATTTTTTTGGGACCTAAACCTTTTATGCTGAGCATTTCAATCACACCTGGCGGTGTGTTGGCAATGTATTCGTTGAGGATACTCAGAGAGCCTGTTTGTAATAGCTCTGCAATTTTTTGAGCAGTAGCCGCACCAATTCCTTTTTGTGCAGCGATGCTTGCCGCATCCATATCGGCCAGTTGTAGGGGCAGCTTTTCTATCTGAAAAGCCGCATTGGCGTAGGTTTTCGTTTTAAAACTATTCTCGCCGTGTATGTCCATTATTTTGGCTAGCAGTGCAAATGCGTCGGCTATCTGATAATTATCCATGGCGTAAAGATGAAGAATGATGACGGATAGCAAATAAAAAAAAGTCCTGCAGGTGTTGCAGGACTTTGTACGTACAATAACGTAGAAGAATTACTTCTTAGCGGCTTTTTTAGGAGCGGCTTTCTTAGCAGCTTTTTTAGGAGCAGCTTTCTTAGCAGCTTTCTTTGGAGCAGCAGCTTTTTTAGCAGCAGCCTTCTTTGGAGCAGCGGCTTTCTTTGCAGCGGCTTTTTTAGGAGCAGCTTTCTTAGCAGCTTTTTTAGGAGCGGCTTTTTTAGCGGCAGCCTTTTTAGGAGCAGCTTTCTTTACGGCTTTCTTAGCAGCTTTTTTTGGAGCAGCTTTCTTTACAGCTTTTTTAGCAGTTGCCATGTTTTTCAATTTAATGGTTAGTAAATAATGCTTAGTAAAAATAACGACATTTTTTTTTCTCCAAATGTTTTTATTCACTCGATATCCACCAAATAAAAAAGATGGTGCATAACACCATCTTTTTTTATCAAAAACCTATAAGGTAAAATGATAATCTTAGGCTGTAAGAACAGAAATGAATGTTCTGTTTTCTTTTCCTTTCTTGAATTCTACAATACCATCAGCAATTGCATAAATGGTAAAGTCTTTACCAACGCTTACGTTTTTACCGGGATGGTAAACAGTGCCACGTTGACGAACAATGATGTTGCCAGAGATTGCAGGCTGACCACCATATATTTTTACACCGAGGCGTTTGCTTTGTGAGTCGCGGCCGTTTTTTACTGAGCCTTCCCCTTTCTTATGTGCCATATCAGGTTGTGTTTTTAAAGTTGATACAAAAGAGATTGCCTGCTATTAAGCAATGCTTTCAATTTTAATTTGAGTGTAATGAGTACGGTGACCGTGCTTTTTACGGAAGCCCTTTCTGCGTTTCATCTTAAAGGCAATCACTTTGTCACCCTGTACCAAAGCGTTTACAATTTCAGCTTTCACAGTTGATTTAACTGATGCACCAGCTTCAATTGTTCCATCGCGGTCTACCAGCAATACTTCACTCAGCTCCACCTTGTCTCCGGCGTTTCCTTCCAGATGGGGAACGTACAGGTTTTGACCTTCCTGCACCTTAAATTGCTGACCGGCTATTTTTACAACTGCGAACATAATCACTCAAAATTTAGGGACGCAAAAGTAGGGTTTTTGCTTACAACTACAACAAAAATTTTATAAAAAACCCAGAAATTCTACCTGCTATGTGCCGTAATTTGCCCGGATTATTACTTCCAAGCGGGTAGTAGAGCTAGCGTTGCTGCAAATGTAACGCCGCTGTAGCACCCAAAAATGAGCATACATGAACCTGAAGTCGCTGCTTGCCCGGCCCTTTGCTGGCTATATTAATAAACAAATTGCCCGTTCCAGAGAGAATGCCGTTGCAGATCAGGAACGAATTTTGAAAGAACTGCTGGCCGTGCTGCGCAATACCGAATTTGGCAAGGAGCACCATGCCGCTGACATTGCACAAATACAGGAGTTTCGACAGGCTGTTCCCATTCGTGATTACGAGGCACTCAAGCCTTACATCCAACGCATTAAAGACGGCAAACACAATGTTCTTTGGAAAGGCCGACCCATTTATTTTGCCAAAACGAGTGGCACCACCAGCGGCACCAAGTACATTCCCATCACCAAAGATTCTATTCCCAACCACATAAATACCGCTCGAAATGCACTCTTGAGCTACATGTCCGAAACCGGCAATTATGCATTTGCCGGCGGCAAAATGATTTTTTTGAGCGGCAGCCCCGTATTGGAAAGGGTGGGCGATGTGCCAACCGGCCGCTTAAGTGGCATTGTAAACCACCATGTACCTAAGTACCTGCGTACCAACCAACTGCCCAGCTACGAAACTAATTGCATAGAAGACTGGGAAACCAAACTCGATAAGATAGTAGCGGAAACCATACTGCAAAACATGACCCTCATTAGCGGAATACCACCGTGGATGCAGATGTACTTCGACAGGTTGATTGAAAAAAGCGGCAAACCAGTTGGCGAATTGTTTCCGAACCTGAGCGTATTGGTGCAGGGTGGTGTAAATTTTGAACCTTACAAGTCTAAACTCTTTGCCTCTGTAGGTCGCCCTGTTGATACTATCGAACTTTTTCCGGCAAGTGAAGGTTTTTTTGCTTATCAGGATAGCCAGCAGCACGAAGGCCTGTTGCTCAATACCAATAGTGGCATCTATTTTGAATTTGTGCCCGCTGCAGAAATATTCAACGAGCATCCTACCCGTTTATCCTTGTCGGAAGTGAAGCTGGGAGAGCAGTATGCCCTCATCATCAACAGCAACGCAGGTTTGTGGAGCTACAACATTGGCGATACCATTCGTTTTGTGTCGCTCAATCCATACCGCATTGTGGTTACGGGCCGTACCAAACATTTTATCAGTGCCTTTGGCGAACACGTAATAGGCGAAGAAGTAGAAGCTGCAATGCTGCAAGCCTGCCAGCGGCACAATGCCAGTGTGGTGGAGTTTACCGTGGCGCCGTACATTGCCACCGGCGAAGGCAAAAGCTACCACGAATGGTTTGTAGAGTTTGAAAAACACCCCGACAACAAGGCCGCATTTGTGCAGGATTTGGACAATGCCCTCCGGCAAAAAAACGTTTACTATGACGACCTGATTGCAGGCAATATTTTGCAACCCCTCCAATTGCAACAACTGCAACCACAGGGTTTTGTACAATACATGAAATCAATAGGAAAGCTTGGCGGACAAAACAAAGTGCCCCGGTTGAGCAACGACCGGAAACTGGCCGATGGGCTGATGACTTTTGTACAATAATTTTACCAGACAAGGGCAATGCGTTTGCCCGAATTGAATACAACAAACAACATGACTGACAGTACTCAAAAAAGGATTGCAATTTTCGGTTCAACCGGCTCCATTGGCACTCAGGCACTGGATGTAATCAAAGCAAATCCGGATAAATTTTCTGCAGAAATACTAACGGCACAAACCAATGCCGAACTGCTCATAGCACAAGCAAAAGCATTTGACCCCAATGTGGTGGTGATTGGTGATGATACCAAATATGCCATGGTGAAAGAAGCGCTGGCCGATACACAGGTGAAGGTATTTGCTGGTGAGCAGGCTTTGGTAGAAGCCGCCGCAATGGATTGCTACGACATGATGCTGGCCAGCATTGTTGGTTACGCAGGGCTGAAACCAACATTAAAAGCGGTGGAAATGGGCAAAGCCATTGGCCTGGCCAACAAAGAAACCCTGGTGGTGGCCGGAGACATTGTGATGCAAAAAGCTGCGCAAAACAAAACACCCATTTTACCGGTAGATAGCGAACATTCGGCTATTTTTCAATGCCTGGTGGGCGAAATGCGCAATCCTATTGAACGCATTATTCTTACTGCCAGCGGTGGTCCTTTCAGGGGAAAGAAGCCCAACTTTTTGGTGAATGTAAAACGTGACCATGCACTGCAACACCCCAACTGGAGCATGGGAGCTAAAATTACCATCGACAGCGCTACTCTTATGAACAAAGGGCTGGAGATGATTGAAGCCAAATGGCTTTTTGGATTGAAACCATCGCAGATAGAAGTCGTGATTCATCCGCAAAGCATCATACACAGCATGGTGCAGTTTGAAGATGGCAGCATGAAAGCACAAATGGGCCTTCCCGATATGAAGTTGCCCATTCAATACGCCATGGCCTTTCCGGAACGGATTAAAAATGACTTTCCCCGGCTCGACTTCAGGCGTTGTGAGCAACTCACATTTGAGGAACCCGACTTACGTACCTTCCGCAATCTGGCTCTGGCTATAGAAGCCCTGCAAAAGGGCGGCAACCTGCCCTGCATTATGAATGCAGCCAATGAAATAGCCGTGTGGGCGTTTCTCCGCAATCGTATCGGCTTTTTGGACATGATGGCGGTGGTGGAGCAAGCCATGCAAAAAGTAAGCTTCATAGAGAAACCAACCCTGGACGATTACTTCGAATCGGATGCCGCTGCCAGAGAGTTTGCTGCATCACTCATTCATTTGTAAAACCATCCCGGCCAATTTCTGTTTTCCTTATGGTGAAATATGTATTTGTTTGCACCTTAAAAGAGAACTGTATCCTTTTTCCATTTTATTAAGATCATCATTACATGAGTTTACTGGCTATATCGTGGGACGTGGTAGGCGTAAAAGTGGGGCAACTATTGTTGTCGCTTTCCATACTGGTTATCCTGCACGAATTCGGGCATTACATTACTGCCCGTTGGTTTGGCTGCCGGGTCGAACGTTTCTTTCTGTTTTTCGATCCGTGGTTTTCTTTATTTAAAAAGAAAGTAGGCGACACCGTGTACGGTATTGGCTGGCTTCCCTTGGGTGGTTATGTAAAAATATCGGGCATGATAGATGAAAGCATGGATAAAGAGCAGCTTGCCCTGCCACCAGAGCCATGGGAGTTTCGCAGCAAACCCGCCTGGCAGCGACTTATCATTATGATTGGCGGTGTAACGGTCAACATATTGCTGGCGTTTATCATTTACGCCGGTATACTTATGGTGTGGGGCGAAAAAAAGATTGTAAACGCCTCGTTGAAATACGGCATTGAAGTACAAGACAGCCTGATGCTGGAGCTTGGTTTTAAAGATGGCGATAAGGTTGTAGCACTCGATGGCAAGCCAGTCGAAAACTACTACGATGTAATACCTACACTCATTTTGAGCAGCACAGCCACCATAGAACGGAATGGCCAACAGCAAACGCTGACCATGCCCCGCAACCTCATTGGTAAACTGGTGGAAAAGAAGCGAAGAGATGTGCCACTCATCGGCATTCGTTATCCTATGATGATTGGCGCTGATACTGGTGTTTCTGCCCGTTATGGCTGGAAGCGTTTCGACAAAGTGATTGCCATAAATGGAAAACCAACAGCCTTTTTTACAGATGCGGTTGCCGTGATGGAGCAGCATAAAAACAAGCAGGTGAATTTTACTTTGCTGCGCAATGCCGATACCCTGCAAAGCACTGTACAGTTGGATAGCACCGGTTATGTAGCTGATTTGCGCATCATTGGCAAACCAGAGTCGTTGGAGGAAGCAGGTGTTGTTGATTATGAAGTCATCAAATATGGTTTTTTTGCTGCTATACCTGCGGGTATTCGTATGGCGGGTGATAAACTCAGCTGGTATATCGATCAATTTAAAATGATACTGAGTCCCGAAACGGAGGCCTACAAAGGCGTTGGTGGCTTTAAAGCTATGGGCAATGTTTTTCCCGGCAGCTGGGATTGGGAATCGTTCTGGACTATCACCGCTTTCTTTAGTATCGTGCTGGCATTTATGAACCTGCTACCCATACCTGCACTCGATGGTGGCCATGTATTATTTACTTTGGTAGAAATGATTACAGGTCGCAAACCCAACCAGAAGTTTTTGGAGTATGCGCAGGTGGTAGGCATGGTACTGCTGCTGGGGCTGATGCTCTATGCCAACGGCAACGACTGGCTGGGCTGGGGCAGAGGTAAATAATAGATGCCGGTTGGCAGAAACGCTGCTTTGGCAATCGAACTAGTACATCACGGATTCGCAATTAGTAAAAGACATTCGGAAGTAATAAAAAAGGCAATCCACTAAGGATTGCCTTTTATTTTTTTGTGGAGCTGCAGGGAGTCGAACCCTGGTCCAAACAAAATCGCCAAACGCTTTCTACATGCTTATTTCATGATTCATTGTCGGGAATAAACAGGACCTGAACCTACCAATCTATTCCTTAGCTGTATGAGTCTTAAGCCATCGTCACAGCCTTCGATGGCAGCAACCTGTGTTTGTTTTTGAGTCGGCGGCGGCGCATGGTAACAGGTCAACCTGCACGGCGGCCCTAATGACTGGCTAATCTCCGATTAGGCAGCCATGGCATACTGTGTATTGCCATTTGAATTTTGAATATTCAGATTATCGAGCTAATTATCCAACGCTCGGCATGCTTACACGTTCAAAGATCTTTGCTGTCAAAACCGGTCAGCCCCGTAGCACATTGAAAAAGAAATCTTTTCACTTCCATTTCAAGTGTCTTCCAGTTGCAAATATATCTGAACAAAAGTTCTGGTGCAGTAGATTAACTATTTCTGTTGAGAGCATAGGACTTGCCACTTTCAAAAAAGATAGTGGTTGGGCCATATTGACAGTTTTAATTGTCGTTTGCTGCTACAGGTATTTTCGACATGTCCATATAGAAAAACTCCCACGTGTGGCCATCGAAATCAACGAGTGTCCGCTGCAGCATGAAACCATAGTTACGTGGTTCATGTGGCTCTGTACCGCCTGCCAGCAGCCCTTTACCCATCAGTGCATGTACTTCTTCTTCGCTGCTCAGCGATAGTGAATACAAGCCTGCGACGGTAGCTTTTGTGTCGGCAATAGGTTTGGTTGCAAAGGAGGCAAACTTTTGATGCGATAAAAGCATCAGGTAAATGGTATCGCTCCACACCATGCATTTTCCCTGGTCGTCAGAAAATTGTGGATTGTTGGTAAAGCCCAATGCGGCGTACAACGCCATCGATTGTTCAGGATCTTGAACGGGTAAGTTAATGAAAACCTGTTTGGTCATAATATCGGATAGTTGATGGAAAGAGGAAAGTGTCTTACGCTCAATTGTTTGATTCGGATTGTAAAGAAAAGAAACACGCAAATACTTTGAATGCGTATTGTGGTGAACGAACGATTTCACCATCAATCGTGCCGCATGCCTGCTGCCACCTTAAACAGGTGCAGGACGTAAGGAAACAATGCATCCATGGTTTCTGCTGCGCCTTTGGGAGAGCCAGGCAGGGTGAGTACCAAGGTTTGTTGAATAAAGCCTGCTACGCCCCGGGAAAACATGGCATAGGGTGTTCGTTGTTGGCCATAATTGCGGGCTGCTTCCATAATGCCGGGAATAGTGCGGTCGAGCAGTGGTGCCACAGCATCGGGTGTTACGTCCCGGGGAGAGAGCCCAGTGCCACCGGTAAAAAGTATGAGGTGATATCCTTCATTGCTGTATTGTTTTGCTTTTGCCTGAATGCTTGCTACATCATCAGGAATGATATCGAAAGCTGCTGCCTGTAGTTGGTGCTGTTCCAGTTTTTGCAAAATCGTTTGGCCACTGGCATCTGCATTGTTGCCTGCCGCAATAGAATCTGAACACACTATTACAGCAATGCGTAAGTCCTCTCTTCCTTCTTTGCTAATGCCCGATTTGCCGCCTTTTTTACTCTCCAGTTTTACTGCAGCAATCTCTACACCGCTATCCAATGGTTTGAGCATATCGTACATGGTGAGTGCTGTAATGGCAGCGCCGTGCATCGCTTCTACTTCTACACCAGTTTTATAAATTGTATGCACTTCTACTGTTATGAGAATGCTCAGTCCATCAATCGAATGTTTGATAGATGCAAACTCAACCGGTAGTGGATGGCAATCAGGAATAACATCACTTGTTTTTTTGACTGCCAGCAAACCTGCAGCTCTCGAAAATTCAAATACATCTCCCTTCGGAACGCTTTTGTTTTGAATAGCGTCAATGGTTGCTTGTTTGGATACGGTGAGCCTGGCAGTTGCAATGGCTTCCCGTAGCGTAGAAGATTTATGTGTAATGTTGACCATAATTTATTGATTGACTTTCCATTGGTGAGATGCATCTTCTAATATTTCTTTCCCCCAAATGGGCAACTCGTTTTTGATGCGTTCTACTATTTCGTTGCAGGCATCAATAGCAGCACGGCGGTGTGCCGATGATGTAAAAACAAACAAGCAAATTTCGCCAACGGCTACCCGGCCGAGGCTATGATGAATGTGCATACAGGTAAGTGGGTATTTGGAGAATATAGCTTCCCGTATCTGGTGCATTTTTTCCAGTGCCAGCTCGTTGTACGCCGTGTATTCTATAGCTATCACTTGCTTATCATCAATCACATCAGCCCTTACCTGACCGAGGAAAATACTGTGTCCGCCAATGGAAGTGTTGCTGCTGTGTTTAGCAATACTATCCGAAATAAAGGCTGGAGCTATTGGCCCTTCTGTAAAGATATTTTTGGGAGTCTTTTTCATGATGTTGCTTGTGTTTGCAATTGCATCCATGCTTGTATACCACCTTTTACACTCAGTATTTTTTTAGCGCTGCCAAAATGGTTTGTCAACTGCATGGCAGCCTGAGCACTGCGGATGCCGGATAAACAAAAGATGACGATGGTTGGTGCTGTGAGCCATGCTGTGTGTTGCATTAGTTGCGCCAATGGAATGTGTAGATGACTAAACTGAGTTACCAACGGCCATTCATCTTTTTCCCGCACATCTACAATGCTGATGGCGTCATTATGCAGCAAGTCATTAAACTGAGCAGCATCAATTTCTTCAATCGCAAAAGTTGCATTACAAAAACTGTCATAGTCTGTTTGCATCAATGCATGAAGCGTGGCAGGAATGAGCTGCCGTGTTGCGGATTGCGGACTGATGTTGATTTCGTAAGTCTGACTGTTCAGTGCATTGTACGTTAGCAATTGATTGCTTAATGTTTGACCGATACCTGCAATGAGCTTAATGGCTTCGTTGGCCATGAAACCACCAATGATGGCGGGCAATACACCGAGTACGCCTGCTTCCGCACAGTTGAGTACTTCGCCCGGTTTGGGTGGCAGCGGAAATAAGTCGCGGTAATTGGTTGCCGGAGTATTGTTGAGTGATACATTGAACACAGCCACCTGTCCTTCGTATTGTGCAATGGCACCAAAGATGAGTGGCTTTTCCAGTAGCACACAAGCATCATTGATGAGGTACCTGCTGGCAAAATTATCGGTGCCGTCTATCACTATATCGTAGCCGGAAATAATGTTGGCGGCGTTGTGGTTAGTCAAACGTTCGTGGTGAATGGTGCAGGTAATGTTAGGATTGAGTTGCTGCAACACCTTGGCTGCACAAATAGCTTTTGGTTGTCCAATCATTTGTACGTTGTACAATACCTGCCGGTGCAAATTGTTGAGCGAAACAACATCGTCGTCTACAATACCAATGTGGCCAACGCCTGCTGCGGCAAGGTATTGCAGCACCGGGCATCCCAAGCCGCCAGCTCCTACAACCAATACGTTGGCGGCCAACAGTCGTTGCTGTGCAGCATCTCCAAATCCTTTCAGAATGAGTTGGCGATGGTAGCGTTCCTGATATAGTTCTTGTTCTTTCATTAGCCGCCAGAAAATGGTGGAAGTAAAGCTACTGTACAATTATCAGGTAGTTCTGTGTTTGTGTGAATGGTTTGTTTGTTTACCGCTACCGCAAATTTTTCATTTGCCAATGCAGGAAATTGGGTGTGTAAATGCTGAATGAGTTCGTCGGTATTGTGCAGGTTGCTGAGCGTTGTAGCAGCTCCTGCAATTTCACTCAGCTTGCCAAAAAAAAACACCTGTATTCGTTTGCCGTTTTCCATAATCAACATTGAAGTTAGGTAACCAAAAGTTTTACTGCTGCAATACACAATACCAGTGCCAGTAAATATTTCAACAGCTGCTGATTGAATTTTACAGCACCATAATATGCACCTGCTAAACCACCAGCAAAGGCCACCAGTACATAGCCATACATGGCGGTTGTGAAATGAATACCGTTGGTGAATTGCCCGGCAAGGCCTGCCGCAGAATTGACGAAAATAAACAGGGCACTGACGGCCGCGGTTTGTTTCATGTTGGCCCAATGAAGCATCAATAATACTGGCGATAAAAGAATGCCGCCGCCAATGCCGATGAGCCCCGATAAAAAACCGATGGCAGCACCAATGAGCAACGCCAATGGCACAGATTCTTTGCGCTGTTCTGTATATGCCGAATCTTTGGCCAGCAACAATCGTACAACAGGTAGTAGTAAAAACCAGCCAAGTATTTGTTTGTACACAGCTGCATCGATTGCAATGGCACCACCAATGAAGGCCATTGGAATAGAAACAATGGCAAGAGGAAGAAAGAGCCTGAGGCGAAAATGACCACCCCTATAAAAATGGATGAACGATGTGAGTGATACAAACAAATTGAGCAACAGCGCTGTGGGTTTCATTACAGCTGGAGCAATGCTGAACAGTACCATTAATGCGAGGTAGCCACTGGCACCACCATGACCTACCGCTGCATATAAAAACGCAACAATAAATAAGAGGACATAAAATAGTGCAATATAATCCATGTGCTTACTGGGGTAAAAGATGAATGCGAACGGTATCGCCTTTTAGGCCGCCGGTACTTTCTTCCGGCAGTTCTAACAGGCAATTGGCAACAGCAAACGTCTGTAGCTTGTACGATTCTTGTGCCGCTAATGGCTGCACTTTTCCATCGGCATATGTTGCTTTTTGAAAGTGTGTAAGGCCAGCTGCTTTTTTACAGTCTGCAGCAAGTGTGCAGTTGATATGTGGTACAGCCAATGGCCGCAGTGTAAGTTGCGCCAAAGCATTGCAGACATAGATATAAAAACAGGTGAGCACAGAAGATGGATTGCCCGGCAAACCAAAGACAAGCTGTTGCTCCTTTGTACCGAAATACAACGGCTTGCCAGGTTTTTGTTTCACTTTATGAAACTGTGTGCTGATACCGCAAGCCTGTGCAGCTTGTAGTACAAAATCATAATCTCCAACACTTACACCGCCGGTGAGTAATACTACATCACTGTCGTGCAATGCTTGTGCCAATGTGTTGGTTAGAGAATCAAGGTTGTCTGTTACTGTGTAAGTGCGGAACACAGGCAAATGCAAGGCTTCGAGTGCTGCTGTAAGGCTATACGAGTTAGACTCATACACTTGCCCGTATTGCAATGCGTTGCCGGGTGTTTGCAATTCGTTACCTGTGAGTATGATACTGATTATTGGATTCGGAATAACCGACACATGAGTGATGCCAATACCTGCCAAAAAGCCAATGGCTGCAGGCTTAAGTAGGCTTCCTTTGGGCAATGCTAAAGCGCCGGCCTGAATTTCGCTACCTGCTGATCTTACATTGGCACCGCGTTGTAGTTGAGAATCTTCAATCAGCAGCTGTCCGTTTTCTACACGTACTTTTTCCTGCATCACCACGGTGTCGGCACCTGCAGGTACGGGGGCGCCGGTAAATATGCGCATTGCATTTCCTGTTGCCAACGTTATGTTTGCTGCAGCACCAGCGGCCATTTCTCCGGTTATATGCAGTGGCTGATGCACATCATCAAATACAAACGCATATCCATCCATGCTGGATTGCGGATATGCAGGAATATCAATGCTTGCAAATACATCTTCGGCCAATACTTTGCCTGCTGCCAGTTGCAACGGCATTGTTGCTGCTGGCAGTGGCGTTATATTTTCTTTGATGTATTGTAATGCTGCTGATACGGAAATCATAGCGTCCGTTTTATTTGTGCATGTGGTTGAAATAATACTGCTGAAATTTCTTACCCTCCAATACCAATCATACTTCGGTTGTGCAGGTCTTGAGCATTCAGGTGTTCAAAGTCGGTGGTAAACTGGCCGCCGAGTGCTGCAGCTTTTGCTGCCACATTTTGTTGAATCAGTTTTGTCACGTCTTCGCCTTTACGCAGTGCTGAAAGCAAATCTGTTTCATTGGCGGCAAACAAGCAGTTTTTCATTTTGCCATCGGCAGTTAAGCGAAGCCGGTTGCAGCTGTTGCAAAAAGGTGCACTCATGGTACTGATGACAGCAAATGTACCTGCATGGCCTTCCACCTGATACGCTTTGGCAGTGTCGTGTGCTGCATTGTGCAGTGGTTCAAATGCAAATTGCTGTTGAGCTACGGCTAGTATTTCTTGCCATGTAAATACTTTGTTACTCGTCCAGCGGTTGCCTTCAAAAGGCATGAATTCGATAAAGCGGACATGTACAGGACTATCTTTTGTCCAAGCAATAAAGTCATTGATTTCACCATCGTTGATGCCCTTCATTACTACCATGTTCACTTTTACATGAAACTGTTTTTGCAACATCAACTGAATATTATTATACACCTGTTGAAATGCATTTCTCCTGGTTAAATGCAGAAAGGTGTCGGGCTGCAATGTGTCTAAACTGATATTGAGTGAACGTACACCAGCGTCGGTTAATACATCTATAAATTCATGTATTCTGGTGCCATTGCTGGTGAGGGTAAGTTGTACCGGCAGTTTACTCAATTGCATGATGATATCAGCTGCATCTTTTCGTACCAAAGGTTCACCGCCGGTGAGCCGTATTTTAGTAACGCCCATTTGAACGAATGTGGCAGCGAGGGATGCTATTTCATTGGCTTGCATGCGAGATGCCGCAGGCATAAAGTCATATTCTTCTTCGGGCATGCAATAAAAGCATCGCAAATTACAATTGTCTGTAAGCGAAATTCTCAGGTATTGGTGCTCTCTGCCAAAGCTGTCTGTCAGCATATTCAATCAGGCTCCTTCTTTAAGTTTACGATAGTCTGCTTCGGTGTCAATATCTATATCGCCATTCGTAAAATGAATATAAGCAGCACTGTTTTCGTTTTGCAGAATTAATTGTTTGGCGCCCTTGTCTCCGGTGAGTTGCAGTAGTTGCGGAAAGAATGTTTTAGAAAACAGGACAGGTGTACCAAAGCCTTTGCTGTAGCGGCTGTACTCGATAGGTTGTTGGCTTTGCTGATGTGTATTAATGAGTTGTTGAATGCACATGGTATTAAGATGCGGCTGATCTGCCACCACAAAAATGAGGGTGGATGTTTCAGGTTGCTTTGCCAGTGCAGCCTGCATGCCGCAGCAAATGGAAGAAGCCATGCCACTTTCCCAATCGGGGTTGGTACACACCGCAGCTGTGGTTCGTAATTGTGGTAAAATTGCTGATGCGTAAGCGCCAACAACCAGTTGCACAAAATCAACTTTCGCCGTTTTGCATACATCCAACGTATGTTGTAATAAAGTGGAACCTGCATATGGTAGCAATTGCTTTGCCGTACCCATCCGCGAAGCCTTGCCAGCAGCAAGTATGATGATGCCTGTATGTGTTGCCTTTTGCATCATGAATGTTCAGTGGCTTCGGTTGTGCTGTTGCTCCTTGGATGAATGGCTTCCTGCCTGTAGCGAAGGGAATATCCGTTTCGGTAGGAGAGCACCGCTTTGATTTCGGCTAATACAGAGAGGGCAATTTCTTCCGAAGTTTCTGCACCAATGTCCAGCCCAACAGGGCCATACAAGTGTTGCTGCTGAGCTGCGGTGATGGTACAACCTTGCTGTACCAATTCATTCAACAACCGCTCCATGCGCCGCTTGGGGCCAAGCATGCCAATGTAGCGCAGTGAATGCTTCAATAGCAATGGCAGCAACGCCAGATCGTAGTTATAGTTGTGCGTCATCATCACTACAACGCTCCATTCATCTTTCGAAATATCATGGATGATTTGTTCGGGCTTGCCCACAACTAAATGATCGGCCAAGGGAAAACGGGTTTGAGTTACAAGATGATTTCTGCCATCCATTACACTCACCTGCCAGCCGAGTTGTTTGGCCATGTGTACCAGCGGCATGGCATCGTTGCCTGCGCCAATAATGTGCAATGCAACAGCAGGAGATACAAACTCAATGAATGCCGATAACGCTTGCTGATTGATGTTGTCAGCAAACAAAGATGTTTTTGTTAGCAATACTTGTAGAGCTTTTGCTGCAACCACAGTTTCAAGTGTGGTGGGCAATGCGCTGCTTACCGTATTTTCTTTTGTAAGCAGGTAGCAGGTGCCGGGTTGCTGGTTATGGGTTGCTTGCAAAGAAAACAGCGTTACCAGTACCGCTTCTTTTCTTTCCTGAATGGCTTGTTGCAAACAGGCCACAGGATTGTTGGCATCCTGAGGATGGATGGGTTCAAACAAAATATGAACAATGCCATTGCAGCCAAGTTGTATACCAAACGTTGCATCATCCTCTTCCATACTGTTGTAGGATACGAGTTTGTTTTGCTGTTGATGCAGCGCCATCAGTGCTTTGCGTAGCGCATCGCCTTCGAGGCAGCCTCCACTAATGGCACCCGTTATTTTTCCCGTTTCATCCACCAGCATCCGGGCTCCGGGCCTGCGGTACGAGGAGCCTTCTACATGTACAACCGTAGCCAGTACCATACCCGTACCAGTGCGAATGTTTTGCTCATAGGCGGCAACAATATCTGTGAGTTCTTTCTTCATTTTTGTTGCAGTGTACACTGCGTCAATCAATAAGCGTTATAGGTTATATTTCTGATAGCACCCATGAAGGTCACGTTCTGACTATATACTGACAGAACGAATAAGCATTAATGAGGATAGCAATACCAATAAGTGCAGAGTGAAGATATAGCAGCAATACCGGCTAAAAATTAAACCTATCATGAACGTAATGAAGTACATGATAGGCTTTTAAGCTGATGGTATTTTTACCGGTTTTTAGTGCAGTATTCACTAATCAACCACTGCAGTGAAAAGCCGCATTTAACCCATTTGCTCTGCAAAAGGCATTTTACGAATGCGCTTACCAGTAGCTGCAAACAAGGCATTGGCCAAGGCTGCAGCAATGGGTGGCAATGCAGGTTCGCCCAATCCTGTTGGTGGTTCCTCTGATGGTACAAAGCCTACTTCAATATCCATGGGTGCATCTTTCATCCGTAGCATTTTGTAAGCATGAAAATTGGTTTCCTGCACCGCACCATTTACAAAAGTTACTTTAGGATACATGGCGTGGCCAATGCCATCAACAATGGAGCCCTGCACCTGATTTTCTGCACCGCTCAGGTTGATCACCCTGCCGCAGTTGACAGCACAATACACTTTCACTATTTTGGGCTGGCCTTTTACCAGTTGCACTTCTACCACCTGCGCTACATATGAGCCAAATGAATACCAGGTAGAAAAGCCTTTGAAAATCCCGGGCTTTTTACTGTTCCAGTTGCTCATATTCACTACGAGGTCTATTACACTTTTGTACTTGTCGGGGTCGTAACTGAGTTTGCCTACGGGCTGCTGTTTGGCTTGCTGTAAAATGGCCAACCGAAATGCTACGGGATCTTTTTTCAGCGCCACGCATATTTCGTCCATAAAACTTTCGGCGGCAAATGCAAGTGTATTGGCACCCGGTGCCCGCCACCAACCGGTGGGGGTATTGCTGGCAAATCCTTGTCCTTCGGCACGGTAGTTGGCAATGCTGCCGGCAATGTAACTATCGCCACGTACACCGCGGCCAATGCCAATGCCCGACTGGTGCCACGACAACAACTCTGTAGCCGAAAGTGCCGCCCGGTAGCGCCACATTTCTGCAGGCCGGTAAAAGTCGTTTTGCATGTCGTCTTCTCTTGTCCACTGCACCTGCACGGGGCATTTTGCCGCTGCCGAAATTAAGGCAGCTTCTACACCGTTATCGGTCATGAGTTTGCGGCCAAAGCCACCGCCCTGGCGGGGAGATGCAATGGTGATGTCTGCTTCGGCAATGCCTAATTTCTTGGCTACTTCACTTCGTACCGAAGCCGGCACCTGCGTAGGGCCGTACAATGCTGCTTTGTCATTTTGCACGTTGGCATAAAAATTCAGAGGCTCCATTTGCCCATGCGACAAAGCAGGCATTTCATAATACACATCCAACACTTTTACCGCTTGTTGCGCAGCGGCCTCTACATTACCATCGTTGCGGGCAGGTGGTGTAGCCGATGGCTTGTCCAACAGTTTTTTAAAGCTGTCGAAATGGGCTGCCGTATTCTCCAGTTTTTCTTTATCGTTCCATTGTACTACCAATGCATCCCGTCCTTTTTTGGCAGCCCAGGTAGAGGTAGCCAGCACGGCCACCGCATTTTCTATTTGTACTACTTTTTTTACGCCCTGCACTTTCAGGGCAGCGGTATCATCTACTTTGCCCAGTGTTTTGCCATAGGCCGGTGGTCGGCTCACCATGGCAAACAGCATGCCTTCTTTTCGGGTGTCTATCCCAAACAGGGGCTGGCCGGTCACTATTTTTTTTGCATCCACATCGGTAATGCGGGTGCCAATGAGTTTGAATGTTGTAGGGTCTTTCAATGCAGGCTTTGCAGGCACGGGCATGGTAGCTGCCGTAGCAGCCAAAGCACCGTAGCTCAGTTTTTTACCCGTAGGTGTGTGCGTTACTTCGCCGTTGGCGGCAGCGCATTCTGTTACAGGTACACTCCATGTTTGTGCAGCTGCGGCTACCAGCATTTCACGGGCAGTGGCTCCAATGGTACGCAGCTCAGTGTAGCGGCCCCTTACCGATCCGCTGCCACCTGCAGTTTGCCTGCCCATGGCGCTGTGCAATGGTGCCAGCTCTACCTGTATGGTTTGCCAGTTTACTTCCAGCTCTTCGGCTATGATGAGTGGCAGCGATGTTTTTACACCCTGTCCAATTTCAGGATTGGGGGCCATGAGCACAATGCTGCCATCGGCCGAAATTTTGATGTAAGCATTGGGTGCAAACGGTTCACTATCGGCGGGCTGTGCACCGGCAGATAATTGCAGCAGGTTAAAGCTGATGAGCATGCCGCCTCCTGATAGTGCAGACACTTTCAGGAAATTTCTTCTGGAATAACTTTTTGCCATAATCAGATGGTGCGTTGTTTTTTAGCTGCTGTATGAATGGCTTTGCGAATGCGCAGGTAGGTGCCACACCTGCAAATATTGCCGCTCATGGCAGCATCAATTTGTGCATCGGTTGGGTTGGGGGTGCGGCGTAGCAATGCCACAGCACTCATCATTTGTCCGGTTTGGCAGTAGCCGCACTGGGCCACATCCTGCTCTACCCAGGCTTCTTGCACGGGGTGGTCGCCATTGGCCGACAGGCCTTCAATGCTGGTGATGGCCCGCTGGCCTACGGCCGAAACCGGCAGCATGCAGGAGCGAACAGCTACATTGTCGAGCAGTATAGTGCAGGCACCACATTGTGCCATACCGCAACCAAACTTGGTGCCTACCAAATTCAAATGATCTCTCAACACCCACAACACAGGTGTGGATGGGTCCACGTCAATTTGTATTTTTTTTCCGTTGACGGTCAGGCTAAGCTCAGGCATTGGAGAATTCTTTGTGGGAAGTTAATCGTTTTTGCATACCAAAGGATAGCTGCCTTGGCGCTTACTCTACAACAGGCGCAGTTTTCAATTGGTTGTCAATATTTATTATCCAAAAAAATGCGGGTGTGTTTGTTGTGATGAATTGTAATTCAGCCATGGCATTTAAAAATGAACACTTTTACAGCAGGCCTTGTATATGCATTCCTGATTCATCTACCATTTTTACTGATTGTGTTGTTGTAGTACCTTGTTACACATGGCAACAAGTACTTTTATCTATCGTTAAATTGTACTGGCCATGACACCGGTTTTTAAGTTTGATTCAGTATCTGATTACAATGCCTTGAATAACCATGAAACGCTGCACCCACTGGTGAGTGTGATTGATTTTTCGAAAGCGGCACCACGGTCGTGGGGCAATGAGCAAACCATTAAAATCAACTACGGGTTGTATTGTGTTTTTTTGAAAGAGATTAAATGTGGCGATATTAAATACGGCTGTAACTACTACGATTATCAGGAAGGAACGCTGGTATTTGTAGCACCGGGTCAGGTACTGGATATTGAAACCGATGGACAGGTGTATCAACCCAAAGGATATGCATTGGTTTTTCATCCTGATTTACTGCATGGCACATCGCTGAGTAAGCACATTAAGGATTATACTTTTTTTGGGTATCAATCGCATGAAGCCCTGCATTTATCTGAAAAAGAGAGACAGCTGGTGATGGATTGTTTTGCAAAAATTGTGTATGAATTACAGCAATCAATAGACAAACACAGCAAGAAGCTCATCGTGTCAAATATTGAATTGTTCTTAAACTATTGTACCCGTTTTTACGACCGGCAGTTTATTACCCGAGAGAACGCTAACAGAGGCATTCTGGAAAGGTTCGAAGTATTACTCAACGATTATTACCAAAGCGAAAAGCCACAAACCATTGGCCTGCCTTCTGTGGCATGGTGTGCCGGCGAGTTGCATTTGTCGGCCAATTATTTTGGCGACCTCATTAAAAAAGAAACGGGCAAAACCGCACAGGAATACATACAGGCCAAAGTGATAGACCTGGCAAAAGATAAGATGGCAAATCTGGAAAAGTCGGTAAATGAAATTGCGTTTGAACTAGGCTTTAAATATCCGCAGCATTTCACCCGTTTGTTTAAGCAGCGGGTTGGGCAATCGCCCAGCCATTATCGAATATTGAATTAGCAGTAGTTGCTGAACTATCATTCATCAGCGCAACATTTGTAGCGAAGCATTGCTTGTATTTTACTTGCTGACTATAAAACCGTCAATCCTTTTTATGGATGCGTTTATTACGTGCCTGCCTTACAGTGGTGTCAGTTATTGCTTGCTGCGGGTGCGTTTTTGATACACCTATTTTTTGCGATAAATAAATGCCGGAATGTCCGCTGAAATAGTATGCGGTAAAAGTGGCAATGGCATAGTAGAGCAGGTACTCTCCGCCAAAGAGTTCTACACCCATGATAGCGCAGGCAATGGGTGTATTGGTAGCGGCTGCAAATACGGCTATAAAGCCTAGCCCGGCCATTAAATCAACAGGTGCGCCGGTGAGCACGGCAATGCTGTTGCCTAAGGCGGCGCCAATAAAAAACAGCGGCGTTACTTCGCCACCTTTAAAACCCATACCAATGGTAATGGCAGTAAATAACAGTTTCCAGGCCCAACTGAAAGTGGACACACCATCGGCTTCGAAAGCTGACACAATAGAGGCGCCGCCTGTGGGGTTGGTTACACCCAGCCCCAGATAATCCCTTGTACCCAGTAGCCATGTAAGTGCTATAATCATGAGGCCGCCGATGAAAGGCATCAACCATTTGATTTTTATCCAACGGTTGCTATAGTTTTTGATGGTATGAGAGAGCTCCGCAAAAATAAATCCGGTGATACCAAAGGCGATGCCAGCGGCTACTACCGTAAGCAATAAAGCAGCATCCAAGTGCAGGTAAGGCATGCTGCTTTGCATTACATTGCTGAATGTGATGTGGTAGTGTGTATGCGTAATGCCATACGCACTACAGGTAATATCTGCCAGTACCGCCGATATAAAGCAAGGCATCAATGCATGATGACTGATGCGCCCAACCGCCAGTACTTCCAGTGCAAATATGGCACCGGTAACAGGGGTGCCAAATACAGCGCCAAAGCCTGCAGCAATGCCACACATAAGCAAAGTGCTGGTATCTTGTTTGCTGAGTGTAAACCACCGGGCAAGCAGGCTGGCTATACTGCCGCCCATTTGTACAGCAGTGCCTTCGCGGCCGGCAGAGCCACCAAACAAGTGGGTAATGATGGTGGTAAACAATACTAACGGCGTCATGCGTAATGGAACACCGCCGCCCGGCTCATGAATTTCATCCATGATAAGGTTGTTGCCTGCTTCGGCTTTTTTGCCCCAGTATTGGTACAAAAAATAAATGAGCACTCCTGCCAATGGCAATGCATACAATAGCCAGGTATACCGCCATTGCAACTTGGTGGCCTCATCCAGTAGCCATAAAAAAAGGGCTACCAATGAGCCTACCACTAGTGCTAACGGCACCGACAGTAAAGTCCAGCGAAAGAGTTGCTGCGCAATAGTGAATTGTTCAAATTGTTTCCTGAAAGTGTTGATCATCCTACAAATATTTTATCCGGCAACATTTCGTTGCCCATGTTCGATTATTTGTAGGCGCCATTAGTCGTTGCATGTATTGCACGACGGTTTGTGCATAGGAAGACACCATTTCCCGTGATCACAAATGTAGGGCTGTTTTGTATAGGAAGAATTGCGAATTAGTGTACGGTAATGTTCAACCAAACGATGAGTGTGTAGCTAATTGATGAAGGCTGTCATTCGGCCACTTTGGTTTGCGGCAACAGGCTGTATGCTGAAGGCAAACCACCCCAGTTGATGCGAATTTCATCGAGGATTACACCGGGGTCAATGGCATATATATGCAGCATATGCACACCGGCAGATAGTTGCCCCAGTGGCCATTGGCGTATCGTTCTGTTGGCCAGTACATTTTGTTTCCATTCTTCACTTCTGCCTACCGTTTTGGTATCAGTTATTTGTAAAGGCCCGTCATCGATTTGTATAGCATAGCGTAAGCTGTGCAGATTACTAACAGGATGTGTAGGCAGCGTAAATACATGGAGCGTTGCCGGTCGATTCTCAGTTTGGTAAAACGTATAACTCAATCGGGCTGCGGCAGTAGGAGGAATGCTGTCGATGTTATTGGATGTGAGCACTTGCATGCCTTTGCCCGAATAGCCTAAGCCATGCACGGGCTGCCATTGTTGCTGCTCATGTTTTTTTTCTTGAGTAAACCCTGCTGCATGCATTACCAGCAATCCATTGTTGGGTACAAAGCCATGAAAACCTTTTGGCAATGACTTTCGGAGTCTTCGTGCTTCGAGATGTATGGTTTGGGTAATACCATTGGCAGCAATGCGAATGCTACCAGCGTTGCTGTTTTGTAACGGCGCTTTTGCCCAATTGATGTTGACTACAATCCTTTGTTCATTATGACCACTATTTGCATTGAGTGTTCCATTAGCATGGCTGAGTTGTATCCAATCGGCAGATGCAGTTGCCTGCCATAGGATGGTTTGTGGCTGGCACAAATACACATCTATAAAATATTGCTGTTGGAACATATCATCGAATGCTGGTAATTGATTGCGGTGAATGCTGTCGGCCGCTTCTATTGCCAGTTGCCATGCTTGACTTGGCTTTGCAATTTCAGGCAATACCGGTGTTGGCAAAAACACAGGCAGGTTGCGTGTCTGCATCGACATCATGTGGTGCCATTTGCCGCCACTCATGGTTGTGTTGTAATGCCTTGTTAGTAGTGCAATGCTGTCGTAAGCAGCGTTTGCTTTTGCTGCATAATGAGTAGCACTCAATCGCTGCTGTTGTTGGTACAAACTGGCTTTGTGTTGGTACAACCATTTTTTGTTCATGAGTGCTGCACCCATCACCGGGTAATACATCAATTGGTAAAATGCATCGGCTCTGTGCAACGAAAAGTTTGGCTGCAATTGTTGAACTGCTTTTTGCAATTGCTCATACATGTGGATGCGTTTGGCAGCCTCGTCGCCGTAGTAAAAATGATTGTATGCGGTTGCACTTGTTTTGGTGGTGGGTTCTGTTTGGCTCCAGCCCATGAATTCTGGTTTGCGTTCAAAAGCAAGCTGGTAATACTGCCACATGATGCGGCTCATTTGCGCAGCGTATTGATGGCTCAGGTTGCTGGCCAGCCATTGCTGCAGGTGTTGCTGCACATAGCTGCTTTGGGTAAATGGTTTCGTTTGATAGGCCATATCCAGAAACATTTCGATGTTGTACTCCAGCGGTTTTATATCTCCTACATTGAGTATCCACAGTTTGGTGGCCCCCTGCTGGTATGCCTTCATCATTTCTTCTCGAATGAGTGCAGGATGCTGTGTAGACAGCCATAAATAATCGTGTGGCCGGCCCCAGTAAGAAGCGTGGTAATACACACCAGATCCGCCGCTGCGTTGTTGTTCTGCTGCATTGCTCAGGCGTTGTATATACCCATAGTTATCATCGGGCCATACAATGGTAATGTCGTCAGGAAGCTGAAGACCGTTGTCATAAATTTCCAGCACCTCTTTGTAAGCTGTAAATACCTGCGGAATACTTGTTACATTTTTATGGATATATGTGCCCAGCAACTGGCGTTGATCTTGTACAATTTGTTGTAGCAATGGCACTGCTTCTTTGGCATCTTTTACGCCTTCCATCTTGCTGTCGTGTACGCCCCGCATGCCCATACTGTACATGGCATTCAGTCCCTTACTTTCTTGTACCCTTTCTTTCCAGTATTGGTACACGCCAGGTTTGTTGGTTACATAATTAAACGGCCCCATGGTATTGCTGTGCCACTCACGGGTATTGGTGCGGAGCATAGGCTCGGCATGCGAGGTACCAATGACGATGCTATAGTCTTCAGCCATTTGTACATTGCCGGGTATAGTGAAAAACGGTTTGGTTACTTCATGCATGGCAGGCCAAATCAGGTTGGCTTTCAGGCGCAGTAGCAGTTCAAAAACTTTTGCATAGGTTTTCGGGCCAATATCGCCGGTTTCGGGTTCGAAAGTGTTGGCCGCCCAAGGTTGCAGGCCCCAGTCTTCATCGTTAATAAAAATGCCGCGGTATTGTACAGCAGGTGGAGAGGAAGTGTAACTGCCTTCGCTGATGTACAATGCTTTTTTTCTGGTGGGGCTTACATCGGCCCACCAGTAAAATGGTTGTACTCCCAATTGTTTCGATAATTCAAAAATACCATAGGCTGTACCACGGGCATCGCTACCGGCAATGATGAGTGCCCGGGCTGTACCGGGAAATGGATGCTCTAGGGTAGTGATGGTAAAGCATTCCCATTTGCCTTGTATGGCTGTTACATTCAATCGCTTTGATGCTACAAGAGCATCAATCCATTTATTGTGCCCGATAGTGCCGGCAATCACCGTGTATTTACCCGTTGGTTGATGTTGCAGGGGCAGCTGTTTGCCCGTCAGCAATGCAATGTCGTTACAAAAAGCTTTAGCGGCTATTTGCACCACACTGGCGTCAGTACTGTCTGTAAGCAAGTTGGCCAATCTACCCGATGCTACCAGTGGAAAACTGTTGGCTGCAGGTTGTTCGGAAATGCGCAGTCTAATTTGCTGTGCTGCAGCTGGCAGCAATAAAAAGATGCTGGCAGCCATGGTTAGCAAATGCATCCTGAATGCAAGCTGTTTCATAGTTATTACTTTTCTTGTGCAAACGCTACATCATCGATGTGGCAATAGGCAAGAGCATTGGCTTTTATGTAAAAACCAATATCTGCCTGTCCATTTTTTACCAGTACATTATTTAGGGTTACCTTGTGCCATGTTTCGGTGTGGCTGTGCAGGGGCAGGCGATAGGTTTGCTGATTGCTTGTGGCAAACAGTTCCAGTTTTTCTATACCGGCGCTGTATTTTACCATTGCAGAAAAAGTGTAACGTCCATTGGGTAGGGGCACATGATATGTGCTGCTGATTGTTTGGTACACTTTTCTTTCAAAAGCCGTTTTATCACTCATGCACAAGCTTCGTTCCCCTGTTACCATGTGTCTTTCTGCCGTTGTATTGGCATGATTCAGTATTGGTGAAATTGATGTATCAAGACTGATGTTGTTGCCTTGCAATACTTCGCTATGCCAGCCGGTGAGCTGTTGCTGCACTGGTTTTACCAAACTGGGTATTGCTTTTCTGTCAGCTTCAAAACTGGGATTGAGTGCATAATTGTTGAGCGGATTTACTTTCCAAACTCCGGTTGATGCATTCAGGTCCCATGCATGCAATGAATTAAAAATGGGCAAACTGTCTTCGAAGGAAAGCGGTACCCATTGGTTATAGCCAAGACCATTGCCGGCAAAGTTGGCCCAGCGATCGCCGCAATACAAAATGCTGGTTTGCTTACTGCCATGGATGCTTACAAAAAAGCCCGTTTGCGACACGTGTGCATAGTCGAATTCGCAACCTTTCATTACCTGCATGTTGTTGACGGGTGTGTAGGGCCCACGAATATCATTCGCCACCAGATAGTAGGCATACGAAGCATCCCAGCCATAAATATTGGAGGCAGCCATGTAGTAACGACCGTTGTATTGAAACATGCAATTGCCTTCACGGCTTTCACCTTCAAACACCTTGGTGCAATCGAGTAAACCAACCTGACCATTGACTACTCCAATTTCAGAAACATAGATTTTGTTTCTGCCTTTACCATAAGAATATACGAGAAATGATTTGCCTGTTGTTTCGTCGGTAAATACAGTTTGGTCGCCAGTATTGCTGGTACCAATCATAGATTGCATGTTGATTTTGCGATGCCATGTAAACGGTCCTGTTGGTTGTTTGCTTACAGCAATCAATACTTCATAACCATGCTGCACCAGCATGGCATATTGTTGTGTTTCGGGCAGGTAAGCGACGCCCAATCGGCCCACCCAGGTATTACGGCCATCCTTTAGTACTTCACTTTTGCTAAGTACATTGGCTTCAAAAGTCCAGTGCACTAAGTCGGTTGACGAATAGCATGTGACAGCTTCAAATGTGCATTGATTAAAAGTCTTGGTAGGATTATTTCGAAAACTGTCTGCTTCTGCATAGTGTACGCCGTACCAATAATATTTTTCTTCACCAGTTGCGTTGGCAAAACGGAAAATACCCCCACCTTGACTATTGATGGGTTTGCCATCATTGGTGTACCAAAACCGGTCGTTTTTGATAGTTGCAAATTGAGCATGTATCAAGCTGCTACGCAGCAGGAATGTACAAGCTAACAAAACTGCAAACCTTGCTGAATAAAAGTGCGAATGAAGTATAGGCAAATACTGCATACAATCGTTGTTGTGCTGTGGAAAGTACAACGATTGTCAGGCGGGGCTGTCCTGCTGCATCATGCGAAGCGTTGCTTACGCTTCCTCTTCTTTGATATTGAAAATGTAACCTGCACCGTACACGTTGCTCAGTGTTATTTTTTCTGACTTAGACACAATTTTGCGTAGCCGGGAAATAAATACATCGAGGCTGCGGCCCAGGAAATAATCGTTTTCGCCCCAAATGCGCACCAGTATTTCTTCTTTGCGAATGCGTTTGTTTTTGTGCTGGTAAAAGTATTCCAGCAACTCCGCTTCGCGGTTGGTGAGCTTTGTTATTTTTTTGTCTGGTGGCGTTACGGTGAGTTGTTCGCGGTTGTACAGCAAATCGCCAATCATGAACACTGATGTTTGTGGCTTGGTGGCCACATGGCCCGAAGTCATTTTCATGATGTTCTTGAGCTTGAGGGCCAACTCATCTATGTCAAACGGCTTGCAGATATAATCGGCGGCTCCGATTTTTAAACCGGCAAGGCGATCCTTCTTTTCGGTACGGGCCGTCAAGAAAACAAAAGGCAAATGTTCATTGATGGTTTGAATATTTTCTGCCAGTTCAAAACCACTTTTTTGTGGCATTTGTACATCAAGCAGGCAAATGCCATAATGATCGTAGTTGTCGCGAAAAGCTTTCAGCGCATTTTTTGGATTGTCGTGCCAATCAATATCGAAGCCCTTGGTTTCGAGGTATTGTTTCACCAAACTGCCCAGGTCTTGTTCGTCCTCCACAAATAATACTTTCTCTGGCATAGTGTGCTTTTTTTGGGAATGGTTTGCGTTAGCTATCGCTGTTGGAGTGTTTTGTTGCGATGGGTATGTAAATAATAAACTCTGTACCAATGTCTTTTTTGCTGTGTACTTCTACACTCCACTGGTGCGCATCAATACACTTTTTGGTATGGTACAATCCAAGGCCAATGCCAGGTTTGTTGCTGGATACCAACGATGGATTGCGGTAAAATTTTTGAAACATTCTTTTTTTCACTTTGCTGCTCATGCCGTCACCATTGTCTTTGATGCTGAGGGCAATGGTACTTGCATTTTTCAGGTAGGTGCTCACCAAAATTTCTTTTTCAGTCTTGTGATTGTATTTGACGCTGTTGTCGAGCATATTCAGCACGATGGACGTAAAATGTAGTTTGTCCAACAGTACCCGCTGCTCACCACTGTGTGGCGAAAAAACGATGTGGGTGTTTTCTTCATCCACATTGATGCGGTAATCAGAAATGATTTCTTCCAGTTCATCGTTGAGCACATGCTCTTCCAGCTCTAAGCGAATGGGTTTTTCGCCACTGGTTTCTATTACTTGTTTTACCAGTACGGTCAAGCGTTCACTTTGCCGTTTAATAATGCTGCTGAGTGCATCAAGCTGCGGACTGCGGATTTGCTGGTTTTCGTTTTCGATGGTTTTGTTGGCAATAATGATGGTAGTGAGTGGTGTTTGAAATTCGTGGCTGATGGTGTTGATGAAATCTGATTTCATTTCACTTTCCTTTTTCTGCCGTACCCAGTTGGCAAACGTGAGAAAGTAAATGCTGAGCATGGCTACAATAGAAAACACTGACAGCGAGGTTTGCGGCAATGTTTTTTTAAGGATATACGTAAGCCTGTCTGGCCGGTCGCAGTACAGTGAAAACTCCATGCGGTAGCTGTGTGCAATGGTAGAACTCACTTTAATATTGGACACCAGCGACTGTGGCGGATAGCTGCTGAGTGTACCACCAATTTTGGCGCCATAGTGTGCCAGATAAGGCACGGTGCTGTGCACATTGTCTGCGGTGTTGGTAAACAAGGGTACATACACATTGGCTTCCGGCGCTATAGACAAATGATTTACAAACAATGCATACTGCAGGTCCGGATTCATTTTATGTTGCGCTATCACTGCATCCAGCAGGGGTTGTATGTTGTTGGCTGCCGACAGGCGGATAAACATAGAATCGGTAATGCGCTTCGATAAATCGGCAAAGGCAGCTTTGTTTTGCCGGGACAAATATTCCAACGTGTCCAAATGCCGGTAAATAAAGCTATCGATGATGTGTACTGCACCAGGAAAAAGTTTATCGTTTACAATGCTTTCTTCATATGCCTTTTTAATGATTTTGGCTTCTTCTACATTGTATACTTTTTCTTCAAGCTTGTAAATGTTTTGGATGTGTATGAGCTGCACCAAACACAAAATGCTGGTGCATACAATAGCAATGATTTTGTATAAAAAAATGCGGTCTCTTTTCATGTTGTGGATGCTGCTGCACAGCCTTACAAATTGGAAAGTAGAGAAATTATACTACCAGCCATAAAATCAAGCGGCGTTAAGTATTCATTAACCATCCGTTCGTATTGTGTTGACCACAGCCGCTTGCAATAGCAATTAGTATTGCTCATACAAACCAACTACTATCTACTTATGAACAAACTATCAGTAAGTAGGTCTTTCCTCAGCTTGCTTCTTGGTTGTTGTCTGCTGGCTTTTTCAGCAGCGGCACAAACTACCGTAAAAGTAAGCGGCGTAGTAAAAGACCGACTGGACAAAGCAATGTCTGGTGTAAGTGTAACCGTGCAAGGCAATGCCAAACTGGGTACACAAACCAACGACAAGGGTGAATTTTCCATCACCGTTTCTACCACCGATGCCCTCGTGTTTTCGTATGTGGGCTATCAATCTGTAACCCGGCCTGTAAGCAACACCATTTACTTTGAAGTAGTACTCGATGCCGCACAAGGCAGCCAGGAAGAAGTAGTAGTGGTGGGTTTTGGTAAGGCCAAAAAAGTAAGCCTTGTAGGGGCACAGTCGTCTGTAAATGTGCAAGACCTGAAACAACCCGTTGCCAATTTGAGTACTGTATTGGCTGGTCGAATTTCGGGTATTGTGGGTGTGCAGCGTACGGGCTTGCCCGGCGAAAATGCCGGTGATCTCTGGATTCGCGGCATTTCTACTTTTGGCCCCAACTCAACCGGCGCATTGGTGATTATTGATGGTGTGCAGGGTCGTGACCTCAACTCTCTCGATCCGGAAGACATTGCCTCTTTCACCATTTTGAAAGATGCCTCGGCCACAGCAGTGTATGGGGTAGCAGGTGCCAATGGTGTTATTCTCATCAATACCAAGCGGGGCAAAACTGCTAAGCCAGTATTGAAGTTCAACTACAATCAAGGGGTAACTGCATTTACAAAATTGCCTGAGCTTACCGGTGCTGCATCGTACATGAATTTACGCAATGAAGCCCGCCTGGCTTCCGGACTTGGCGCTGAGTATGCACAAGCATACATCGATTCTACCATGGCCGGCAATCAGCCTTATCTCTATCCAAATGTTGATTGGATGAAAGAGATATTTAAAGAAGCCGGTGGTACTCGTCGCTTCAACTTTAGCGCCAGCGGTGGCAGCGAAAATGCCAACTACTATGTGGCATTGGCATACTACGATGAGCAGAGCCTGCTGCGCAACGATGGGTCACAAGGGTACGAATCAAATCAGCGTTTTAAGCGTTACAATTTTACCAGCAACATTAGTATGAACTGGACGAAGACGACCAAGTTCGACCTCGGTATTCAGGGCTACATTACCAACCTGAACACACCGGGGGTAAATGCACAAGCTGCTTTTCGTGATGTGATGGTGACCACGCCTATTTTGTATCCGAAAATGTATCCGGGCAATTTGGTGCCGGGTATCAACGCGGCCAATGCACAGCGCAACCCGTACGAAGAAATTACTCAAACCGGCTATGTAAACACAGCCAGCAATCAGGTGTATTCCAATGCCCGCATTACGCAGGATTTGGCGGCTATTACGCCCGGTCTTACGGTATACGGTTTATTTTCTTTTGATGCTTACAACACACAGGTCATCAGCCGTACCCGTCAGCGCAATACCTATAAAATCGATCCAGTTAATCCGTACAATGCAGATGGTTCTGTAAACCTGCTGCCCGTTATTACCAATGGATCCGACAACCTGAACTATGGTCGTGCCAACGGTGGCAACCGTTCGTATTATCTGGAAACAGCCCTCAATTACGACCGTGCTTTTGGCAAAAATCATCGGGTTACAGGGTTAATGCTCTTTAACCAACGCTCATATATTGATGCATTTGCTGCAGACCTTACTGCTTCGCTGCCATACCGCAGTATGGGCCTGGCCGGCAGGGGCACCTATGCATACAAAGAGAAATATTTTGCAGAGCTCAACTTCGGGTACAATGGTTCTGAAAACTTTGCACCAGAAAAACGTTTTGGTTTCTTCCCTTCAATAGGTGTGGGCTGGGTGCTCTCTAAAGAAAAATTCTTTGAGCCCATCAGCAATGTGTTTCAGTTTTTCAAACTCCGCTACTCCGATGGTTTAGTAGGTTCTGGTGCTGGTGGCCGTCGTTTCGGTTATCTCACCATTGTGTCCGATGCGTCTACTGTGCCCGGTTTTAACTGGGGCAATGGCCAAAGCAACCAGGGAAGCGGCGGCGGTGTACAGGTGCAGGATTTTGGTGCAGCTGTGCAGTGGTCTAAATCCCGCAAGCAAGATTTGGGTATTGAATTCAAAACATTCAATTCAAAATTGTCTGTCATTGTCGACTTCTTTAAAGAACACAGAACAGGTGTGTTTTTGCAAAGGGCCAGTCTTCCTTCATACGTAGGATTGGTAAACAATCCTTATGGCAACCTGGGTGTGATAGACAATGCAGGTTTTGATGCCACCATTGAAACATCGCAGTTTCACTGGGGCAATACCAAGTGGGATTTCCGTGGTACAATCACTTACAACCGCGACAAGATTATTGAAAATGATCAGCCGGTACAGCCCTTCCCTTACATGGAACGCAGAGGCTTCAATAGCTTGTCTACATACGGCTACACCGCTATGGGTTTGTTTGCCGATCAAAAAGAAATTGACAATGCGCCAGACCAAACACCACTTGGCGGACGTCCTCGTCCCGGTGATATCCGCTACAAAGACTTGAACAGCGATGGTCTCATCAACAACCTCGACATCAGCCGCATTGGCAATGGTGATGTGCCCAATTTGATTTATGGTTTGGGCGCCAACGTAGAATGGAAACGCTTTTACATTGGTGTTTTCTTCCAGGGCTCTGATGGTGCACAGCGATTGCTGACTGGTGATGGTATTATTCCTTTCAACAACAGCACCGGCCCTGAGCGGAGCAACCTGCTTACCATTGCAGAAGATCGTTGGACAGAAGCCAACCCCAATCCGAATGCGTTTTATCCTCGCCTGGCATACGGCAATGCGGCCAACCGCAACAACGCAGTGGCAAGCAGCTGGTGGATCAAAGACATTTCATTTGTTCGCTTGAAAACATTGGCCATGGGTTACAACCTGCCCGATAAGTGGGTGAAACGTGCTGGCTTCAAAAGTGCACAAGTGTATGCACAAGGTTTCAACCTCATTTATTGGAGTCCCTTCAAACTCTGGGATCCTGAGCTCAACACCGGCAATGGTGCGATTTATCCAAACATCCGCACTTTCTCTGTTGGTCTCGAATTCACCTTATAATCCATCAACGCATTTTCATGAAAAAAATATTTTCCATAGCCATGCTTGCCTCCCTGCTATTGCTGGGTAGTTGCAGCAAGTTTCTGGATACTGTTCCCGACAATATCCTCACCATCGACGATGTATTTAAAACACGGACCAATGTGATTAAATACCTCGGCAATATTTATCAGGCCATGCCCAATGAGTTCAACCAGCGTTTTGCCGGCAATGAAAACTCAGGTAACTGGACCGGTGCTGCCGATGAAGGCAAGTATACCTGGGACTTTAACTACAGCACCAACATGAACAAAAGTGCATGGGCCAATACCGATGGTACTGTATCTGCCTATTGGGACAACTACTACCGGGCCATCCGCAAGGCTACAGATTTCATTCAGCGCATCGACGGTGCTACACCCGAAATCAGTGCTGCAGAAAAAACCATTCTAAAAGGTGAAGCCCGTGCCCTCCGTGCCTTTTACTACTATCAGCTCATGCGTTTGTATGGTCCCGTAGTTATTTTGGGCGAAGAGCAAATTCCTGTTGATGCCACGAATGATGTAGTGATGAAAGAACGTTCTTCTTTCGATGACTGCGTAGCATTTGTAGTAGACCAACTGGATAAAGCATACACCGAATTGCCAGTTACTTCTGCAGTGGCTGGTAAGTTTACCAAGCCAGTAGTAAAAGCATATAAAGTACAGGTATTGATGCTGGCGGCCAGCCCGTTGTTCAATGGCAATACCGATTATGCCGAACTGAAAAATGATGATGGTAAAAATCTTATCAGTCAAACAGCTGATGCCACAAAGTGGACAAAAGCTGCTGCTGCTGCCAAAGAGTTCATTACAGAGTTCGTACCCACCACTTACGATTTGTACCGTGCTACAGATGCCGATCCTTTCAAAGCAGCGTACCTCTCTTGCCGCGATGTGATTTTGCAAAACTGGAATAAGGAATGGATTTTTGGTCGTTCTAATTCTGGCTACTCTTTCATTCGCTACGATCGTACACCGTTTCATGCAGGCTATGCCAACCAGCGTGGTGCCGGTGCCAACGGTGCTACACAAGCACAAGTGGATGCCTATTTTATGGCCAATGGTAAAGCCATTACCGATCCTACTTCGGGTTACAATGCTACAGGCTTCAGCAACTATCGTGCTCCGTTCGACAATACGGCCCGTTCTACCTTCAACCAATGGGTAAACCGTGAGCCTCGTTTTTATGTAGGCATTACTTACAACAACAGTGTATGGTTGTACCCCGACCAAAACACCGGCAATCTTATCATTACCAACATGGAGTTCAATGGCAACTCTGGTTTGGCACAAAGCACTTCTGATGTAACGCCAACCGGCTACATCATTCGCAAGGGCGTGGCCAATACCGATGATAGTCGTGGTTGTTTGTATCTCCGCTTAGGTCAGATTTATCTGGACTATGCAGAAGCCTTGAACGAATCCAATCCTGCTGATCCGGATGTACTCAAATACCTCAACCTGATTCGTGAACGTGCCGGTGTGCCATTGTATGGCTCTACAGATATTGCTGTGCCTGCTACAAAAGAAGACATGCGCAATGCTATCCGTGCAGAAAGAAGGGTAGAGCTGGCATTCGAAAATGTTCGCTACTTCGAAACCAGAAGATGGAAAATAGCCGAGCAAACAGATGCAGGTCCTTTTTATGGGCTCGACCGCACCAAATCGGGCACTGCTTTTTACAACAAAGTATTGCTGGAAACACGGGTGTTTCGCAAACGTGATTATCTGTTCCCCATTCCCGCCAACGAAGTGCTGCGTAATCCAAAGCTGAAACAAAACACAGGCTGGTAATTCATTTGTTCACCTTATTATTCTACATCCATATGTTCAACAATAAATTATACGGGGCCTTGGCCGTGCTGCTGCTGGCAATGGCAGCCTGCAATAAACCGGCAGATATAACGCTGACCAACGAAGGCTCAGTGTATATGCCGCAGGCTAGCGGCACCCGAGCTAAAGTTGATTTGCTCTACACCACTACCAATACCCGTACCGACCTGGTATTTGGTGCTGCCTACGGTGGCATGGAATACGCCGGCAGTGATATCGCAGTTACATTTGTGATAGACAGTGCCAAAGTGGCCAACTACAATTTAGCCAATGGTACCAATTACAAACTACTGCCCGCCGGCAGTTACGAATACACTGGTTTGAGCAGCGTAATTGCTGCAGGCAAAACCAGTTCTGACCCACTCACCCTCACGGTAAAAACAAATACCATTGCGCAAGGAGTAAAGTACATGCTGCCTATCACACTGAGTTCAGCATCGAAGGGTACCATAATCGACAACATGCAAACCACGTATTTCCGGTTTGATACTTTGCTGCGCAAATCAACAGACGTGACAGGTTTGGCCAGCATTACCGTAAGTGATGAAAACACTGGTGGAGCTACGGCCAACGAAGGTTCGCTGAAGCTGATAGATGGTGATGTAAACACCAAATACCTTTTCTTTAACTGGCCGACGGCGTTTGCCAACAATGGCGGATCCTGGTTTCAGTTAAAGTTTGCAGCGCCAATAGCCATCGGTGCGTACACATTCACTTCGGCCAACGATGCTGCAACCCGTGATCCTAAAGATTGGAAGTTGCAGGCCTCCAACGATGGTACCACCTGGACCACCATTGACACACGTGCCGGCGAAAGTTTTGCCAGTCGTTTCCAAACCCGTCGTTTTGAAGTTAGTGCTGCACCACAGCCTTATACCTACTATCGTATATTTATGACAGCTAACGGTGGTAGCTCACTGTTTCAAATGGCTGAGTGGCGGGTAATACGCTACGATTAATGCAATCATTGTGGCAGTGCAACTTCTGGTTGTACTGCCACTATTTTTCTTTTCTACATCATTATTTCATTCACACTCCACAACACCGTTGTATGGACAAGCATTTTATTACCCTTACAATTTCAGCAACCATGTCGGCGGGGTTGCTCTTGATGCCCGGTTGCAAAAAAGACAATACCAGCAGTGGCAGTACGCCTCCGCCGGTAGTCAATTACAACGTACCGCCTTCTACCTGGCAAGAGCATTGGTTCGATCACAAACAGTTGGTGTCACGTGTTTATTATGATACTTCACTGGTGGTGTATTACGATGCCGATGTAAAAAAAGACATTGCATGGCCTTTCAGTTTTGTAAAAGATGTATGGCTCTATTCCCGCAAAGTATACGGCGCCGAATTTGGTACTGACAAACGCTTGTATGCGGTTTTTCATACAGGCAAATACAGCGGCGGTCATCCGGGCTATTACTATAGCGACAATCACGACAATCGAAATGTGATTGACTGCGGATCGAACAGCAGCAATGCCTGGGAAAGTGGTGCCGGCAACGATTTGGATTTGGTGACACACGAAATTGGGCACATTGTAGAAAGTGCGGCCAACAACACAAAAGGCTCTCCCGCATTTGCCATCTGGAAAGACAGCAAGTGGATGGAAATTTATATTTATGATGTGTACCGTGGCCTTGGCCGTACTGCCGATGCCGAACGCTGGTACAATCTGATGATGAACACCACGGATAATTTTCCAAGAACCAATACGCAATGGTTTAAGAACTGGTTTTATCCCATTTACACCCAATACGGTGGCAGTGCGGTATTGAATAAATTTTTTAAAATGGTTGCCCTGCATTTTCCGAAGGATGGAAGTCAGAAATTTACACGGGATATGAACTGGGGCGAGTTTGTGCACTTTTGGAGCGGTGCTGCCGGTGCCGATTTGAAAGCCATGGCATCGAACGCATTTGGCTGGTCAAATGAATGGGAACAACAACTTACAAAAGCAAAAACCGATTTTCCTTCGGTGAAATATTAGGAAAGATTTTTTCGAACTTTTAAGTACAACAGGCATGATGAAGCGTAACGTGATGATGGGGCTATGCACACTCTGCATGGCAATGCTGGCACAAGCACAGGTAAGCAATCCGGTGCAGTATGTCAATCCGCTGATGGGCACTCTGTCGAGGCCCGATATTTCGAATGGCAATACGTACCCCGCTATTGGTACGCCTTGGCCCATGAACATGTGGACGCCTCAAACCGGCGACAATGGCAATGGCTGGCAGTATGTGTACACTGCCGATAAAATCAAAGGCTTCAAGCAAACGCATCAGCCTTCGCCATGGATGAATGACTATGGCGTTTTTTCCATCATGCCCGTATCGAAGAAAAGTGTATTTAAACCTGATGAAAGAGCCAGCTGGTTTTCGCACAAGGCCGAAGTAGCACAGCCGCATTACTATAGCGTGTATCTCGCAGATCATCACATTACCACAGAAATTACACCCACCGAAAGGGCAGCAATATTTCGTATCACCTACCACAGCAAAGACAGTGCTTTCCTCGTAGTGGATGGCTTTCGCAAGGGCAGTTATATCAAAATTATTCCTGAAGAAAATAAGATAGTGGGTTATAGTACTTACTACTCTCGTGGCCGGCTCAAAAACTTCGCCAACTATTTTGTGTTGCAATTCAACACGCCTTTTGCCAGCAACAAAGTATGGAGCGGCACTGCACTGGCAGAAGGTTTGGAAAACAAAAGTGATAATGCCGGCGCTATTGTAGGCTTCAATATTACACAACCTAACCAGCAGGTATTGGTGAAAGTGGCTTCTTCATTTATTAGTCTGGAGCAGGCAGCGTATAACCTCAACACCGAAATTGGAAATAAGGATTTTGAAACGGTGAAGCGTCAAACCCAACAGCAATGGAACAATGTGCTGGGTCGCATTCAAATGGAAGGCGCTACAACCGAACAGATGCAAACTTTTTACTCTTGCTTTTATCGTGCCGTTATGTTTCCCAACAAACTCTATGAACGAAACGCTGCCGGACAAACCGTGCATTACAGCCCTTACACAGGGCAGGTGTTGCCCGGCTACATGTATGGCGGCACTGGCTTTTGGGATACTTTCAGGGCCCTGTACCCATTCCTCAATTTTCTTTTTCCTTCCATCAATACCGAAATGCAGGAAGGCTTGCTGAATGCTTACAAAGAAGGCGGCTTTTTACCGGAGTGGAGCAGCCCCGGTTTTGCAGATATCATGGTGGGTAACAACTCTGCATCGGTGGTTGCAGATGCGTATTTGAAAAGCGCCAAAATTGCCGACATCAACAAGTTGTATGAAGGCTTATTGAATGGTGCTAATAACGAAGGACCCATGCATGCTGTAGGCCGTTATGGTGTAAAATATTACAACGCTTTGGGCTATGTGCCATACGATGTAAAAATCAATGAAAACGTGGCACGTACCCTTGAGTATGCGTTTGATGATTTTTCAATTTTCAAACTGGCACAACAACTCAAACGTCCTGCTGCTGAAATTGAGTTATATGCGCAGCGGTCGCTCAACTACCGCTTTGTATTTGATGCAGCTGCTAAACTTATGCGGGGCAAAAATGCGGATGGCCGTTTTCAATCGCCCTTCAAGCCATTGAAATGGGGCGATGCATTTACGGAAGGCAACAGCTGGCATTATACATGGAGCGTGTTTCACGACATTGACAACCTCGCCAATCTGATGGGAGGCAAGCACCAGTTTGCACAAATGCTGGACTCTGTTTTCCATCAATCACCTGCATTTGATGATTCTTACTATGGTGGTACCATTCATGAAATTCGGGAAATGCAAATTGCGAATATGGGCCAGTATGCACACGGCAATCAGCCCATTCAGCACATGATTTATTTATACAACCATGCGGGCCAGCCTCACAAAACACAATACTGGGTGCGGGAAGTAATGAACCGTATGTATAAGCCCACACCCGATGGTTATTGTGGCGATGAAGACAATGGTCAAACCTCTGCATGGTACCTGTTTTCTGCCATGGGTTTTTATCCTGTTTGCCCCGGAAGTGATGAGTATGTGTTAGGAGCCCCTTTGTTCAAAAAATTGACCATCAATTTGGAAAACGGAAAGCGATTGATGATACAGGCGCCAGCCAATAGTGATGTTAACCATTATGTGCAATCACAAAGCTTCAACGGAATGCCGTATAGCAAAACCTACCTGCGCTATGCCGATGTAATGAAAGGCGGCACATTGCAATTGCAGATGGCGGCTACACCGAATACAAAACGGGTGGTAAAAGAAGCGGACCTCCCGTACTCTTTTTCGAAAGATGAAAAAGCGTTGTACGAAAAAGTGAAAGACCGCATGCCGCCGGGCCTGGGTGATATTAAACTGCCGGCCAAGCCCGATACCATTTCTAAAAATGGCCTGACGCTGTACATGATAGACGAAGAAAGCAGCCTTACACCAGCATTCAAACAGCGACTGATTGATGCCTATTTTGAGCAGTATCCAAAATTGATTGCCCGTTATAATCCCAATGCTAAAAAGGCCATCAGGTTTGTGATAGATGCGAAGTATGATGGCGTGGCTGTAACCACTGCCGACGATCGCATTGTGTACAATCCGGCATGGTTTCATCGCAATCCAGAAGACATAGATGTAGTAACTCACGAACTAATGCATGTAACACAAGCGTACAAGTTTGGCAATGTGCCCGGATGGGTAACAGAAGGCATTGCAGATTATGTACGGGCTACTATTGGTATCAACAATGTGAAAGCCAAATGGTCGATGCCCGATGTACAGACTACACACCATTACAAAAATGCATACCGCATTACAGCCCGCTTTTTCTTGTGGCTTACCCAGCATTACGATAAAGACTTTATTGTGAAGCTGGATAATGCAGCCAGAACCAATCAATACAATGCCGATATCTGGAAACAAAACGGCAATAAAACAGTAGATGAGTTGTGGGCTGAATACACGGCCAATCCATCCGTAAATATCACTTACCAATAAGCCTGCTACTCATGAAAAGTTTAAAGTGGATGGTGATGCTGATGCTGGTAAGCGTTGCTGCTGCAGCACAGCAAGAACGTTATGTGCAATATGTAAATCCGTTGATTGGTACGGCCAAAATGGGCCACACATTTCCCGGTGCTACAGTACCGTTTGGGATGGTGCAGCTGAGCCCCGATACAGATACCATTCAGTACATCGACAAAGGAAAGTACAACCCCGACGTATATAAATATTGCGCCGGATATCAGTACGCCGATAAAAGCATTGTGGGCTTTAGTCATACCCACTTTAGTGGTACCGGCCATTCAGATTTGGGCGATTTTTTAGTGATGCCTACTACAGGTGAGTTGAAGCTGAATCCTGGTGTGGCAACTGTTGCCCGTAGTGGTTACCGCTCAGCATACCGGCATGAATCTGAAACAGCCCGCCCCGGTTATTACAGCGTACTGCTCGACGATTATCAGGTGAAGGCCGAGTTGACCGCAACTGAAAGAACAGGTTTTCATCGCTACACTTTTCCAGCCAGCAATGAAGCACATATTCTGCTCGATTTGGTGCATGGCATATATAACTATCCCGAAAAGAACGTATGGACATTTGTGCGGGTTGAAAATGATACGCTCATTACAGGTTACAGACAAACGCTGGGTTGGGCCAGAACGAGAACCGTGTATTTCGCCATGACGTTTTCAAAGCCATTCAAGAGCTATGGCAGTGTAAATGAAAAGCAGGAAATGTATGGAGGCTTTTGGCGCAAGTTCAATCAAAAGCAAAATTTTCCTGAATTGGCGGGCCGCCAGCTGAAGTTGTATTTCAATTTTGATACAAAGGCCAATGAAGCAGTGCAGGTAAAAATGGCTTTGTCTGCAGTGAGTACTGCCGGCGCTTTGCACAATATGCAGGCCGAAATTCCGCATTGGAATTTTGATGCTGTTGCACAAGCTGCTTCCGACAAATGGGAGCAAGAATTGCAACGCATTCAAATAGAAGCAGACCTTACCACAAAGCAGAATTTTTACACAGCCATGTATCATGCATTCATTGCACCCAATTTGTTTATGGATGTGGATGGCAGCTATCGGGGCCTCGATCAGCAGGTGCACAAGGCACAGGGCTTTACCAATTATACCACGTTTTCCTTGTGGGATACTTATCGGGCTTTGCATCCGCTGTACAACCTTGTGCAGCAGCAACGCAACAACGATATGGTACAATCGATGCTGGCACACTATGATCAAAGTGCTGTAAAGATGTTGCCCATTTGGAGCCACTATGCCAATGATAACTGGTGCATGAGTGGCTACCACAGTGTTGCTGTGTTGGCAGATGCTTTTGTAAAAGGCGTAAGCACTACAGGCATTGACAAAGCATTGGCTGCATGTGTGGCTACAGCTAATAAATCAAGCTACGAGGGCATTGGTGAATACATAGCCCGGGGATATATTCCTGCAGAAAGATCGGGCACATCAGTGTCAAATACATTGGAATACGCCTATGATGATTGGGCCATTGCGCAGCTGGCTAAAAAAGCAGGCGACAATGCTGTGTATGAAACGTTCATGCAGCGGGCAGCGCAGTATAAAAATGTGTTCGACAAAGATGGATTCGTGAAACGCAAAAATGCTCTGGGTCAATTTTTACCCAATGCTGATTTGCTGAGCACACATGGGCAAGGTTTGATTGAAGGCAACTCGTGGAATTATAGCTTTTTTGTGCCGCATGATCCGGCTGCACTCATTCAGCTGATGGGTGGCAAAAAAGCCTTTGTGGCACGAATGGATTCCTTATTTACTATGTACCTGCCGGACCATTATTTTGCTGAAACGGAAGACATCACCAGGGAAGGAATCATTGGTACGTATGTGCATGGCAATGAGCCAGCGCACCATGTGCCTTACCTGTACAACTTCGCAGGTGCGCCATGGAAAACACAGGAACTCATTCGCCGCATTTTGCCATTGCAGTACAAACCTACACCAGATGGTTTGGGTGGTAATGATGATTGTGGTCAGATGAGTGCCTGGTATATTTTTAGTGCCCTTGGTTTTTATCCGGTGGCACCGGGTAGTGGTTCGTATGAAATTGGCAGCCCCATTATCCATCATGCTGTATTGCCGTTGGAAAATGGCCGCCAGTTACGCATTACCGTGCAACATCAGAGTGAGAAAAATATCTATGTGAAGCAGGTATTGGTAAATGGGAAACCCATTGCCGGAACGAGCATTGCACACGACGATTTGATGCAAGGTGGTGAAATTGTGTTTGTGATGACCGATAAGAAAACAGCGCAGCGGCTGGCAGAAAAATTAAACTAGTTCATTGACCTTATTTCAGTTGTTGTTGATTGCCTGATATGATGCACAGTCTTTGCCTGGCAAGGGTTGGCGTACATATTGGTTGGGTCCACTGGTGCAGCCGGTGGACCTTTTGTACAGAAAAAATAATTTGGTTATACAATTAGCAAGCAGCAATCATTTAGATGCAATACCGGCGGTAATGTCTATTACTGCTGGTTTATTTTTCTGTATCCTTCAGTGGTAGAATTGTACCTTAAATAAAATTCATGCGTATGCAAACTGTTCGTTTTTTGTTGTGTTGTTTGCTCAGCTTGCCTGCGTTGGCACAGCAGCAGGCGCCGGCATATCCGCTCATTACACACGACCCGTATTTCAGCATCTGGTCTTTTACTGATACATTGAATGCATCGCCTACCAAACACTGGACAGGCACTACGCATGCACTGAATGCGATAGTGCAGGTAGATGATGTTTTTTACCGCATTATGGGTGCCGCAGAAGATGTGTATGAAACGGTATTGCCTACCGGCGATGAAAACGATTTTTCTTTTCGCTATGTGCTGCAAGAACCTGGAGCTGCGTGGACGGAAACAACTTTTCAAGACGATAAATGGTTGGCAGGCGTTACGCCTGTTACACATCGCAAAGAAGGAAACGGTACGGAATGGAGCACCCGTCATATTTGGTTGCGCCGGAGTTTTGAGCTCTCGCAGCTACCAGTGCATCCGATGTATTTGCTCACCGGCTTTGATGATAATGCAGAAATTTATTTGAATGGCACCCGCATTCACAGTGCCAAAGGCGTAGCCAGAAAATTTCAATACCTCGCATTGGATGCACAGCTTCGTGCATTATTAAAACAAGGGAAAAATGTATTGGCTGTGCATGTAGAAAATACCGGCGGCGATGCTTTTGTAGATGTTGGTATTGCGGCCAAAATGCCACGCCTGCATGAGCAAAAAATAAAAAATGCCCTGCAGCAATCCGTGAAGATGACGGCTACACAAACCAGCTATCAATATGCTTGTGGTCCTGTACAGATTTCATTGCGTTTTGTTTCGCCATTGCTCCTGCAAGATCTGGAACTGATGTCGCGGCCGGTGTCGTACATCACGTATGAAGCAGTAGCTACAGATGGCGATACACACCAGGTAAAAGTGCTGATGACTGCCGCAGGTGCCATTGCCAGCAATCATGCTTTGCAAACGCTTACAGCACAACAATATCAGCATGCTGGGCTTAGCATACTCAAGGCAGGTACGCTGGAGCAACCCATTTTGCAAAAGAAAGGCGATGACCTGCGGATTGACTGGGGTTATGTATATGTAGCTGCCAACATTGCTCCGGGTTTGCAGCAAAGCGTTGGTACAACTGCAACGGCCATTGCAGATTTTATCACGCATCAATCATCAGGCAAGGTAATGCGCCAAGGGAAAGCGTTGAGCCTGAATACACAGTTTGATTTAGGCCGGGTGGGCAGCAAAACTGCAACGCAGCAATTGCTGATAGGTTATGATGATATTTTTTCTGTTCAGTACTTTGGCAGCAATCTGCGTCCGTGGTGGAACAGGAGTGGAAAGGAAACGATAGAGCAACAATTGCAAAAAGCTGCAGCTGGTAGTGCAACAGTGCTCCAGGCTTGTGCTGATTTTGACGCTGCATTACAACAGCAATTGACAAAGACAGGTGGAGATGCCTATGCACATTTGGGCATATTGGCCTACAGGCAAAGCATTGCTGCACACAAGCTGGTGCAAAGTCCGCAAGGTGAGTTGCTGTTTTTATCAAAAGAAAATTTCAGCAATGGTTCTATTAATACAGTAGATGTTACCTATCCGTCGGCGCCTTTGTATTTGTTGTACAATCCATTGCTGATGCAGGGTATGCTCAATGGAATTTTTTATTACAGTGAAAGTGGCCAATGGAAGAAACCTTTTGCAGCACACGACCTCGGGACATATCCCATTGCCAATGGTCAAACTTATGGCGAAGACATGCCAGTGGAAGAATCTGGCAACATGATTATTCTTACCGCAGCCATTTGCAAAACGCAGAAAAATTATGCCTATGCCAAACAACATTGGGCAACGCTGACGCAGTGGGTAAATTTTTTGGTAACAGATGGATTTGATCCTGCCAATCAATTGTGTATTGATGATTTTGCCGGGCATTTGGCCCGCAATACCAACCTGTCGGTAAAAGCCATTGTAGGCATTGGTTGCTATAGTCAAATGGCAGAAGCATTGGGTGAAAAAGCCATTGCCCAACGATACCGTGACACAGCCTCCGCCATGGTGCAGCGTTGGATGCAAATGGCCGATGATGGTGATCATTACAAACTGACTTTTGATAAAAGCGCTACCTGGAGCCAGAAGTATAATTTGGTGTGGGATAAAGTACTGGGGCTGAATTTGTTTCCTGCAGCGGTGTACAACAAGGAAATCAACTATTACCTCAGCAAGCAACAAGCATTTGGTTTGCCACTTGATAGCCGGCGTACGTACACCAAAAGCGATTGGATATTGTGGACTGCAGCACTCACTGAAAACCGAGCACAGTTTGATGCCTTGTTATTGCCTGTGTATCGATTTGCTACCAGCACAGCCAGCAGAGTGCCGCTCAGCGATTGGCACGAAACAACCAATGGCCGGCAGGTTGGCTTTCAGGCAAGAAGTGTGGTAGGCGGCTACTACATGCCATTGCTGAAAGCTGTATTGCGTTAGCAAATGTATTCTATAGCAATAGGCGTTCTGCAACAGAACGCCTATTGCTGTTTGTAAATATTGAATCAGCGGAACTGACTAATAGTTGCTGCGCAAAATGCCCAGTTCCAAACCACGCAATTCAGCAAGGCCCCGCAGCCGACCAATAGCGGTGTAGCCGGGGTAGGTTTTCTTTTTTAAATCATCCAGCATTTGATGGCCGTGATCGGGTCGCATAGGCAGGTTTATTTGCCGCTGCTGCATTACGCCCGAAAGGGCTTTTACCACGGCATACATATCTACATCACCATCCAAATGGTCTGCTTCAAAAAAGTTGCCTTCTGCATCTCTTTTGGTGGTACGCAAGTGTACAAAATGAATGCGGTCGCCAAATTGCTCAATCATTTCTGCCAAAGGATTATCGGCACGTACACCCAGTGATCCTGTACAAAAGCAAAGACCATTTGCTTTTACCGGCACTGCTTGCAATAACGCTTCCAAATCGGCCCTGGTGCTTACAATACGGGGCAGGCCCAGTAATGGATAAGGCGGATCGTCGGGGTGAATGGCAAGGGTTACACCACAGGCTTCTGCCACTGGTGCTACCTCCGATAAAAAGTAGTAAAGGTGCTGTTTGAGTTTGGCTGCATCAATATGTGCATAGTTGTCCAGTGCAGACAGTATTTCTTCTGGAGTAAAAGGCACTTCGCTGCCGGGCAGGCCCAGCAGACAGTTGTGAAAAATGCGGTCTTTTTCTTCCTGACTGGCGCTGTCAAAAAAGGCTTTGGCGCCTGCTATTTCGGCTTCACTGTAATCCTTCTCTGCATTGGGTCGCTTGAGCATAAACAGGTCGAAAGCCATGAATGCTTTTTTGTTGAAATACAGCGCCCTGCTTCTGTCGGGCAGTTCGTACGATACATCTGTCCGCATCCAGTCGAGTATAGGCATGAAGTTGTAGGTAATTACCTGCAAACCACAGTCAGCAATATTGCGGATGCTTTGTTTGTAGTTGTCTATATGTAGCAGGTAGTTGCCGGTTTGGCGTTTTATGTCTTCGCTTACGGGCAGGCTTTCAATCACCGTCCAGGTAAGACCAGCTTCCGCTACTGCTGCTTTTCTTTTTTCAATTTCTGCTACTGTCCACACTTCGCCCACGGGTATGTGGTGCAGCGCAGTTACCACACCGGTGCAGCCCGCCTGGCGTATGTCCCAAAGGCTTACCACATCGTTGCCCGGCCCATACCACCTCATGGTTTGTTCAAATTTGTAGGCATTTTTCATTGGCTTTTACTTGTTGTTGTGTATTGCGAAAAAATATGACATACAGCGGTGAAGATATTTCATCCCATACTTGCTTCGCTTTCTCCGGTGCTTCTGTTTTCAACAATTCACGGAAACGTTTTCGAAGCGGCTATACATGGTTTGTTTAGCCAATCTGCAGGATAGAAGGCCAGGTGATCAACAACCTTCGGCAGCGTTCGCTCAACAGCATGGAAGGCATCGAAGGCTACTAGTACATAGGGGGTGAATAATGCAGTTTTTGGGTGTGTAACATTCAATTTGGTTTTGGCCGATTAATCGAAGAATGTCCCCTGTCTATCTTCATGTGGTGTATCAAACTTATCTGGAATTTGGCCATGGATACGCAAGGATTTTCCCTTTCAACTAAAAAATTAAAGGATTGCTGATTATGAAAAAACTCTACGCTGATTGTTTGTCTTTATTGAGTACTTTTTCTTTTGCGCAGGCACAAACGCTCATCCCCGTTACTGATGAATTGGTGCTGCCTCAGTATGCCTACTACGGAGGAACTTCAATATCCAACACCAACAGGTTGCCGTTTGTGGTTCGCTTGAAGCTTTCCGGTCTTACTGCCAATACCACTTACCGCTACCTGGCGGGTATCAGTAGCAATCCATCGCTAACCACCACTCAGGCGCCGGGGGCCGTGCCGTAAAAAACAATGTAGAACTTACCTGGACTACCGCTCAGGAAAAAGACAATAAGCATTTTGAGATTCTTCGTGCCGGTACCGATGGCCGGTTCTTCAATATTGGTACCGTGGCTGCAACTACCTCCACTGCTGCTACACATCAGTACAGCTTTGTGGATGCAGAGCCTTTATCAGGGAAAAATTTGTACCGACTCAGGCAGGTAGACAAAGACGGAAAAAGTACTACCTACAAAACCATAGTGGTACAGGCTGCACAGCAGGCACAAGCCATTCGCATCGTTTCGGTAAGTAATGCAGAACTGGTGTTGTCGGTAACTGCTGCCGCTCAAGGGAATGGCGCCATCAGTTTTACCGATATGCGTGGCAGCGTGTTGCACAGCAGAACAGTTCAGTTGCAGCAGGGCGATAACCTGATACGCATTCCCATGAATGGTATGCCTAAGCAAATGGGCATTGTGCAGGTAAAAGGTGCACAGGCAGAACGCATGCACCTGAAGGTGATCTTATAAAACGTTTCAAAAAAGTCGCTGTGTGTCTATGCAACTACAGCGGCTTTTTTGGTGTATGCATAGTAAGGTGGATAGCATAACGGTTTCTGACTGTTGTGCTATTTTTTTGCACAGGAATTTTTCGGAAAGATTGCGTGTATCAAATCGTTGAGTGCCTTGGCTTTGCCCGGTAACCTGTAGCACTGTTCAAATGGTTTGTGCACATTCAATTTGGTGATTTCGACCAAAGCCTGCCTAATTTTGACAGCCCTAACAGGATGTTCTGCTAAATTTATGGTCACTATTTGACGATGCCTGCCTCTTACCGCACATATGCCAACGATGAACTGGTTCGCCTGCTACAGCAGGATGATGCGGAGGCTTTTTCAGAATTGTACCGCAGGTATTGGCAAAAGATGTTTGCCATTGCTATCAACCGCCTGCACGACAGTGCTTTGGCCGAAGATGTGGTGCACGATGTGTTTGCCAGCCTATGGGCCAACCGCACAGAAGCGGCCATTCAAACCATTGAAAATTACCTGGCTGTAGCCACCAAATACATGGTGCTCACCCGTCTGAAACAGCAGGCCCGCCAGCAGCAGTTGCTGCAACAGGCACCGGCAACGCTAGCCATCAACGATGAGGTTGAACTGCGGATGCAGCAGCGCCAGCTACTGGCCCGCATTGCCGAAGAGGTAGAAAAACTGCCCGAAAAGTGCCGCCTCATTTTTAAGTACAGCCGCGAAGCAGGCATGCCGGTAAAAGAGATTGCCCGGTTATTGCAGCTATCGCCCAAAACGGTGGAAAACCAACTCACCAAAGCCCTGCGCCAGTTGCGTGTGGCTACCCGCAGCCTCTTTATGATGCTGGTTTTGTTCCTCTTTTTCTAATCACTTACTTTTTTTTCATGCGCCGTGGGGGATATCCTTTCTGCGGCATACTTATTCTATTACAACGATGCCAACGCCTGCTCACATAGAAGCTTTAATTGAGAAATATCTCCAGGGAACTACCAGCCCCGAAGAGGTTGCGGAACTGAATAACTGGTACCGCTCCTTCGATGACAGCGAGGCGGAAATTCCGCTGGCTTCTGCAGCCGATTTGGCCGGATTAGAAGCCCGGTTACAACAAAGAATTTTACAGACAACAGGTCATCATACCACAAGCAATCGAAAGCGCAGCCGCCCTTGGGTGGCTGCCGCTGCTGCGGTGCTGCTCATGGGGTTGATGGGCACGGCCTATTATCTGTTTTTTGCCCAACAACAACCTGTGGACTCACCATCAGTAGCCGTACAGCCCAAGCCGGCGCCGGTGCAAATTGTACCCGGCGGCAACAGAGCTATTTTGACACTGGCCGATGGCAGCACCATCGTATTGGATAGTGCATCGAACGGGGTGTTGAGCCAGCAGGGCAATATTGCCGTAGAAAAGTTAGACAACGGTTTGCTGGCCTATCACATCAATGGCAAAATCATTACTGAAAACGACGAAGCTTTTTACAATACCATCAGCACACCCAAGGGCGGTCAGTATCAGGTAACGCTGTCTGATGGCACCAAAGTGTGGCTCAATGCAGCGTCTTCTATCCGTTTTCCGGTGGTATTTACTGGTGCCATGCGGGAAGTAACCATTACTGGTGAAACCTATTTCGAAGTCACCAAAAATGAACATCAGCCCTTTATTGTGCAGGCCGGTAATAGCAGGGTAGAAGTGTTGGGAACGCATTTCAACATCAATGCGTATGATGATGAAGCGAGTGTAAAAACCACGCTGCTGGAAGGTAAAGTAAAAGTGAGTGTGGCGGGGCAAACTGCAGAGCAGGCCAGCCGCTACCTGAGCCCGGGCCAGCAATCGAATGTGGGCAAAAACGGCCAGCTGCGCATAGTAGACAATGCCGATACCGAAGAAGCAGTAGCATGGAAAAATGGCCGTTTCCATTTTAAAAGCGCCGACCTCAAAACCATACTGCGGCAAATGGCCCGCTGGTATAATATAGAGGTAGAATACCGGGGTAATGTGGATTTGCATTTTACAGGACAGCTCACCCGCAACGAAGAAGTGGAGCGGGTTTTCCAACTGTTGGAGCTGACCGGCGAAGTGCATTTCCGTACAGAAGGAAGAAAAATAATCGTAACCCGCTAAGCGGAACCGATGAAAATAAAACAGCAGCAATACCTGTACGTGGTGTACAGTATGGTTGCTTCAACGATGATTAAAACAACGAAGCTAAAAGCTATGGAAAAACCATATGAAGGCAGCCTGTCTGCCAATTCCGTTTCGGATTGTATAACCCAACAAATAAATTGTATGCATCAAGCTGTAACTCAGCAATCTGGCTTTGCAGAAAGTCGTATTGCCAAGCAAACCCTTCGGCTGGTGAAGCTTACTTCGGTATTGCTGCTGGCACTTTGCCTGCAGGTAAGTGCCAGTGGATTGTCGCAAACAGTCACCATCCGCGAAAACAACGTAAGCCTCCAGAAAGTATTTGAACAAATCAGAAAGCAAACCGGCTATCAGTTTTTTTATGCCGATGAAGTACTGAAAATGGCAAAGCCCGTTTCACTGTCGGTACAAAATGAACGACTGGTAAATGTGCTGAACCTCTGTTTTGCCGACCAGGTGCTTACGTACACCATTGAAGAAAAAACGATAGTGGTAAAACGCAAACCTGCTGAGCCAGAAGTGGAAATACCCAACACGGGTGTGGTGGTAGAGCAGCCTCAAATAGTGGTAACCGGTCGTGTGTCCGACATAAAAGGGCAGCCGCTGGTGGGTGCCAGTGTAACAGTAAAAGGTACCAACAACGGCACCACTACCGATAACAATGGAGAGTACACTCTTTCAGTTGACGACAATGCTACCTTGGTGTTTTCCTTTGTAGGCTACACCAGCACCGAGCAAGCGGTAGGTAATCGTAAATCTATCAGCGTTAGCCTCAAGCTCATTGAGCGTTCTATGGAAGATGTGGTAGTGGTGGGTTACGGTACCCAAAAGAAAAGAGACCTCACAGGTTCTGTTTCTTCCATCAAAGGCGAAGAAGTAGCCAGCATGCCTGCTACCAACCCCATTGCTTCTTTGCAGGGTAAAGTAGCGGGTTTAACGGTATCAAACAGTGGCCGTGCAGGTGCCAGCCCGGTGGTACGCATTCGTGGTGTAAACAGCACCAACAGTGCCAGCCCCGTGTATGTGGTGGATGGTATTTTGCACGACAATATCGACTTCCTCAATCCTGCAGACATCGAAACCATCGACATTCTTCGTGATCCTTCTTCTATTGCCATTTATGGTGTACGTGGTGCAAACGGTGTTATTGCAATTACCTCTAAAAAAGCAGCTCGTGGCCAAACCCGTATCAACCTGCAAAGCAATGTAGGTGTGCAGGTAGTGCAGGATAAAATCAAAATAACCGATGCTGATGGTTTCAAGAAATTGTACAACGCACAGTTGGCCAACCTGAATGCTACACCGTTTGATTATACCAACTATACGGCCAATACCAACTGGCAAAATGAAGTGTTGCAAAAAGCTGTGATGTCATCAACCAACCTCAGCATTTCTAACAACAGCGAAAAATCAACCACCTATGTAAACATTGGTTATACCGATCAGGAAGGTGTGTTGAAGTTTGACCGCTACAAGCGTTACCTCGTTCGTTTGAATGAAGAAATTCGTTTCAACAAAAACATTAAAGTGGGTGGTGATATCACCGGCTATCATTTTGTAAACACGCCTCCCGGTGCTTCTATTTCCAATGCACTGTGGGCTGCACCCATTGTGCCCATTCAGGCCGATGCCAACACGTATTACAGCATGCCTTCTTTTCAGCGGGCACAGGTGGGCAACCCCATTGCTGCGCTGAATCGCAACCAGGGCAATGAGGTAGATAAAGGTTTCCGGGTGATTGGTAGTTTGTTTGCCGAAGTGAAGTTTTTACAAAACTTCACCTGGCGCAGTACCGTGTACACCGACCTTGGTTTCAATACCAACCGTAGCTACTCACGGCTGCCATTTTCGTTCATCAATTTGGGCGAAGGCGGTACACCTACCACCACTACATTCGACCAACTGGCCCGCACCACTGTGTCGCAACAGCAAAGCGAATCCCGCCGCTTCCAGCAAGATCATACATTGGCCTTCGATAAGAAGTTTGGCAATGGCCACAGCATTAATGCACTGGCTGGTTTTACAACCATTTACAGCGCCAGTTCTTTTGTAGGTGGTAGCCGCAGAGATACTGCGGTAAACATTCCGGATGATCCTGATTTCTGGTACCTTAGTATTTCTAACCCCAACAATCCTATTACAAACACTGGTGGTGGTAGCGAAAGTTCTATTGTGGGTGCGTTTGCCCGTGTGGGTTATCAGTTTAAAAACAAGTATTTGCTCAATGCCACTATCCGCCGCGATGGTAGCTCCAAGTTTGCACCAGAAAATCGCTGGGGTACCTTTGGAAGCATCGGCGCCGGTTGGGTACTGAGCGATGAAAAATTTTTTGATAAAGTAAAAGGCATCAACTTCCTGAAACTTCGTGCAGCCTGGGGCCGTACGGGTAATGCCAACGGTATTGCCGACAACATCTTCAGACCCGGTGTGCAAAATGCGTCAACCGCCATTTTTGCCGACAACATTTACACTTCTATTCAGGCCGCTTACATTCCCGATCCTAACCTGCATTGGGAAACCGTACAAGGGCTGGATTTGGGTGTAGACATTCGTGCATTCGACAATCGCCTGAATGCAGAACTGACTTACTACGATCGTACCACTACCGACATTCTTACTGCCGTAACCCTGCCCAACGAATCCCGCAGTTACTTCACCAACCTGGGTAAAATTACCAACCGTGGTGTGGAAGTAAACCTGGGCTGGAGCGACAACATTGGTAAGAAATTTGGCTACCGTGTTGGTGCTAATTTCAGCTACAACTACAACGTGGTAAATTCAATCGGCAACAATTTCAACTTTACCATTTTGGGTAATGGCGGCAACAACCTGACCAAAACCGGTGAATCCATTGGTCACTTCTTTGGGTATCGTCAAACAGGTATTTATCAGTCTACTGCCGACATCTCTAAGCAGGCTGCCTTCATCAACACACTGCCTGGTGATATTGCCTATGCCGATTTGGATGGCGATGGTGTAATTACACCAGCCGACCGTACCAATATTGGTACACCTTTCCCACCATATTCTTATGGTGCCAATATCGAACTGAACTATAACGGATTCGACTTTGTGCTCGAAGGTCAGGGTGCTGCAGGTCACAGTATTTACACACAACGCCGCACTTCTACTTTTGCAGTGCTCAACTACGAAGCCAACCGCCTGAATGCATGGACTGCACCTGGTACCAGCAACGTAGAACCTATTTTGGACAACACCCGTGGCAACAACTTCCTGATGAGCACTTACTTCCTGGAGCCCGGCGATTACTTCCGCATTCGTACGTTGCAAGTGGGGTACACTTTCCAGCAAAATGCGCTGCGCAAAGTGGGTATTCAAAAAGCAAGAGTGTTCCTGAGCGGACAGAATATCAAAACATGGAGCCTCGTTACCGGTTACTCACCCGAGCCACTCATTGGCAGCATTTTGGGTGGTGGTGCTGATAATGGCGCTTATCCTGTTCCTGCCATTTACTCTTGTGGCATCAACCTTACTTTCTAACAGACAAAAACATTTCCAAATGAAAACAATCAATCAACTTACCTGGAAAGCTTGCCTGTTGGTATTGTCCGCAGGACTGCTCTTTACGAGCACAGGCTGCAATAAGTTTTTAGATACCGAACGTCAAGGGGCATATGACGAAGAGAACTATCCGTACCCCGGTGGCAGCGGCCCGTACGACCAATTTATTTTTGGTGCCTACAACGATTTGCGCAGTTTCAACCTGCACAGCCAATCATTCATTACTGCCGTAAGTATTCGCAGCGATGATGCAGACAAAGGAAGTACGCCAGCCGATGGTGGTGCCAATGCTTTGACCATGGATAATTTTCCTGTGTTGCCAAGCAATGGTTTCCTCAATACCATTTGGTTGGGCAATTATTCGTTGGTAACAAAATGTAACAGCACCATTAAAGAAGTAAACACCAATGCTACCATTGTAGCGCCTGAGCAAATCAAGCAGCAAACATTGGGAGAAGCACGTTTCCTACGGGCCTATGCCTACTTCAATCTGGTGCGTTATTTTGGTAGTGTGCCCCTCATCGATTCATTGTTCTCCGATCCTGCGGCGCAGAATAACGTACCACAGAGTTCAGCAGCTCAGTTGTACGCCTTCATCGAAAGCGACCTGACATTTGCAGCGGCTAACTTGCCACTTACATGGGATGCAAAATTTGCCGGCCGTGTAACCCGTGGTGCTGCCAATGGTTTGCTGGCCAAAGTGTACCTCACCCAAAAGAAATGGGCTGCTGCACAAGCTGCTGCACAAGCGGTAATGGCTTCGGGTGTATATGATTTGTCTACTCCGTACGACAAAATTTTCCGTGAAGAAGGTGAGAATAGCAGAGAGTCGATTTTTGAAGTGCAGGCTACTGCTTCTGCTGCTATTCCATCGGCCAACGGTGTGCAGTATGCACAAATACAAGGTACCCGTGGCGCCGGCGATTGGGACCGTGGCTGGGGTTGGAACACACCGAGTGTACAACTCGAAGCTGCTTACGAAGCTGGCGACCCACGCAAGAACCGCACTATTATGTACACCAGCACAGCTACCACTACTTACCAAACCATTTATGGCGAAACCATTCCTGTAGGTTTGCCTAACCCTCGTTATAATGGTAAAGTGGCCACCAATCCTTCTATCCGTTCAGCTATTGGCAACCGCTTTGGTTACTGGATGAATGTGCGTTTGCTTCGTTATGCCGATGTAGTGCTCATGTTTGCAGAAGCGGCCAACGAAGTAGGCGGCACGGCTAATATTGAAGCAGCCCGTGTAGCCCTCAACAGTGTTCGTGCCCGTGCCCGTGCTGGCAACAACAGTGTGCTGCCTGATGTAACCACTACCGATCAGGAATTGCTGCGCCAGGCCATCCGCCAGGAGCGTAGGGTAGAGCTGGCCATGGAGCACGACCGTTTCTGGGATATCGTTCGCTGGGGCATTGCACAAGATGTATTGCAGGCTGCGGGTAAAACCAATTTCTCCAACAGTCGTGATGTGTTGCTGCCCATTCCGCAAACACAAATTGACCTGAGTGCCGGTGTGCTCAAGCAAAATCCTGGCTATTAATTGTTGATGTTTTAAAACACGAATTATGAAAACAACATTTGCATATATGAAACAGGGCGCTGCTGCATTGCTGGCTTTTTCGCTGCTGGCTACGGCTTGCAAAAAGGATGGTAATCCCAACAACCTGCCCGGCGTTAATCCTGCCGATTATCAAGGTAAGATTGATGGCTTCAATAGTTCCGACGAAGTATATCCGGAAAACGTGATTGCGTACTGGAGCTTCGACGATACCAAGAATGAATTGAAATCAAATACTGCACCCGGACAAACCGCCAACGATGTGTTTGTAACGGGTGGCGTAAGGGGCAAAGCCTTGAGCCTTGCTGCCGGCTATTTGTATTACCCCACACAGTTTGCCAAGTTCAAAACCGATTCGCTCAAAAACTGGAGCATTAGTGTTTGGGTTAAAATTTTGAACAACGGCAGCAAGCGTACCATGCTGTTTCAACTCACCCGTCCCGGTCAGTTTAATGGCAGTATCAACTTTGCGTTGAATACCCAGTCTTTCCCCGCCAGCAATACAAGCACGTTGCGCATTCAGCCTACTTTCCTTACTATGACTGGTGGCACACAAGACAATATCAACAACACGTTGTCGCCCACCATTGGTGCTGATAAATGGACGCACATTGTGCTTACCTATGAGTACCTCACGGGTATCTTCAACATTTGGGCCGATGGCTTAAAGATTGGTGGCTTCCCCAACCGTGGCACCGGCAACAACTCTTTCAAAGCCTATGAGCCCAGCGAAGTCATCATTGGTTCTAACTACAATGGCATACCTGGCAAGTCTGTGAGTTCAGATGTAAGTTTTGCGCCCATGACCGGACAAGTTGATGAGCTGCGGGTGTACAATCGTTTGCTGCCCGATGCACATATTAAAGCCTTATTCAATTTGGGTAAAGCCAATAAGTAATAGCAGTAGTTGTTAGTATAGTTTTATAAAGGGGCACATGGGTTAGGTCTTTTACCTGTGTGCCCCTATTTTGTGAACAAGAAATGAGTGTGATATGAAAAAAATACTTCTTGCCGCAGCCAGTGTGCTGTTTGTAATAGCACCAGTAGCTGCGCAAAAAAAAGCGTTGCAAACCACGTCCGTTCCTTTTGCTTCTGCAAAAGATGCCGCCATATTTAATGAAGTACAGCGGGCAGCCTTTCAATATTTCTGGAAAGGTGCGGAGCCTACGAGTGGCCTGGCAAGGGAGCGTTTTCATGCCGATAATGTGTATCCGCAAAACGATAAGCATGTAGTAACCAGCGGTGGTGGCGGCTTTGGTGTGATGGCTATTCTGGTAGGCATCGAAAGAAAATTTATAACCCGTGAAGAAGGATTGAAACGGTTGGAAAAAATCGTAGGCTTTTTAGAAACAGCTGACCGTTTTCATGGCGCATGGCCACACTGGTGGAATGGTGAAACAGGTAAGGTGAAACCATTCAGCAAAAAAGATGATGGCGGCGATTTGGTAGAAAGTTCTTTTATGCTGCAAGGCTTGCTTTGTGTACGCCAGTATTTTCAGCAAGGCAATACTGAAGAAAAAGCGTTGGCAGCCCGCATTGATAAACTGTGGCGGGAAGTAGAGTTTGATTGGTACACCAATAACAAAAATGTATTGTACTGGCATTGGAGCCCCAACTACGGTTGGGAAATGAACTTTCCGGTAAAGGGCTACAACGAATGTTTGATTATGTATGTGCTGGCTGCATCTTCACCCACACACGGCGTTGCTCCTGCTGTGTATCACGAAGGCTGGGCACAAAATGGCAAGATTAATGAACAGCCCGATGGCTACGATGGCATTCAGTTGCAACTGCATTATCAGGGCGATAATAAAACCAGTGGTCCCTTGTTTTGGTCGCACTATTCTTACCTCGGCCTCGACCCTCGTGGATTGAAAGACAAATACGCTGATTATTGGAAAGAAACAACCGGTCATGCACAAATACATTATCGTTGGGCGGTCAACAATCCAAAGAAATACAATGGCTATGGCCCCGATAGCTGGGGGCTTACTTCCAGCTATTCTATCAAAGGATATGCTGGCCATGCACCTTCTATGGAAAGAGATTTAGGCGTGATTTCTCCCACTGCGGCCTTGTCATCTTTTCCGTACACACCCAAAGAGTCGATGGCGGCGATGAAAAACTGGTACCACAACAAAAAGGATAAACTCTGGGGTGAGTTTGGCTTCTATGATGCCTTCAGCGAAACGGCCAATTGGTACAAGCCGCATTACCTCGCCATTGACCAAGGGCCAATTGTAGTAATGATGGAAAACTACCGTAGCGGGTTGCTCTGGAACCTGTTTATGAGTTGCCCCGAAGTGCAGGCGGGTTTAACCAAACTGGGTTTTACCAGTCCGCATATTAAATAATGATGCTGTTGATGAATGCGGTTTACGTAACCGTTTTCGTTTAGCCATTTTCGAAAAAGTAGGGTGCATGTCAGTGCATAATGGTCAATAACCTTTCTTTATATGCGCATTGCCAAGCGGTATTGCCCGAAAGAAAGCTGCTGTATGAACGCCCGAAAGAAATTGCTTCACTATTGGCATTGGCTGTTGGTACTTGTTCCACTGGTATCAACAGCCAATAATTTTTCACCCATTACCCGCATTGGTATTGAAAAAGGATTGTCGAACAATTCGGTAAGATGCATTTTGCAAGACCGCCAGGGATTTATCTGGATTGGTACTTACGATGGATTGAACCGTTACGATGGCAGTGAGTTCAAAGTGTTTCGCAACCGGCCCGATGACAGCACTTCGTTGCCGCACAATTATATTTATTCCATTCACGAAGATGGCCGGCAACAGTTTTGGGTAGGCACTGGTCAGGGCATTGCCCAGCTCGACAGAACCACCGGTATATTTTCCCCCATGTACTATATACAACAGCCGGGGCGGCAGCGGGAACGCTTGTCTATCAATGCCAATTTTATCAGCTCCGACAGTCAAGGTAATGTTTGGTTTGGAACCAACGGTTGGGGATTGATGCAGAAGCGTTCTGCAGACAAAGATCCTGTGCAGATACTTTGCCAAACCAATACAGGCTGGTCCAATGGATACATAGCCAAAGCCATGGCGCAGGTAGGGCAGCAGCTGTATGTGTTTGTAACCGATATCGGACTATGCCTATACGATGCGGCCAGCAAACGCTTGCTATTGGCCGATGCCAGCGTAGCCAACGCCAACAGCATGGTAGCCGATGCTGCAGGCAATATATGGGTAGGTAGCGAAAATGGCTTGCATCAATACAATACCACGCTGCGCAAATACACGGCTCATTTTACACAAGCATCTGGTGTGTTGCCTTTTGATAATGTAAGTAGTTTGTTTATTGCCAATCATGAATTGTGGATTGCAACAGAAGGAGGCGGTATTGCCATTCGCAACATGCAGCAAGGCAAAGTCCGTTATCTGACTGCGGGCAAAGGCCAACACGACCTGAGCAGCGATGCTGTGTATGCACTGGCCACCGACAATGAAGGTCGTATGTGGATTGGCACTCACAAAGGCGGTTGCAATGTTATATCTTCTTCCGACGGCCGATTTGTAACCATTGCCAATGATCCGTTCAACGGCAATTCTCTCATCGGCAACTTTGTGTATTCATTTGCAGAAAGCAAAACCGACGAAGATATTTTTATTGGTACCGATGGCAACGGACTCAGCATCTGGAACCGGCGTAGCAATCGCTTTACCAACTTTGTGCATCATGCAGGCGATGCCAGCAGCATCAGCCATAATTCGGTGACCAATATTTTTACTGATTACACCGGTAAAATTTGGATGACTACACTGGGAGGCGGTGTCAATCAGTTTAGCAAAGCCACCGGAAAATTCAAGCATTACAAACTGCTGAACACGGCCAACGGCACTGAGAATAAAAATGCATTAAGCCTGTATGAAGACAAGGATAAAACCTTGTGGGCTACCACTTTCGGAAAGATGTATCGCTACAACCGGGCTGACGATCGCTTTGATATTTTTTCTCAAAACATCAACGATATCATCAGCATTACAGAAGACAAACAGGGGCAATTGTGGGGTGGTACTACCAATCAGTTGGTACAAATAGACCGGCAAGACAAGCTGCATCATTTTTACGACATTGGTGGCAAACCAGTGCGGGCCATACTGGCAGATGCAAACAGCAACCGCTTGTGGTTGGGCACCGAAGGCAACGGGCTATTGCTGTTTGACATACCTACGGGAAAAGTGATGGAACGCTACACCGATGCCAATGGCTTGTGCAACAATGCGGTGCACACCATAGTAAAAGATGGCAAGGGCATGCTGTGGCTGAGCACTTTTAATGGGTTGGCCCGCTTCGATCCGAAGCGCAAATCATTCAGCAACTTTTATCAAAGCGATGGTTTGCAAAGCAATCAGTTTAACTATCGTTCTGCATACAAGCTGCGCAGTGGCGAACTGATGTTTGGTGGTATCAAGGGCTTCAATCTGTTTCATCCGGATAGCATTGTGGTGCGGAGTTTTATGCCGCCACTGTACATCACCAGTATCATGATCAACAGCAAGTATGTTGCCGTGGCTGGCAATGATTACATCAGCAAACGCAATGCTGCGACCATTGAAGAGTTGCGCATTCCTTACGATGAAGCCATTCTGTCTATCCGCTTCAATGCACTGGAGTATGCTTCGCCGGAAAAAATAAGCTATGCATATTTTTTGGAAGGATGGGACAGAGGATGGACTTATGCCGGCAACACCCGCAACATCAATTACAACAACCTTACTGAAGGCAGTTATGTGCTGCACATTAAAAGCACCAATGCGGCAGGCACCTGGCAAGAAAAGGAAACCCTGCTTCGGATAATTGTGTTGCCGCCATGGTACCGCAGCTGGTGGGCTTACAGCTTGTATCTGCTGCTGGCAGCGGGTTTGGGCTATGTTATTTACAACTATCGCATACAGCAAGAGCGGCTGCGCTACAAAATAAAACTGGCCCAATTACAAGCCGATCAGGAGCAGGAAGTAAACGAAAGGCGACAATCTTTTTTTACCAATATTGCCCATGAGTTCAGAACACCATTGACCCTCATCATCAATCCGCTGAAAGACATTGTACAAAAAGAGGACAGCAGCGATAGCAAGGAAGAACTCGGGCTGGTGTACCGCAATGCCCGACGGTTACTGAGCCTGGTAGATCAGTTTTTATTGTTTAGAAAAACGGACACAGATACGGGGCAGTTGGTTGAGCAAGTGTTTCACTTCGATCAATTGTGCCAAGAAACCTATCTCTATTTTGTGCAGCAGGCCCGGTCGAAACAAATAAACTACCAGCTGCAGGTAAATGCGCAGCCAATTGTGGTGAAAGGCGACCGCGAAAAACTGGATATCATTTTATACAACCTGATGTCGAATGCGCTGAAATATACGCCGGAGCAGGGTGAGGTATTGGTAAATGTACAAGCCGATGCTACGCAGGTAACGGTAGAAGTATGCGACAGCGGCCCGGGTATACCGCCGCAAGTGGGCAACCGTTTGTTCGAAAAATATTATCAGGTAAAAGAGCCGGGACATGCCGGCAAACCTGGTTTTGGAATTGGTTTGTACCTGGCCAAAAAATTGGCCGAAATGCATGGCGGCAGTATTGGTTTTGCCAACCGAAGCCAAACGGGAACTTGTTTTACCCTTTCGCTGCCCATTGTAAGCAGCGCTGCTCAGGTAGTAGAAAATGCGCCGGTGGCAGCGGCTACGAGTACCGCATTGCTCGAAGAAATAGCTGCGGGCAGCGAACCGCTGGTTGCTGCAAAACCTGCCATTACCAATGGCCTCGAATCGATAGTGAGTGAATTGCGCAGCATACTCATTGTAGATGATAACGATCAAATGCGCAGCTACCTGCGGCAAGTATTCAGCAAAAACTTTACCGTGTACGATGCGGCAAACGGGCGTAAAGGTTTGGCCATTGCCCACGAAGTAATGCCCGACATCATCATCAGCGATGTGATGATGGAAGACATGACAGGCATCGATTTTTGCAAAGCCATCAAAGAAACAGCAGCACTGAACCATATTCCCTTCATTTTAATCACCGGCAGTATTTCGCCAGAGCTGAAAATGAAAGGCATTGAATACGGTGCGGATGATTACATCAGCAAACCCTTCGAAAAAGATTTGCTGGTAGCCAGGGTGCAAAGTCTGCTGCGCAATCAGCAAAACCTGCAGCAGTATTTCTACAACGAAATCACCCATCAGAAAAACTATTTCAATGTGTCGGGTGAATACAAGGCATTTTTAGAAGCCTGTATCGACATTGTGGAACGCCACCTCGACGACGATGAGTTTAACATACAAGTGCTGGCTACAGAAATTGGGATGAGCCACAGCAAATTGTACAAAACCATCAAAACCATTTCGGGGCAAAGTGCCAGTGCCTTTATCCGGTTTATCCGGTTGCGCAAGGCGGCCGAAATGTTTATCAACAGCAATTACAACATCAACCAAACTGCCTTTTATGTGGGCATAAAAGACATCAAATATTTCCGGGAGCAGTTTGCCAAAACCTTTGGCATGAAGCCATCGGAATACATTGAAAAATACCGAAAGACATTGGGCAAAAATTATCGCCTCAACGATAAGGTATCTGGCGACAGGCTTAAGGAATAAAGCCTGTTATGATGCGTAGAGAGAGGGGTAAATTGATGAATTTACCCCCTTTTTTTCCGAGTTGCCCCCCCGTGGGGCTACCACATCTCCAATATTTTTACCCTCATACAGCCGTAGTAAGCTGGTTGCTCATTGGCCATATGAAACACAAAGTGATGTGTTCCCGGGTTGCTGTTTTTGCACCCGTAAAATATTCGTCAGTGGATGCAGCTACCTTTCGGTTTTACTTATAATGATGAAATTGATGCTGCGTCTTTTTTTCTTCCTACTGGGTTGTCATTGTGCGGTGTTTTTGCCGGCACAAAAACTATCGCCGGTAGTGAGTGGCATCACTACGGTGGGCGATGGTTGGGCTGGCAATTCTGTCAACACCGTCATCTTTCGCAAGCATGCACTTACTTCTGTTGCCGATACGCAATTCATTGCCTACTACAATCAGGCAGGAAACGTAGTGCTGGGCAAACGCCATGTTGCCGATACTGTATGGCAAACAGTTGTCACAGCTTTTACAGGCAATATTCATGATGCCCATAACAGCATCAGCATTGTGGCCGATGCGGCGGGCTACCTGCACATGGCATGGGATCATCACGGGCATCCGTTGCATTATGCCAAAAGTGAGGCACCGGGTTCGCTCCGGTTGCATAGCATGGAAATGATAGGCACTCAGGAGCAAAAAGTAACCTACCCGGAATTTCATGCCTTGCCCAACGGGCAGCTCATTTTTTTGTACCGCGATGGCAGTTCGGGCAATGGCAATCTTGTCATCAACAGCTATAATCCCGCCACCCGGCGCTGGAAACGGATGCACAACAATTTGATTGATGGCGAAGGATTGCGCAATGCATACTGGCAGGCATGTGTAGATGCGAAAGGAAGATTGCATGTATCGTGGGTGTGGCGGGAGAGCCCCGATGTAGCCAGCAATCATGACATGTGCTATGCAGTATCGGCCGATGGCGGCGATACCTGGCAACAATCGAATGGTAAAAAATATGATTTGCCTATTACTGCTGCCACTGCAGAAATAGCGTGGCGCATTCCGCAACGCAGCGAACTGATGAACCAAACGTCCATGGCGGCCAACGATAAAGGAGAACCTTTTATCATCAGCTATTGGCGAGGCGCTGGCAATGTGCCGCAATACCAGTTGTTGTACAGGCAAAAAGGTGAGTGGCAACACAGCGATTTGGGATTCAGGAAAATGAATTTTACACTCAGCGGAATGGGCACCAAGAGCATTCCTATATCGAGACCGCAATTGGTGATTGGGCAAAAAGGACGGCACAGTACCGTGCACGTTATTTTCAGAGATGCAGACCGAAACAGTGTTATCAGTATTGCGAGTGCTGCTGTAAAAAGCCGTAAGCGTTTGCAATGGCAGCTGGCAGATGTGTACGAACAATCCGTTGCAGCATGGGAGCCCAACTATGATGTGGCACAATGGACAAATAATAAGCAGCTGTATTTGTTTGTACAACAAGTGGTACAGGCCGATGCGGAAGGACTGATTAAAACAAAGCCAACACCGGTGCAGGTGTTGCAGGTAAAATGGTAGTGGTATGATAACGAGATGGACAAACACACAAGCCTACGTTGTAGCAACGATGATTGCAGTTGTGCTATCGATGGCCTGTGGACATACGCAAAAATCAACGCAGACTGCTGCTGCGCAGCAACAAGTATTGCAGCTCATTCATTTGGTCAATAATAACTGGCAGCAAACACATCAACCCACCGTGAATGCATTTTGGGACAATGCTGCATACCATACAGGCAATATGGAAGTGTATGCACTCACGAAGCACGAACCTTACCGGGAATATTCTACTCAATGGGCTACCCACAACCAGTGGAAAGGTGCCAAATCGGATGACATCAGCAAATGGAAACTGACCTATGGCGAAACAGATGAGTATGTGTTATTTGGCGATTGGCAAATCTGTTTTCAGACCTACATAGATCTGTATAAGTTACAACCCGACGAATCCAAAATAGCCCGTGCAAAGCAAGTGATGCAATACCAGATACAATCTCCGAGAAATGATTACTGGTGGTGGAGCGACGGCTTGTACATGGTAATGCCGGTGATGACGAAAATGTATAGCATCACGAAGGAGCCTTTGTATTTAGAAAAGCTCTACAGCTATTTGCAGTTTGCAGACAGCATTATGTACGATGATTCAGAAGGCTTGTATTTCAGGGATGCGAGGTATGTTTTTCCCAAACACAAAACGGCAAGTGGCGGAAAAGATTTTTGGTCGAGGGGTAATGGTTGGGTAGTAGCCGGGCTGGCCAAACTGTTGCAGGATTTGCCAGCACAGGATGCACACCGGTTATTTTATGAAAACAAGTTGAAAAGCATGGCCGCTGCTTTAAAAAAATGTCAGCATGCCGATGGCTACTGGACCCGCAGCCTTACCGATGAAAAACAATCGCCTGGCTTTGAAACCAGTGGTACTGCATTTTTTACCTACGGCATTTTGTGGGGCATCAATCATGGTTTGCTCAGTAAGGCAGAGTATGGCCCCGTAGTGGAAAAAGCATGGCAGGCTTTAACGACAACGGCGGTACAACCCAATGGCACCATTGGTTATGTACAGCCCATTGGCGAAAGAGCTATTCCGGGACAAATCGTTGATAAAAACTCAACGGCCAACTTTGGTGTAGGTGCATGGCTGCTGGCTGCCTGCGAAATGTATCGCTATCTGGGTAAGAAATAATCAAAGAAGAACATCGGGTTTTTCTTTCAACAACCTACAAACGCAAACAACATCTTACACACAACAAAACAGTAATAAAAGAACGCAAACAAACAGCGAAAACAGAAGGAGCACAAGATGTTTAGCATTCACGAACATGCACATACAAGATTGAATTTACTTACCGGCGATTGGGTGTTGGTATCGCCACACCGTACCAAACGACCATGGCAGGGCAAAGTAGAAATACTGCCTGCCGACGATCGGCCGGCATACGATGCTACCTGCTACTTATGCCCCGGCAATAAACGGGCCGATGGTGCTACCAATCCTGACTATACCGATTCATTTGTATTTGTCAATGATTTTTCGGCATTGCTGACCGATACGCCCGATGGAGATGTAAACATTAATGGATTGCTGCAGGCCAAAAGCGCCAAAGGCATTTGCAAAGTCATCAGCTTTTCGCCCGATCATAGCAAAACTTTGCCAACGCTGCCAGTAAGTACCATTGCCAAAGTGATTGATTTGTGGTGTGCTGAAATGACGAGCATTGCGCAGGACAAAGACATTCAGTACATCCAGATTTTTGAAAACAAGGGTGATATTATGGGCTGCTCCAACCCGCACCCACACGGACAAATTTGGGCACAAAACAGTGTGCCGCTTGAAGTAAGTAAAGAGACGAAGCAGCAGCAGCAATACTATGAACGTTACTGGCGCACTTTGCTCAGCGATTATGTAAACACCGAGCTACAACAGCAGGAGCGGATAGTGCTGGAGCATGAGCATTTTGTAGCATTGGTACCCTTTTGGGCGGTATGGCCATTCGAAACGATGATTGTGCCCAAACGCCCCATGGCGCATATCAATGAGATGACGCAAGATGAACGCCAAGCATTTGCCATCATGCTCAAAGAACTCACTGCCAAGTATGATAATCTCTTTCATGTTTCCTTTCCTTATTCTGCCGGTATCCATCAGGCGCCGGTGAATAGCGGGCAACATCCGGCGTGGCACTGGCACATGCATTTTTACCCGCCATTGCTTCGCTCTGCTACTGTGAAAAAATTTATGGTTGGCTACGAAATGCTGGCCAATCCACAACGGGATGTAACGCCAGAGTGGGCCGCAGAAAGATTGCGTAGCTTGCCGGTAAAGCATTATAAAGAAATGTAGTACCAGTAGGCCAAAAGCCTATAGTATAGGTAAGTAAAGAATGACTAGATCTTTTTCATAAGCAAGTAATCGTACCGGCTGTGTCTACGGCTGGTGGTTTTTTGTTTGTATGATGTATATCAAAGTTCCGGTGACGGAAAAATGGAAACTTGCCGCAAGGCAATCAAAATGAAATGTTGTATGAAAAAATGGTTTGTAATGTTGATGGGTTGTGTAAGCATGCTGCAGTTGGCTGCACAAAACATTTGGGAAAACCCCACAGTGTATGAGGAAAACAAAGAAAAGCCGCATACCAGTTTTATGCTGTATCAGCAGGCAGCAGATGTGAAAGCAGATGATTTTGCAGCATCAGCCTGGTATCAATCACTCAATGGTACCTGGAAGTTTGTGTACGCTGCCAATGTAGAATCTTCGCTCAAAGATTTTTACAGCGATGCAGTGAACACGCAATCGTGGAAGAACATTCCAGTGCCTTCCAATTGGGAACTGCAAGGGTTTGGTACGCCTATTTATACCAACATTACGTATCCGTTTCCTAAAAATCCTCCGTATGTAGGCAAAGACAATCCGGTAGGTACCTACCGCAAAACATTTACCGTGCCCGATACCTGGAGCGATAAAGAAGTGATACTGCATTTTGGTTCCATATCGGGCTGTGCATTTGTGTATGTAAACGGACAAAAAGTAGGTATGTCGAAAGTGGCTAAAACAGCTGCTGAATTCAACATTACCAAACTGCTGCGCAAAGGCGAAAACCAATTGGCGGTGCAGGTATACCGCTGGCACGATGGCAGCTATCTGGAAGACCAGGACTTTTGGCGTTTGAGTGGTATTGAAAGAGATGTTTTTTTGATGGCCATGCCCAAACAAACCATTTGGGATTATTTTTTGAAAGCAGATTTGGATGCACAATACAAAATCGGCAGGTTTTCGGCAACCGTTGATATCAGAGACTTTACAGATCGTACTCCTACGAAAGGAAGCATCGTAGTAAGTGTTGTTAGCAAGGCAGGTTTTGTAGCTTTTACGCAAACTCAAGCGTACACAACCAATGCTGCAGTTACATCAGTACAATTTAGCGGGGCTATTAAAAATGTAGCCAAGTGGACTGCAGAAACGCCGAATTTGTATCAGGTAATCATTGAGCAAAAAGACGCCAGTGGTGCAACGGTAGCGTATACGGGTAGCCGCATTGGTTTCCGGAAAGTGGAGATTAAAAATGCGCAACTAATGGTAAATGGTATGCCGCTAAATGTGCATGGTGTAAACCGCCACGAGCATGATGATGTGCTGGGTCACGTGCCTACCAAAGAGCTTATGCTGAAAGACATTCAACTCATGAAGTTGAACAACATCAATGCTGTTCGAACCTGTCATTATCCCAACGATCCGCTGTGGTATAAACTCTGCGATGAATATGGTTTGTATCTGGTAGATGAAGCCAATATCGAAAGCCACGGCATGGGTGCAGAAGGACAAAGCTGGTTTGATAAAGAACAACATGTAGCGTACCGTCCGGAGTGGGCTGCGGCACACCTCGACCGCCATCGTCGTATGGTAGAAAGAGATAAGAACCATGCTTCCGTTATTATCTGGAGTCTTGGCAATGAATGTGGTAACGGACCAGTTTTCTTTGATGCCTATAAGTGGATAAAAGAAAGAGACAACACCAGACCTGTACAATTTGAACAATCAAAAGAAGCAGCCAATACTGATATTGTTTGCCCCATGTATCCTCGCATTGAGCACATGCGACAGTATGCCAATGACAGCACAAAGACAAGACCGTATATCATGTGTGAATACTCTCATGCCATGGGTAACAGCAACGGCAACTTCAGAGAGTATTTCAATATTATCCGCAGCAGCAAGCACATGCAAGGCGGCTTTATTTGGGACTGGGTAGATCAGGGTTTTAAACAGCAAACAGCAGATGGCCGCACCTACTGGGGTTACGGAGGCGATTTGGGCAGCTACCTCTACCTCAACGATGAAAACTTTTGCAGCAATGGTTTGATTGCTGCCGACCGTACACCTCACCCCGGTTTGTACGAAGTAAAAAATGTATACGCACCCATTCAGTTTACAGCTGTGGATGCCTCCAAAGGCATTATTGCGGTTGAAAACCTTTTTGAATTTACGGCTTTAAACAACCATGCTTTTCAATGGGAAGTGCTGCGCAACGGTCTTTCTTATGCTAAAGGTTCGTTTACTGTTACGGCGGCGCCACACACTAAGCAAACAGTGCAGCTCTCATTGCCCGCAACCGATGCTACCGCAGAATGGATGCTCAACGTATTTGCATTTACGACAACGGCCAATGCCACGGCCTTGGTGCCTGCCGGTCATGAAGTAGCCCGTGCACAGTTTGCCATTGCCGGCACGTATGCAGTTACGGCCAACAAGGGTGCGGGATTGACGATAGAAAAAGATGCTAAGTTGCTCAAGTTTACTGCCGGTGATGTATCGGGAGAGTTTGACCTCAACCGTGGCCAGTTTAAAAAGTACAGCAAGAAAGATGCATTGGAGTTGAACCAATTGCCAACGCCTTATTTCTGGCGGGCACCTACCGACAATGACTTTGGCAACAGCATGCCACAGCAGTTGGGCATTTGGCGTTCGGCACATCAGCAGGCACAGGTAAAAAAAGTAACCGTGGGCGAACAAACAGCTGCCGGATTGCCCATTGAAGTACAAATGGAACTGACCGGTATCAATGTGCCGTACAGCATTCAGTATGTCATTTTAAACAATGGTAGCATACAGGTAACCGCCAGCATGGATATGACCAACCGGTCATTGCCCGAAATGCCCCGATACGGTATGCGGATGCAACTGCCTCCGGCTTTCGATAGCCTGCGCTACTACGGCCGCGGTCCTTGGGAAAATTATACCGACCGAAATGAGTCGGCACTGCTGGGCGTATATGCCGACAAAGTGGCCAATCAGTTTACAGCCAATTACATTCGGCCACAAGAAAATGGTTACAAAACCGATGTGCGTTGGGTACAACTAACCAATACAAAAGGCCATGGCCTGCGGGTAGAAGGAGTACAACCAATTTGCTTTAGTGCGTTGCACCACAGTGCCGAAAGCATGGACCCCGGCATGACCAAAAAACAACAGCATCCGACCGACCTTCGTCCCGATAAAAATGTATACCTCCACATTGATTTGAAACAACGTGGGGTAGGTGGCGATGACAGCTGGGGTGCCTTGCCACATGCACAGTACAGGCTTACCCAAAAGCAATACAGCTACAGCTACATTTTGCAGTTGCAATAGCATCGCTTACTTCAATTGATCAATACAAATACCCGTCGGGAAATGCGTACAGCACCGGCGGGTATTTTTTTATGCATTGCTGTGGCTGCCAATGAAGTTGCGGTATACAGAGCCGCTGCATTCGAAAGGGGGGGATTTAGCGAAAGCCTTGCCCGCATTGAATTTCAAGAAATGGGGGAGTGAATTTTACCCCCAAAGGCTGCAGTCAGAAAAAAGCTGCAAATACTGAAAATACCCCCCTTTTTTTACTATTCACCCCCCCAGGTAAGCGTATACAATTGCTCACTTTCAACCTATGAAAATGTGCAAGGCAGTATAACGAGCTGTTCTCCTCATTTTCTATTCATCAACTTCAATTGCTGTCCTATGACGAAAAAATCCCGATTGTTTGGGAGGATGAACGCTGCTGTCAGCTTCGCCCCCTACGGAAAAAGCGTAGCTGCTTTTCTCTTGTTTGTTTCGATGCTGTTGGCATCGCTGAGTTCGCAAGTATTTGCTCAATCAACCAAAGTAACCGGCACCATTAAGGATGCTGAAACGGGTGACCCCATTGTTTCGGCAACGGTGATGCTGAAATCAAAAAAAGCGGCCACTACTACAGATGCTTTAGGCCTGTTTAGTATTTCGGCTGTGGCCGGCGATGTGCTGGTCATTTCCAACGTGGGTTTTCAAACACTTGAAGTACCTGTAGATCTTACAGCACCCATGACCATTCAATTAAAAGCAACCAACCGCCAGTTGGGCGAAGTGGTAGTGGTAGGTTATGGTACCCGCAAACGTTCCGACATTACCGGTGCGGTAGCTTCAGTTCCTAAAACCCGTTTATCGCAGTTGCCGGTCACCAATGTGCTGCATGCCATTGAAGGTTCGGTAGCAGGGGTAAACATCACCCAAAACTCCAATGTGCCGGGTAGCTCAGCTTCGGTATTGGTGCGGGGGCAAAATACCATTACCGCCGGCACAGGTCCGTTTATTGTGGTAGATGGTGTGCCCTTCAGCAAAACCGGTAGTGTAACCAATGACATCAACCCCAACGATATTGCTTCCATCGAGATATTGAAAGACGCCAGTGCCACGGCTATATATGGTGTAAATGGTGCGAATGGTGTTATTCTCATTACTACCAAAAGAGGCACCACAGGCAAGCCGGTGATTAAATACAATGCCTACATGGGTTTGGACAATCTGGCACATATCCTCGATCCATCGAGCCCGGAAGCGTATGTGCAGAAATATGCCGATTGGTGGAAACAGGTCAACCCGACTTCTACCCAAACCAATGTGCTGCCCACACAATTTGAAAGAGCCAACTATGCCGCCGGCAAAAAAGTAGACTGGCTGGATGAAGTGCTGCAGCAAGGCATTATGCAAGACCATAACCTGAGCATTTCTGGTGGGTCAAAGGATTTTCGCTATTACGTAAGCGGCGACTTTATGAAACAACAGGGCGCTGTAAAAGGGTATCAATACAAACGGGCGAACCTGCGTGCCAATCTCGATGCTACCATCACCGATTATCTGACCATTGGTACCACCATTTCTTACACCAACAACAACTACGATGGTGGCCGTGCCAACTTCTACCTGGCAACTGCTATGAGTCCGTATGGCTTTTTGTACGATGCCAATGGCAACTATGCCATTTACCCCATGTACGAAGAATTGTTGTACAAAAATCCACTGAGTGGTTTGAACAACGACCGCACTGACCGCAGCAATAATTTGATTGGAAACGGATATGCCGAAATCAAATTTGGCGGTGCCTTGCAAGGGTTGAAATACCGCTTCAATGCGGGCTACACATTTGTAACCACACGGTATGGCTACTATGAAGGCCGCAGTTTCGACAACCAATTGGGCACTGCTAATGTGAGCAGTTCTGAAACCAACAACTGGGTAGCAGAAAACATTCTCACCTATACAAAAGACTTCGGTATGCATCACCTCGATTTTACCGGATTGTATAGTGCTCAACAACGTAACTACTTTACCTACGGGGCAAACGCTACCGGCTTCATCAACGATGAACTTTCATACAACCGTTTGGAAGCAGGCGCCACACAAACATCGAGCTCTTACCGCGATAAGTACAGCCTCAACTCTATGATGGCAAGGGTAAACTATACCTATGATGGTCGCTATTTGCTCACCGCCACCATTCGTCGTGATGGCTCAAGTGTAATGGGTGGCAACACCAGCAAGTATGGCAATTTTCCATCGGTTGCTGTGGGCTGGAACATCACCCGCGAAAAATTCATGCAAAGCCAAAAGGTAGTAGACAACCTGAAACTGCGTAGCTCTTATGGTATGGCGGGCAATGAAGCCATTTCTGTATATGGCACCATTACCACTGCCGGTACTGTTCGTTTTCCATTTGGCGGCAACTCTACCATTGGTGTGTTGGCCAGCAATTTGGGTAATGGCAACCTGCATTGGGAAAGTGCAAAAACACTCAACGTTGGGCTCGACTTTGCTGTGTTGAAAAACAGAATCAATGGTACGTTGGATTACTACAGCACTCAAACTTCAGATTTGTTGCTGCGCAGAAACCTGCCCATTATTACTGGTTATGGCAGCATTCTCGACAACCTGGGTAAAACAGCCAACAGGGGTATTGAGCTAATGCTGAATGCAGATGTTATATCGAAGAAAGATTTTAAATGGCAGGCCACTGTAAACTTTGCTACCAACAAAAACAAGATTGTTGATTTGTATGGCGATGGTAAAGATGACATTGGCAACCGCTGGTTTATTGGTAAGCCCATCGGCATCATCTGGGATTACAAAATGGTGGGTGTATGGCAAGAAGGCGAAGATGCTTCACAGTGGGACCCTGGTGCCAAGCCCGGCGATCTGAAATTTGCCGACATCAATGGCGATAAAAAAATTACAGCAGATGACCGCACCGTGTTGGGACAAACTGCACCCAAGTGGACAGGTGGTATCACCAATACTTTCCACTACAAAAATTTCCACCTCAATATTTTTATTCAAACATTCCAGGGTGCATTGCGCAATAACGTAACACTGACTTATGCCGACGAAGCAGGCCGAATGAATATTCCTGCAGAAACCGGCTACTGGACAGCAGAAAACAAGAGCAATACACGTCCATCATTGCGCTATACCAATCCTCGTGGTTATGGCTATGCTTCCGACAACAGCTACACCCGTTTGAAAGATGTAACACTGAGCTACGTATTTCCACAAAGTGCACTCGACAGAATGAAACTTGCTGCCATGACGTTGTATGTGAGTGGTCGTAACCTCTACACATTTACCAACTGGGTTGGTTGGGATCCTGAATTCAACTATTCTTTCCGCGGTTCCGGCGATTGGACCAACAACTACCCACAAACAAGAACCATTGTGTTTGGTGTAAACGTTTCGCTCCGTTGATTGCTCACCTCAAAATTCTGTTTCACATGAAGAAGCATATAAAATACCTGCTATATACTGCCACAGCTTTGCTGAGTTTGTCGGCATGCAAAAAAGATTTTCTGGATGAAGAAGTGTATTCATCCTATGCCCCTGCCACCTTGTCCGATTCATTGGGTTTTGAAGCCTCTGTAGTGGGCTTGCACAACCTCATGAGCACTTTTTTTAGCTATAGCGATCCGCAAGGCTGGCCCAGTGTGTGGCACAGCGGTACCGACGTGGCTTGGGTGCCACCTACACAGCGTCAGGGCATCGAAATTCCTTACTACGATTACAACCAACTCATCACTACCGATGGTGCGGCTTCGTATACCTGGAGCTGGTGCTATCGCATGATTAACAACGCCAATATTCTTATTAAAAATGCCGAGAATCCAAACCTCACCGGCATGACCCAAAAGAACAAAGACCAGATAGCCGGCGAAGCAAAATTCTTCCGTGCTTATGCGTACAATATTTTGGCAACGTTGTTTGGAAAAGTACCATTGGTAACAGATCCATTGTCATCGCCTAAAACAGATTTCACCCGCACTTCTCTCGATTCGGTAAATGCGCAAATAGAAAAAGACTTGTTGTTTGCCGCAGACAAACTGCCCGACATCGACAATGTGAAATCGAATTCAAAAGGTAAAATGTATGGCCGCATCAACAAGGCCATGGCCAGCCAGTTGTTGGCAGAAGCATACCTGCGCATGGGCAAGCCTGCACTGGCCGAAGCACAATGCGATTTGGTCATCAACAGTGGTAAGTTTAGTCTTACTACTGCCCGCTATGGCAAAAACCTGAACCTGCCCGGCGATCCATTCAGCGACATGTTTGTTTATGGCAACCAGCGTCGTTCGCAGGGCAACCGCGAAGCCATTTGGGTGTTGGAGCAAGAGAACCCCAGCACAGTGGTAGGTGGTATTACCAATAGCCCGCAGCAGCGACGCAACTGGGGTGCAGCCTACTATCAAATTGCCGGCATGACCATTTGTGATTCACTGGGAGGCCGCGGTATTGCCCGTCTTCGCCTTACCAACTGGGTGATTTATGATTTGTATGAAAAAACAGACATGCGCAACTCTGAAAACAACCTGCGCCATCGTTTTTATTACAACACGCCGGGCAATGCCAACTTCGGCAAAGAAGTGCCATATACCGGTGCAGATACCGTGTTTAAAATTGCACCGCACACTACCAAGTGGTACCAGTTTGATCCGAATGATGTATTTGGGTTTGCCATGATTAAAGATTTTATGTTGATGCGTTTGGGTGAAACCTATTTGCTGAAAGCAGAAGCACAATTCCGTCAGGGAAAATTGGGCGATGCTGCTACCACCATCAATGTTATTCGTGGCAGGGCAGGTGCCAGCCCCGTGAGTGCCGCCGATATTACACTTGACTTCATACTGGATGAAAGAGCCCGTGAGTTGCTGGCCGAAGAAAACCGCCGCATGACGCTGATGCGTACCGGCACGTTGGTGACCCGTACCGTGAAGTACAACACACAACAACACAATCCTGTGCTGGGACTTGCGGCCAAACATTTGTTGCTGCCCATTCCGCAGTCAGAAATCAACCTGAACAAGGACGCCGTACTGGAACAGAACCCCGGTTATTAATTCATGTCTTTTTCTCATAACAAGTTGTAGTTTGCCTGGCTGGTTGATGCATACATGATGCTGCATCAACCAGCCTTTTTTCAATTTTAGATGAATTGTTATGCAAAGAGTTGCCAGCTGTTTTTTTCTGTTGTTGTTGCTGCAAGGTTCAGGTGTGTTTGCACAAACGCAAAAGCGTGATGCAGGTACAAAAGCCAGGCCTGCTATGGCGGGATATCTGTTCGCCTACTTTACGGGCAATGCAAAAGCAGAAGAGCAAATACATTTTGCATTGAGTAGCGATGGGTTGTCATTCCGGGCTTTGAATCACAACAAACCAGTACTCTCCAGTGCTGCCATCAGCAGTACAGGCGGCGTCAGAGATCCGCATATTTTGCGGGGTGAGGATGGCAAAACATTTTACATGGTAGCTACCGATATGGTGTCGGCCAACGGGTGGAGTTCTAACCGGGCTATGGTGTTGCTGAAATCCGCCGACTTAATCAACTGGACATCTAGTGTGGTAAATATTCAACAGCGGTTTGCAGGGCAAGACAGCCTGCTTCGGGTGTGGGCCCCACAAACCATTTACGACAAACACAGCGGCCGCTACATGTTGTATTGGTCGATGAAATATGGCAACGAACCTGATAAGATTTATTACGCTTTCGCCAACAAAGAATTTACCGATTTGGCTACTGAGCCGAAACAACTCTTTTACAGCCCGGATAACGCAGCTTGTATTGATGGTGACATTGTAGTGAAAGATGGTAAGTATTATTTGTTTTTTAAAACGGAAGACCGCCACCCCGGCATAAAAGTAGCCGTGTCGGAAAAGCTTACGTGCGGGTATACCATGCAAACCGCAGACTACGTACAGCAAACCAATAAACCGGTTGAAGGTGCAGGTACTTTTAAGCTGAATGATGGCAGTGGTTTTGTGTTGATGTATGATATGTACACCAGCAGCCGGTATCAATTTACCAAAACAACCGACCTAAAGAATTTCACCATTATCGATGCAGAAATTTCGATGAACTTTCACCCACGGCATGGTACTGTAATGTCTGTAACGGAAGAAGAATGCCAACGCTTGCTGAGTAAGTGGGGAACGGTGGAAGATGCGTTTGCGTTTCCGGCAAATGCAGCCATTAAACCCATCAACACTGTGGTGGATAGTTCCCAAAAGAGCATCACTATTTCACTACAACCTGGCACAAGTTTCAATCAGTTCAATCCGCAATGGCGCACATTGCCCGGTGCCCGTGTGCAGCTGCTGCAGCCTGGTTTTGTAAATGGTAAAGCCGGCTATCAGGTGTCGCTGGGCAATCAGCCAACCGAAGTGTGGACTGTGCAGCTCACTACGCCGCATAACCCTGTATTGGCGGGCTATTACGCCGATCCGGATATTTTGTACGCAAAGCAAACAGGTAAGTATTACATCTATCCCACCAGCGATGGATTCAATGGTTGGTCGGGTACCTATTTCAAAGCTTTTTCGAGTACTGATTTGGTAAGCTGGCAAGATGAAGGCGTGATACTTGATTTGGATAAAGATGTGAGTTGGGCCAAACGCAATGCATGGGCGCCTTGCCTTATCGAAAAGAAAATCAATGGCCGCTATAAATACTTTTACTACTTCACTGCTGCGCAAAAAATTGGTGTGGCAGTAGCCGATCATCCAACAGGTCCGTTTACCGATATTGGCAAACCATTGATTGCAGAAAGACCTGCCGGTGTAAAAGGCGGACAAGAAATTGACCCCGAAGTATTTGAAGATCCGAAAACCGGAAAAACGTACTTGTATTGGGGCAATGGACACATGGCCGTGGTAGAGCTGAATGAAGACATGATTTCTTACAAGCCGGAAAGCTTGCAAATTATTACACCCACCGACAATACATTTCGGGAAGGCACCACCGTATTTTACAGAAATGGCTTGTATTATTTTTTGTGGAGTGAAGACGATACAAGAAGCGTAAACTACCGGGTGCGGTATGGTACAGCTGCATCGCCATTGGGCCCCATACAAATACCCGCCAACAATTTGGTGCTTGCCAAAGATGAATCGAAAGGCATTTACGGTACGGGGCACAACTCGGTATTGAATGTGCCCGGTACCAATGATTGGTACATTGTTTACCATCGGTTTAATTATCCCAATGGAATAGGCATGGGAAGTGCCGCCGGCTTTCACCGCGAAGTATGTATCGATAAAATGGAATTTTTACCAGATGGCAGTATTGCTTTTGTAAAGCCTACGCATGAAGGCGTTGCAGCACTGCCTGCTGCTAACACTGGTCAATACAAACTGGTTTGGGCCGATGAGTTTAACGAAGCTGGAAAACCGGATACTGCCAAGTGGGGTTACGAGCATGGATTTGTGCGCAATGAAGAAGCGCAATGGTACCAACCGGAGAATGCATTTTGTACCAATGGTAAGCTCATTATTGAAACCAGAAAAGAAGCAAAACCTAATCCAAGCTTTGTGGCAGGAAGTAGTAACTGGCGCACCAATCGGGACAGCATTCGCTTCACTTCTGCCTGCCTTATTACCAAAGGCAAACACACATGGCAGTATGGTCGCTTTGAGATGCGGGCAAAGATTGACATTCGTGCAGGCATGTGGCCTGCGTGGTGGACTTTGGGCATCAGCAAGCCTTGGCCCGCCAATGGAGAAATAGACATCATGGAATATTATCGGGGAAAGCTGCTGGCCAATATTGCCAGCCTTGGTGCAGATAAAAAAGCGGCTTGGTTCAGCAATACATTCAGTACGGATTCTTTGGGTGGAGCCGCATGGGCCAGCAAGTTTCATGTGTGGCGCATGGATTGGACAAAAGATGAGATTGCTTTATACGTGGATGATGTGTTGTTGAATAAAACTCCTGTTACATTGCTGACAAATAAAGATGGATCGGGTTTCAATCCGTTTCTGCAACCGCACTACATGCTGCTGAATGTTGCGGTTGGCGGCATGAATGGCGGCGATCCTTCGGGTACTACTTTCCCTACAAGAATGGAAGTGGATTATGTACGGGTGTATCAATATGAATAAGCCTTGATTGGAAATGAGGATTGAATAAAGAATGCGATATGAAAACTGGTATTAAAAATAAATATGTAACTCTTGCTGTCACTCTGATGGCAGGTATACTCTTGGTGAATGTGGCTGTGGCGCAGTCAAATGTATTTACAGTGACCAATCCCGATTTTACATTGAGTCCTCATACAGGCATGACAAAGAAGCACTGGAAAGATGCAGCCATGTACTTGTTGAAAGGTGCTTTCAGTTATGTTCATTCGCTGGATGATCCGATGCAGTTCCCTAAGCAGCCCGGTAAGAGTTATCCTCGTACACCTGCACAAGTGCCAACAGAAAAATTGGAAGGCTTGTGCCGCACTTTGTTTATTGCTGCGCCATTGCTCAAAGACAATCCTTCACTGTCGTTAAATGGCATTGCAGTTGCTGATTATTACCGCCATCAAATTGCATTGCTGGTCGATTCGAATGCCGCAACATTCATTAAGCACAGGGCGATCAACGGTGGTCCACATCAAAATTTGGTAGAGTTTGGTGCATTGTCTATGTCGCTGGTTGTAGCGCCGGAAGTGTTGTGGGAGCCACTTACGCCTGCTACCAAAAATGCTTTGGCCGCCACCATGCTTAGCTATGCCGATGGCCCTACAGTGCCCAGCAACTGGAAGTTCTTCAACATTTTTGTGTTGAGTTTTTTCAAAGACAAAGGCTATGCTGTCAATGAAAAATTACTGATGGAATACCTCGATAAATCATTGGCACATTATCGTGGCGATGGCTGGTACAATGATAATCCGGCTTATGATTATTATAGCATGTGGGCATTTCAGATGTACGGTATGCTGTGGTCGGAATATTTGGGCAGGAAATACTATCCTGCTTATGCAAAGCAATTCATTGCTCACTTCTCCGATTTAAAAAACACATACCCCAACATGTTTAGCCGCAATGGCGAAATGATTATGTGGGGGAGAAGTATCAGCTATCGTATTGCTTCCATGATACCCATGCCATTGATGGGCTTTCTGAAAGATCCATCCATCAATTATGGTTGGATGCGCAGAATAAGCTCCGGTGTGATGTTGCAGTTTTTGCAGCATCCCGAATTTCTAAAAGATGAAGTACCAACGCTTGGTTTTTATGGAGTATTTGAACCAGCAGTGCAGTCGTACAGTTGCCGCGGAAGTGTGTATTGGATGGGCAAAGCTTTTTTTGCATTGCTCATTCCTGATGACAACCCTTTTTGGACGGCAAAAGAAAATGAAGGTGCATGGGAAAATACTTTCAAGCCCAATCAGGTGTACAACCAGTTGCAGGATACCGCTCATATATTGGTGACGAACTATACCAATATTGGCGCATCTGAAGTAAGGGCCTGGTGCCATGTAAAAGCCATTGGCGCCAATGAACCATTCCGGGCCAGCGAAAACTATAACCGTTTGTCGTACAACAGCGCTTTTCCGTGGCAGGCAGATAGCAGCAATGGAACTGTGGCCATGAACTATGTAATCAGAAATGCCAAAGAGGAATGGGAGCCATTGCGATTGTTTACCTATCAGCAGTTTAAAGAAGGCATGTATTACCGCACTGCAGTACAGGAAACACATAACCGTACCCGTTTTCAACTTACAGATATGCCATTGCCCAATGGTATTTTACGGGCTGATTATATCAGTAGCGACACCATTGCCAACATAAGGTTGGGGCATTATGCACTGCCACAGGTTGCCGGAAAAACAATTTCTGAAACCCGCAGAAAAGTAAAAGGGTATGAAGTGCTCATCATTGATAATGGTGTGTATCAGTTGGCATTGGTAAATGTGCAAGGTTGGGCTAACATGGAAGTACGAAAAGCCGTGGGAATGCATCCGCAGGCAAGCAACAGTTCGGTCATTAATGCTGCTACACAAATACCTGCTGCTGAAGATGGTCGCTGGTTGGTATCGCTGATGCTGTGGAAGAAAAGCGGAGATGTATTTTCAAACGACGAACTTTTTCCATTTAAAAATCTTTCGATTACGGGTGTGCGTTTGTCGGCTATGCTAAAGCAGGGACAGGATGGGGAAAAAGCGATGCTTCAAGTTGTTGCAGACCGGCAATAGCAAAGTCTTTACGTCAACGATTGCATGAATTTACCTTCATGCCTCAGGGTGGTTCCGCTGGCGGAATGCGCTATATTTCGGGCCGAAAAGCTTTTGCCAATGAAAAAATGGATGAAATGGAGCTTCCTGCTGGTAATGTTGTGGGCTTCCACTGCCAATGCCCAACAGCAACAACAACAGTGGAATGTGGTAATGGCCAATACCGTGTTGGATATCTGGAAGGATTCGATTCCGGTGGGCAGTCAAACCAAGTGGTCGTACGATATGGGCGTTGTGCTCAAAGGTTTTGAAGGCCTGTGGCGCCAAACAGGCGATGCCAAATACCTGCAAGCCATCAAGGCAAAAATGGATTGGTTTATTCAACCCGACGGTAGCATTAAAGGCTACGAACTCACTGAATACAATATTGATCATGTAAACAATGGCAAGCTGGTGCTGCTGTTGTACAAGGAAACCAAAGAGGAAAAATATCGCATTGCGGCGCATCATTTGCGGGACCAATTGCGAACCCATCCACGCACTAACGAAGGGGGCTTTTGGCATAAAAAAGTGTACCCCTATCAAATGTGGCTCGATGGTTTGTACATGGGTGCTCCGTTTTATGCAGAATACATTTCCATGTTTGGCGATGCCAAAGATTATGATGACGTAGTGAACCAGTTTGTATGGATGGAAAACCATGCACGGGATTCAGCTACGGGCTTGCTATACCATGCTTGGGACGAAAGCAAGCAACAACGCTGGGCCAATAAAGAAACTGGGAAGTCGCCGCATTTTTGGGCCCGTGCAATGGGCTGGTATGCGGATGCTATTGTTGATGCTTTGGACTTTATTCCCGCAAAACATCCCGGTCGTGCTAAGCTCATAGCTATTCTCAACCGTTTGATAAATGCCATCGAAAAAGAGCAAGATGCAACCACGGGTTTGTGGTACGATGTACTGCACTACAATGGCCCGGGAAAAGAACGCAACTATTTTGAAGCATCCGCTTCTTCTCAATTTGTGTATGCCATTGCCAAAGGCGTTCGCAAAGGATATTTACCAAAAAGTAAAATGGCGATGGCCGAAAAAGGGTATCAGGGATTGGTGACACAGTTTATCAAATTGGAGAACGGTCGATACAATTTGCATGGCACTGTAAAAGTGTCGGGACTGGGCGGTAGTGGCAACTATCGCGATGGTAGTTTTGAGTATTACATGAGTGAACCAGTGATTGTAAATGATCCCAAAGGATTGGGCGCATTTTTACTGGCCGCTAACGAAATGGAAGGAAGAAAATTAAAGCATAAATAAAGAGTCGTTATGTTTCAGCTGAACAATAAAGTTGGCATTGTTACCGGGGGTGGCAGTGGTATTGGTAAAGCCATTGCAGGTTTGTTTGCCCGCCAGGGAGCAAGGGTGTTCATTTTCGATATTGATGCGCAGGGCGCCGCTCTGGCAGTGGCGGAGATTCAGGCAGCCGGTGGACAAGCCGATGCAGTGATACTCAACATTAGTAATCAACAAGAAGTAAAAGCAGCCGTAGCACAAGTGCAAGCCACTGCAGGCAGTATCGATATTTTGGTCAACAACGCTGGTGTAGCTCATGTGGGCACAGCGGATAGTACCAGCGAACAAGACTTTGACCGTGTATATTCCATCAACGTAAAAGGCGTGTACAACTGTTTGCACGAAGTACTGCCGGTGATGAAAGCACAACCGCAAGGAGGAGTCATTCTCAACATGTGCTCTATTGCAGCATGGGTGGGCATTACCGATCGGTTTGCTTACAGCATGAGCAAGGGTGCAGTGCTTGGCATGACACTCAGTACAGCCCGTGATTATCTGGCACACAACATCCGCTGCAATTGTATTTCTCCTGCCAGAGTACATACACCATTTGTGGATGGTTTCATTGCTAAAAACTATCCTGGCCGAGAAGCTGAAATGTTCGATAAATTATCAAAGAGTCAACCCATTGGCCGTATGGGCACTACCGATGAAGTAGCACATCTGGCTTTGTATTTATGTAGTCAGGAAGCTGGTTTTATTACAGGCTGCGATTACCCCATCGACGGTGGCTTTATCAATTTGAATAACTAATCAATCACAACCAAGCATCAATATGAAACTTATCAGATACGGCCAAGCCGGACAAGAAAAACCCGGTGTACTCATTGGCGAAACTTATTACGACGCATCATCCATTACTGCTGATTATGATGAGGTCTTTTTTGCCAATGATGGCTTAGCAAAACTTGCAGCTGCAGTAGCTGGCAATGCGCTGCCTGCAACTCCTGTAGAGCGTTTGGGCTGCCCGGTGCAGCGTCCTTCTAAAATTGTATGCATTGGTCTCAACTACAGCGACCATGCCAAAGAAACCGGTGCCACACCACCAGCCGAACCGGTGATTTTCTTTAAATCAACCACGGCTATTGTAGGCCCCAACGATGCGGTGATGATACCACGCAATTCGGTTAAAACGGATTGGGAAGTGGAACTCGCTATTGTCATTGGTAAGAAAGCATCTTATGTGGAAGAAAGCGAAGCGATGGATTATGTAGCCGGTTATTGCCTGCACAACGATATCAGTGAACGAGCGTTTCAGCTGGAGCGGAGCGGTACCTGGGATAAGGGAAAGGGCTGCGATACTTTCGCACCACTTGGCCCATGGTTGGTTACCAAAGATGAAGTAGCTGATGTACACAACCTGCGCCTGTGGTTGAAGCTGAATGGCAAGACGATGCAAGATGGAACAACAGCCAATCTCATTTTCAACGTGCCTTTTTTGATTAGTTACGTCAGCCAATTTATGACGCTGTTGCCCGGCGATATTATTTCCACCGGTACTCCGGCTGGTGTGGGATTGGGCATGAATCCGCAAGTGTACCTGAAGCCCGGTGATGTGATGGAGTTAGGTATTGATGGTCTCGGCACTTCCACGCAAACAGTCGTGGCTTTCAGTAAACCCGCTTAATTTCAGCTCACAACGATTGCACAATATGACAACCAACAACAAGCAACAGTACCTCGTCGCTTTTATCATGGTAACGAGCCTGTTTTTTCTGTGGGCTTTTCTGCACAACATCAATCCCATATTGATACCGCACCTCAAAAAGGCCTGTACCCTTACTGATACAGAGAGTGCCTTTATTGATTCGTCTGTTTCGTTGGGTTATTTTTTAATAGCCCTGCCAGCGGGTTGGTACATGCATAAAAAGGGCTACAAAAAAGGCATACAGTTGGGCCTGGCTTTGTATTGTGCCGGTGCCTTTTTATTTGTGCCTGCAGCAAGTACCCGCAGCTATGGGTTCTTTTTGGCAGCGTTGTTTGTCATGGCCAGTGGTGCTACTTTTTTAGAAACTGTCGCCAATCCTTACATCACCAAATTGGGTGATGCTGCTACCGCAGCCAGCCGATTGAATTTGGCGCAATCATTCAATGGTGTGGGTGCGTTTATTGCGCCACTCATTGGTGGTAAATTTATCCTGAGTGGCATTGAGCACAGCGAAACTGAACTGCAACAAATGACACCAGATCAGTTGCAGCAATACCTCAGTTTTGAAGCTGGCACTATCAAGCTTCCTTACATCGTAATCGGAGCTGTTGTGCTATTGATTTTATTGTTGTTTGCCTTTGTAAAACTGCCTGAAATAAAAGAAACGCACAGTGCTGATGCCGGCTCCGAATTTTCTACAAGAGTATTTCGCCACATGCATTTTCGCAATGCAGTAATAGCGCAGTTTTTTTATGTAGGTGCTCAGGTGTGCGTTGGTAGTTTTTTTATCCGCTTTTCCAAATACACTATGAACCTGGGTGAAAAAGAAGCAGCATTTATGTGGGGCAGTATTGCAATGGTGGGTTTTATGGCGGGCCGTTTTGTAGGTACTTTTTTAATGCGGTTTATTCGCCCTGCGCAATTATTGGCAGCCTATGCAGCTATCAGCATAGCCTTGCTGGCGGTGGCTATCGTTACCAAAGGAAATGCTGCCGTTTATGCTATGGTAGCGGTGCCTTTCTTTATGTCCATCATGTTCCCTACCATTTTTGCTTTGGGCATCGATGGCTTGGGTGAGGAAAGTAAAATTGCTTCTTCGTTTATTGTAATGGCCATCATTGGCGGCGCTATATTTCCGGTGCTCATGGGGCAGGTAAGCGACGCCAACAATGGTAATATTCAATTGGCGTATATCGTGCCGCTTATCTGTTTTGTTGTGGTGGGTTGGTTTGCCTTTACGCAGTTTAAAAACAAAGCTGTCGCGGTATCGGCAGCGGGTCATTAAAGCCATGTGTATGAAACGCTATTGCCTTGCTGTCGATTTAAAAAATGATCCGGTGTTGATTGCTGAATACGAGCAATATCATCAGCGCATTTGGCCCGAAATACAAGCTTCCATTGTATCGGCTGGTATAGTATCTATGGAAATTTACCGCATAGAAAACCGGTTGTTTATGATTATGGAGACCAACGATGATTTTTCGTTTGCAGCAAAAGCAGCCGCAGATGCAGCCAACGAAAAAGTACAGGAGTGGGAAACGCTGATGTGGCAATATCAACAGGCATTGCCTACTGCAAAGCCCGGCGAAAAGTGGTTGCTCATGCACAAAATATTTGACCTCAACACCGCCTTATGACCATCATAGATACACACCAGCATTATTGGAAATACGATCCGGTAAACTATGCGTGGATCAACGACGATATGGCGGTGATTCGACAAGATTTTTTGCCTGCCGATTTGCAACCTGTTTTGGCAGCCAATGGTGTTGCTGCCAGCATAGCGGTGCAGGCCGACCAAACAGAACAAGAAACTGACTGGTTGTTACAACTGGCTGATGAGAATCCTTTTATTGCAGGCGTTGTTGGCTGGGTTGATTTACGCAGTCCGCAGTTGGCTGAACGCTTGCAGCATTATGCACAATTTTCAAAGCTCAAAGGGTTCCGGCATGTACTGCAGGGCGAAGAACCATCTTTCATGTTGCAGCCCTCATTTGTAAATGGTATAGCGCAGTTGCAAGCTCATGGCTTTGCTTATGATATCCTCATTTTTCCGCAACATTTGCCTGCCGCACTGCAGTTGGTGCAGCAGTTTCCTGAACAGCGTTTTGTTATCGATCATTTGGCTAAGCCTTACATAAAGCAAGGTTTGATAGGCGAATGGGCATCTGGTATGAAAGCGTTGGCGGCACATACCAATGTGTATTGCAAAATCAGCGGCATGGTAACGGAAGCAGATTGGCGAAAATGGTCTGCTGCTGATTTACATCCTTACATCGACACCGTGGTGCGGGCATTTGGCACCAGCCGTTGCATGTTTGGCAGCGATTGGCCCGTGTGTTTGGTAGCAGCTGCTTACGATAAGTGGTTACAAACCGTGCAAGATTATTTCGCAGGATTTTCAACTGAAGAACAAGCCATGGTGTTTGCTGGCAATGCAAAACATTTTTATCAAATTGACACACTATAAAATTGGAAGAACATGAATACACAACTCAACAATAAAGTAGTAATTGTAACAGGTGGCGCCAAGGGCATTGGCAAGGGTATTGTAGAAGTGCTGGCACGTGAAGGTGCTATCCCTGTTATTGTTGGTCGCAATGCGCAAGACAATGAAGTGGTGGTGCAAGAAATTATTGCCGCAGGCGGACAATGCTGGCAGGTTGCCGCCGAATTGTCGCAACCAGAAGAATGTGAGAAAGCCGTGCAAGCTGTAGTGCAGCAATTCAATCGCATCGACGGACTCATCAATAATGCGGGGGTAAATGATGGTGTTGGATTGGAGCATGGTGATTACAAACGTTTCATGGAAAGCCTGCACAAAAACGTAGTGCATTACTACCTGATGGCGCATTATGCATTGCCCGAATTGAAAAAGTCGAAGGGAAGTATTGTCAACATTACTTCTAAAACTGCAGAGACCGGACAGGGGAATACTTCGGCCTATGCAGCCAGCAATGGTGGCCGCAATGCACTCACCCGTGAGTGGGCGGTAGAATTAGCAAAATATTCCATTCGGGTAAATGCGGTGGTGGTAGCAGAGTGCTATACGCCCTTGTACGATAAATGGATAAAGTCGATGCCAAACGGCGATGAAAAGCTGAAAGAAATTACTTCCAAAATACCTTTTGAGCAGCGCTTTACCACCGCAGAAGAAATCGCTAACATGACGGTATTCCTGCTTTCCCCGCTATCCAGCCATACTACAGGTCAGTTGATTTATGTGGATGGCGGCTATGTACATCTCGACCGGGCCTACAATGTTGGCATTGGTGATTGATGGCCATTTTTGAACAATACAGACAAGGCTACCGGTAAAAGGGCAGCCTTTTTTTATGCTCCTCATGCTGGTAAAATAATCCATCATTATAGTAAAACCTGCCATTTGGGCGGCGGAGTGCTGCTGCTACTTTTAATATTCGAAAAGCACTGGCTTTCATAGCCACTCGGCTTTGCCGGAATTGTTGCACGTAGTGTTGATTGACACTTTTCATTACAAGGAACAATTTCCGGTACGGCGGCTTTCAACATCTATTTTTTCAGACGATAGCGCCTGCCATGTTCATAACGAAATACTTTGAGGAGTTTGCCATTGGTGATGTACGACATACCTATGGCAGAACCATTACCGAAACAGACATCGTGGTACATGCAGGGCAGTCTGGCGATTTCTTTCCGCACCACATGGATGAAGAGTGGTGCAAAACTCAACCGTTCAAAAAACGCATTGCTCACGGCACTTTGATTTTTACTGTGGCCGTAGGTCTTACAGCCGATCATATCAATGATGTATCCATGACATACGGCTATGAAAAACTGCGTTTCATCAAGCCCGTCTTCATTAATGATACAATTAAAGTGACTGTCACCATTCAGGATAAGAAAGACCATAAACGCCCCGATCAAGGATTGGTAACGGAGCTGGTGGAATGTTTCAACCAACACAACGAACTGGTGATGCGCTGCGAACATATTTTACTCGTAAAAAAACAAGCAGCGTAGCATGGCTTCCATCATTCTCAATGGCATCACCTGGGGGCATAGCAGAGGCATTACGCCCTTGCTGGCTATCAGTCAGCGCTACAGCGAATTGCATCCTGAAGTTGAAATACGCTGGAAGAAACGCAGCCTGCAAGAGTTTGCAGATTTTCCGATTGAGAAACTTACCGAAGCCTACGATTTACTCATCATCGATCATCCTTGGGTAGGTTGTGCCGCAGCTACACTTTGTGTGCTGCCGCTCAATGAATACCTGCCATCGGATTATTTGCAAGACCAGGCCAACAACAGCGTTGGCGCTTCCTACGAAAGTTATGTGTACAATGGCAGTCTTTGGGCTTTGCCCATAGATGCGGCTACGCCTGCGGCCAGCTATCGCAAAGATTTGCTGCCACAACCGCCGCAAACCTGGGATGAACTACTCCAGTTGGCAAAAGCCGGAAAAGTAGCTGTGCCGGGCATTCCCATTGATATACTCATGCATTTTTACAGCTTTTGTATTGCATTTGGCGCCACGCCTTTTGCCAATGAATACGAAGTGATTGATGCCGCAACTGGTGTACAAGCAATTGAATGTATGCAGCAATTGTACAGTCTTGTTGATAGGCGGATGTTTGATTGCAACCCCATTGCAGTGGCTGAACTCATAAGTAGTACAAACGATTTTTGGTACTGCCCTTTTGCATATGCTTACAGCAATTACAGCAGAGCTGGATTTGCAAAATACCTGTTGCATTATACCGATGTAGTGGCGCTGAATGGCAAGCAATTACAAACCACCATTGGTGGCACAGGCTTATCTGTATCAGCATTTAGTAAGCATAAATCTGTAGCCGTGGATGTGGCCAAGATGATGGTTGATGGCGAAATGCAACGGACGATGTATATGCAGCATGGCGGGCAGCCCGGCCATCGTAGTGCATGGACGGATGGTACCGCCAACGAACTGACCAATGGCTTTTTCAATGCGGTGCTTCCGGTGATGGACAACGGATACATGCGGCCACGCTACAATGGCTATCTGAATTTTCAGGATCATGCCGGCACACCCTTGCGCACCTGCCTCATGGAAAATGGCGACCCTGCAAAAGCCTTACAGTTGATGAACGAATTATACAGGCAAAGTATTCATCAAAACAGCACTACTCTAAGCGTATGACAGCACAACCATTGCAAGGCATAGTGGTGCTGGAGTTTAGCCAGTATTTATCGGGGCCAAGTGCCGGCCTGCGATTGGCAGACTTGGGCGCAAGAGTTATCAAAATAGAACGCCCGGGAACAGGGGAAGCCGGCCGTAAGCTGGCCATTAAAGATTTGTGGGTAGATGAAAACTCTTTGTTGTTTCATACCATCAACCGTAACAAAGAAAGCTTTACCGCAAACCTGAAAGATGCCGATGATTTGTATGGCATCAAGCAACTGATTGCAAAAGCAGATGTACTCATCCATAATTTTCGCCCAGAAGTAATGGGTAAAAATGGCTTGGATTATGCATCGGTACAACACATCAATCCACGGTTGATTTATGCCGAAATTTCTGGCTATGGAAAGAAAGGCCCATGGAAGGATAAACCCGGGCAAGACTTACTGCTGCAAGCAATGTCTGGCCTGACCTATACTACCGGCAATAGCGGACAAGCACCCGTACCCTTTGGTATTTCCATTGGCGATATCATTGCCGGAGCACACGTTGTTCAAGGTATTTTAGCTGCATTGATTCGCCGTCAGAAAAACGGAAAAGGTGCTTTGATTGAAGTGAGTATGCTTGAATCACTGCTCGATTTTCAGTTTGAATTACTCACTACTTATTATACCACACAGCAACAGCCGCTGCGAAGTGCGGTGGCCAACGGGCAACCGTTGCTCAGTGCACCCTATGGTATTTATGCAACGGCCGACGGGCACATGGCCATTGCCATGATGGATATACATGTGCTGGCTGATACCATTGGTTGTTTTGCCTTGCAAGCGTTTCACAAAGAAGATGCTTTTGTGCAGCGGGATGCCATTAAAACGGCATTGGCCGTGCATTTACAGCAGCATTCCAGCGCTGTTTGGCTGCGTATGTTGCACGATGCAGGCCTGTGGGCAATGGAAGTGCTCAATTGGCAGCAACTTACTACAACAGCTGCATATCAAACCCTGCAAATGGAACAGGTTGTATTGGCTGCGGATAAACAAATCGTCACCACCCGTTGTCCCATTCGTATCAATGGAAAGCGATTGATGTTTGACAGACCTGCTCCACAACTGGGCGCACACAATGAAAGTATTCGGCAGGAGCTTAGTGCCGCCATGAAATAAACGATACATGAAACTGTTGCAAGACATATTAGTGATTGATTTTAGCCAGTTTTTGTCGGGGCCATCAGCTTCGCTGCGCCTGGCCGATATAGGTGCACAGGTTATCAAAATTGAGCGGCCCGGTATTGGCGATATCTGCCGCGAATTGTATGTATCGGATGTGGTGATTGAAGGTGAGTCAACTATTTTTCATGCCATCAACCGCAACAAGCAGAGCTATGCTGCTGATTTGAAAAATGCAGATGATCTCGAAAAAATAAAACAACTCATTGCCAGAGCAGATGTGGTGATGCACAACTTCAGACCGGGCGTGATGGAACGAATCGGGTTGGATTATGCAACTGTAAAATCGCTGAATCCTACGGTGGTGTATGCCGAAATAAATGGCTACGGTGAAACAGGTGAATGGGCTGCATTGCCCGGTCAGGATTTGTTGCTGCAATCAGTATCGGGACTTACCTGGTTGAGCAACAACAGTGATGCCGGACCTACACCCATGGGTGTAGCCGTGGTAGATATACTTGCGGGTACCCATGTAGCTCAAGGAATTTTAGCGGCATTGTATGGCAGAGCTGTACACGGAGAAGGTGCTTTGATACAGGTAAGTATGCTCGAAAGCATCCTCGATTTTCAGTTTGAAGTACTCACTTGTTTTTACAACGATGGACAACAACTGCCGCAGCGTGGTGCTGTCAATAGTGCCCATGCATACATAGCGGCTCCCTATGGTATTTATACAACAAATGATGGTTACATTGCGCTGGCAATGACCAACATTTCTGCATTGGCTACGCTGCTGCAATGCCCGCCATTGCTGCAATACAGCAACAGTGAGGATTGGTTTAGCAAGCGTGATGAAATCAAACAAGTGCTGGCCAGTCATTTGCTTACACAACCAACAGCTGTGTGGTTGCAGATACTGGAGCAAGCCGATGTTTGGTGTGCACCGGTATTCAACTACGATGCATTGGTGCAGCAGGAAGGTTACCGGTTGTTGGAAATGGAATTGACAGTACATACCAGCAGTGGTTTGGCTGTAAAAACAACCCGCTGCCCCATTCGGGTAGACGGTCAAATACTCACCTCTGCAAAAGGGGCGCCGGCATTGGGCGAACACAATGCAGAAATTGATCATCAGTTTGGATTGAATGAGGCACTGGTGCCTGCCAATTAAACTGCTGACAAAAACGAATTAGCCATGCTTGCTGATACACATATACATATCTGGGATTTCAGCAAAGCCAGTTATAGCTGGCTGGATGGCAATACGTCTATTCTCAACCGAACTTACAGCATTGATGAAATAGCCGCTGACCGACAAGCTGCTACTGTAACGCATGGCGTGTTGGTGCAAGCCGCCAACAATACACAGGATACAGATTGGATGTTGCATGTAGCCGCACAAACCAATTGGATTGCTGCCGTCGTTGGTTGGGTACCACTCACCAATCCGGATGCAACAGCAAATGCACTGGAGCATTACCAAAGCAATCCTTATTTCAAAGGGGTACGGCATTTGATACACGACGAGCCAGATGCGCAATGGTTGCTGCAGCCAACCGTGTTGGAAAGCCTTCAACTATTGGCCGATGCTGGCATACCCTATGATGTAGTAGGTATCTTGCCGGTACACATACGCACTGCTTTGCAGGTGGCCGAAAAAGTGCCACAGCTGAAAATGATTTTTGATCATCTGAATCAACCGCCCATTGCTACAGCTGACCGTTTTGGTGAGTGGGGAGAATTGATGCAGGAAGCTGCACAGCATCCTAACTTCTACGCTAAAATTTCTGGTTTGGGCACCACTGCACAAGTAGGAAATGCTTGGACAAATGCGACCGTTGAACCATATGTAAGCTTTGCCCTGCAACAGTTTGGCGTACAACGCTGCATGCTCGGTTGCGATTGGCCGGTGAGTTTGCTGGCTGGCAGTTATACATACAGCTGGCAGCAATATCACAAGCTGCTGCAAACATTACTCACACCCGAAGAACAGCACATGGTGAAGTATGCCAATGCTGCCGATTTTTATCAATTTCAATAAGCAGGCAAAAGAAAAACTATGGAAGTTGTAAACGGAGTGTTGTTTCATGCCATTGGTGCTTCCAGCGCTTCGCTTTGCTATACGCCAGAGAAAAAAGTAAAAGGCTGGAGCTGGCAAACCTATTGGCTGGCGCAGGCTTTTGTTTGCTGGTTGTTGCTGCCCCTGTTGGTGGCCGTTATCACCATTCCCGATTTGATGTTAGTGTTGAAAGAAGCACCCACTGCACCCATGTGGCAATCGTATTTGCTGGGTATGGGTTATGGTGTGGGCGGTACTGCTTTTGGCATGGCCATCCGATATGTTGGGTTCTCTTTAACCTATGCCATTGCAGTAGGTATTAGTTGTGTGTTAGGTACATTGCTGCCGCCATTTATCAGTGGTGAACTCGGTCATATTTTAAGTGGCAACGGTGCAGGCTATCTGATGTCGGGTGTAGGACTTGGTGCGGCAGGTATTGCTGTGTGCGGCCTCGCTGGCAGAAGTAAAGAAAAAGACATTGAAAAAGCGGTACAGCAAAGCAGTTCTTCTTTTTCATTTTCCAAAGGGTTGCCCTTGTGTTTGTTGGCTGGTGTTTTGTCAGCATTGTACGGGTATTCCTTGAGTGTGGGCCAGCCCATTGCAGATGTAGCAGCATTGCATGGTGCCGGCAATTTGCAAGGCAACGTGATTTACATTTTTGCCAATAGCGGCGCCTTTGTTACCACAGCTTTGTATTGTATTTACCTGCACCGCAAGCACAAGACAATCGGAGAGTACTCGTCTAATCAAGGACATTCTTTAACAACCAATTATCTCATGGCGGCCATTACTGGTTTGCTGTGGTATGGTCAGTTTTTCTTTTACGGACTAGGCCATACCCGCATGGGAAAATTCGCTTTCAGCAGCTGGGCTATCCACATGATTTTGCTGGTGCTGCTGAGCACCGTTACCGGCTTGCTGCTGAAAGAATGGAAACAGAGCAGTGGCAAAACCATCCGCTTGTTGGGTGTGGCCATCATGATATTAATTGTTGCGGTGCTGCTGCTTACAGAGGGCAACAGAATTGGCGCAACAGGATAAAGTATAAACATGTCGATGCATCAGCGAAATATTGCCAACGCACAACTACCCGTGTACATCATTGGAGCCGGCGGCATAGTCAATACTGCGCATTTGCCGGCGTATCGATTGGCAGGTTTCAACGTACAAGGCATTTGTGATATTGATTTGACAAAAGCACAAACTACAGCTGCGGCCTTTGGCATACCGCATGTGTTTGAGTGTCCCGAAGAAATGCTGCAACAACTGCCAACCAATGCGGTGGTGGATATTGCAGTACCCGGTCCTGCATTGATACCCTTGCTGCAGCAAATTCCGGACGGAACACCCGTATTGTTGCAAAAGCCAATGGGTGAAAACATGCAGGAAGCGCAACAGATTTTGGAAATCTGCCGCAGAAAAAAACTCAATGCGGCTGTGAATTTTCAACTGCGCTATGCGCCGTTTATTCTCGAGGTGAAGAAGATGCTGCAGTCTGGTCAGTTGGGCGAAATCAACGATATTGAAATCAATGTGAGTGTGTACACGCCCTGGCATTTATGGGATTTTTTAATGCAGTCGCCACGGGTAGAAATTTTGTACCACAGCATTCATTATATCGATCTCATCCGGCACATGCTGGGCAATCCGCAAACCATTTACGCAAAATCCACCCGGCATCCGTCTATGCCAAAACTGGCATCTGTGCGCAGCAATATCATCATGGATTTTGGTGATATGATTCGTGGAAATATTTTCACCAATCACTGTCACAATTATGGCAAACCCAAGCAGCATTCATACATCAAGTTTGAAGGCAGTAAGGGAGCGGTGCTGATCAATTTCGGAGCACTCATCAACTATCCTCGGGGCGAAGCAGACAGTTTTGAATATGTGTTTTTGCAAGAAGGGCAAGAGCCTGTTTGGCAAGAACGAAAAATAGAAGGTAGTTGGTTTCCGCATGCATTTATTGGCAGCATGGAGCAATTGATGTTGTCGGTAGTAAGTGGTATAAATGCACCTGATAATTCAGTAGAAGACTGCATTCATACGATGGCTTGTGTAGAAGCCGCTTATGCTTCCAGTGAGCAAGGTGGTATTCAGCCACGTCAGTTTTTGTAACGCATAAATACAAGTGAGATGTTCAGAAAGATGTTGATGTGCTGTTGGGTCTGTGTGGTAGCTGCAACGTCTGTGGCACAGGTGCCGGCATTTCCCGGCGCTGAAGGTTTTGGTAAATATGCCAGTGGTGGCCGCGGTGGTGAGGTTGTATTTGTAACGAATACACAAGACAGCGGCGAAGGCAGTTTTAGATGGGCACTGGAGCAATTTCCCGGTAAGCCTCTCACCATTTTGTTTCGGGTATCTGGCATCATTGAGCTGCAAAGCAAAATTCAAATCAAACGTTCTAATCTTACCATTGCCGGGCAATCTGCTCCGGGCGATGGCATTTGTTTCAAAGACCAATCTTTGATTTTGAATGGCGCATCTGCCAAAGGCAATCATGGCAATATCATCATTCGCTATATCCGTTCGAGACCGGGTGGCACACTCAAAACCGGCTTGTATGGTTTTGATATGGAAAACTGTCATGATGTAATCATTGACCATTGCAGTTTTAGTTGGGCCAATGAAGAATGTGCGGCCATGTACGATACCAAAAACACAACGGTACAGTGGTGTGTGGTAAGCGAAGGTTTGTACCATGCGGGTCACATGAAAGGCAACCGTTCGTTTGGCGGCGTATGGGGTGGTCAGTTCGCCAGTTTTCACCACAACCTGTTTGCACACCTCAACAACAGGGCCATTCGTTTTAATGGTGCCCGTGCCCACGATACGTTAGCCATTATCGATTACAGAAACAACGTAGTGTACAACTGGGGTAATGCCAATGCCTGCTATGGCGGCGAAGTAAATATTGCTGGCGGCGTTTCGCAGGTCAACATTGTCAATAATTATTACAAACCCGGACCAGCCACGCCAGAGGATAGAAAGTTTATTCATGCTTCTTTTCAGGCAGAAAACAGTAAAGGCACCAGCGAATGGTTTGTGGCCGGCAACATGATGCTGGGCGATAAATACCTGACCAAAAAAAATGAACGGGGTATTGATTTGAAAGAAGCGGGTTATCCCAAAGGCGCCATTGCTGACAAGCCTTTTGCAATTCAAATTCCGTTGCCTGAAGAATCGGCTGAACTGGCTTATGAACGGGTGTTGAAATATGCCGGCGCCAATTTCCCAAAAAGAGATGCAGTTGATGCAAGAGTGATTCAAGAAACAGCCATGGGCACAGCTATGGGCAAAGGTGTGTTTGGTAAACCGGGCATCATCGATCATCCGTTGGTGGTGGGTGGATGGCCTGTGTATGCCAGTACAGCGGCACCGGCAGATACAGATAATGACGGCATGCCCGATGCATGGGAAATAGCTCACGGATTAAATGCCAACAATGCCGCAGACCGAAATCAATTGCATTCAAGTGGCTACACTATGCTCGAAATGTATTTGAATGAATTAGTGAAAGAAGGAAAATGAAAATACTATCTACAATAACGCTTTTGATATTGTGCCAATTTACGCAGGCACAGGTGAAAGTATTGGATCAGGTGAATACGAGCCGCAGCAGTTATGCTTCCGCAACACTCATGCAAACGGTTCGTGCATTGAAACTGCAGCAAAAAAATGTTGAAATTGTTTTATCCATTCAGCAAAATGGTAAAAAAGAAAGTTTTCAAATTGAGGGTAATGCACAGCGCATCAGCATCACTGGAAATGATGCCTCTGGCGTGTTGTATGGTTGTTTGGCTTTAGCAGATACACTCAAACATCGCCAGCAGTTTCCTGTTCGTATGGTTGTACAAGATGCTCCCGAAATGGTGTTGCGTGGGGCTTGCATCGGCATTCAAAAACCGTATTACCTGCCCGGTAGAAATGTGTATGAATATCCATACACGCCCGAGGTTTTTCCGTGGTTGTACAATAAGCAATTGTGGATTCAGTACCTCGACTCAATGGTAAGCAATCGCATGAATTCGTTGTACCTGTGGAACGGACATCCCTTTGCTTCGCTGGTAAAATTGAAAGATTATCCGTATGCAGTAGAAGTAGATGAAGCCACTTTTGCAAAGAATGAAGAGCTCTATCGTTTCTTAACTACTGAGGCTGATAAGCGGGGCATTTGGGTGATACAAATGTTTTACAACATCATTGTATCAAAGCCTTTTGCGGAGCATCATGGAATTAAAACACAAGAACGGGAGCGGGGCATTACGCCGCTCATTGCAGATTACACCCGAAAATCTATTGCTGCATTTGTAGAAAAATATCCCAACGTGGGGCTCATGGTTTGTTTGGGTGAAGCCATGGAAGGTGTGGGCAATGATGACATTGAATGGTTTACCAAAACCATTATACCAGGGGTACAGGATGGCTTGCATGCCATTGGCAAAACAGATGAGCCGCCCATAGTATTGCGGGCACACGATACAGATGCCCCGGCAGTAATGAAAGCTGCTTTGCCCCTCTACAAAAATTTATATACCGAAGCAAAGTTTAATGGCGAAGCTCTTACCTATGCAAGACCACGTGGCAGCTGGGCTGAGTTGCACCAAACACTGAGTAAACTCGGCAGTGTGCAAATTGAAAACGTGCACATTCTTGCCAATCTTGAACCCTTTCGATATGGGTCGCCAGATTTTATTCAGCAGAGTGTTATTGGCATGCACGAAGTAATGGGTGGCAATGGATTGCATTTGTATCCACAGGCATCGTATTGGGATTGGCCCTACAGCGCCGATAGTGTAGCTGCTGGCAAACGATTGCTGCAAATAGAACGTGATTGGATTTGGTACAATGCTTGGAGCAGGTATGCATGGAAAGCCAATCGCAACAGGCAAGACGAGGTACGCTACTGGAGCCGCATGTTGGCACATCACTTTGGTTGTAATGAAGCGGATGGCAGAAAAATTTTGACTGCTTATGAAGAGAGTGGAGAGATTGCCCCCAAGTTGTTGCGCCGCTTTGGCATTACCGATGGCAACCGCCAAACCCTGACACTCGGTATGCTCATGACACAGTTGATAAATCCTTACCGCTATGGGTTGTTCACGTTGCTGTATGATGCAGAAGCTCCCGAAGGTGAAATGATTTTGGATTACGTAGACAAAGTGCAAAAGGGTTTGCCTCATGTGGGTGAAACACCAACACAAATTGCAGGAGAAGTAATGTTGCATGGCAATAAAGCCGTGGCAGCTTTGCAGTCTATTGTCAACAATATCCGTAGCAATAAAGCTGAGTTCAATCGGTTATACAACGACATGTTGTGCTACCAGGCTATGGCCAATCACTTCAGCCATAAAGTGCAGGCTGCAGTACAATTGCTGCAATACAAGTACAGCAAGCAAGTGCCTGATTTGGAAAAAGCGGTGCCATTGTTGCAGCAAAGTGTAAAAGATTACGCACAACTTGCCCGCCTCACCAAGGGCAGTTATTTGTATGCCAACAGCATGCAAACACAACAACGAAAAATTCCGATGCGGGGTGTGAATGGCACCTACAAACACTGGACAGAAATGCTGCCCGTTTTTGAAAATGAGCTGGCTGTTTTTCAACGCAAAATCGATTCGTTGAAAAATCAAAAGGATGTAATGATTCATGCACGGCTGCCGTTACCTGCAGTAAACGTTCAAACAGCTGTAGCCGGCAAAACTTTACAGCCTGGTATTTCTTTGTTTGCAGATACTACGGTCATCATCCGACAGTTGGCCCCGGAGCTTAACGGTCTTGCATTGCAGCCGCAATCTTTCAAACGGCAATTAGCTGCTGCTACTGAGTGGACTTTTACTGCAGACAAGCCGGTGAAAATATTGGTTGGGTACTTTAAAACACAACGTGCAGCATTTACCACCGATACCACTTACGCCAAGGCACCAGAATTGGAAACGAATGCGAGTGCAGATGATTATGGTCAGGCTGACATCAAAATCAGCAACGCCATGGCCATTGATGGATTGCCTGCTGTGCAAGTGCATGCATACACGTTTACTGCTGGTACGCATACATTAAAACTGCCCAAAGGATTGTGCATCATTTTGGGAGCCATTGATGCCAAATCGCATGTGCCTGTGTATGATGCAGGATTGATGAGCGACAAACGACAACAAAATATTGACTGGTTGTTTGAAGCACCTTAAGAAAATACGAATTGACAGCTCTAAAATATTGACATGAAAAAACTGATGATCTTCACGGTTATTGCTGCTATTAGTATTGCTGCAAATGCACAGCAGTACTATGATGTAACAAAGTACGGCGCCAAAAAAGACAGCAGCACGTTGGCGACCAAATCTATTGCGGCAGCTATTGCGGCGGCCAGTAAGGCAGGTGGCGGCACCGTGTATTTTCCTGCGGGCAAATACCTAACTGGTCCCATACATCTCAAAAGCAATATCACCATTTTAATTGATGCTGGTGCTGAGTTACATTTCTCCGACAACTTCGATCATTATTTGCCCATGGTAGAAAGCCGCTACGAGGGGGTGGATGTGTTTAGTTTCTCTCCATTGTTTTATGCATACAAGGCCGAAAACATTGCCATAAAAGGGCGGGGCCTGATAAATGGCCATGGGAAAAAATGGTGGGACTATGCACTTGCTTTTTATAAAAACCAAACAGCAAGAAACAAGTATCAATTGCTGTTTGACAGTGTCAATAAAAATATTGTATTGCCCGATGATGCTACACAAATGCAAAGAGGTTTTCTTCGCCCGCCGTTTATACAACCACTGTATTGCAAAAATGTGTTGATTGAAGGCATCACCATTACAAACTCGCCTTTCTGGACAGTGAATCCGGAGTTTTGTGAAAACGTAACCGTCACAGGCGTTACCATCAACAATCCAAAATCACCCAATACAGATGGTATCAATCCTTCTTCTTGCCGCTATGTGCACATCAGCGATTGCCACATAAGTGTGGGCGATGATTGCATTACCATCAAATCAGGAAAAGATGTGCCGGGGCGAACCAAGGCTTTTCCTGCGGAAAATATCACCATCACCAACTGTACCATGCTGAGCGGTCATGGTGGAGTTGTGATTGGCAGTGAAATGAGTGGCGATGTAAAAAAAGTAACCATCAGCAATTGTGTGTTTGATGGTACAGACCGGGGTATTCGCATTAAAACCACCCGAGGCCGCGGCGGTGTGGTAGAAGATATTCGGGTAGACAATATTGTGATGAAAAACATACGTGACCAGGCCATTGTGCTGGACATGGAATACTCCAAAACAAAGCCCGAACCAGTGAGTGAACGTACACCAAAGTTTCGCAACATTCGGTTCAGCAACATAACTGCATACACGAAGAAAGCCATGTACATCAACGGGCTTGATGAAATGCCCGTGTCGGAAATTAGTTTGCATGATGTAGTGTTTGAAGCAGAAACAGGTATTGTGATCCGCAATGCACAAGACATCGAATTGCGTCACGTTCGTGTGAATACAAAAATGGGCCCGGCAGTAAGTGCAGAAAAGTCAAGCCGTATTTTAATTGATGCATTATCGACTGCGAAACCATTGATGGATGCACCGCTTATTCGCCTGACGGATGTAAAGGAAGCGCTGCTCACCAATCATTGGTTGTTTGATGGCAGCCATAAGTTTGCTGAAATTAAAGGCGCTGCTACGAGCAATATTTTATTGCACAACAATATTTTGAAAGGTGCTACTGTAACCACTGCTGCAGATGTGCCAACCGGTACCGTGCAGCTTTGATGAATAGGAGTACAGGAGTTGAAGTGTCCCGATAGTTATCGGGAGACACAACGTAGCTAAATAGTAGTTCAAAAGATGACCAATAAAAAAATACTTGCAGGTGTATGGTTGCTGCTTTGTTGCAGCACAATGCTGCATGCACAAGATTTGCAATTGTGGTATAAGCAACCCGCTACCAAATGGACAGAAGCATTGCCCATTGGCAACGGGCGGTTGGGCGCCATGATTTTTGGCGATGTGCAAACAGAACACTTGCAGTTTAATGAAGAAACATTGTGGACAGGAGAGCCGCGGCCATACAACCGGAATGGTGCTTATACATATCTCGACAGTATACGAGCCTTATTGTTTGCCGGTAAGCAAAAGGAAGCAGAAGCCTTGGCAGAAGCACAGTTCATGGGATTGAAAAGTTTTGATGCTGATAAATCTGCATGGATAGCTAAATGGGGTGCTGCTACACAGATGGCTGCAACGGATGTACAAGATGCTGCGTGGCCAACGATGACTGTACCGCATTGGGATGGTTGGGAAACATTAGGCCACGGTGGATTGGATGGCGCCGTTTGGTTGCGCACCAACTTTGAATTGCCAGCCAATTGGTCGCCGGTTGCAATGACGCTTGATCTGGGGCGCATCAGAGACCACGACTTTACATTTGTGAATGGGCAATTGGTAGGAAAGCAACAAGATACCGAGCCAAGAAAATATACTGTAGCCAAAGAGTTACTGCATGCAGGCAAAAATAGTATTGCCATTTTGGTGCTCAACTTTGCTGATAAAGGGGGTATGTATGGTTTTAAAGATACCGCTAAGCATGTGGCTATTTTTTCCGTTAACAATGAGCAGGCCCGCATTTCTTTGAACGGGCAATGGAAATATTTTGTGGCCGATGATAATCCGCCGCCGGTTGGTGTGTATCAGGCTTCCTATCAGCCTTTTGGCGATTTGCAGCTACAGTTTGCACATACAGGAAAGGCAACAGCATACCGTCGTTCATTGGATTTGCGCAATGCTGTTGCCAGTACCAGCTACACTATCAATGGCATTCAATACAAGCGGGAATATTTTGCCAGTACACCTCATCAGGTCATTGTAGTGCAACTGACAGCTTCACAAAAAGCGGCTATTAGTTTTGCGGCTACACTCAGCAGTGCTCACAAAAACTATGTAGTGACCAGGCTCAACAATGACTTGCTGTTGCAGGTAAAAGTGAGAACTGGTGCCTTGCGTGGCGAAAGCCTTTTGCGTATCGTTGCAAAAGGGGGTAAGCTAGAAATAAAGGATGGCAAAGTGATACTCAGCAATGCAGATGAAGCAACGCTCTACCTCACAGCCGGTACCAATTTTGTCAACTATCAAAACATTAGTGCGGACCCACGGCAAGCTTGCATCAAGGCGTTGACATCTGTACAGGGCAAAACATTTGCACAGGTAAAAGCAGCACACATCAAAGAGTATCAACAATACTTCAATCGGTTTGCGTTATCGTTTGGTGCTTCACCCCATGATAGTTTGCCCACCGATGAAAGATTGAATCGATTTGCACAATCCAACGATGCTGCATTTGTAGCCTTGTATGCTCAATATGGTCGCTATTTGCTCATAGCCGCTTCACGGCCCGGCACACGTCCGGCAAATTTGCAAGGCCTTTGGAATGATTTGGTAAATCCGCCGTGGGGCAGCAAGTACACGACCAATATCAATGCCGAAATGAATTACTGGCCTGCAGAGTTGCTCAATCTGTCGCCCTTGCATCAGCCACTTTTTTCTATGATAAAAGAGCTGGCGCAAACAGGTAAAGAAACGGCCCGTGAGTATTATAATGCGCCGGGTTGGGTGCTGCATCACAACACCGATTTGTGGCGGGGAACGGCGCCTATTAATGCATCCAATCATGGCATTTGGGTGACAGGCGGTGCTTGGCTGTGCCAGCATTTGTGGGAGCATTATTTATACACGCAAGACAAAACCTTTTTGCGCAACGAAGCATATCCCATCATGCGTGATGCCGCCCGTTTCTTCCATCATTTTTTGGTAAAAGATCCTGTAACTGGTTACTTCATTTCTTCCCCTTCCAATTCGCCGGAGCAAGGTGGTTTAGTAGCGGGCCCTACTATGGACCATCAAATCATTCGGGCATTGTTTGCCAATGTTATTGAAGCCAGTAAGTTGTTGCAAACGGATGCAGATTTACGACAGCAGTTGCAGCAAAAGTTGTCTCGCATTGCCCCCAATCAAATTGGCCGGTACGGGCAATTGCAAGAGTGGATGCAAGACAAAGACGATCCTAACAACAAGCATCGGCATGTATCGCATTTGTGGGGGCTTTATCCCGGTAGCGAAATCAACTGGGATGCTACGCCGCAGTTGGCGCAGGCCGCTAAGCAATCGCTTATTTTTCGTGGCGATGAAGCCACTGGCTGGAGCCTTGGCTGGAAAATAAATTTCTGGGCAAGACTGCGAGATGGTAATCATACTTTCAAAATGATTCAAATGCTCATGAGTCCTGCAAAAGGTGGCGCTGGCAGTTACCCTAATTTGTTTGATGCACATCCGCCATTTCAAATTGATGGCAATTTTGGTGGTGCCGCCGGCATTGGCGAAATGTTGTTGCAAAGTCATACCAACTTTATCGATGTGTTGCCCGCATTGCCTGCAGCTCTGCACAACGGCGAAGTGAAAGGCCTCTGTGCCCGTGGCGGTTTTGTGGTAGACATGCAATGGAAAAATGCAGCACTCAGCAGCATACGTATCCGCTCCCTCGCTGGCCGTTCTTTGCAGCTTCGCTACAACGGTATTACAAAAACATTCGCTACTTCTATCAACCAGGTGATTCAATTGAATGGCAGCTTACAACTACAATAATATTTTTTCTTTGGTAGCCAGCAGCTGTGCTACTATGAGGCTTTGGTTGCGTCGCACACTTCAACTGCCGATGCAAACTTCAGCATATCGTACATTACAGTTGTGTAGTTTGATGCTGTGCGTTGGTTTATCTACCCATGCACAACGCAACACTATTTCACTTGAGCAAAACTGGTACAGCATTGCTACCAGCAACGATACCATTCTGCCAGCCAATACTTTCGCTGTACCAATTGATCAACGCTGGCAGCGGGTGAGCATTCCGCACAATTGGGACCAATACGAAGGTTACAGAAGGATGCTGCATGGCAACCGCCACGGCGACTCTTGGTATCGCAAAACATTTACCATCAAACAGGCAAAACAGGGCAAGCGTTTTTTTCTGCAGTTTGAAGGCGTGGGCTCCTATGCTACCGTGTATGTAAATAAGCAACAAGTGGGTGAGCATGCAGGTGGCAGAACCACATTCAGCATCGATATTACACACGTCATCAAAACAGATGGTACCCCCAATGAGTTGGCCGTTCGGGCATGGCATCCATCGGGCATAGCCAACCTGCCTTGGGTATGTGGTGGTTGTAGCGATGAACGTGGTTTTTCAGAAGGTTCGCAACCCATGGGCATTTTCCGGCCGGTGCAATTGCTCGTTACCAGCGATGTTCGCATTGTGCCCTTTGGTATTCATGCATGGGCCGATGTGCAATCGACTCAATCTTTGCTCAACATCAATACAACTGTCCAGAATTTTACAGGCAGGCAGCGCCGCATTACCATTGTGCATGCCCTTAAAGATGCCACAGGTAAAACAGTGCAAACTGTTTCGCTGCAACACACTCTGCAACCACATGATTCGGTGTCGGTACTCAAAGAGAAAATAACAGTAACGAACCCCGTATTGTGGTCTACGAAGCGACCGTACTTATATAGCATTGTTACCAGCATACAAGAAGCCAATCAGCTCATTGATCAGGAAACAACCCGCTTTGGTTTTCGCACTGTTGCCTGGAATACAGCAAGTCATCAGTTTGCCCTCAACGGGCAGCCAGTGTTTATAAACGGAGTAGCAGAGTACGAACATTTGCTGGGGCAAAGCCATGCTTTTTCCGCAGCGCAAATACGGGCACGTTTTAAATGGATTCAGTCAGCTGGGTTCAATGCTTTTCGGGATGGGCATCAGCCACACAATCTGTTATACGGCCAGCTTTGCGATAGCCAGGGCATTTTGTGGTGGACGCAGTTGTCGGCCCATGTGTGGTACGATACACCGGAGTTTCGCCATCACTTTAAGCAACTGCTGAGAGAGTGGGTGATAGAACGGCGCAACAATCCATCGGTGGTTATGTGGGGTTTGCAAAACGAGAGCAAACTGCCCGAAGATTTTGCACTGGAATGCACAGAGCTCATTCGTTCGCTTGACCCAACGGCTAGTGTTCAACGGCCAGTAACTACCTGCAATGGTGGTACCGGTACCGATTGGGATGTGCCCCAAAACTGGACTGGTACTTACGGCGGCAATCCTGCCGAGTACGGGCAAGATTTGAAACGCCAGATTTTGGTAGGTGAGTATGGTGCGTGGCGTACACTCGACCTGCATACCGAAGGCGGATTTATGCAAAACGGTCCCTATAGTGAAGACCGGTTCACTGAATTGATGGAGCAAAAAGTTCGATTGGCAGAATCGGTTAAAGACAGTGTGGCGGGCCACTTTTTTTGGTTGCTTACTTCACACGATAATCCCGGGCGTGTGCAGGGTGGTGAAGGTCTGCGGGAACTGGATCGTATTGGTCCGGTTAATTACAAAGGCATGCTTACGCCATGGGAAGAACCTACGGATGTGTACTACATGTTTCGCAGCAATTATGCCTCCAACACAACTGACCCCATGGTGTACATTGCCTCGCATACTTGGCCCAACAGATGGATGACGCCCGGTATCAAAAATGGGATCAAAGTGTATAGCAATTGCGATGAAGTTGAGCTGTTTAATGATGACGGCAAAACTTCGTTGGGCCGTAAAAAGAAGGGACCAATAGGTACACACTTTCAATGGGACAGTGTGTTGATTGAATACAATAATTTGTATGCCGTTGGTTATGTAAATGGGAAAGTGGTTGCCAGAGATGCTATTGTTCTGTTTCATCTGCTCAAAGCTCCTGTTGCTGCGCAGAAAGAAGATGATTTGATGACAAAGCCAATTACCGGCAATGATTATTTGTATCGCATCAACTGCGGCGGACCCAATTACACAGATGTGCATGGAAATACATGGCTTTCTGATAAAAGGTTGGCTACCTCGTGGTCAATTGATTTTCCTGAAGTGCCTGCAGTGTATGCCAGTCAGCGCAGAGTTTTTACGGCCATACGCAACACCAATGATGACAAGCTGTTTCAGACGTTTCGCTATGGGAAAAACAAACTGCAGTATGAGCTGGAAGTTCCTGCAGGTGAGTACACGATAGAGCTGTTTTTTACTGAACCATGGTTGGGTGTTGGCGGCGGCATCAATGCAACCGGTATGCGTTTGTTTGATGTGGCCATTAACGGAAAAACCGTAGCAGATGATTTGGATATCTGGAAAGCTGCTGGTACCAACGCTGCGTATAAAAAAATGGTACAAGCCAAGGCTGTGAATGGTAAGTTGATCATCAGTTTTCCTGAGAGTAAAGCAGGGCAGGCATTGATTACTGCTTTTACTATTTCCAAAAAAGCTGTTCGGAAAACGCCGCCGCAGCGCATTCCATGGCAAATTGCAGATCCTGCTCAGGGTGAATGGAGCAAACAAACCTGGTTGGATATTGGCGATCAACAATTCGTTCAGTCGGACATTGTTTTTCATGCGTTGCCTTCGCAATTGTTTGGCGCCGATTGGATACAATTTCAATCACCCAATTCATCAGCTACTGCTTTTTATGATGCAATAGAAGATGTTGATTTTTTTGTGGGTATTGACAGCACAACTTCTTTGCCAGCAGATTGGAAAGGCTTTGAAGACCTGCACAGTTTTGTAGTATCAGATGAGCAAGGAGGAAAGTATTACAAACTCTATCGGAAAAAATTGGCCGCAAATGAGCAGGTGAAAAATATTCCATCCCATTATTTCATCGCCAGCCAGCCTGCCAATAAAATGCAACCAGCGTACGACTTAAAACCGGTTACACAATACAAAACCAACGTTGCCATTACTGATGCAAATAGCCAGAAACAAATGGTCAATGGCAGAGAATGTGTGGTGCCTTCAAGCGATGCGCCAGTAAGTATTGCATGGCCCGTTCAAACCGGTGTGGGCGATAGATATTCTTTTACCATGAAATATTTTTGGGATAAAGCACCTGTGCAAGGACGCTTGTTGCTATTGGATGCAGGTGGCAACAGGATGATGGACGAACCGGTGTCTTTTACATTTACCCGTACCGGAAAATGGAACCAGTTTACCGTGAATACGCCTTCTCAAATCAATGCTGGTAACTATAAAGTAGTGCTGTACATTGAAGCGGCAAAAGGATTGGCCATTTCCGGGATTGACGTTCAATAATTGCTGTTATACACAACGAAGATGATACAACGCAGCTTGCTTTTAATCACAACTATTTTAATGACTGTGCTCACTTCTGCACAATCATTACGGGTGGGTTATCTGCGTTGCGAAGCAAGAGAAAATCCATTGGGTGTAGTTGCAAAACGACCAATGCTCAGCTGGGAATTATACAGTGCTCAACTGTCTGTGGTGCAAACGGCTTTTCAAATTTTAGTGGCCGATGATTCGCTGCTGTTGAAAAGAAATGTAGGCAATGTGTGGGATTCAAAAAAGCGGTTGTCTGCAGCTTCTATTCAGGTGCCATACAACGGCAAGGCATTGCAGGCTGCCAAAAAATATTATTGGAAAATTAGAGCTTGGGATAATAAAGGCAATGTGTCTGCATGGAGTGAAATCGCTTTGTGGCAAATGGGTTTGATGGAACCTAAAGATTGGGCAGGTGCCAAATGGATTGCTTATGAGAATCTGCCAGATTCTTTGCGCATTGTGCCTGCTGCTCATGGCAACGGCGACAAGGCCTGGGGTAAAAGAGCCAATGTGTTGCCTTTGTTGCGCACCCAATTTGCAGCATCCAAAAAAGTGAAGCAAGCAACTGCTTTCATCTGTGGACTGGGTCAGTTTGAGCTGTACATCAACGGGCAAAAAACCGGCGATCATTTTTTAGATCCAGGTTGGACCAAATACAACAAGCAGGCTCAGTATGTCACTTTTGATGTTACTAAACAATTGCTTGTTGGGAATAACGCCATTGGAGTTATGCTGGGTAATGGGTTCTATTATATACCCGGCGAACGATACCGTAAAATGACCGGTGCCTACGGTTATCCAAAAATGATTTTCCGATTATTGATTGAATATACTGATGGCAGCATACAGCAGGTTGTGAGTGATGAACAATGGAAAACGGCACCGTCGCCCATTACATACAGCAGCTTGTATGGCGGCGAAAATTATGATGCCCGTTTAGAGCAGAAGGGCTGGCATACGCCGGCTTTCAACGATGCACAATGGAGGCCTGCCGTTGTAGCTACGCCGCACCATTTACAATCGCAGCTGGCCAAACCCGTGAAAGTGATGCAGTCTTTTGAAGCAATGACTGTACAGCAATTGAAGGACAATGTTTGGCTCTATGATTTCGGGCAAAACATGTCGGGCATACCTGCAATAAAAGTGAGTGGCAACAGGGGCGATACCATCAAACTGACGCCGGCAGAACTGCTGACAGAAGATGGTCGTGCCAATCAAAAAGCCACAGGTGCTTCTAGTTATTATTTGTATGTATTAAGTGGTGATGGCGTTGAACAATGGCAGCCAAAATTTACCTACTACGGATTTAGGTATGTGCAACTGGAATTGTTGCCTGCTTCAACTTCAAACAAAACAACCCAATTGTTGGCGGTACAAGCCTTACATACCCGCAACAGTGCAGCAGCTGTAGGTGCATTTCAAAATTCCGATACATTGTTCAACCTAACCAATCACTTGATACAATGGGCCATCAACAGCAACATGCAAAGTGTGTTTACCGATTGTCCGCACAGGGAAAGATTGGGTTGGCAAGAGCAGTTGCACCTGATGGGCAATGCACTGCAATACAACTATGAAATTCATGCATTGGGCAAAAAAATCACTGCTGATATACGGGCGGAGCAAAATGCCAATGGCCTTGTTCCCTCTACCATTCCTGAGTACACCGAAATGCATTTTGCCAACGGCTATTTCCGCGACTCACCAGAGTGGGGCAGCAATGCCATTCTGATGCCGTGGAATCTTTATCAGTGGTATGGCGATAAACAAGAGCTGCTAACGAACTATACCACTATGCAGCGGTACATGCAATACCTGCGCAGCAAGGATAGCAGTCATTTACTCATGTACGGCTTGAGCGATTGGTATGATTTGGGGCCTGAGCGACCGGGTTTTTGTCAGCTTACCCCCATGGGGCTTACGGCCACTGCTTATTACTATTACAATCTTCGGGTGATGCAACAAACTGCTACACTGCTGGGTAAAAAAGCAGATGCATTACACTACAGCAAATGGGCAGATTCAGTAAGTGTTGCGTTCAATCGTCAGTATTTCAACGACACAGTAAAGCAATACGGTACAGGTAGCCAAACATCCAATGCAGTGGCATTAAGTATGGGATTGGTGGCAGAGAAAAATACAACCGCGGTATTGGCAAATCTTATTCAATCCATTGAACAAAATGATTACCGCTTGACTGCAGGAGATATCGGATTTCATCACCTGCTAAAAGTGTTGAGCCAAGCTGGACGAAGTGATGTTATTTTTCGGATGAACAACCGCAGCGATGTGCCAGGTTATGGTTACCAACTGGCAAAAGGTGCAACGGCTTTAACCGAATCATGGCAAGGTTCGCCCATAGTGAGCAACAATCATTTTATGCTCGGGCATCTCATGGAATGGTTCTATGCATCGCTGGCAGGTATTCAGGCTTCCCACGGTGCAGTTGCGTTTAGGCAGCTGCGTATTCAGCCACAAGTGGTAGGCGATGTAACTGAAGCTGAAGCCCGTTTTCGTTCGCCTTATGGATGGGTTGCTTCATCATGGAAAAAGAATGATACAAAATTTACCTTGCAGGTGCACATACCCGTCAACAGTACTGCTACTGTGTATTTGCCGGCAGGTAGCAATAGCATCATACACATGAATCAGCAACCAGTAAAAGCCCCTGTTCAGAAAGGTTTGGCACGAATGGCCATTGGTTCCGGGGAATATGTTTTTACTGTTGTCAATCAATAATCTGTTTCAATCATTACACATGAATATTTTAATATGCCAACAACCCGGACAGTTTGAATACGTACAGCAAAACAAACCTGTATTACAACGGGGGCATGCTATTTTGCAAGTAAAACGCATAGGTATTTGTGGTACTGATTTGCATGCTTTTGAAGGTACGCAGCCATACTTCCAGTATCCACGGGTATTGGGTCATGAGTTGGGTTGCGAAGTGGTAGAAGTTGATCCGTCATCAGGGTTTGTGCCCGGTGATAAAGTAACGATTGTGCCATACTTTGCTTGCGGCGAGTGTGTAGCCTGCCGCAATGAGTTGCCCAATTGCTGTGCTGCCATTCAGGTGTTTGGTGTACATGTAGATGGCGGCATGAAAGAATTTATTTCTGTACCTACAAAAGCATTGCTGAAAGCCAACGACATGAGCTTTGATGAGCTGGCTTTGGTAGAGCCATTGGCCATTGGTGCACACGGCATACGCAGGGCTGCTGTACAGCAAGGCGAATTTGTGTTGGTGATTGGTGCCGGTCCCATTGGCTTGGGCATTATGGAGTTTGCCCGCATTGCCGGCGGCAAAGTAATAGCCATGGATGTGAATACAACGAGGTTGGATTTCTGCAAGGATAAACTGGCGGTGAAACATACCATCAATGCGGCTACTGAAGATGTGCTGCAGCGATTGAAAGAAATCACCAATAGCGATATGCCTACTGTGGTGATTGATGCAACAGGCAATCAGAAAGCCATCAACGCCGCATTTTTATACATGGCACATGGGGCCCGTTATGTATTGGTGGGTTTGCAAAAAGGCAATCTTGAAGTAGCGCATCCGGAGTTTCACAAAAGAGAAGCCACACTGATGAGTAGCCGCAATGCAACGCAGGAAGATTTTGACCATGTGATGCGCTGCATGCAGCAAAAACTGGTAGATCCTGCAACGTACATTACGCATCGGGTGGCATTTGCTGATGTAAAAGAGCAATTTGAATCGTGGCTCAATCCTGCCAATGGCGTTATCAAAGCCATGGTTGAACTGTCGTAATTTTCAACATCAAAAAAGAAAGGCGTGATGCGTAAAGCTGCTTGGATATTGGGTTTGATGATGTGCTGTAGTTTGTTGTTGCAGGCTCAGGTTCGCCATGTGCAGTCTTTTAATAAAGGGTGGAAGTTTTACGCAGGTGATGATAGCCTGGCGAGCCAAACCATATACAACGATAGTAAATGGCGTCCATTGCAATTGCCCCACGACTGGAGCATTGAAAGTCATTTCTCAGCTCGGTTTCCGGCAACTAACCAAGGTGGGGCTTTGCCCGGCGGTATTGGTTGGTATCGCAAAACATTTACCATGCCTGCATCGGCATCCACCAAGTTTACCAGTATTCATTTTGATGGCGTATACAAAAACAGTGAAGTGTGGATCAACGGTCATTGGTTGGGTAAGCGACCAAATGGCTACGTCAATTTTTCGTACGAACTCACACCGTATTTGCAATACGGAAAAACCAATGTGATAGCAGTGCGGGTAGATAATGCTGCACAGCCCGATTCTCGATGGTACAGTGGTAGCGGCATTTACAGAGACGTACAATTAATAACGACCAATAAAGTTTCGCTGGCTAATGAAGGTGGCGTGTTTGTGACCACACCCATCGTAAGCAACGAGTATGCGCAGGTAAGCTTTCAATATGATATTCGAAATGCGGATAATGAAGCCGTATTGGTTAATGTGTATACTGATGTGCTGGATGCCAGCGGAAAAAAAATAGCCAGCAGTAAATCACCCATGTTGCGCAAAGTGTATCAAGGCAGGCAGGCGTATGCTGATGTGTTGCGTATTGCCAAGCCTGTAAGATGGTCGGTTGAACATCCGTATCTCTATAAAGCCGTTACTAAAATTGAAGTGAATGGGCATTTGGTAGATGAGCAAGTACATCCATTGGGCATCCGCAGTTTTCGGTTTGATAGCGAAAAAGGTTTTTTTCTGAATGAACAACCACTCAAAATTCAGGGTGTTTGTCAGCACCACGATTTAGGCGTATTCGGCGCAGCTTTCAATAAAGCCGCTGCCATGAGGCAGTTGCGCATTTTGAAAGAGATGGGAGTGAATGCCATCCGCTTTTCGCACAACCCGCCGGCCTCTACATTGCTCGACCTTTGCGATTCCATGGGTTTTCTGGTAGTGGATGAAGCATTTGATATGTGGCGTAAAAAGAAGAACAAGTTCGATTATCATTTGCAGTTCAATGACTGGCATGAACAAGACCTGCGGGCTATGGTACTCCGCGACAGAAATCACCCTTCTGTATTTATGTGGAGCATTGGCAATGAAATACGGGAGCAGTTTGACAGCAGCGGCACCGTAATTGCCCGTCGCTTGAGTGCCATTGTAAAATCGCTGGATACTACACGGCCCGTCACCAGTGCCCTCACTGAAACATTTCTCGAGAAAAACTTCATTGCACAATCCAATGCTTTGGATGTGCTGAGCTTCAACTATAAGGAGTACGATTATCCGCATTTGCCCAAGCGTTTTCCCGGTGCATCATTCATTGCCAGCGAAACCGCTTCGGCACTCAGTACCCGTGGGGTGTATGTGGGTGCTGCCGATAGCATGCATGTATGGCCGCCCAATTTTAAAGAGCAGGAAAACTTTTCCGGCGGCTATGCCGATACTACCTGCAATGCCTACGACAATACCTATGCTTATTGGGGTGCCACGCATGAAAAAGCCTGGTTGGCGGTAAAAGAATATCCGCATATCGCAGGCGGATTTGTGTGGAGTGGATTCGATTATCTCGGCGAGCCATTGCCATACAACTTTCCGGCCCGCAGCAGTTATTACGGCATTATTGATTTGGCAGGTTTTCCCAAGGATGTGTACTACATGTACCAAAGCGAATGGACCAACAAGCCGGTGCTGCATGTGCTGCCTCACTGGAACTGGAAGAAAGGAGACACGGTGGATGTGGTAGCCTATTACAGCCAGGCCGATGCAGTAGAACTTTTCTTGAATGGTCAATCACTGGGTAAAAAAAGCAAATCAGACAGCAGCCTGCATGTGCAGTGGCGGGTACCTTTTGCCTCAGGCAGCATCAAAGCAATTGCTTGGAAAGATGGAAAAATTGTACAAACCACCATCACTAGCACCACAGGCAAGCCAGTGGCCATTCGCTTATTGGCAGATAGGAAAATAGTGCAGGCCAATGGGCAAGATGCCGCATTTATAGAAGTACAGTTGGTAGATGCGCAGGGCCGTTTGGTACCCGATGCCGATGTGACTTTTTCTGCTACAGTAACCGGCGCCGGTACACTGGCAGGTACCGACAATGGTTTTCAGGCCGACACAGTATCGCTGAAAAGCAACCAGCGACGTACGTGGAAGGGAAAGGCTTTGGTAGTAGTACAATCTGCAGAGCGGCAGGGAAATATCACCGTTACCGTAAAAGCAGCAGGAGTTTCTACAGGCATAATTACGCTGAACTGCCAATAAAAACGGCTTGCCTGCGATACGGAAACGTTTGCGTAAAAAGCAGGGCGCATAGGAAAATAGTACATCAACTTAGCAATACCGTACATTTTTAAGGGAAGAGGCAGAAGTACTTTTAGTGTGTTAAAAAAAGCAGTAAAAAGCCATCTGAAAATGTTCGATTTGCTGCAGTTGAATGTCCATGAAAGATTGTTTGCCTCCTATGATGATGAAGAAACGGCCAGCCCGGGTGCTGTCTGTACAAGCCAGTGACAATCAGCTGTTGCCTGCAGATGCAGCACGTTTTATGATCTTCTTCCTTACAGCAATTTTTTTCTCTCTATTATCTTTTGCACAGCAAGATGCCAACTACCTGAAAGTCATTACAGAGCGGTCGGCTAAAATCATCAACACATTGGGTGTGCAAGATTCAACACATTACAATCAGGCATTACAGGCAATAGTGTTGCAATATGCCGCTATCAATGAAATTCACGAAGAAGCAAAAGCGGCTACTCAGCAGGCAAAAGCAAACAGTACGGATACGGCAGCATTGCGGGTGCAACTGCAAGCCATTGAATTGAAAAAGAAAAATCTGTTGGCAGCAAAGCATCAATCTTATTTGCAACAATTACATGCTGTGCTTACGCCGGCACAAGTAGAGCAGGTAAAAGATGGCATGACGTACAAAGTATTTCCGAATACCTATGCCGCTTACCTCGATATGATTCAGCAACTGACTGCCGTGCAAAAAGCCAAAATTTATGATTGGTTGAAAGAGGCGAGGGAAGAAGCCATGGATGCAGAATCGTCTGACAAGAAACACGCTGTATTTGGGAAATACAAAGGCCGTATCAACAACTATTTATCTGCCGAAGGATACGATTTAAAAAAAGAAACGGAAGCCTGGCAGCAACGCCTGAAAGCAAAAACCAAATAACCAACACTGTATACAACGATTGAAAATGGAAACCCGTAAAATGCCATATATGAAGCACATGCTAAAACCAAAACTGCTAGCACTTAGCGTATTTATGATGATGGCGGTCAGCCTGTTTGCACAGGAAGTCATCGTCTCTGGTACTGTAACCGGTGCCGATAGCGGACAGCCACTTGAAGGTGTGTCTGTAAGAGTTAAAAATACCACTACCGGTACAGCTACCAACGACAAAGGTCAGTTCTCTATCAAGGCGCCTTCTTCAGAATCGGTGTTGTCCTTTACTTATGTAGGATATGCTGTGTATGAAATTAAAGCGGGTGCAAGTGGCAGCATTACAGTTAGTCTTACTAAAGCCAACAACCAATTAGATGAAGTAGTAGTGATTGGTTATGGTACTAAAAAGAAAGTGAATGTGATTGGTGCTGTAGCACATATCCGTTCAGAAGATATTCAGGATATTCCGGTGGGCAATATTGGTCAGGCACTCATCAACCGTTTGCCGGGTGTGGGTGTCAGTGTTGCTTCGGGCAAGCCAGGCGCCAGTGTCAACATCAACATTCGTGGTGCTTCAATTTTTGCAGGGGCTACTTTGGTAGGAGCCACTGCCGATCCGCTGTTTGTAATTGACGGTCTGATAGCCAGCAAAGAAGATTTTGATAACCTCGATGCCAGCCTCATTGAAGACATTAACTTTTTGAAGGATGCATCTGCCGCCATTTATGGTGCAGCAGGTGCAAAAGGCGTAGTGCTGGTAACTACTAAAAAAGGCCGCCCCGGTAAACCCAAAATTTCTTATTCTGGTTATTTCGGTATTTCTGATGAAGCAGTGAAGCCTCAAATTATGAGTGCTTATGAACATGCGAAACTGCTGAACAACGGATACGAATTAACAGGCGCTCCTACAGCGCAGCGTTTTTCACAAGCCGATCTCGATTTTTTGGCTACCAACCCCTACAAAAGCTGGTACGATGAAATGTGGAAGGCTTCTTCACAAATGCGCCACACTTTAAACGTCAGTGGCGGTTCTGACAGGATTACATTTTTTGCCGGTGGCAACTACTTCCGTCAGGATGGTAACTATGGTGGTATTCTTTCTCAGAAGTACGGGTTTAGAATGGGTACCAACGTAAAAATAGCTGATGGACTTTCTGCCAATGTAATTTTTGCATCAGACTTCAGCAAGGATAATCGTAACACACTGAAAGGTGCCAACGATGAATCGGATGATTTGTCTATCCGTGCCATTTACCTTACTCCTAAGTGGGTGCCCATGAGCATCAATGGCGTGCCAGTAGGTTGGAGTGGTGTAAACCCTCCGGGCAACTGGAACCCCAATGCATTGTTTAGTTCTGGCAACTACAAAAGAAATGATGGCCAGGGCATGAACATCAACGCTTCGTTGGAGTACAAACCTACTTTCTTAAAAGGTTTGACAGCACGTTTTCAGTATGGCAGAAACAGCCGCACCAATGCAGGCAAAGAATATTTTCCTCACTATCGTGTAGGTAATTTTATTCGGGGTGGTCAAAATGGCTTGCTGTATACCGATGTATTGAATGCCAGTACACCTATGCAAACCGTGAGCAACAGCGATCAGTTGGCTGAAGGTTCAGATGTAAGCAACAGCAACCAAATGGTAGCTACGCTTTCCTACGGGTTTAAAACAAATACCAGCGATTTTGATGTAATGGTTGGCTTCGACCAAAGCGAATCAAACACCAGAAATATTTACATCTACAAAAACGGACAATTGGTGAATGGTGTTGATCAGTTTTGGGCATTTAGCAATACCGGCCAAACCATTCGTAACCCTCAATACAGCGAGTCTGTAAAGCGTTCTTTTATCGGCCGCATGAATTATTCTTTCATGGATAAATACATGGTTGAAATTATTGCCCGTTATGACGCATCTGCAAACTTCCCTCCTCAAAACCGTTGGGGTTTATTCCCATCTATTGGTTTGGGTTGGAAGATCAGCGAAGAAAATTTCTTCCAGCGTACATTCCCCTTTATCGATTTTATGAAGATCAGGGCTAACTATGGGTTGGTAGGCGAAGACCGTGTAGCTAACCGATTGTGGCAAGCTCGTTTTACCCAAACTACCGGCATGCTGTTTGGTTCTGTTGTTACCAATGGTCTCGATCCAAACCTTTCGCCCAACCCCAACATCACTTGGGAAAAGGCCCGTACGTTCAACGCAGGTTTCGACGTGAATGTGATGCGCAGCAAACTCACTTTTGCCTACGACTTTTTCCATCGTTACAACTATGATGGATTCGACAGATTGGATGCAGGTGTATTGCCACCCACAACCGGTGTAGCCACTGCAGTGGTAAACTATGGCCAGAGCGTAAGCTGGGGGCATGAGTTTATGGTTGGCTATCGCGGAAAAATCACCAAGGATTTGAATTACACCGCCGATATCAACTTCGGATTTTCTAACTCACGTTTGATTCGTTCTTATTTCAACCCTGCACGTTTGGGTACTTACGGACCTGATGGGCTGAGCATTACTCAAGGCCTCGATCCTCGTCAGTACAACAGCAGCAACTTCGGTTATATTTCTAAAGGCATTCTTCGTACACAAGATGATGTAGATGCGCTGTTGTCAAAAAATCCTAACTACCTCATTGGTGGACAAAAACCACAAGTTGGTTTCATGGATTTTGAAGATGTAAATGGTGATGGCAGAATTGATGACCGTGATATTACTGTGATGTACAACCGCACCACACCAGTGGTTGCTTTTGGTATGACCTTTGGCGTAAGCTATCGTGCATTCAAATTGCAAATGAACATGAACCTGCGCCTCGGTGGCAAAGTGTTCTATGATAGTGAAGCACGTAAAGTGCCTACCACCACACAAAATGCGCCGTCATTCTGGAACGATACCTGGTCGTTTGATAATCCAAACGCACAGTTTCCAAGAGCTGATGCGCCATTAGCCCGTGAAAACTCTACGTTCTGGGCAGTTAGTGGTACACAAAGCCGTATCAACAACATGGTGTTGTCTTACAGCTTCCCCAAATCAATCAGTCAAAAATTGGGCATTCCTGAGTTCCGTGCATTTTTTACCGGCACCAACTTGTGGAACATCGTAAATCCATTGAAGTATAAAGATCCTTACACGTCCAACTTTGCCAGCTACCCAACCCTGCGTACCATTTCACTGGGTGTAAATGCTACTCTTTAATGATTGCTTAAAAGAAAAAATATGTACACGAAAAATAAATTCCTGAAGCTTGCAGCCGTATCACTGAGTGTGGTGTTGTTGGCTACTGCCTGCAAAAAAGACTTCTTCGAAGTAGAAGATCCAAACGGAATCGATTCGCAAATCTGGAACGATGCAGGTGCTGTTGATCTCTTCCTCAACAGGAGTTACGATCTCATTATCCCAAACTGGCCTACAGTTGGCGGCATCCATACTACATCGGATGAAACCAATAGTGTAAGTACTGCATTTTTATATGGCCAGTTGGTAGAAAATTCGGTAACAGATATAGGTGGTAGCAACTCTATTACTAACAACCGCTATTTCGATATCCGTCGTTGCAACGTGGCTATTGATGGGTTGGCTACAAGTTTGTTGCCTGCATCAGTTAAAGATCCTTTGCTGGGCCAGTTTTACTTCCTCCGTGCATTTGTGTATTTTCGATTGGTTTCGCTGTATGGTGGTGTACCGCTTATTTTAAAAGCACAAGATTTAACGGGTGAAGATTTGAATGTACCCCGTTCAAAATCAAGCGAAGTATTTGCAGCTATTGCTAAAGACCTTGACTCGGCTGCAGCAAAACTGCCTGCATTGTGGTCGGGCAACAATGTTGGTCGTATCACCAAAGCAACCGCTATGGCATTTAAAGGGAAAGCATTGTTGTACTGGGCTAGTCCACAGTTCAATCCTAATAATGATGCCGATCGTTGGGCTGCTGCTTATCAGGCCAACAAAGCAGCCTATGATACAGGTGTAGCACATGGCTATATTTTATTTCCTGCGTATGCCAATATTTGGGTAACCGAAGATCACCGCGAAGTAATGCTGGTGCGTAAGTTAGATGCCATTTCTGTTAGCCCCGGCCGCGGCACAAATAACGAGTACGTTACTCGTCCACCTTCTGAATCTAACAACGGCGGTGGGTCTAACCAACCCACATGGAATTTGGTGCAAGCATACACCAATAGCGAAGGCTTACCTATTACGCATCCTTCTGCCAATTATGATCAGGTGATGTTTTGGCAAAACCGTGACCCACGGTTGGAAGCTTCTATTGCATACAATGGTTCTGTATGGCCACTCAGTGGAAAGGCCGGCCGTAAGCAGTGGAGCTATACAGGCGTATTGGATGAGCAGGCTTCAAAAATTGTAACTGGTTTTTATTGTGAGAAAATCACCAACCCTTCTATTACTGCTACACAAGCACAATACAATAGCAATACTGGCGGCGGTAGTGGTATGGATTGGATTGAAATGCGTTTTGCAGAAGTGATAATGAACCTGGCAGAATGCGCAAACGAAACCAATCGTTTGGCCGAAGCAAAAGACCTGATTCGTCAGATACGAGTACGTGCTGGTATAAAGCAGGGAAGTTTTGATTTTGGTTTGGATGTAGCTACCGATGCTGCTTCTATGAGAACACTGATTCTGAACGAACGTCAGGTGGAGTTTGCCATGGAAGGAAAGCGGTACTGGGATTTACGTAGAACACGTAATCTGCATTTGATTTCTGCGCGGCAGTCGCTGAAAGTTACGCCAAAGCCGCCTTACTATGCAGGAACAGGTACTGTTGCGGGCCGCATTTATCTCGATAAGCCAGATGCCCTTGGAGTTCGCCCAAGAGATACGGCTAACCTGAACAACAAAGCGGTGTATACAGCTATGTTCAATGTAGCTATCGCATCATTGGAAGGTTCAAATGTGATCAGTATTCCCAATACTTACTATCACTACGCTTTGCCAAACTTTTTCAACCAGGCTACTTATACCATGGAGCAAACGCTTGGCTGGTCGGGCGGCACATTCGATCCGCTTAAGTAATCTCTATTTACTGACTACAAAATATTACAGCTATGAAATATCGTTTGCTCACATATATTGCTCCATCTGTATTGCTGATAGCCGCTATTGCCGGCTGCGACAAGGGTGTAGAACCAATTACCGCTTATGGGGTAACAGTGGAGTACAAGAACAGCAATGAGTTTGCTATCACTGCCGATAAAACAGTGAATCCGAAAGACTCCATTTATTTTGATTTCAACATTTCATCCAGCAAAGAGGAAATGACTTATGTTGAAATTCAAAAGAACGGTGTGCGTATTGATACCTTCAACGTTACAGGCAATAAAACAACTTTCTCGGGTTCAAAAGGGTATCGTATTGATAGTATACCCGGCGATTACAGCTATCGCATTTTAGCCCGCAACCGAAATGCCACTTTCCTGGGTGACGGTGGTAAAACATTTAAGATAACAGTGAAGCCAGACTTCGATTTTTGGTCGTATCGCATTTTGCAGGTGCCCGATTCAACTGCTAAAACCAACAAGTGCTATTACTCTACCAAAGATGGAAAAATCTTCAGCTTTACTGATGGTGCTGCCAATGCTGCAGGTATTGATTTCGGTTATTATTTCGATACATCTTTCATGAGTACCACTTCCACTACGGATGATTTGGGCCATACCATTTATGCATTAACTGCTACACAAGGTCAGCTCAATTATTATGACATCAGCAGTTGGACAAAGAATGCCACCGTATTTAAGAAGCTCCCTTCTTCGGTCAACTTCGTTTCACAACTTACATCAGCCGGTGCTATTCAAACTTTGGTAGGTGGAAACCTTACCAGTGGAACAGCTGCTTTTGTTAATAAAATTTCAACTGCAGCTGGTAATAACGTGATTGGATTTAAGCGGGCTGATGGTAAGCTGGGTGCAATACTGGTTCGTTTCATTCAGGGCAATTCACCTTCAAAAACTACCCAGATTGAAGTGGATGTAAAAGTGCAGAAATAGTCATCGTTATAACACAAGCAATCTAAAGAGAAAGTGTTATCGCTTTCTCTTTTTTATAACGGTCTGTTTTGCTGCTGAAAAACGTCTAACCTTAATATATCCCGACTATGAAAATGTATCGTACATCTTTACTATCACTGGCTGTGTTGTTGCTAATGACTGTGTGTGCCAGTGCACAGTATCCGCAAATTCCACCCGACGTTCAGCGTACTTCAGACTCGTTGATGAAAGCAGCCAATGCACATTCCGACAGCATGTGGCAATTGGCCTGGCCCGTTATACAACAAGAAGCCAAACAAGGTAAACCTTACATCCCCTGGGCATCGAGAGTAGATGAATTGCCGCAGGCTGATATACCTGCTTTTCCCGGTGCAGAAGGTGGTGGCAAATACAGCTTTGGTGGCCGTGGCGGCAAAGTATATGTGGTTACCAATTTGAATGATGATGGCGCTGGTAGTTTGCGTTGGGCTTGTGAGCAAGGTGGTGCCCGTATTATTGTCTTCAATGTAGCAGGCATCATTCGCTTAAAAACACCATTAATCATTCGTGCTCCGTACATCACCATTGCTGGTCAAACTGCACCTGGTGATGGTGTATGTATCGCCGGAGAAAGTGTGTGGATCAACACACACGATGTTATTATTCGGTACATGCGTTTTCGCCGTGGCGAAACTTGGGTGGGCCGCAGAGATGATGCTATTGGCGGCAACCCGATTGGCAACATCATCATTGATCATGTGAGTGCCACATGGGGCCTTGATGAAAACATGAGCATGTATCGCCATATGTACAACGACAGCACCGGAAAAATTGAAGACAAATTCGGCACGGTAAACATCACCATTCAAAACTCCATTTTTGGTGAAGCACTTGATACATGGAACCATGCATTTGGCAGCACACTGGGTGGCGAAAACTGTACGTTTATGCGCAACCTTTGGGCCAACAATGCAGGCCGCAATCCATCGGTTGGTTGGAATGGTGTTTTCAATTTTGCCAACAACGTTATTTTCAACTGGGTACACCGCAGTATTGATGGCGGTGATTACAGAGCTCAGTTCAACATCATCAACAATTACTTCAAGCCCGGTCCGGCTACACCCAACAATAATGTGGGCCACCGCATTCTAAAACCAGAAAGCGGCCGCAGCAAACTCAAGTACAAAGTGTACGGCCGTGCTTATGTAAATGGCAATGTGATGGAAGGTTTTCCTGCCATTACCAAAGACAACTGGAATGGTGGTGTGCAGGTAGAAGAGCAAAGCGACGCCGGCGAGTACACCGCATTTATGAAATGGCACAAACCATTGCCTATGGCACCCATCACTATTTTGAGTGCAGAGCAGGCTAAAACCTATGTGCTGGCCAATGCGGGTGCCACCTTGCCCCGCCGTGATGCAGTGGATGCCCGTATTGTAAAACAAGTAGCTACCGGAAAAATTGAATACAATGCTGATGTGCAATTGCCCGAAACGCAATTCAAGCATCGTCGTCTGCCAATCGATTCTTACAAGCAAGGCATCATTACCGATCCTGCACAGGTAGGCGGCTATCCCGAGTATAAGGGAACGCCTTACAAAGACAGCGACAACGATGGCATACCCGATGCCTACGAAATCAAAATGGGTTTGAACGCCAACAATGCCGCCGACGCAGGCAAGCTGGCGAAAAACGGATACAGCAATATTGAAAATTTCCTGAACAGCGTGGTAGATGTAAAAACTGTAAAACCCGCTGTAGCGGCTAAATAATATCCGCAGTTACATTTCTCACTGTATGCAGCTTGGCATTCATTCCTTAGATAGCTTTATACAGTAGAATGAACAATCATGATTCGTGTAGCATATTCATATCGTTTGATTACAGCAGCATTGCTGCTGCTGGTTGTAAAGGCTTCGTTTGCACAAAAGCAGGCGAAGCCTGTGCCGCCTTTGTATGTAGAGAAAGGACAACTTCAATACAAGCCCGATACATTGGGCAATCGCATTCCCGATTTTTCGTATTGTGGCTACAAAGCATCTGAGCAAGCCATACCTGTAGTGCCAGCAAAAGTGTATGTGCCACTTAGCACAAAAGATGCCACAGATAACATTCAACTGGCCATTGATTATGTAAGTGGTATGCCGAAAGATGCACAAGGTTTTCGGGGTGCTGTTCAATTGTTGCCGGGTGAGTATAAAGTGAGCGGCTCTTTGCGCATCGATTCATCAGGTGTGGTGCTGCGGGGTAGTGGGGCTTTTGCAAAAGGCACACGCATTGCCGGCACCGGCGCCAGCCGCGAAACCTTGCTGCGCCTGTTGGGTGAAGGAAAGCCCACGGTGCTGCATACGCAAACCATTGCAGATAAGTATGTGCCAGTCAATAGCAAGCTGGTAACAGTGGCTGATGTTGCTGTCTATCATGTTGGCCAGCATGTTCGCATTCACCGGCCATCCACTGCAGCATGGATACAAGCTTTGGGTACCGACCATTTTGGTGGCGGCATTACGGCGTTGGGTTGGAAGCCGGGCGAAAGAGATTTGTTTTTCGACAGAACCATCACGGCTATTCATGGCCATCAGCTGGAGCTGGATGCACCCATTACTACGGCATTGGACGTACAATACGGAGCTGCATTTGTGCAGTTGATACAATGGCCCGGCCGGATTTCTCAAACTGGTGTGGAAAATCTGCAACTTGTTTCTGCTTACAATAAAGCCAATGCAAAAGACGAAGATCATCGTTGGGATGCCATTGGCATTGAAAATGCAGTCGACTGTTGGGTGCGTCAGGTGAGTTTTCAGCATTTTGCTGGCAGTGCTGTGCGGGTGTTGGAAACTGCACAACGTATCACCGTAGAAGATTGTATTGCTACACAACCCATTTCTGAAATTGGCGGTCAACGTCGATATACCTTCTTCACCAGCGGCCAGCAAACTTTGTTTCAGCGCTGTTATGCCGAAAATGGTTATCATGATTTTGCTGCTGGCTTTTGTGCAGCAGGCCCCAATGCATTTGTACAATGTGAATCTATATTGCCGTACAGCTTTAGCGGCGCCATAGACAGCTGGGCAAGCGGAGTGCTGATGGATGTGATAGCTGTAGATGGCAACGCATTGCGTTTTGGCAACAGAGGACAGGATGCAAATGGTGCTGGATGGGCGGCTGCCAACAGTGTGTTTTGGAATTGTAGTGCAGCCCGTATAGATTGCTATCAGCCACCTACAGCACAAAACTGGGCGTTTGGCAGCTGGAGTCAGTTTGCAGGCGATGGTTACTGGAACGAATCGAACAACAGCATACAACCCCGCAGTTTGTACTATGCACAACTGCAAGAGCGTTTGAAAAAAGATGTAGCCGCTTTGGCACAACTGATGCCAGTGTCTACGGAGGCGAGTAGTAGCCCTTCGGTAGCGGTGGCATTGCAACTGAGTAAAGAAGCCATGCAGCTCAAGCCACTGTTGAAGACATGGATTGAAGCTGCTGCCAAACGAAATGCGTTGCCTGTAACAACAACTGCCGCACCATCCATTACGGATATTGTAGAAATTGTTTCCCGACCAGCTGATCCCTTTCCAATTACACAACTGAAGCAAGGGGTATTGGTAAGAGATGGCCATTTACTGGCTGGTAAACGTACCAATGTACAATGGTGGAGTGGTAGCCTTAGCGCCAAAGACATTTCCAATGCCAAACCGCACCTCACTCGTTTTGTACCCGGCCGCTACGGCAAAGGTTTGACAGATAATATTAAAGAAGTGGCTGTTGACATGAAGGCGACAGGCACCGTAATGTTGGAACACAACTACGGTCTTTGGTACGACAGAAGACGAGATGATCATCAGCGGGTGCGAAGAATGGATGGCGAAGTATGGCCACCATTTTATGAGCAACCATTTGCCCGCAGTGGCCAAGGCACGGCATGGGATGGATTGAGTAAGTATGATTTAACCAAGTACAATGCTTTTTACTGGAGCCGGTTACAATCATTTGCCAATGAAGCCGATGCTAATGGTTTGGTATTACTGCAACATCATTACTTCCAGCACAACATTATTGAAGCCGGAGCACACTATGCTGATTTTCCATGGCGTACGGCCAACAATATCAATAACACAGGTTTTGTAGAGCCGGTGAATTATGCTGGCGACAAACGCATTTTTTACGCCGAACAATTTTATGACATCAGCCATCCGGTTCGCAGAGCATTGCACCGCCAATACATACGGCAGTGTCTCAATAACTTCAGCAATAACCATGCGGTTATTCACAGCATTAGCGAAGAATATACCGGTCCTTTGCACTTTGTGCAATTTTGGCTGGATGTAATTGCAGAGTGGAAAAAGGAAACCGGCAAGCAACCGCTCATTGCGTTGAGCACAACAAAAGATGTGCAGGATAGTATTTTGGCGAAGCCCAAATATGCGGCACTCATCAACATTATCGACATACGCTACTGGCACTATCAGGCAGATGGCACTTTGTATGCACCTGCTGGTGGCGTAAGCCTGGCGCCACGCCAACATGCACGGTTGCTGAAACCCAAAAAGACAAGCTTCGGGCAAGTGTACCGTGCTGTACTCGAATACAAAAAGAAGTTTCCTGAGAAAGCAGTGATGTACAGCGGTGATAATTATCCCGAATTTGGAATTGCTGTTTTGATGGCGGGTGGTAGCTTACCCGTTTTGCCTGCCAATATAGATGCAGCAATATTGGAAAAAGCTGCGGGCATGAAACCTGTATCTGGCAAAGAAGAAGGCGTCTATATCCTGAGCAATGGCAAAGCTTCCATTGTGTACAACAGCAACACCCATCAATTCACTGTTCAAGATTGAATAACTGATTTAGGATTATGAAGAAGTTTTTAGTATCGATAGGCATGTTGCTTCACTTGTTTGCACAGGCGCAGTTGCCTTTGTTGCAGGTGTCATCCAATCAACGGTATTTTCAAACGGCTGATGGAAAACCTTTTTTTTGGTTGGGCGATACCGGCTGGTTGTTGTTTGTAAAATGCAATCGGCAGGATGCGGTGCACTACCTGGATGTAAGAAAGTCGCAGGGATTTAATGTGATACAGGTAATGGTGCTGCACGACATGAACAATACCAAAAATGTGTACGGCGATTTGGCTTTGCGAAATGAAGATGTGTCGAAGCCCAATGTAACGGAAGGGAAAAATCCTGACAATGCAGATGCATACGATTATTGGGATCACGTGGAATACATTATAGATGAAGCGGCCAAACGGGGTATGTATATGGCACTGGTACCAGTGTGGGGAAGTAACGTGAAAGGCGGAAAAGTAACGCCGGAACAAGCTGCCGTGTATGGCCAATTTTTGGCACAGCGTTTTGCTAAGAAATCGAATATCATTTGGCTGAATGGTGGCGATGTAAGAGGTTCAGAAGGTGGCGAAGTTTGGGAAGTGCTGGGTAAAACCATCAAGCAATACGATCCCCATCACCTCATGACTTTTCACCCAAGGGGAAGAACAACTTCCAGCGAATGGTTTCACAACAGTAGCTGGCTCGATTTCAATATGTTTCAGAGTGGGCATAAAGATTATGCGCAGGATACCGTAGCTACGGAAACACATCACTTTGGCGAAGACAACTGGAAGTACGTGGCACTGGATTACAAACTCAGCCCGGTAAAACCAACGTTGGATGGTGAGCCTTCGTATGAAAACATTCCGCATGGTTTGCACGATAGTTTGCAACCTCGCTGGACCGATGCTGATTTGCGCCGCTATGCTTACTGGAGTGTTTTTGCCGGTGGTGCTGGTTTTACCTATGGCGAAAATGCGGTGATGCAATTCAACAATGCTGGTGATTGGACCGCCAATTATGGTGTGACTATGAATTGGAAACAAGCATTGATGGCACCCGGTGCTACGCAAATGCAACAGCTTAAAAAACTGGTTGAAAGCAAAGATTTTTTTCAGCATGCATCCGCACAGCATTTGGTTGTGGACAATGGTGAACGCTATGCCCGTGTAGCAGCTGCAGCTTCTTATAAGCTGGCCATGTTTTATGTATTCACCGGTCGGTCATTTAAATTGTACATGAACCGAATCATGTTTACGCCTGCAAAAGCCTATTGGATAAAGCCTGCTACCGGTGAGCAGATAGTAATTGAAACTTTTACTAAAAAAGGTGAAGTAACATTTAATCCGCCGGGCGATGAAGCCAATGGTAACGACTGGGTATTGGTGATTGAAAAATAAACATGCGGTATTTTGTTTACATAGCTGTTAGTGTTATCCTGACTTCTTGTGCAGGTAAAGGATACTTGTTTACATCCTTTCACGAACCGGCAGATGCGGGGCTACGCATGCTCTACAGTTTCGATGGCAAACACTGGACAGATTTGGATACGGTGCTGCTGAAGCCAACCGTAGGTAAGCAGCAAGTAATGCGGGATCCGTCAATGGTACAAGGCCCTGACGGTACTTTTCATTTGGTGTGGACCAGTAGCTGGCGTGGCGATAAAGGATTTGGTTATGCTTCGTCCAAAGATTTAATCCATTGGAGTGAACAACGTTTGATACCGGTAATGGCTCACGAACCAACTACGGTAAACGTGTGGGCTCCGGAGATTTTTTATGATGGGGCTACAAAAACGTACAGCATCATTTGGGCCAGTTGCATTCCCGGTAGGTTCGAAAAAGGGCAGGAGGCTGACAGCAACAATCATCGCATGTATATCAGCAGCACCAAAGACTTTCAAACATTTTCGCCCACCCAATTATTTCTTGACCCGGGTTTTAGTGTGATTGATGCGGTGATGGTACAAAGAGCTGCAAACGATTTTGTATTGGTACTCAAAGACAATACGAGACCGGAACGCAATTTGAAAGTTGCTTTTAGCAATAGCATCAATGGGCCATGGAAAAATATTTCTGCACCCTTTAGCGATGCTTTTACAGAAGGCCCAACCGTGGTAAAACTTGACAATCAGTGGTTGATTTATTTTGACTCCTACCAAAAGAAAATTTACGAAGCATTTTCAACGACTGACTTTCAGCAATTCGCAAACGTGACGAATGAAGTGCTACTGCCACAAGGGCACAAGCATGGAACGATAGTGCCCGTAAAAAGAACATTCATCCGGCGGTTGATTAAGTATACAAAATGATTATGCGTGTAGTGAAGAATACGATAGGTGCAGCTGCTGTTATCTTTTGCATGGCAACATCCAATGATGCATCTGCACAAGACACGGTTCGATATGTAGGCAGTACACTGGCAAATGTCGATTATCATCATGGGCAGTTATCGCCGGCCATGGGTGTACACAACATACAAACCATGCGGGCCAACAGAGCCGATGCACCAAAGCCTACTGCATGGACGTATAACCACGCACCCATGTTGGCGTATTGGAACAATAAGTTTTACCTCGAATACCTGAGCAATCCTGTTGGTGAACATCAAGGTGCCGGACAAACACTTTTGCAATCATCATCCAATGGCTATGTATGGACAGAACCTGTCATTATTTTTCCGCCATACAAAGTGCCTGATGGTTTTGTAAAGCCCGGCAAAACAGATACAGCACACAACAATTATGCAGTAATGCATCAGCGTTTTGGTTTTTATGTATCGAAAGCCAACCGATTGTATGCATTGGGTTTTTATGGTATTGTACTGGGTGCAAAAGATGATCCGAATGATGGCAATGGCATAGGCCGTGTTATTCGGGAGGTAAAAGCTGATGGCAGCTTTGGCCCGATTTATTTTTTGCGCTACAACCATGCATTCAATGCGCAAAACACTGTGTATCCGTTTTACAAATCATCTGGTGATAAAGCTTTGCTGGCAGCATGCGAAGAAATTTTAGCGACGCCACTACTCATGATGCAAACTGTAGAAGAGGCCGACAGAAATGATCCGCTGATTCCTTTGCAAAAAGATTTTAAAGCATTCAACTTTTATCATTTACCCAATGGCCATGTGGTGGGTTTATGGAAATACGCATTAACGAGTATCAGCAAAGATGAAGGTAAAACATGGCAGTATGGTCCGCTTCGGGCTCCGGGTTTTATCAATGCCAATGCAAAAATATGGGGCCAGCGCACCAGCGATGGCAATTATGCAACGGTGTACAATCCGGCAGAGTTTCGCTGGCCATTGGCTGTGAGTGTAAGCAAGGATGGCTTGAATTACAACAATCTCTTGTTGGTGAATGGTGAAATAACCTCGATGCGGTATGGCGGCGCTTACAAAAGTTATGGACCGCAGTATGTGCGGGGCATTCAGGAAATGAATGGCAAGCCTGCTGATGGCAACATGTGGGTGACGTACAGTATGAACAAAGAGGACATGTGGGTGAGCAAAATTCCTGTGCCGATTGCAGATAAAGCAACAGCTGATGTGCAGGATGATTTTACTTCAGATACCGCGATAGCCGCATGGAACAAATGGAATATCTATAGCCCTTTGTGGTGTAATGTTTCTTTGGATAAAAAAGGACTAACGCTGCACGATAGCGATCCTTTTGATTATGCAAAAGCGGAACGTTTGTTTCCAGAATCGAAGCAGGTTAATATTGATTTTAGCCTTACGCCGGCGCAAAATCAACATGGTGATTTATACGTGGAAGTGCTGGATACTAAAGGCACTGCAACGCTACGCCTGATATTGGATAGTGCAGGAAATGTGCTTACCAAACAAGGCTATCGCAACAAGAGCCTGGGTAAATTCCGTGCCGGAGAAACACTCCGTATTCGAATTGAATTGAATACTACTACTCGTTTTTATTCTGTTATTATCAACAATGGAAAACCGTCCCTGAATGTTTTCTTTCAGCCTGTAGAAAAGGTTCAACGTATAGCATTTCGTACGGGTGAAGTACGGCGTTTTCCCAATGCAGACACGCCCACCGATCAAGATTATGATCTGCCTGCTGCAGCATCGAGAGTGAAAGAAGCAACCTATTTTATTCATAGCGTATTTACAAATCATAAATAAGTATAACCATGGCAAACCAATCATATGCAACCATCGGTGTCATCATCGGAAACCGTGATTTCTTTCCTGATAAACTGGTGGCAGAAGCAAGAACACAAATCATAGATCTGTTTCATCAATTGAACATTACGCCTGTAATGCTAAGTGATGCCGATACAAAGCTCGGCGGCGTAGAAACTTTTGCGGAAGCACAGAAATGTGCGGCATTGTTCAAACAGCATGCCGACAGCATTGAAGGCATTCTGGTGGTGCTGCCCAACTTCGGCGATGAAAAGGGTGTTGCAGAAACCATTAAATGGTCGGGCTTGAATGTGCCTGTGTTGATACAGGCCTATCCCGATGATTTAGGCAAAATGGATGTGGTAAACAGGAGAGATGCCTGGTGCGGAAAAATTTCAGTGTGCAACAATCTGTATCAGTTTGGCATCAAGTATTCACTTACTACAGAACATGTGGTGAGTCCGACGGATGAAAGTTTCATTGCTGATTTGAAAAACTTTCTTGCTGTTTGTCGTGTGGTGAAAGGTATGCGCAAAGTGCGAATAGGTGCAGTGGGTGCAAGGCCCGGAGCATTCAATACCGTTCGTTACAGTGAAAAAATCTTACAACGCAACGGTATTTCTGTAACAACAGTTGACCTGAGTGAAATACTGGGTAATGCCAATAAACTTACTGCCAGCGATCAATCGGTAAAAGAGAAACTGGAAAAGATACATGCGTATGCAGCTACAGGAGCTACGCCCAACGACCGATTGGTACAGATTGCAAAATTGGATGTGGCGCTTGCCGATTTTATGGCTGCCAATTCATTAGACGCAACCGCTATTCAATGCTGGACATCGCTACAGCAAAACTATGGTTGCAATGTGTGCACCAGCATGAGTATGATGAGTGAAAACATGTTGCCTTCTGCATGCGAAGTAGATGTAACAGGTACACTCAGTATGTATGCCATGCAATTGGCAAGTGGTTCACCATCTGCACTGGTAGATTGGAACAACAACTACGCCGATGATGATACCAAATGTGTATTGTTCCATTGTGGCAACTGGGCAAAGTCTTTCTTGCCGGATATTACCATCAGCACAGCACCCATTCTTGGTACAAGTGTTGGTACAGAAAATACGTATGGTGCATTGGATGGCCGTACTCCCGCCATGCCATTAACATACGGTCGTATCAGTACGGATGATTGCAAAGGCATCATCAAAGCATACATTGGTGAAGGTGAATTAACGAATGATCCACTCAACACTTTTGGTAACCGTGCTGTGGCACAAATCAACAACCTGCAAGGCTTAATGAATTATGTATGTCGCAATGGTTTTGAACATCATGTAGTAATGAACGCCAGCAAAACTGCAGGCATTCTGAAAGAGTCGTTTGAAAATTACCTGGGTTGGGAAACCTACACACATGGGTAAATGGTGAATGGTTCAAATGCATTTAAAATGACAAGCAAGGAATTAAAATTAAAATCAGTTGAGTATCGGAAAAAAATACTCAAATACATTTTGCAGGCAAAAGCCGGGCATACTGGTGGAAGTTTATCAGCTACCGATATTTTGAACGTGTTGTACAACGATGTGTTGAATGTATCACCAGAAAACTTTGCATCCCCCGACCGTGACCGTTATGTGCAAAGCAAAGGACATTGCGTAGAAGCATTGTTCGTCGTGTTGGCCGATCAAGGTTTTTTTCCGGAAGAAGAGTTGAACACGTTGTGTAAATATCAATCGCATTACATTGGCCACCCAACCCGAAAAGTAAAAGGTGTTGAACAAAATACTGGTGCGTTGGGGCATGGTTTACCTATTTGTGTAGGCACAGCTATTGCAGCCAAACTCGATAACAAAGCGTATCGTGTGTTTACCTTGATGGGGGATGGTGAATTGCCCGAAGGCAGTAACTGGGAAGCCGCTTTGAGTGCAGCACATTACAAGCTTGACAACCTCTGTGCTATCATTGACAAGAATAGCCTGCAGATTACAGCAGCTACAAGTGATGTAATGAACACCGACCCGTTGGATGAAAAATGGAAAGCATTTGGCTGGGCAGTGAAAGAAGTAAACGGAAATGATATTGAGGAATTAAGAACTGCATTCAACAGTCTTCCTTTTGAAAAAGGGAAGCCATCTGTCATTATTGCACATACAACAAAGGGAAAGGGTGTGAGCTTCATGGAGAATGAATTGAAGTGGCATCATGGTGTACCCAGTAAGGAACAGTATGAACAAGCAATGGAAGAATTAGATGCGGAACGAATCAATCTTGAACGACTGAGTAACTAAGAAACAAAGCTGCACAAAGAAAACTTAGTGGCTCTTTTTGTGCTCTGTGTCTTTGTAGTTAAATAAAAAGAAGATGGCAGAACAAATACATATAGAACCCGGAGGCGACAAGCCCAACCAGGATGTTTTTGCTGAAACCTTGCAACGGCTGGCAGCATCCGACCGCAACGTGATTGCTGTTACCAGCGATTCGAGAGGGTCAGGAAAGCTGGTGCCTTTTGGAAAGCAGTTTCCCCAGCAAATAGTGGAAGTAGGAATAGCAGAACAAAATCTTGTGGGCGTAGCTGCAGGTTTAGGTTCTTGTGGTAAAAAAGTGTTTGCCGTTTCGCCGGCTTGTTTTTTAACGGCACGTTCGTTGGAGCAAATCAAAAACGATATCTGCTACAGCAATCATCCGGTAACTGTTGTGGGTATCAGTGCTGGCGTTAGCTATGGTGCGTTGGGAAGTACGCATCATAGTCTGCACGACTTTGCCGTGTTGCGAGCCATCAACAATATTACCATTGTTGCTCCCGCCGATAATTTCGAAACCGAAAAAGCAACTGAACTCGCTGCTGCTAGTGGCACTCCAGTGTACCTGCGATTCGGCAAAAAAATAATGCCTGCTTTAAAAGCAAAAAACAACGACTCATTTGTTTTTGGTAAAGGAAGAATCATCACCGAAGGAAATGATGTCGCCATCATTGCTAATGGTGAAACGGTTTATCCCGCAGTACAGGCAGGTGCGTTGCTGAAAGAACAAAACATTGAAGCAACAGTGGTGAGCATGCATACCATTAAGCCTTTGGATACTGTACTTATTGAATCGCTTGCAAGAAAGTGCAAAGCAATTGTTACAGTGGAAGAGCACAGTATCTATGGTGGATTAGGTGAAGCAGTGGCATCCTTTTTAATGCAGCTGAAAAGCCCATCCACTGGAGGGGTTTGGGGAGGCTCATTTAAGATAATCGGTATTCCAGATGAATACACGGTAACAGGTTCGCAGATTGAAATTTTCAACCATTACGGAATTAGTAAAGAGGGGATAGCAAGTGAAGTGCTGAAGCTGATTCAGCAATAATCAGACGGTGCAGCTATGTAGTGTCATTGAAATCGGTGAGAGAAAATAAAAGATATGTCAGCGAAATATATACTTGCCATTGATCAGGGAACAAGTTCTACCAAGGCACTCATCTTCGATGAGCAAGGGCAGGCTATTGCAAAAGGTGCTGAGAATTTGCATACGCATTATCTCGACCATGGTTTTGTAGAACAGGAGCCAGCAATTATTTATCAAAACGTACTGGCAGCTGTACAAAAATGTTTGCATGCTTTTGCTGAAAAAGGATTTGATTCAAATGCAATTGCTGGCATTGGCATTTCTAATCAACGGGAAACATTTGTTGTATGGGATAAAGCCGGTAAACCATTGCACAATGCTGTGGTGTGGCAATGCAAACGTTCGGTACAAATTTGTGAGGAATTGAAGCAACAAGGATTGTCTGAACAGGTGAATCAGAAAACCGGTCTGGTGATTGATCCTTATTTTTCTGCTACCAAACTCATCTGGCTCAACAGGAATAATGAGGCCATAAAAGCAGCCATTCAAAGTGGAGAAGCTTTCTTCGGAACAATTGATACATGGTTGCTTTACAAGTTGACCAACGGCAAACAGTATGCTACAGACTATACCAATGCTTCAAGAACACTGCTCTTCAATCTGCATTCATTGCAATGGGATAATGAGTTGATTGATGCGTTTGGATTAACTGGTATTCAGTTGCCGGAAGTAAAATCATCTTCCGCATTTTTTGGTGAAACAACATTGGATGGGTTGTTTTCGCAACCCGTTCCTGTAACAGGCATGATTGGCGATTCGCATGCTGCTGCATTTGGTGAAGGTTGTTTTGAAGCAGGCACTGCGAAAGCTACATTGGGCACTGGTTGCAGCATTCTCATGAACATTGGCGACAAACCGGTACGGTCTAAAAACGGAATGGTTACTACCATTTGTTGGAGTATTGATGGACGCATTGATTATGCATTTGAAGGCGTGATTGTGTCCTGCGGCGCCACTATTGAATGGTTGAAAAATGAATTGAATTTATTTACTGACAGCAAAGAAACCGAAGCCATGGCAAACGCTGTTGCTGATAGTGCAGGTGTGTGTGTGATTCCTGCGTTCAGTGGATTAGGTTCGCCGCATTGGCAGCCAGAACGCAGGGCTTCTATTAGTGGGATGAGTTTTGGTACCACCAAAAATCATATTGTGCGGGCAGCGTTGGAGTCTATTCCCTTTCAGGTGAAAGATGTCATTACTGCCATGGAGCAAGATGCTGCGATTGAGTTGAATCATTTCAATGTGGATGGCGGAATTTCTGCCAATCGGTTTGTGGTGCAAAGCATGGCCGACTTGTTGGGTAAAAAAGTAACAACCATTGGTAATCCAGACGTGTCTGCATTGGGTGCTGCTTTGTTGGCAGGACTCAAAACAGGTGTATTTGACAGTCTTGAGGTGATTACAGAATTACCGGTTGCTCAAAAAAGCTTTTTTCCTGATGCAGATGCCAATCAAATAAAACAGAGTTATGCTGTGTGGCAGCAGTTAATATGATAGCCATGAAGTGTGTATTCAAATATTGTATTGCTGTAGCAGCTGTGTTGATGTTCACATGTCAGGCAATGGCACAATCAAAGCCATTGTTGCTCAAGCATCAGCAATTCAAGCATTATGTTGATTATTTCAACAGCATGGAAACGCCCAATATTGAGCAAGCCATTCCAAATGATAGTGCGTGGTATTGGATGCAGCAAAATATTCCGCTGTTTGAATGTCCCCAGCAAAACATGGAAGAGATTTTCTATTACCGTTGGTGGACGTTGCGCAAACACATTAAGAAAACCCCGCAAGGTTTTGTGATGACAGAATTTTTAGTGCAGCGTAGTTATGCCGACAAATACAATCTTATCTCCAGCGGGTTGGGCCATCATATTTACGAGTCTCGCTGGTTGCACCACAAGCAGTACATGGATGAGAACCTGCTGGTTTGGTATCGGGGCAATAACGGAAAGCCGCTGAATAAGCTACGCTTTTACAGCAGCTGGAATATGGATGCCATTTACAAACGTTTTTTGGTCAATGGGGACAGGAATTTCGTATTGAATCTGTTGCCTGATCTAGACGCTGACTATCAGGCCTGGGAAAAAGAGAAGCAGCGGCCCGATGGTTTGTATTGGCAATACGATGTGCGGGACGCCATGGAAGAAACCATCAGCGGTGGCAGAAAAGAAAAGAATCCACGACCTTCCATCAACGGGTATATGTATGGCAATGCCAATGCTATGGCAGCCTTGTGGCACCTGAAAGGTGATGCAACAAAGGCGGCAGACTATTTGCAGAAAGCCAAAACCGTTAAAGCCGCAACGCAATCAAAACTCTGGAACAGTGAACATAACTTTTTTGAAGTACGCAAAGAGCAAGGCGATACATTGGCGGCAGTGAAAGAGGCCATCGGTTTTATTCCATGGTATTTCAATATGCCCGATAGTAGCTACAATATTGCTTGGGAAAGCCTGACAGATACCAAAACATTTTGTGCTCCGTTTGGCATCACTACTGCGGACAGAAGTCATCCGCAATTCAGAACACATGGGTGTTGCAAATGCGAATGGGATGGTGCAGTGTGGCCATTTGCCACTGCACAAACATTGACGGGTATGGCCAATTTGTTGCAGGTGCAGCCAGCTCCCTACGTATCTAAGCAAGATTATTTTCAACTGCTGAACACGTATGTTGAATCGCAATACTATCGGGGGCGTCCATACATTGGCGAGTACCTCGATGAAAAAACGGGTTACTGGTTAAAAGGCGATGAAGAAAGGAGCAGATATTACAATCATTCTACGTTTAATGATTTAATCATTACTGGTTTGGTGGGGTTGCGTCCACGGGCCGATAACGTGTTGGAAGTATCGCCATTGCTGCCGCAGCATACATGGAAATGGTTTTGCCTTGACAATGTATTGTACCATGGCAAAATCATCAGCATAGTGTGGGATGAAGACGGAACGAAGTATAAGCGGGGCAAGGGATTGAGTATATGGGTGAATGGGAAGAAAGTAGCCTCTTCTTTATCACTCGAAAAAATTACAGGCAAACTATGATCAGGTTTATCCATACATTTTTTTCATTTTGGCGCAATAACCAACACAAGTTTTTTGTGTTGGTCTGTTGCCTTTGCAGCACGATGTTTCTTTCTCTTTCTGCTAACGCACAAGAAACCGAAAAAATATATCTCTCCGGTACTGGCAGCGATGCAACGGTGCAGTGGGATTTTATGTGTACAGCTGGCATGAATGCCAATAAGTGGACAAAGATTGCTGTGCCATCCTGTTGGGAATTGCAAGGGTTTGGCAAGTATGATTATGGCTTTGCCAAAGACAGTGTGAGGGGAAAAGAACAGGGCTTGTATAAGCACCGCTTTCATGCACCTCTCGCCTGGAAAGGGAAGCATATTAATCTGGTGTTTGAAGGTGTAATGACGGATGCTGAAGTAACCATCAACGGACAAAAGGCCGGCGAGATACATCAGGGCGCCTTTTATGCATTCAAATACAACGTGAGCAAATTGCTGAAGTACGGCAAAGAAAATTTGCTGGAAGTAAAAGTATCGAAGCATTCTGCCAACGCTTCTGTAAACGCAGCCGAACGGCAGGCTGACTTTTGGATTTTTGGCGGTATCTTCAGGCCTGTATGGTTGGAGGTTTTGCCTGCCGTACACATAAGTGAAGTAGCATGGAGAGCAGAAGCTGACGGCAGTTTTTTTGCTTCTATAAACAGCAATAGCCAACAAGCCATTCAAGCCAAAGTGCAACTGCTGGATGCGACAGGAAAAACAGTTACAATTTTTGAAGGTAAGAATGTACATCCGGAAAGGCCGGGCGAAATGCTGTTGACTGGAACACTGACGCAACCCCGGCCATGGACATCCGAAACACCGTATTTATATACAGCGGTTTTCTCCATTTATCAAGAGGGAAAACTGCTGCACAGCATACGCAAGAAAGTAGGTTTCAGAACGGTTGAGCTAAAGCAACGGGATGGCATTTATGTAAATGGCGTCAAGATCAAATTCAAAGGCGTGAACCGGCATGCTTTTCGTCCGGAAACGGGCCGCACCACCAGCTATCGCATTAGTGTGGAAGATGTGCAGCTCATCAAAAGCATGAACATGAATGCTGTTCGAATGAGTCATTATCCGCCGGATGATCATTTCCTGGATGTGTGTGATTCATTGGGTTTGTTTGTAATGGATGAATTGGCGGGCTGGCATGGCCACTACGATACACCTACCGGGAAAAAACTGTTGAAGGAAATGATGTTGCATGATGCGCATCATCCATCTATTGTGTTGTGGGCCAATGGCAATGAGGGCGGGCACAACCGTGAGCTCGATACATTTTTTACACAATATGATTTGCAGCAGCGGCCGGTTGTGCATCCTTGGGAGTTGTACAATGGTGTAGAAACACAACACTACCGTGAGTATAACTATGGCATTGGCAATTACGACAATGGCAATGAGATAGTGATGCCTACCGAATTTTTGCATGGGCAGTTTGATGGGGGACATGGTGCAGGCTTAGAAGATTACTGGCAACACATGTGGCACAACCCGCTGAGTGCCGGTGGTTTTTTGTGGGACTTTGCCGACAATGCTGTTGTTCGCAAAGACAAGCAAGATTCGCTTGATACCGACAAACATCGGGCTGCGGATGGTATCGTAGGTCCTCATCATGAAAAAGAAGGCAGCTATTTTGCCATCAAACAAATCTGGAGTCCGGTATTTATTGAACGAAGAGAAATTACGTCCGATTTCGATGGAAGTTTTATTGTTGAAAACCGGTATCACTTTACCAATTTGAACACCTGCCAACTGCGTTGGAAATTGAAAAGGGTTGATGTACGTACTACGAATGAAGTGAATGGTACTGCACCGATGCCTGATGCTGCACCACTCACCAAAGCGACGCTTCAATTAAACCTGCCTGCCAACTGGATGGAATACGATGTTTTGTATCTCAGCATTACAGATGCGCAACAGCAGGAACTGTTTACCTGGACTTACCCGATTCATCGGCCTGCTGCTATCGCTTCAAGAATGCGCAGCATAAAAGGGCCACATGCCATTCAATTGCAAGAGCAAGATTCATTGCTGCAAGTTCGGGTGAGTGATGTAACCATTCAGTTCAATAAAAACAATGGTGTCATGCAATCTGTGAACAATGCCAAAGGATTGTTGCCTTTGCACAATGGACCAGTGTTGCAGGATGCCGTGAATAATTTGGGTGCTTTGCAGGTAACAGCTTCCGGCGATTCTGTTGTGTTGCAAACGCAATACAACAAGCAAAGCCATTACAACAACATCAGCTGGACCATTTATCCATCGGGTTGGGTAAAGCTGCAAGTGCAATACTTTCCATCTGTCTACTTCACCAATTTTGCCGGCATCAATTTTTCATTTCCGGAAAAGGAAATACAATCCGTTACCTATATGGGTGATGGCCCGTATCGTGTTTGGAAAAACAGAATGAAGGGCAATCAGTTCGGAGTATGGAGCAAAACCTACAACAATTCAGAAACAGGAGAGAGCCCATGGTTGTATCCTGAATTCAAAGGCTATCATTCCCGTTTTTATGGCGGTTATTTTTTCAGCAAAAGCAATCGCTTTACTGTTATTTGCGAAACAGAAAATATTTTCCTGCGTTTGTTTACGCCTGCTTGGAAAACGGATCAGTGGCACAATTACGAACCATTGTTTCCATCGGGTGATATTTCTTTTATGCATGGCATCAGTAGTATTGGTACCAAAACACAACGCAATGAAACCACTGGCCCCATGGGTTTCAAAAATATTTTTTACGACTACGAAAAGGATCCTGCAAGGGCTTTACACATGACTTTATTCTTCAACTTTTCAGCTCAATAGTATGCGTACATTTTTTTCTCTGTTAGCGGTGTTGTTTTCGTTGCAGCTGTCTGCACAAACCCGCTTGCAACAATTGCGTTGCGAAATGTTGAGCAATCCGCAAGGCATTGATGTAGCTCAACCCCGCTTTAGCTGGCAGCTCATCAGCCAGGAAAGAAATGTACAGCAAACGCATTATCAAGTGCTGGTGAGCAGTAGCAAGGCTGCACTGGCGGCCAACAAAGCTGATGTTTGGAATTCGGGAAAAGTAGCTGGCAGCCAAAGCATACACATTCGGTACAATGGTGCGGCGTTGCAATCGGGTAGCCGCTATTATTGGAAAATACTGGCTTGGACAAACAAGAGCAGCAATCCATTTACGTTATCATCCGAATTTAGTACCGGTCTTTTTCAAACATCCGATTGGAAAGCCAAATGGATTGGCTACGATCAGGCTTCACCGTGGGATAGCATCAGCCAGTGGTCGCGGTTGAGTGCACGGTATTTGCGCAAAAGCTTTTCTGCCAAGCCTGCTTTGAAGAGGGCTACTGTACACATAGCCGGTATGGGGATGTATGAGTTGTACATCAATGGAAAAAAAATTGGCAATCAGGTGTTGGCGCCCAATCCTACTGACTATCGGAAAACGGTGTTGTACAACACGCATGATGTAACCACAGCATTGAAAGCAGGCAACAACGCTATTGGCGTGGTGCTGGGCAATGGCCGTTTTTTTACCATGCGCCAAAACTATAAAACACACAAGCACAACAACTTTGGTTTCCCCAAACTGCTGCTGCAACTGCAACTGGAATATGCAGATGGTAGCAAGCAATGGGTGCTGAGCGACGAAAGCTGGAAGCTGAATGTGGATGGAGCTATTCGCAGCAACAACGAATACGATGGTGAAGAATATGATGCAAGAAAAGAATGGCCCGGTTGGACAACTGCTGCTTTCGATGCATCGAAATGGATGCAGGCCAATCTTGTAACAGCACCTGATGGTAAATTGCAGGCACAGTCGGCAGAATCGATGCAAGTGATGAAGGTTATTCAACCAAAATCCATCCGCAAAAAAGCATCCGGCAGATACATCATTGACATGGGGCAAAATTTTTCGGGATGGATGCACCTGAAAAATATTGCGGGCAAAAAAGGGGACAGCATTGTGTTGCGCTTTGCTGAAAGCCTGCAACCGAATGGCGAATTGTTTGTTGCCAACTTGCGGGATGCAAGGGTGACTGATAAATATTTTTTCGGCAATCATGCATTAGATGCCAACGGTTGGCGGCCATCATTTGTTTACCATGGTTTTCGCTATGTGGAAGTAAGTGCATTTCCTGGCACACCACAGCTGGCACAGTTTAGCGGCGAGTTGGTGTACGATGCATTGACTACTACCGGAAGTTTTTCTACTTCCAATGCAGTGATTAATCAAGTGTATCAAAATGCGTGGTGGGGCATTGCCAGCAATTACAAAGGCATGCCTGTTGATTGCCCTCAGCGCAACGAACGCCAGCCTTGGTTGGGCGACAGAACAGTAGGAGCACAGGGTGAAAGTTTTGTGTTTGACAATGCGAAACTCTATGCCAAATGGATGCAGGATATTGAAGAAAGCCAAACAACTGCAGGTAGTATTCCAGATGTGGCACCTGCATTCTGGAATTATTATACCGATGATGTAACCTGGCCTGCGGCATTTATTTTTATCAGCAATCATTTGTACAATCAGTATGGCGATGACATGCCGATTCGGAAGCATTATGCCAGCATGAAAAAGTGGATGATGTACATGAAAGAAAAATTCATGAAGCAATACATCATGACGAAAGACAAATATGGCGACTGGTGTGTGCCTCCCGAAGCCTTGCATTTGATTCACTCCAAAGACAGCAGTCGCCAAACCGATGGCCAGTTGATAGCTACAGCATACTATTACAAATTGCTCTCGTACATGCAGCGTTTTGCTGGCATGCAGCAACTGCCTGAAGATGCTGCTTACTTCGGTAAGCTGAGTGACAGCATTCGTATTGCATTTCAGGAAAAGTTTTACCGGCCTGCACTCAAGCAATACAGCAACAATACTGTTACTGCCAACCTGCTGCCTTTGTACTTCGGTATATGTCCCGATTCATTACGCAGTGCAGTTTTCGAAAAAATAAGGCACAAAGTGCATGTCGAAAACCACGATCACATCAGCACCGGGCTCATTGGTTCGCAATGGTTGATGCGTGGCCTTACCGAGTATGGCTATCCCGAACTGGCGTATACCATTGCGTCCAACAACACTTATCCGAGTTGGGGCTATATGGCGGCCAATGGTGCCACTACCATTTGGGAATTGTGGAATGGCAACACGGCCGACCCCGGCATGAACAGTCAAAACCACGTGATGTTGCTGGGCGATTTGATCACCTGGTTTTATGAAAACCTCGCTGGCATTCGCAGTCATAAATCTGAAGTAGGTTTCAAAAAAGTAATTATGAAACCTACCATACCCGCAGGCCTGCAAGAAGTGAAGGCGGCCTATGAAAGCATGCATGGTAGCATTGCCAGCCATTGGAAAAACACTGAGTCAAAGTTTGAATGGCATATCACTATTCCTGCCAACAGTAGCGCCCAAGTGTACATACCTGCAACAGCAGTAGAAGAAATTACGGAAAACGGCAAGCCACTGACGGCCTACAATTACATGAGCATTGGTAAGCTGGAAAAAGACATGCTGCAAATTAACATTCCATCGGGCACCTATCATTTTGTACGCAACAAACCTTTCAAACAGGGCATTGTAAAAGATGAATTCATCTTCGAGAGAGCTTCTTTTCCAGAAAGCCATGCAGCTACTATTGCTGAAACACCATCAGGACTGATAGCAGCATGGTTTGGCGGTACCAAGGAAGGCAATAAAGATGTGTGCATTTACACCAGTCATTTACGCAATGGCCAATGGACAACACCCAACATGGTTGCCGATGGTGTGCTCAATGATTCTACAAGATATCCGACGTACAATCCTGTGTTGTACTATGCTGATAACGGTGAGCTATTGTTGTTTTACAAAATTGGCCCCAATGTAGCAGGATGGACTGGTTGGTTGATGCGCAGCAAAGACCATGGCTACACCTGGAGCAAACGTGAAGCCTTGCCAGAAGGATTTTTGGGCCCCATCAAAAACAAGCCCGTAATGATAAACGGGGTATTGATGTGCCCGTCGAGCACCGAAAAAAACGGATGGAAAGCACACATAGAAATGACCCGTGATTACGGTAAAACATGGATCAAAACAGAAGCACTGAATGATGCCAATCCTATACAAGCCATTCAGCCCAGCATTTTGCAATACAAAGATGGCCGGCTGCAATTGCTTTGCCGCAGCCGCAATACCACGTTGAATGAAACATGGAGTCATGATGGCGGCAAAACGTGGTCGCCCATGCAAGCCAGCCCATTGCCCAACAACAACTCTGGCACCGATGCCGTAACGCTGCAGGATGGCCGGCAGTTGTTGGTGTACAACCACTTGCTGCCCACCAACAGTTGGGTAAAAGGGAAAGGGCCCCGCACACCACTCAATGTGAGCATTACCAACAATGGTAAAACCTGGTATGCAGCATTGATACTGGAAGATTCACCCATCAGCCAGTATTCGTACCCGTCAGTTATACAAACGAAAGACGGATTGGTGCACATTGTGTACACATGGCGAAGAGAAAGAATCAAGCATGTAGTAGTGGATCCATCCAAACTGACACTGCAGGAAATAGTGAACAAGCAATGGCCGGGTGCCCACGAATCGGACGCCACCACATCAGATGATTAACTTTAGGTACATCTTTTTGAGAATAATACGCAATCGCATCATGAAATTTATTGCTGCCAAACAAAATGTTTTTCGGGTACATACCACGTTGTTGTTGCTGCTGATATTTGTTTCGATATCATCGATAGCACAACTCAACACCGATCAGCAATACAGCCGTCCATTGAAAGAAGTGTTGCAAAACATTCAGAAAAAATATGGCGTTGTTATCAAGTTTGCAGACAGCATGGTGGCCAATAAAATGGTGACCTATGCCGATTGGAAATACCGGCCAGATGTAGAGGTAACATTGGATAATGTGCTGAAGCCGCTGGAGCTGAAAGTGAAGAAGGAAAAGGAGAAACAGTATAAGCTGAGTGCATATGAATATTACCGCTGGCCGGTAGCAGAAGGCTGGGCCGAAATGGACCGCATTGCTGCGCAATACAATACACCCGAGGCATGGGAAAAAAGAAAGGCAGAACTACGTCCTTGTATACGGGAAGCATTACAACTGACACATTTGCCTGCAAGGCCAAACAGTGCTCCTATTATTACCCCCAAAAGAATGTATGATGGGTATACGGTAGAAAATATTGCGCTGGAAATTTTGCCGGGTGTGTGGATCAACGGTTCGTTGTACAAACCAGCCAAATACAAAGGTAAAATTCCTGTTATTCTCAACCCCGACGGGCATTGGGAAAAACAACGCTACCGCCCCGATTGTCAGTATCGCTGTGCAGCATTGGCCAAAATGGGAGCGATGGCATTTAGCTACGATTTATTTGCATGGGGCGAGTCTTTATTGCAATTCAATATCGAAGATCATCGCCGCAGTTTGAGCATGACCATTCAGGCATTGGGCAGCATTCGGATTCTCGATTATTTGCTGGCGCAAAAAGATGCCGATACTGCCAGAGTTGGCATGACTGGCGGCTCTGGTGCTGGCAGCCATACTGTGCTCATGACGGCACTCGATGACCGCATTAAAGCATCTGCACCAGTGGTATCGTTGTCGTCGTATTTCTATGGCGGCTGCCCATGCGAAAGCGGCATGGATATACACGGTTGCGGTGGCCGCACCAACAATGTAGAACTGGCTGCTATGGCTGCACCAAGGCCACAGTTGATTGTAAGCGATGGTGGCGACTGGACAGATAAAATGCCGGAACATGACTTTCCTTATTTGCAAAAAATGTATGCCATGTGCAGCCAGCCTTCGGCGGTGAGCAATGTGCATTTGTCCAATGAAAAACATGATTTTGGTATCAACAAACGCAAGGCGGTATACGAATTCATGGCGAAGTATTTGCAATTGCAATTGCCCGCTATTCAAAACAAAACCGGTGAAATTGACGAGTCAACGATTACCATAGAGCCAGAGCAAAACATGTATGTGTTTGGCGATAAAGGAGAACGATTGCCTGCACATGCAGTACACGGTTTTGATAATTTGGAAAAGTTGTTTGCAGCAGAAGTAGAGAAAGCCAAAACTAGCCAACGCTATAAAATTGGCCTGATAGATTTGATGCTGCTGAAGCGCCAAAAACTCGGTGCCATTACCCTCACTGCCGACTTGAAAGCAGACGGTGTAGAAGTAGATATGGGTGGCTTGGGCAACCGGCCCACCTTCGACAATCAATTGTTGAACGACAGTGTGCGGCAGTTGTTTTTGCAAACAGCGAAAGAAAGAAAAGTAGAGCTGTTTTGTTTGGCCATGACAGGCTACTATGCGCAGTCGTTTTGCAGCCGGGCCGAGTACATTCGGAGCATTGAAGATTGTATCCGCACCATGCAACTCATGCAAGTGAAGCATGCGTTTTTACCACTGGGTGTGCAATGCGATATCAAAAAAAATCCCGGCATTCGTGATTCAGTTATTGCCCGATTGAAAGTAGTCGGCAAAATGGCGGAAGCCGCAGGCGTTATCATCGGCATCGAAACTTCCTTGAGTGCAAAAGAGGAAGTGCAATTGCTGAAAGAAATTGGCTCTCCGGCCATTAAAATATATTTCAATTTTTCTTCGCCACTCAAAGAAGGCCGCGACCTGATTGCTGAATTGAAAACATTGGGTAAGGATCGCATCAGCATGATACATGCTACAAACAAAGACAGTGTGTGGCTGGAAAACGATCCGCAAATAAACATGCAGCAGGTAAAGCAAACGCTGGATGCCATGGGCTGGAGCGGCTGGCTAGTGATTGAACGCAGTCGTGATGCTAAAAAGCCATCAGATACAAAGTATAATTACGGTGCCAACACTGCCTATCTCAAACGCATTTTTCAAGAAGAGTAAAATAGTGCAGGCAGCGGTTGCCAGAGGGCTGTATGACGCAACTGTAGCCCTTGGCAAAACAGTAAAATAGACCATCTTTTTGGCAAATAGTCACATTTTCCGGGCTTGCTGATACCGGTACTTTTAATGGCTGCAGCATGCCTGATAACAAGGCAAAGTGTAGCAGTACCCGGTATGAAACGATTGTTGATTAGCCTGCTGTTTTTTTGCTGTGCCTTGTCTTCGGCAATGGCAGTAAATATTTATGTAGCCCCCAATGGCGCAGACAGCAATGACGGCTCTATAGAAAAACCTTTTGCCACACTCAACATGGCTCTGCGCAAAGCAAGAGACTTGCGCCGGTTGAATGATGCATCGTACAAAGAAGACATTCATATCATTTTACGTGGCGGCAATTACCAGGTATTAGAAACCATTGTTATCAGACCGGAAGATAGCGGCACCCGTGAAAGCGCCACGTTTATTGAAGCAGCACAAAATGAACAACCTGTTTTGAGCGGCGGAGTACAAATCATTGATTGGAAGAAAGTTACTGCTCCTGTCAAAGGCTTGCAGACAAAGTATCAAAGTAAAATTTGGGTGGCCGAGGTGCCGCAGGTGAATGGCAACAGTTTTAATTTCCGTCAACTGTGGGTGAATGATGTAAAAGCAGTGCGGGCAAAATCTTCCAACGGTGATGAGATGCTCCGTATTCTTAACTGGAACAAAGCTGAAGCAGCTTGTGTGATTCCTACATTAGCTTTTCAAAACCTTGATAAAGCAAACGGACTTGAATTGTTCATTCATCAATGGTGGGAGATTGCTAACCTGCGCATCAAGAAACTGCAGGTGATGGGCGATAGTACGAAACTGTTTTTCCATCAACCCGAAAGTAAAATTCAAAACGAACATCCATGGCCTGCACCATGGCTGAGTAAAGAAACCGGTAACTCTGCTTTTTACTTAACGAATGCGATTCAGTTTTTAGACGAACCGGGTGAATGGTATTTAGATGTCAGCAATAAAAAAATCTATTACTGGCCACGCAGCAATGAAAATTTAGCAACAGCAAAAGTAGTTGCTCCATTTACCGAGACATTAATACGTGTGGAAGGAACGATTGATAACCCGGTGAAGAATCTGGTGATCGATGGTATTTCTTTTCAGCATACAGGGTGGTTACGACCTTCACTGCAAGGACATGTACCGCACCAGGTTGGTTTGTATATGACAGAAGCATACCGGTTAAAACCTGCAGGTACAAAAGAGAAATCGGGTTTGGATAACCAGGCATGGATTGGCCGACAAGCGGCTGCTGTGGAATTGAGTTATGCCATTCGTACACGAATTAAAAACTGTTCTTTCCTGCATTTAGCGGCAACGGGTATTGATTTAAAAAAAGGCGTGCAGGATAATATGACGAAGAATAATCTGTTCAGCGATATAGGTGGCACGGCTATCCTCGCCGGTAATTATGGCGATGAAGGAAGAGAAATTCATTTGCCATTCGATCCGAAAAATGAACGGGAGAAATGCGATATCATTTTCATTGAGAATAATTTCATCACCAATGCTACCAATGAAGATTGGGGCACGGTGGGTATTGGTTGCGGCTTTGTGAGCAGAACAAGCATTCGTCATAACGAAATTGAAAATGTATCGTACAGCGGTATCAGTTTGGGTTGGGGATGGTCACCTGCACAGAATATAATGAAGGACAACCGAATCGTTGCCAACAAAATCCATCATTACGGCAAATGGAATTATGATTGTGCCGGTATCTATACACTGAGTGCACAACAGAATTCCATCATTGAAGACAATTATATCGACAGTATTTATAAATCACCCATTGCTCATTTGCCATCGCACTGGTTTTATATTTATACGGATGAAGGCTCTTCGCATATCACTGTAAAAAATAACTGGACGCCCTCACAGAAATATTTACAGAATAACAACGGTCCCGGTAATGTGTGGAGCAATAATGGTCCGCAGGTGCATGACAGTGTCAAGCAAAATGCGGGGCTGGAAAAGCGCTTTCACTATTTAACCGCCAATAAAACGGCGAAGGTTGGTTTCATCAACGAAGAACACAACGAAGTGATTGAACTGGTGGTAAAAGAAGGGATGCAGTTGAACTTACCCAAGCTGAAAGAACTGCTGGCGAAGAATAATATGGACAGCAATGCCATTTATCATTGGCAGAATCATTATGTCATCTTCGATAAAGTGCAGGACATTGGCGTAATGCAGGGACGTATCGCCAACAATTTTCCTGAGGCAGAAGTAAGCGTGTATCACGACATGTTTTACGAATACAGCAAGAAAAAACATTGCACAGATAAAACAGTGGCGAAAGAATGGCAGCATATCATCCTTACAGCAAACCTGGTGGCAGATGAAAAATTGCAGAAAGAATATCTCAGTTACCATGCCACACAGTTTGAAAAATGGCCGGAAGTTTCAAAAGGTTTCTGCAATGCCGATTTTCAGCAGTTGTTGTTGTTCAGAAACGGACGACAGTTGATGTTGGTGATCAGCATTCCGAAAGGTGAAAGCCTGGATAAGTTGAATCCAAGAACAACAGCCAATAATCCACGGGTGAATGATTGGAATACGATCATGAAAAAATACCAGGAAGGAATTAAAGGAACAAAGCCGGGGGAGACGTGGGTGTTTTTAAGTCAAACCCCCAACCCCTAAAGGGGAGCAAGGCAAAACCCTTGTGACGATTAACAATAATTATTTTGAAATAGATGAAATACGAAAAAAATAGTGATGCTGATAGCACCCCTTTAGGGGCGGGGGGGCTTACAATTGGAATTTTAGGCGTTGGTGAAGGCCGCAGTACCATGAGTGCAGCATTGCAAAGCAAAAAACTACATCTCAAAATTATTTGCGACCGTAACGAAAAATTATGCAAACAACGTTGCAAAGAATTTGATTTTAATAGTTATACAACCAACTACGAAGATTTGCTTAACGATGCAGAGATAGATATCATCGCCATTTACACTCCCGATCATCTGCATGCCGATCATATTAAACAGGCATTGCTGCATGGTAAACATGTGGTGTGTACCAAACCATTCATTGATGATCTGAGTCGTGCAAAAGAATTACTGGAACTGCAAGAGCAAACAGGTAAGAAAGTATTTGTCGGACAAAGCTCCCGTTTCTTCGAACCATACAAACGTCAACGGAAAGATTTTGAAGCAGGAGAGATCGGCGAACTCATCACAATCGAAAGTCATTACAATGCCGATCATCGTTGGTTTCTCGAAAAGAAATGGGCATTGGAAGATTCATTCAAATGGTTGTATGGAGGTTTAAGTCACCCTGTTGATTTTATCCGTTGGTACTTACCCAACATCGAAGAAGTGATGGGTTATGGTATGATCAGTGCGAATGGAAAAGCAGCAGGGTTAAAAAATGAAGATACCATGCATTTCATCTTTAAAGCAACCGATGGTCGAATTGCGAGAGTAAGCGGCACTTATACCAGTCCAACACAACCAACAAAGCGTGACAGTGGCATGAGTTGCGTATTACGTAGTACGCAAGGCGCATCGCAAGCCGATTATCATGAGCTGCGTTATTCCATCACTGATAAAACTGGTGAAGAAAAGATCATTCATTGGGGAGACAGCACATTGAAATATTATTTCCGTTTCGAAGGACAGAGTCATCATGCAGGAGAGTACCAGAATTACCTGGAATACTTCGCTGATTCTATTGAACAAGGTTTTACCGCTTATCCAAACATGCAGGAAGGAATTGGAACCGTGGCATTGTTGCAGGCAATGGATAAGAGTTTGAAAACAGGAGCGCCGGTGAAGATCGCTGATATATTGAAACAATACAATCTTGAACCATTAAGCCACTAAGGCACGAAGTAACGCAAAGCTTCGTGTTGCTTTGTGTTCCCTGTGTCTTTGTGGTTCAAACAAGTCATGAACGAAATTTACAATAAACTCACAACGCTTGACTTTGCCATTGTAGCCATTTACCTGGTTGCATTGCTGGCCATTGGTTATGTCGCCAGTTTCCGCAACAAGAAAAAAGATGAAACACTTTTTTTGGCGAGCAATTCACTCAACTGGTACAACATTGGTTTCAACATGTGGGGAACAAATGTGGGCCCCTCATCATTACTTGCATTTGCAAGCATTGGTTTTTCCGCAGGTATTGTGGGTGGAAATTTTGAATGGTATGCGTTTGTGTTTTTAACGCTGCTGGCAATGGTGTTTGCACCTCGTTACATCGCCAGCAAAGTAAGTACCATGCCCGAGTTCATGGGCAAGCGCTATGGTAAAAGCACACAGGATATTTTAGCAGGTTATGCGTTGGTGAAAATTTTGATCAGTTGGTTAAGCCTTGGTTTATTCAGCGGAGGAATTTTAGTGCGACAGATATTAGGGATACCCATGTGGCAATCAACCATTGTACTCGTTGCATTCTCGGGTTTGTTTACGTACATGGGTGGGTTGAAAGCCATTGCAATAGTGAATGTATTCCAAATGATCTTACTAATCATTGTATCATTGGCATTAACGTTTATCGGTTTGCAAAAGCTTGGCGGCATAACAGCATTGATCGATAAGACACCGAGTCACTTCTGGAATTTAATTCATCCGGCATCCGATCCCGGTTATCCATGGCATGCATTGTTATTGGGTTATCCTGTATCGGCCGTTGCATTTTTCTGTACCGATCAGAGTATGGTGCAAAGTGTGTTGGGTGCAAAAAATTTAAAACAGGGACAGCTCGGTGTAAACTTCATCGGCTGGTTAAAAGTACTGGCATTGCCCATGTTCATCTTGCCGGGCATTTTATGTTTTGCATTGTTCCCCGATTTAACTGATGATAAGTTGGCTTACATGACAATGGTAACAAATCTCTTTCCTTCAGGATTGAATGGGTTGGTGATTTGTGTGTTGATCGCTGTGTTGGTGGCAACCATTGGTTCCTCCTTGAATGCATTAAGCACAGTGTTTACAAAAGATATTTATGTCAATAACATGAATCCGCAGGCCACTGTGCAGCAACAAATAAAAGTAGGACGTTATACTGTTGTTGCGGGTTGTGTGCTGGCTGTGTTAATGGCGATAGCATTTGATAATATACAAGGCAAAACCTTGTTCGATATTTTTCAATCCATACTTGGCTACTTGGCTCCGCCATTGGCAGTTACATTCTTGTTGAGTGTGTTCTGGAAACGCACCACCAAGCTTGCTGTGAATGTAATTTTATCGGCAGGTTCTGCATTCAGTTTGTTGGTAGGAATGCTCAACTTGTGGATTCTGCCTCCCGATGCAGCAACAGGTGCCAACACCTGGTGGCCGCATTATTTCCTCATCTCGTTTTACATCTTCGCTATCTTATTTGTTGCAGCCATACTTATATCCTTGCTCGATAAAAACAAAGTAACGGCCACAATCGAAACAGCGCCATTGCCAAAAACAGATAAGCAGGTAAAAATGCTATTTGCATTATTAGGTCTTGTGATACTAACCCTCTACATCATCTTCAACGGACACTAAATATGGAACATAAAAAAGGAAGTTTAAAAAGTACGATTGCTGTATCGCTAACTAATTACCTGGATGCAGGAGCAATTGTTGCAGGTGCAAGCGGGTTGACGCTTTGGCAAAATTACCTTGGACTTAATGAAGGGCATCTCGGTTGGCTGAATGCACTTAGTGCCAACGCTTTTGGTGCGGCTATTGGCGCTATTTTCGGTGGCTTCCTGGCAGATAAATACGGACGCAAAACCATTTATACATACAACATGTTGGTGTATATGCTGGGGATTGCCATTATTATGTTCACTGTTAATTTTCCCATGCTGTTGGCCGGTTTTCTTATCACAGGTATTTCAGTGGGCGTGGGTGTTCCAGCATCATGGACATATATCTCCGAAAATTCAGAAGTGGGTAATCGTGGAAAGAATATGGGTATTTCACAGTTTGCATGGGGTGTCGGTCCCATGATTATTTTATTGCTGGGCATGCTCCTTGCTCCCGGCAACGCTGATGCTTCGGCCGGTGTTTTATTTGATTACGTGCAAAAAATTGCAACACTTTTTATTGGTAACGATGCAAGTGTTGAAGCCATCAATGTATTCAGCAGCCGTATCATTTTTGGATCTTTGTTAGTGGTTGCTTTTATCGCATGGACATTGCAACGAAAACTCAATGAATCGAAAGATTGGGAAGAAGCAAAAAAAATGCAAACCAACGAAAAGCAACCCGGCGTTTTCGCATCGTTTGGTACACTGTTTACCAACAAAGTGAATATCCGCACCATGCTTTTCCTTGCTGGTATTTATATCAGCTGGAATATGGTGGCTTCGGTGATGGGCTTCTTTCAGCAACATATTTATGAAACCGCAGGCGGTCTTTCAAACGGTGAGGCCAACATGATTACGGCAGTACAATGGATTGTCATTATAGCCATTACCTATTTTGGTTTTGCCATGTTGGTTGATAAAGTGAATCACCGCTGGTTGTATGTTTTCGGTACATCAATTGGAATAGTGGCCTGGTGCATTCTTATTTTCATCGGCATAAAAAATCATGTTGCGCTATGGACGTTCACCATGCTCTGGGGTATACATGCAGGCATAAGCGTACAGGCATTTTATGCACTTTGGGCTTCTGAACTTTTTCCTGCAAAATATCGGGCCGCTGCGCAGGGCATTATGTTTTTTGCAGTGAGAAGTATTGCAGCAGTATGGGGTTTTGGTTTTGTAAATATTTATGGTGAGAATGGCGAAGGATTTTCTACCGCAGCCTACATTATGATTGGGCTGCTCATTTTTGCATTGATTGTAGGAGCCATCTGGACACCCAAAACCCAAGGCAAATCATTACAACAAATTTCCAAAGAAAGATATGGAGAGGATATTTAGATGATGAAGTCAGTATCTAAATATCCGAAGCAATTAACGTGAAGCAAATGAATAACTCAGATTTATCAAATACAATTTCAACACCAACCTGGATATGGTATCCCGGCGATTTCGAAATTGTACTGGCCAATAAAATGCAAAACCGTCGCACCGAACGTGGTACATTTTTTCCTGTATTCTGGAAAATAGATAGCCATTATGTGCTCATGGATTTTCATAAAGTGTTTGATGTACCAGACGAAGAGACCGTTGACATTTATGTAGAAGGTGAATACAATGTAAAGCTTGATGGGAAAGCATTTGAAGGTAGTCCGAAACAAATTGTTGTACCGGCTGGTAAACACAAGATCAACATTAAAGTATTTAACCAGGCCAACGTGTCTGCTATCTATGTAAAAGGAAAAACAATTGTATCGGATGCTTCATGGTTGGTGACATTCGAAGACAAAGAATGGATCGATGAAACAGGAAAAGCATCCGACATCTCCGCTACCAAATGGGTAAATGCAGGAAGTTCGAATTTTAATTCACCTGAGCAATTGCCTTCGCAGTATATGCTGCCGACAAGAGAACAATCACCAGTATCAACAACAAAAGGAAATAATTCCATGCTTGTTGATTTTGGTAAGGAAACTTTTGGTTTCGTCAAACTGCACGAATTAAAAGGCAAAGGCAAGCTTTCTGTTTATTATGGCGAATCAGAAGAAGAAGCTTTATCAACTGAACATTGCGAAACGCTGGATAGGGTAGATGTAAATAACACGGAGAAGAAAGATGAGATTATGAAACTTTCGAAAGCTTATCGTTTTGTAAATGTGCAATACGATGAAGGCGTAATACTCGATTCCGTTTCGATGCTGTACGAATATGCTGATGTAAAAGAACGTGGCAGTTTTACCTGTAACGATGAAGAGATCAATCGCATTTACGATGTTTCGAAATACACGTTTGAATTAAATACAAGAGAATTTTTCATTGATGGTATCAAACGGGACCGCTGGATCTGGAGTGGTGATGCTTACCAAAGCTATCTCATGAATTATTATCTCTACTTCGATAATGAAACAGTCAAACGTACAACCTATGCATTGCGTGGTAAAGATCCGGTAACGGGGCACATCAACACCATTATGGATTATACCTTTTACTGGTTCCTCGGCATTTATGATTACTATCTCTACACCGGTGATAAAAAATTTATTGCACAGAACTATGATTGCATGAAAACGCTGATGGATTATGTGCTGGCCCGGCGTAATAAAGATGGATTGATGGAATGGATGACCGGTGATTGGATATTTATTGATTGGGCTGAAGGACTTAGCAAAAAAGGCGAAGTAAGTTTTGAACAGTTGTTGCTGGCACGCAGTCTCGAAACAATGGCGCTGTGTGCAAACATTGCTGATGATAAAGATGCCGAAGCGCAATACAACTCATTAGCAGCTGATATGCGATACAAATTATTCAGCATTTACTGGAACGATACAAAGCAGGCACTGGTGCACAGTCGTGTGGATGGCCAGCAAACAGAAAATGTAACACGCTATGCAAACATGTTCTCCATCTTCTTCGATTATTTTAACGAGGAACAAAAACAACAGGTGAAAGCATCTGTGTTACTGAACGACGATATTCAGAAGATCACTACACCTTACATGCGTTTCTACGAACTGGAAGCATTGTGTGCATTGGGCGAACAGAATTATGTATTGGAGGAAATGAAAGATTACTGGGGAGGCATGTTGAAGCTTGGCGCAACAAGTTTCTGGGAAGAATACAACCCTGCCAAACAAGGAGCAGAACATTACGCCATGTATGGCCGGAAGTTCGGTAAGAGTTTATGCCATGCATGGGGCGCAAGCCCGTTGTACCTGTTGGGCAAATATTATCTCGGTGTAAAACCAACTGCACCGGGGTATGAAAAATATGTAGTAGAACCAAACCTTGGTGGCCTCGAATGGATGCAGGGTAAAGTACCAACACCACAGGGTGAAATAGAATTGAAAGTGACCAACACAACTGTAGAGGTAAAGGCTCCTGCAGGAATGGGATTGCTGAGATTGAAAAGCAGCATACTTCCGGAAGGACGGGACATTGTGCCATTGTCAAAAGGCAATGGCCTTTATGAAATGGCCATTCAACCCGGTGTAGCATACATCATTCAATACAAAGCTGATTAATCATGAAACCCGTACACAAATTGTTCTTCGCTGTGTTATTGTTGCCGCTGTCGCTACTGGCACAAAACGGATTGGTGAGTACTGGCAATAGTCCAAAGGCGGCACTTAACAGTGTAGGCATAAGCGATGTGCAATGGACCAAAGGTTTTTGGGCAGAACGCTTTGCTGTTTGCCGCGATGCTATGTTGCCACAACTCTGGCAAACATACACGAGCAAAAATATGTGCTATTCGTTTCAGAATTTTCGAGTAGCAGCGGGTTTAGATACCGGCCGCTTTCGTGGCCCATCTTTTCATGATGGCGATTTTTATAAAACACTGGAAGCAGTGGCTGCCATGTATGCCAGCACAAAAGATGCAAAGCTCGAAGCATGGATGGATGAAGCCATTGCCGTTATTGGCAAAGCACAAAAAGCCGATGGCTACATCTATACCAAAAACATTATTGAACAGCGCAAAACGGGCAGCGAAAAAATGTTTGATGACCAGTTGAGTTTCGAAGCGTACAACTTTGGTCATTTAATGACGGCGGCCTGTGTGCATTATCGAGCAACAGGTAAAACAACCTTGCTCAACATCGCCAGCAAAGCAGCAGATTTTTTAATTGGCTTTTACAAAACTGCTACACCAGAGCAGGCACGCAATGCTATTTGCCCTTCGCATTACATGGGGTTGACAGAATTGTATCGTACCACACAGCAAAAAAAATACCTCGATTTGGTGGTGCACCTTATCAACATTCGGGGTACTGTAGAAGGCACGGATGATAACAGCGACCGGGCACCATTCCGCGATATGCAAAAGATTGCCGGCCATGCAGTACGTGCCAATTATTTGCTGGCAGGTGTAGCCGATGTGTATGCCGAAACAGGCGATGCCAGTTTGCTCACCACACTTCACCGGTTGTGGAATAATGTTATCCTCAGCAAAATGTATGTAACAGGTGGCTGTGGTGCTTTGTATGATGGCGTAAGTGTGGATGGTACTTCGTACAAACCTGATACGGTTCAGAAAGTGCATCAATCTTATGGCCGTGATTTTCAACTGCCCAACCTCACCGCACACAATGAAACCTGTGCCAACATTGGCAATGTATTGTGGAACTGGCGCATGTTTTTGCTCACGGGAGAATCGAAGTATACAGACATTGTTGAACTGGCTTTGTACAACAGTGTGTTGAGTGGCGTAAGCCTGGATGGCGGCAACTATTTTTATACCAATCCGTTGGCAGCATCCGATCGCTTTCCGTATCACATGCGTTGGGAAGGTGGCCGCATTCCATACATCAGCAAATCCAACTGCTGTCCGCCAAATGTGGTACGTACCATTGCCGAGATAAACAGTTATATGTACAGCATTGGAAAAAAGGGTTTGTACATCAACATGTATGGAGGCAGTCAGTTGTCTACCACTTTACAAGATGGGCAACAAATGATTTTGGAGCAACAAACCAACTATCCATGGCAGGGAAATATTGCTATCCAAATCAAACAGTCATTATCAAAATCTGCAGTCATTTTCTTTCGCATACCCGGTTGGTGCAACAAATACACGTTGCTTGTAAATGGGAAAGTGCCACACAATGTAGTAGACCGTTCGAATGGTTACATTGGTGTAAAGTCCAGCTGGCAAAAAGGAGACAAGATTGAATTGCGGTTGGATATGCCGGTGACATTGCTGGAAAGCAATCCACTGGTGGAGGAAACCCGTGGTCAGGTTACAGTAAAACGTGGCCCCATCGTATACTGTCTGGAGTCTGCCGATTTGCCACAGCACAACATTTTTGATGTGGCCATTCCGGCCAGTGCTGTATGGCAAACAAAGCCATTGGCCATTGCGGGCAGCACGGTTACAGCCCTTACCACTACGGCCAAAGTGAAAGCGCCACAAACCTGGAGCAATGCACTGTATCAGCCATTGAATAATCAGCTGAAAGCTGCAGCCGTTACACTCATTCCATATTATGCCTGGGCCAACCGTGGCAAAACTGATATGACTGTATGGATGCCTGTTGTTCGTTAACCGCGAAAGATTAATTAAGTAAAATGACCATCAAACAATTCGAAATCTTTACGGCAACTGCGCCATTACAAAAGCCCATTGCCGATGCTACGCATACGCTTTCCGAAATCTCATTTGTGGTGCTGCGATTGCATACCCAAAGCGGTCACACGGGCGAAGCCTACCTGTTGAGTTTTCAATACAGTTCGCAAGCCATTATTGGTGCGCTGAAAGATCAGGGACCATTGTTAATCGGTGAAGAGGTTTGCGCTACCGTAAAGGTATTTATGAAGTTGAATCATGCCAACGAATACTTTGGGCACGAAGGCATCAACCGTTGGGCACAGGCGGCTTACAACATGGCCATGTGGGATGCGTGGTGCAAAATACTCAAGCAACCCATTTGGAAAGTGTTGGGCCATTCGGCACAAAAAATACCAGCGTACGGTAGCGGTGGTTGGATAAGTTACACCGAAGCCGAATTGTTGGATGAAGTGAAAGGCTATGCTGCCCGTGGTTTTGGTGCTGTAAAAATTAAAGTAGGCAAACCCGATTGGCGGGAAGACCTTGAAAGATTGCAGTTGGTTCGTGAAGCGGTGGGGCCACACATCAATATCATGATGGATGCCAACCAGGGCATGAATGTACCCAATGCATTGGCGCTGGCCCGTGCTGCCCGCAACATCGGTATTCAATGGTTTGAAGAACCCATTGACCATACCGACTATGAAGGCTATAGCATACTGCGTCATCAGGCGGGCATTTCTCTTGCCATGGGCGAAAGAGAATACAGCACCGTGCCGCTGCGGGAATTACTAAAACGCAATGCCCTCGACATTTGGCAGCCCGATATATTGCGGCTTGGCGGCGTAGAAGCCTGGCGCAACAGTGCGGCTTTAGCAGCTGCGTATAACGTGCCTGTATTGCCGCACTACTACAAAGATTATGATGTGCCCTTGCTCAGCACCATTGCCAATGGCGCCGGTGTGGAGTCATTCGATTGGATAGATCCGTTGATAGATCATCCCATTCAGTTTCACAACGGATTTGCATTGCCGCACAACCGCCCGGGTTGGGGCTTCACTTTTAAGGATGAGCATTTGACTGCTATAGCGTAATACAATGTGGATGTCAGCAGCCGTGCAGTTGGCATCTGCGTTGCGTCGCACACTTCAAGTTTCTGTTCAATACTGAGCAATACAAACCAACATGTACAAACAATTCTGTTCAATATTTGCGGTTCTTTTTTCACTCGTATGCACCGTGCATGTACAAGCACAGCTGGTTGATAAAACGCCTGCTGCGGTGCCGGTTGCTCCTTCCATTTACAACCGCCAACCGTACGAAGATCCTTTGGTGAGCGGCATCAACAGAGAGGCTTCGAGGGCTACGGCATATTCATTTGCCAACACAGCCGATGCCTTGCAGGGGCAGCGGGAAAAGAGCGGCCGCTACCTGTCGCTGAATGGAGAATGGGATTTTGCATTTGCCTTGAAGCCCGGCGATGAGCCAGCTGACTTTTACAAACAAAAAGTGCAGGGCTGGAACAAGATACCGGTGCCGGCCAATTGGGAAATGCATGGCTACGACAAACCCATTTACAAAAGTGCTGTGTATCCATTTCGGCCGGTCAATCCTCCGTATGTGCCAAAAGATTACAATGGGGTAGGTTGTTACCAGCGCAGCTTTGTGCTGCCCGAAAATTGGAAGGACATGAACATTACCTTGCATTTCGGCGGCGTCAGTTCTGCTTACAAACTGTGGATCAACGGAAAGTTTTGTGGCTATGCAGAAGATAGTTTTTTGCCGAGTGAGTTCAACATTACGCCGTATTTGCAGGCTGGAGAAAACATCATTTCCGTTTGGGTAATTCGCTGGAGCGATGGAAGTTTTCTGGAAGATCAGGATCAATGGCGATTGAGTGGCATTCACCGCGAAGTGTATTTGCATGCAGAACCACGGTTGCGCATTGCTGATTTCTTTTACCAAACCACACTCGACTCCAATTATCAGGATGCTATTCTGAGCATCAGGCCACGCATGGAAAACCTGACAGGTGCCAACATGCCCGGCTATGTGCTAAAAGCACAATTGTACACGGCCGATAATCAACCGGTATTGTCTGCTCCATTGCAGAAATCTGTGGACGATATCATCAATGAAATTCATCCACGGTTAGACCGGGTGAAATTTGGTTTGCTGGAAACAACCATTGCTGCACCAAAAAAGTGGAGCCCCGAATCGCCCTATTTATACAAACTATTGTTGAGCCTCGAAGACAGTACGGGCAATGTGTTGGAGGTAAAAACCTGTAAACTTGGGTTTCGGTCTGTTGAGTTTCGGCAACACGACAGCAAGTTGTTGATCAATGGCAAACTCACGTATCTCTATGGTGTCAACCGGCCCGATCATCATCCCGTAAAAGGGAAAGCGTTGTCGAGAGCAGATATTTTGCAAGACATCCGTACCATGAAGCAATTCAATTTTAATTGTGTGCGGTTGAGCCATTATCCATCCGATCCTTATCTGCTTGATTTGTGTGATGAAATGGGTATCATGGTGATTGATGAAGCCAACCATGAAACACATGGTTTGGGTGGCAAGCTGGACCATGACCCCGCATGGACGGCCGCTTACATAGAGCGGGTGAGCCGCATGGCTTTGCGGGATAAAAATCATCCTTCCATTATCATGTGGAGCCTTGGTAATGAAGCTGGCAGCGGACCTAATCATGCTGCTATGGCAGGTTGGATAAAAGACTTTGATATGTCACGGCCTTTGCACTATGAACCGGCCATGGGTTCACCCAAAGCTGTAGGTTATATCGATCCAAGTGATGTCCGCTATCTCAAATCAAACGATCATTCGCACCGCATACAAAACCCACTCGACCAATATTATGTGGATGTGGTGAGCCGTATGTATCCGTCTGATTATACAGCGCCATTGTTGGTCAATCAAAACAACGGCGATCATCGGCCCATCTTCTTTTGTGAGTATGCACATGCCATGGGCAACAGTGCAGGTAACCTCAAAGACTTTTGGGATCAGTGGCGAAGCTTGCCGAGAGTGATTGGTGGTTGCATTTGGGAGTTTAAAGACCAAGGCTTAGAGAAAACTGATTCAGCAGGAGTAAAATACTATGCTTACGGTGGTGATTACGGCGAAAAGTATTTCGACAATTTTACCATTAAAGGCATTGTAGATGCAGATGGTACTCCTAAGCAGGCTATGTACGAATGCAAACGCATTTTTCAACCCATTGATGTGGAATGGGCGGATGCCAAACAACAGCAGCTTCGCATCATCAATAACAGTCAGGTGCTGAATGCAAATACTTACACAGCTACACTGCAAGTGTTGCAAAATGGCTTACCTGTTTTATCAAAGCAAATTGGCGGTATAGATATTGCACCGGGTACTACGGCCAATTTTCCCATTGCGCAATGGTTACCAAAGTTGGATCTACATGCAGCGTATCATGTCAATATCGCTTTTGTATTGCAGCAGCAAACAACTTGGGCGAATGCTGGCCATGAAGTGGCGTCATCTCAATTGTTGCTGCAGTCTGGGTCATCAGGAAAACCATACGTGGCCAATAGTAAAACTGGCATACAGGTAAAGCAAAATGCATCTGGTATCACGGTGAAAGCCGGTGGCACGGAGTTGTATTTTGATGCACATCAGGGTACATTGTCATCGCTGGTACATGGCGGGCAGTCGTACATCAAGCAGCCGCTGTTGCCCAATTTCAAACGACCGCTTACTGATAACGACCGTCGTGGTTGGAAGCCTCACCGCAAGTTAAAACCCTGGTATGAGTATACACTACAATCTACCGGCATGAAGTTGGAGCAAGATGCGGATAACACAGTTACAGTTCGTTGTGGTTTCTCATTGATAAACGATAGTGCACAGGTGCAACTTCGTTATGTAGTTTTTGCAGATGGAGTAGTGCAGGTGCATTACAGTTTGCAGGTAAAGCATGGTTTGCCCAACATGCCCAAAGTAGGGTTGCATATGGGCATCGATTCTTCGTTGCAACAATTGCAATATTGGGGTCGTGGCCCAATGGAAAATTACATCGACAGAAGATATGGAACGATTGTGGCAGTGTATCAGCAATCGTTGTCTGCTTTTTTGCAGCCCTACGTGGTGCCGCAAGAAAACAGCAACCGTACAGATGTTCGCTGGTTTTTTGCACAGCAGCGAAATGCGCAGAATGGATTGCTGATTGTGGCGGATAGTTTGCTGAGCATGAGTGTATGGCCTTATAGCGTTGCCAACTTAACCACAGCCAAACATACCCATGAGTTAAAGCCTGCAGGTTATATTACGATGAATGTAGATTTGATGCAAATGGGCGTGGGCGGCAACGATAGCTGGAGCGATGTGGCTGCACCGTTGGAGCAATATCAAATAAAGCCGAACGATTATCAATACAGTTTTTACATAGTTCCGTTCAACGCAAAAAAGAAATCAGCTGGTGAGAGAGCAAGAGAAATTCAATAAAAGGATGAACCACGAAGGCACAAAGGAGGGAAGTTGCACAAAGCTGCTATTCGTGTTGCTTAGTGTGTTTAGTGCCTTTGTAGTTCATGCGCAAGTACCGCAGGATGTGATGCAGAAAGTATATGAGGAAGTAAAGACGCCGTTCAAATATGGTCTTGTTGTAACTCCTGAAAATGAGACGAAGAAAATCGATTGCCCATCCGTTTTCCGAAAGGGCAATGCCTGGTACATGACTTACATTCAATTTGATGGTCGTGGTTATGAAACTTGGCTGGCTAAAAGCAAAGACTTATTACAGTGGACAACACTCGGCAAGCTCATGAGCTTTTCTGATACCACTGACCCGAAAACTATCGGGTGGGACAGTAACCAGAAAGCAGGATACATTGCATTGCAAAACACCCAATGGGGCGGCAATTACAAACTGGAAAAATACCAACGCAAATACTGGATGAGTTACATCGGCGGTAAAGACCTTGGTTACGAAGCCGGCCCGTTGGCCATTGGTATTGCAAATACTTCCGCAAACCCAACCAAGCCACATGAATGGAATAGGTTGACGCAGCCCGTTTTGAGTAATACAGATGCGGGTGTACGTTGGTGGGAAAACAGGAAGCTGTACAAAAGCACCATCATCAGAGATAAGCATACAACACTCGGCAGTGAGTTTGTGATGTATTACAATGCCAACGGCGACAGCAGTGGTAACAAACCCAAGTGGCGCTGGTTTGAACGCATTGGTATGGCCGTGAGTGATGATATGGTGAATTGGAAACGCTACCTTCCCCATCCTGTAATGGAACATGGTGTGGGCATTACCGGCGATGCGGTGATTCAAAAAATAAATGACCTGTGGGTGATGTTTTATTTCGGGGCTTTTTGGGAAGCCAGAAAAAATGAAACCTTCAACCGTTTTGCCTGCAGTTACGATTTAGTGAATTGGACAGATTGGACAGGGGATGATCTCATTGCATCTTCCGAACCCTATGATGCGAAGTATGCACACAAAAGTTTTGTTGTAAAATGGAAGGGAGTGGCGTATCACTTTTATTGCGCCGTCGATAAAAATGACAACAGGGGTATAGCTGTGGCTACGTCGGTAGATAAAGGTGCATCAACGCTTACATTTAAATAAGCAAATTTGCGGATGATGAAAGCAGTGCTGATAAGGCTGGAGAAATTGTGGATGTGTATGGCTTGGCTACTATTGTGGAGTCTGCAATTAGCGGCACAGCCAAAAACGAAAATCAACGATGTTATTCAGCATTCATTCCAACATCCCGGCCAGCAAGCAAAGCCATGGGTGTTCTGGTATTGGATGCATGCTGCTGTGTCCAAAGAGGGCATTACGGCTGATTTGGAAGCCATGAAATCAGTAGGGATTGCCGGTGCTTACCTTATGCCCATCAAAGACACAAGTGCCAACATTCCGTTTAGCCCCACTGCCCGGCAACTGAGTGCTGAATGGTGGCAACTGGTACAGTTTGCCATGCAAGAAGCGAAGCGCCTCAACCTTCAACTGGGCGTTCATGTGAGTGATGGTTTTGCATTGGCTGGCGGCCCGTGGATTACACCCGAACTGAGCATGCAAAAACTGGTGTGGAGTAATACGGTGGTTCAGCAAGGCGCTACGAACATTCAACTGCAGCAGCCTGCTTCGTACAAAGGTTTTTACAAAGAGGTAGCCATACTTGCTTACCCGCTGAAAGCTGTGCCCGATGAGATGTTGCTACACCCCATTGTTTCTACCAGCAATGCTGCTGATGCATCATTTTTGAGTGAGCCCAACAATCAGCAAACCTTTCGCAGCGATACTGTGTGTTGGATTCAATACAGCTACGACACTTCCGTAACCATCCGTTCTTTGGAAATAAAAACGGGTGGCAATACCTATCAGGCGTTGCGGTTGAAAATGCAAAGCAGCAACGATGGCATTACTTTTACAGATATTGCTCAGTTGCAAGCACCACGGCATGGCTGGCAAGATGCAGATGAAAATTTTACCTATGCCATACCGGCTACTACTGCCACGCATTTCAGATTTGTGTACAATAAAGATGGCTCATTGCCCGGTGCAGAAGATTTGGATGCGGCAAAGTGGAAACCTTCTTTGAAAGTAAAAGGCATTTACCTGAGCAATCAGCCAAAAATTCATCAGTACGAATCGAAGAATGGTTCGGTGTGGCGCATGGCTGATGCTACTTACGATGGTGCTGTTACAGTATCAGATGCGGTGCCCAAAGAACGCATCATCAACCTCACCGGAAAACTGGATAAGCAGGGTCGTTTGCAATGGAAAGTGCCTGCGGGCAATTGGATGATTGTTCGCATTGGTCATACTTCGCAAGGGCACACCAACTACACGGGTGGTGCAGGTTTGGGGTTGGAGTGCGACAAGTTTAATCCTGCAGCTGTGCAGTTGCAACTCAACAGCTGGTTCGGTCAGTTTTACAGCAAAACAAATGCGGTGCTGGCAAAGCAGGTGTTGAAAGTGTTGCACGTAGATAGTTGGGAGGCTGGTAGTCAAAACTGGTCGGCCAATTTTGCTGCTGCGTTTCAACAACGTCGTGGGTATGATATCACACCCTGGCTGCTGTGCATGACAGGTGTGCCAGTGAATAGTGCAGAAAAATCGGAGAAAGTATTGCATGATGTAAGACAAACCATTGCCGATTTGGTAAACGATGTTTTTTACACGCAGGTAAAAGCTGCTGCAAAAGCAAAAGGATGTTTGCTGAGTGCAGAAGCCATTGCGCCAACTATGATGAGTGACGGACTAACGCATTTTAAGTACGCCGATTTGCCCATGGGTGAATTTTGGCACAACAGTCCTACGCATGATAAACCCAACGACATGCGTGATGCTATTAGTGCAGCACACATGTATGGAAAAAACATAGTGCAGGCCGAATCTTTTACAACGGTTCGCATGGATTGGACAGAACATCCCGGTAAGCTGAAAGCCCTTGGCGACAGGCAGTTTGCATTGGGTATTAATAAACTGGTGTTTCATGTGTTTGCACACAATCCTTGGGTGAACAAACAGCCGGGCATGACCCTCGATGGGGTGGGTTTGTATTTTCAACGAGATCAAACCTGGTTTCAACAAAGCAAGGCATGGATGGAATACCTGAGCCGTTGTCAGGCGTTGTTGCAGCTGGGCAAACCGGTAACAGACATCGCCGTTTTTACCAGTGATGCATTGCCACGCAGGGCCTTACTGCCAGACAGGTTGGTGAATGTGCTGCCGGGTTTGATGACGGCTGAAAAGTTGCAGGCCGAGCAACAGCGGTTGGCGAATATCGGTCAGCCATTGCGCAGCATACCCGATGGTGTCAGTCATTCTGCGAACATGGCCGACCCCGAAAATTGGATAGATCCGCTGAATGGGTATGCATACGATTCTTTTAACCCCGATGTATTGATGCAAATGACTGTAGTGGGTAACAAGGTGGTGACACCCGGCGGCAACAGCTATTCGGTTTTGGTGTTTCCGGCACAGCATGCACTCAATCCCAATCATTTGTGGATGACTGTGCCTGTGGCAAAAAAAATACTGAGTTTGCTACAGCAAGGTGCCCGCATTGTATTGGAGCAATCGCCTGTTATTGGCCGGGGTATGAAAGATGAGAATGCTGAACTGAGAAAAGTATTTTCAGTAATAGAAGCTGGCGGGTATAAAGGACAATTGCACATCGGTGCATGGACAAAGAATGAGCCATTGATGCAAGTGCAGAAAGATGTGGACGTTACAAAAGGGAAAGGCCAACTGGCTTGGACACATCGTCGTCTTCCTGATGCAGACATTTACTTTGTGAGCAATCAATCATACCGTTCTATTCGATCTTCCTTCACATTACGGTCGGGTTATCCTGCTGTTGAAGCACTTGATCCGGTTACCGGAAAATATTTTAATGACTATCGCTACACCGTCAGTAAGGAGGGGATTGTAGTCGATGTGATGTTGGATGCAGCACAAGCAGTATTCTTTATTTGTAAAAAAGAAGCAGCACCCGAGAGTGATGTTTTAGCCACCATCAAAGCACCAGAAACTTTCGATATCAGCCGGGATTGGACGCTGCAATTTGATACTGCCAAAGCGGGGCCGGCTGCACCGTTGCCCATGGCTGCGTTACAAAGCTGGACAACCGTTGCAAACGATGCAGTACGCTATTATTCCGGTACAGTGAAGTATAGCAAAACGGTAAACCTGCAACCGCAAGCTTCTTTTCAACAGGCATGGCTGGAGTTGGAATCGGTGTACAACATTGCCACGGTAAAAGTGAATGGCATTGACTGCGGTACCATCTGGACGCCACCGTATCAACTTGACATTAGCGGTGTGCTGAAGGAAGGTACAAACCTGATTGAAATCGAGGTTACCAACACTTGGCACAACCGCCTGATTGCAGATGCGCAACTGCCGCCCCATCAACGTCTTACCTTTACCACCGCACCGTTTCGATTGCAAGGCAAACCATTGCAAACGGCTGGCTTAACAGGAGCGGTGAAATTAGTTGTTCAATGAGAGGTGTACTAAGCTTGTTATTGTGTTGCTGGATGCTGTGGTCGCAAGCACAGCCATCCATGCATGCATACAATGTTATCTGGCATTCGCCCAGTGATAACGCTGGTGCATCTATGCCTTGTGGTGCCGGCGACATTGGCATGAATGTGTGGGTGGAAAATGGCGATGTATTGATCTATGTAGCACGTAGCGGCAATTTTGATGAGCACAATACACTCATGAAATCTGGCCGTTTGCGCATTCAATTATCTCCAAATCCTTTTACAGGAAAATCGTTTACTCAACAGTTGCATTTGCAGGAAGGCTACGTGTCTGTAACGGGCGAAAACAATGGGGTGAAAGCAACCGTCAACATTTGGGCAGATGTATTTCGACCCGTGGCACATGTTGATGTAAAAAGCAACAGGAAGATAGCCGTAACAGCGGCTTACGAAAGTTGGCGTTACCAAGACCGTATAGTAAAAGCCAGAGAAAATTTCGGGAATTCGTGGAAATGGGCGGCACCCAAAAACAATGTGTACAAGGCGGATAGCATTGGCTTTGCAGCAAATGCGGTGTTTTTTTATCACCACAACAGCAGCCAAACCATTTTTGATACCATCGTGGCTCAGCAGGGTATGCAGCCGGTGAAAGCACAGCTCTACAATCCATTGAAACAACTGGCTTTTGGCGGATTGCTTACCGGCAAAAAATTTGTACCTGCAGGTACCGATACCGGCACTTATGCCCACACAGATTATAAAGCATGGCAACTGAAAAGCCAATCAAATGCCACTTCATTTTCGTTGCAGTTGTATTTGCACAATGAGCAAACAGCCAGCATAGCTGATTGGAAAAATAACCTGCTTGCATTGCAGCAGCAGTCACTGCAAGACAAATCGGCCCGAACAAAAACGCTGCAATGGTGGAAAGCCTTTTGGCAACGCAGTTTTATTTACATTGATAGCTTGCAGCAAGACAGCATTGCCTGGCAGGTAGGTAGAAATTATCAGTTGTTTCGCTACATGCTGGCCTGCAATGCCAAGGGGCAATGGCCTACCAAATTCAATGGCGGTTTGCTTACCGTCGATCCTGTTTTTACCGATTCCAAACTGGCATTGACACCCGATTTTCGCAACTGGGGTGGCGGCTTACACACAGCGCAAAACCAACGTCTCGTTTACTATCCCATGATAAAAAGTGGCGATTGGGACATGCTGCAACCACAACTTAACTTTTACCTGCGGCTGCAAAAAAATGCTGAATTAAGAACGCAGTTTTACTGGAATCATAACGGTGCCTGTTTTACAGAACAAATGGAAAATTTTGGTTTGCCCAACTATGCTGAGTACGGCACCAAACGACCCGCTGATTTTGACAAAGGGGTGGAGTACAATGCATGGCTCGAATATGAGTGGGACACCGTATTTGAATTTTGCCTGATGATGTTGGAAGAACATCGGTACACCGGAAGAGACATTGCAGACCGAATTCCATTCATCATGTCTTGTCTCCGTTTCTTCGATGAGCATTATCAAATACTGGCCAAACAGCGGGGCAGTAAAGCGTTGGATGCAGATGGCAAGCTGGTCATTTACCCTGGTAGTGCTGCGGAAACATTTAAGATGGCTACCAATTCGATAACTACAACTGCAGGCATGTATCATATTGCAGTAGGTACTCTTGACTATGTTCATAGCTGGCTTGCAAATCGCCATCATTCAATGCCCGAAAGGGATACGGTAGCCGGGTATTTTTATGCGCAAGCCAACTATGTGCAAGAGCTTCTGCAACGCATTCCTTATCCTTCTTTCCAGCAGTTCAATGGTAAAACCACTTTGGCACCTGCAAAGAGTTGGGAACGCATCAACAATACTGAATCGCCACAGTTGTATCCGGTTTTTCCATGGGGTAGTTACGGCGTTGGCAAACCCGGTTTAGATACGGCTTTGAATACTTGGTATCTCGATACCAATGTGGTAAAATTTCGTAGTCATGTGGGTTGGAAGCAAGACAATATTTGGGCTGCGAGATTAGGTCTCACCAGCGATGCCTGGCAGCTTACCTCCATGAAGTTGCGCAATAGCGACCGCCGCTTTCCTGCTTTTTGGGGCCCTGGTTTCGATTGGGTGCCCGACCACAATTGGGGCGGTAGCGGCATGATTGGTTTGCAGGAAATGCTGTTACAAATCAATGGCGACCAGTTGTTGCTTTTTCCCGCATGGCCCAAAGAAAAAGATGTGCATTTCAAACTGCATGCACCGGGCAATACAACTGTTGAAGCCCGGTTACAGGCAGGCAAAATAACAGACCTTCAAGTGTGGCCGGCCAGTCGCAAAAAGGATGTAGTAATCATGTTACAGTAGTCCCATTTCCAACAGGCCATTCAGATATAGTCTATTTAACTGTAGGGCTGTCCAGTACAGCAATGGCCTTCTTAAACCCCGATAACTCCGGTTCATCTACCAATCAGTAGCCTGTTGTTTTGCATCTATCCATGAATATTTATGCGGAGCTATCATCGCCATTACTACTTTCAGCTATTGCTCCCGCTTTTCGTTCCAAGTCCTCAGCCACACAGTGCCTGTGCGGCTTTCGGGCTTTCCACTACAATCGGGGCTATCCCGGCTACTGTAATACTCTTAAGCCTATCCAGTCCATTTAAATGAATCATTATAACAATCTTCTTCATCACAATCAGATATAGTACTTGTTAAGTAAACCAAAAATCAAATGTCAAACAGAATCTTCCAATAGCGATGAAACCCTTATCTGATAGGAGTTTCATCGCATTATGCACTTCGCATTGTGAATATCTATCCTCAATAATTCCATTTTATTTTTTGCAAAGTCACAAACCCCCTTATCTTTGCCGTCCGCTTTTGAAAAACGAGTATGTTTTGAGGGGTTAGGAAGAGATCTTTGTGAGGGTGATGAGGGGGGTAGGGAGTTTAGGCATAGGGTACTGTTTTAGGACGGTTAGCCTTGAAAAAAAACTTCAAAAAATAGTTGGCCAAAAAGTTGGTTGAATAAAATTTC